>SYJQ01000032.1 GCA_005798405.1 Nitrosopumilaceae archaeon
GATTCAGCTTTGTGTTCTGCAGATACCTCAATAGAGTTATCAGTCACATTCAGATTGACTTCATTCTTCTTTATTCCAGGAACATCCATTTTTACACGGAATTGATTTCCTTCGTCGATAACATCGCATGATGTATGTGACATTTTTGGCATGGTAATTGAGGGAAATGATGAAAATGCTTTTTCCATGTCTCTGCGCAGATTGTCAATTGATCTCTCCATATCTGTCCAACTAGAAGCCCACAATGGGGCAATCCCAGTACTTTTCTTTGGAGTGTTTTTTGTTTCAGCCATTGCGGCACTTTACCATTGCATGTACATAAAGCACAAACTACAATCTCAATTATGATAATAATACTTGTAAAATAATTACTCAGGTTACGTTTTAATCAAAATGAAAAATAATGAAAAAAAACAAACAACAATTAGATGATTTGATTAACATTATGAAAAAAGCAGGGTTTCTTAATGATAATAAAGTGGAAGCAGCCATTAGAAAAATACCCAGAGAAGAGTTTGTGCCAACATCTCTTAAAGAAAGAGCATATGAAGACACACCTCTTTCAATAATGAAAGATCAAACAATATCTCAACCATCAGTTGTTTCAAGAATGACTGAATGGCTAGATATCAAAGAAGGACAAAAAATTCTAGAAATCGGCACAGGGTCAGGTTGGCAAACTGCAATTCTTTCTTACTTGGTGGGACATGGTATGATTTACTCTATAGAAAGACATTCCGAACTTGCAGAGTTTGCTAAAAAAAATCTAGATAAATTAGGAATAAAGAATGTCAAAGTAATTTTAGGTGATGGAAGTTCAGGGTTTTCAGAAGAATCACCTTTTGATAGAATCATAGTTACTGCAGGGTGTAAAAAAATTCCTGACGCATTACTTGAACAGTTATCAGAAGACGCCTTATTGATTGCGCCAGTGGGTAAATTTCAGCAATCATTAGTTCTACTAAAAAAGAAAGATCATGAAATTGTAGAAATAAAAAATCAACCAGGATATGTTTTTGTGCCATTTTTAGGAAAAAGTGCAGAAGAGAAATAGACAACCCATAGCATGAGAATAGGAGGATTCAGGATAGTATTTATCTAGATTAAATGTCCAAGTTGAGCTAGTGAAGAAGCCATTTCAAAAAAAATCAAATGAAAACGAGATAGAGTCTAAAAAAACAGACCCTGTTGAAGAGACAAGCCTGGTAGATCCTGACTATAATCGTAAAAAATTATTTAAAAAAGGAGTAAACTTGATGGCAGATGAAAAGCTCGAAGAGGCAGCACTCATCTTTGAGCAGGCATTACGAATAGATCCAAACAGTATTGAGACTTTGATGAAGTTAGGATATGCAAGATTTCATCTGGAAGATTACAATGATGCACTAAAGATTTATGATAAAATTTTAGATATTGATGTCACTAACCCAGAAGCTTGGAATTTAAAAGCGCTAGTCCATTATGAACAAAAAAATTACTCTAAAGCATTAGACGCAGTTGAAAAAGCAGTAGAGTCAGATCCTACATATGGAATGGCATGGTATAACAAAGCATGTTTTCTATCTCTAGTAAACCAAGTTCCAGAATCACTTGAAGCATTAAAGCGTTCAATTGAAATCGATGTAAAGAATGCACGAAAGTCAATCAGAGACAAAGATTTTGCAAATGTTAGAATCGAGGAAGGATTCAAAAGAATTGTCGAAGTAGTAGTTTTAGAATCAATCAGACAAGGATATCACACACTTGGGGCCATTGTTTGGACAACATTTCTAGATAAAGCTGATGCAGATGATGCATTAAGAAAATTACTTGAAAAGGGATTAATTGTTCAGAATGAAAAACGAGATGGTCTAAGTAAAATTCCAATATATGATCTCACTGCAGATGTTGCAGAAAGAATGGGAAAAGAGAGAAAAGGATTGTTTGGAATTACAAAAAAACAATTACCAAAGCCAGTCAAGAATCTAAAAGAGCTCAGTCAAGCCATACAATCAGTCAGAGAGTCAATAGAAGAAGAAGATGTTGAAAAGACAATGGAAATATTTGAAGAGTTTATTGACCCAACAAAATCAGGAGAGCAAATGATTGAACAGTTCTTTGAGGAACACAGAGAAATTAGATTGTGGAAAATCAGATTAAAAGATAGAGGAGTAGATTACCTGATTGAAAACAAAGGCAGGATGTTGAATCTTTTTGATAACATAGAAGTAACAATTACTAAAAAACTCAGAAACGAAATATCGTAATTTATTCTGCAGATAAATCCCAATAGTTTGCATCCTGCTGTTTTGCTATTGGTTTTTCAAGATTTTTCCATTCTTTAAAAGAGCGCACGTACAGTTTAACATTAGGCAATCCAACAGATTTTAGTGCATAATAAGCCAAACCAGAAAGAGTCCCAACACTTCCACAATAAGTGATAATTTCAGAATTGCCTGAGATTCCACGGTTACCTAATAATCGTGTCATGTCCTCTTTTGGGCGCAGTATTTTATCTGGAGTTGCAAGAGTGCGATATGGGAGGCTGATTGCGCCGGGAATATGTTGCTCTAGGTAGTTTAGTCTCTCGCGGTTATCAATTAAGAGTACATTTGGTTTATCTTTTGATGTGTCCAGATAATCAGAAGTAGCTAAGATTTCAGGTTTCAGATGAATAGAATGTTCTTTATGTTGTATTTCTGGTGTTTTATTATCATTTTCCAAACCAAGTGATTTCCATTTACTAAAAGTTGTTTCAAGCAAAGACACGTCAGAATGACCAAGATACTCCAACGTCCATGCAACTCTAGATGCAAGTGCACCAAAAGTATCATCATAGACTACTACAGGAGTTTGATCATCTATGCCCATTGCATTTACAAGTTTCAAAACACGTTCTGGACTATCATCAGATAGCAAATTTGCCAGTGGAAGATTTACTGCAGTTGGGATATGACTTTGTTTGTAATCCTCTTCTCTTCGTACATCAATTATTCGAACACTCTTATCTCTAATTTCAGATCTCAGTGAATCAATTCCAGTTGTTATTTTGATTTTTTCTTGGCTCATGCAGCACATTCGCCCTTTCCAGTTTTTGTGTGATAGCTAGAATCACTTCCATAATCAGTGTAAAAATCAGGATCCTCTTCTTTTGTGGGCGGAATGGTAAGTGAATCCAAAACTTTTCTCATATCAAGGACAGATTTAATTTCAGATTCTTCTTTTCCATTTACAATTCTGTGAATCCAATCTTTGAGAGTATCATCAGGCTTTTTATTTTGTTTGAATAATTCAATAATTTTTAAAATTACTGGAATTACTCTTTTTGCAGGAATTCTATGACATGTAGCACCAAGCATTGTTTCACCATCAGAACGTCCTCCCAAAGACATTTGGTAATTAGGATACATTTCTTTTCCAACTCTGCCTCCTCCACCAAAGAAGCCAATTGTGGCAATTCCGTGTTGACCACATGAGTTTGGACACCCGCTGATTTTAATTGAAGAATCTTGCAAGTCGTCATCTTGATCTAATTTGAGCTCGAGGAATTTTCTTTGAATCTCCTTTGCCAATCTATGAGAATTAGTCAAAGCCAAATTACAAGAAGTTGTGCCCGAGCAGCCTATAGGTGCAGCCATAGTAAGGGCACCAGGCTTTGCCAATCCTACAGTCAATAGTTTGGAGTATAGACGCGATAAATCATCGTCATGAACATAACGTAGTGCGATATTTTGAACAAATCCGGCTCGGGCATGACCTTCTGATGAGAATTCTCGAATAATCGATGCTAATTCAGATAACTGATTTGATGTGATGTCTCCAGCTTCTAGGGTTATGAATACAGAAGAATATTCAGATTGTTTTTGCTTTAGAGTGTTTGTCTTTAACCACCTTGCATATCCGTCAGGAGTTGAACTTCCACTTTCGTCAGATATACGGATTGGTCTTTTAATTACAGATGGAGTGTGATCCACTTCAAGTTGAGTGATTACTGATTGAGTTGCTCTAACTATAGCTCTTTCTTTAAGAACGAGGTTTTGGAATTTTTCCCAACCCATATCATTTACAAGATAACGCATTCTATTTCTAGCCAAATTTTTCCTGTCACCGAGTCTATCAAAAATTTTCACAACTGCAATAGAAGTATGCAAAAGATCTTCCTCAGGAGTAAAATCTTCTAATTGATAACCTACAAAAGATTTGTTACCTAATCCACCACCAAGAAAAATTTTGAATCCTTTTTGAGTGGTTCCATCCAAATCCCTAGTTTGCGGGATCAATCCGACATCTACCATTCGTACCATTCCGTGTTTTTCACAACACGTAAAATTAAATTTGAATTTTCTTGGAAGGCTTTGAGACATTGGATTTCTCAAGAAGAACCTAGCTGTTGCAAGTGCATGTGGAGTAGAATCGAATTCCTCATTAGGACAAACACCCGAGAGAGGACTGCACATTACATTTCTTACAGAGTTACCACATGCCTCACGTGATGTAAGCCCCACCTCTGCAAGTCCACGTAAAATTTCTGAGACATCTTCTAGAATAACCCAGTGTAATTGAATATTTTCTCTTGTTGAAAAATGAGCGCTACCTATAGAGAACTGCTCACTTAGTTGAGATATTTTTTCAAGTTGATGAGGATAAACTTCTCCTGCAGGTAGTTTGATTCGAACCATAGCATAATCATTAGTCATTCTGGTTCCATATGCCCCATGCTGGAGCCTATATCGTCTAAAGCTGTCTTCATCGTATTTTCCTTGACGGAATAATTTTACAGTATTGGCAAAAGCCTCTGCCTCTTCAATTCTTGCCCAATTAATTTTAGGGTTAGGAGAATCAGGATACGATTGTTTAAGATCAGACACGGTCAATGCAATAGAAAGTCCTTTGAGTTATGATATAAATTTTTGATATGTGGGAAGTTTAGGAGAAAATGTGTCAATAACATACATGAATTTTCCTCATACTACAAAAGATTCAAGCATCATGGATTAGTTTCCCCTAATTTTAAAAAAGTGGTAAAGTATTAATGGGTTCTAAGAATCAATATTTTCGTGCAAAAAGCTACTGTTGCAGAAAAATCAACAAAAATATTCACTGACGTTAGTGAAGTTGAGATTACTCGTGCAATTGCAAATGAATGGCACGCGGTTCTAATTGACAGAGCACAGTCAGATGTAATAATTATTGGCGCAGGTCCTGCAGGATTAACTGCAAGTCGTGATCTTTCTAACATGGGTTTCAAAGTTTTAGTTGTTGAGCAAAACAATTACCTTGGTGGAGGTTATTGGTTGGGTGGATATATGATGAATCCAGTAACAGTAAGAGAACCAGCCCAAAAAATTTGGGATGAATTAGGAGTTCCTTACAAAAAAGTTTCAGAGGGACTATACTTGACACCAGGACCACATGCAGTTTCAAAATTGATTGCAGCAGCGTGTGATGCAGGAGTAAAATTTCTCAATCTTACAAAGTTTGACGATCTTGTTTTAAAAGATGGTAGAGTTTGTGGTATTGTTGTTAATTGGATGCCAGTTTCAGCATTACCAAGAAACATTACTTGTGTTGATCCAATTGCACTTGAAGCAAAGATGGTTATCGATGCATCAGGACATGACTCTGTTGCAGTAAAACGACTAGTAGACAGAGGACTAGTAGAATGGAAGGGAATGAATCCAATGTATGTAAACGAAGGAGAAGAACACGTAGTTAACAAAACAGGTGAGGTATATCCTGGACTAGTAGCAGCGGGAATGTCAGTAACAGAAACACATGGACTGGCTAGAATGGGTCCAACTTATGGTTCAATGTTGTTTTCAGGAAGAAAAGCAGCTGAAATAACAGC
>SYJQ01000033.1 GCA_005798405.1 Nitrosopumilaceae archaeon
ATAATTATCTCAAACCATTTGTTCATGGCGTGACTTTTTTATGGACTTATTTAAACAATGAACTCCATTCGCAGACAAAAACTGAAGATGACAGATGAAATGTACAGTTAATGTAACATATCAATGAAATAAAACACACTCTGTTTATCAACAACTCTTCAGATTATCATACAAAACATAATACACCAATGCTAGTACAAGAATTGACATTTTAGAATAAACATCGATTTTATCACAAATAACTGTGAAGCTAGATCCTGAACTAAAATTACAGATACTTGAAAAAGTCGGTGTCTACTCAAATCGATTCTCTATATCCGAACCTAAAATTCTGCTTACTACCAAAGAAGTACTTGACATGCCAAAAGAGATGACTGAAGGCAGGAGGACATCTGCTTACAAATACTATGGTGTTTCATATTTGCAACATAATCTGGTTTTCATTAATATTAGAAAAATTCCTGATGACAAGACTCTGGAAAATACTCTGGTTCATGAATTAATCCACATGAGATTTCCATATCTTGCACATGGCAAAAGATTCAACAAGCTAGTAAGACAAGGACTACGCGGAAAAACATTTTTGCCCTATCAAAAAAGAAAATAAATTCCCTCATTGATTTATATTTCCAGCCTCAGGCAAGCCAATTATAGCCATGGATATACAACAGATTCTGCCCATTGGGGCCGGTATTGCTTCATTTATCGTTGCTTTAGGCATAGTTTCTTGGATTACAAAGCAGCCTTCAGGCACTAAAGAGATGATGGAAATCTCAAATGCTGTCAAAATCGGGGCTGCAGCATTTCTCAGAAGAGAGATGAAAATTATCATTCCTATTGCTGTCGCACTTTCAGTTATTATTGGATACTTTATTGGATTTTCAAACGGTTTGGCATTTGCAGTAGGTGCAACACTCTCTGCAGTTGCAGGATTGATTTCATTAAAAATTACTGTCAAAGCAGCAGTAAGAGCAGCTCATCTAAGTGGCAGTGGACTAGGCAAAACATTTGCCATGGCATTTAGAGGTGGAGCAACTGTTGGATTGGCAGTTCCAGCAATGGCACTCTTGGCAATTACCGGACTTTACATGGTTTACCCTGATCCAATTACAATTGCCGGTGTCGGCATCGGCGCAAGTTTGATTGCATTATTCATAAGAATTGGTGGTGGAATTTTCACAAAGGCTGCAGACATGGGAGCAGATTTGGTAGGAAAAGTAGAAGTCAATATCCCTGAAGACGATCCTAGAAACCCTGCAACAATTGCAGATAATGTAGGTGACAACGTAGGTGACGCAGCAGGAATGGGTTCTGATGTTTACGAGTCTTACATTGTTACCATATTAGCTTCATTACTTATCGCAGCACTTATCGGTGCTCCTGAAATTTTCATGTATCCAATTTTAATTGGAACATCTGGAATGATTGCATCCATTATTGGTATAGTGATAATTCGCTCTAAAAATATCACAGATGTAATGAAACCGTTGAATGTATCATTTTATGTTTCTGCTACAATTGCGATTATTTTGAATTTTATATTTACATACTATTTCCTTGGACAAACCACAATAGCATATGCACTATTTGGAACAACAGTAATCGGTGTTATCCTAGTTCCTGTGATTCAAAAGATTACTGACAGATATACAAATTACAAATACAAACCAGTTCAAGACATTGTTGAATCTGCAAAATGGGGATATGCCTCACTTACATTAATGGGAATTATCAAAGGAATGCAATCCACCGGACCATTTATGATTGCATTAATTGTTGCAATCATTCTCTCATTTAGCATTGCTTCAAACGCTGCACCTGAAGGCACAGACCCAATACTGTATGGAATATTTGGAACTTCACTAACTGCAATGGCCATGCTTAGTCTTGCAGGAATTGTTCTTAGCATTGATGCATTTGGACCAATTGCAGACAATGCAGGTGGAATTGTAGAGATGACTGGAATGGGTGAAGAAAACAGAAAGGTAACTGATGAGATTGACGCTGTAGGAAATACAACCAAAGCCGTAACCAAAGGATTTGCTATTGCCAGCGCTGGATTGGCAGCACTTGCCATGATACAGGCATTCCAGTTTGAGGCATCACATATCTTTGCAGGCGTTTTGGATTTGAATTATAGTTTGACAAATGTAACTATCATTGTAGGATTGTTGGTTGGTGGATTGATTCCATTTATCATTACAGGACAACTTATCAACGGTGTCTCTCGTGCTGCAGGAAAAATGGTAGACGAAGTAAGACGACAATTCAAATCTGATTCTGGAATCTTGGCAGGAACATCAAAACCTGATTATGCTAAATGTGTCGATATTGCAACTGCTGCATCAATTAAGGAACTTTGGAAACCTGCAATAATTGCAATCATATCTCCAATTGCTTTGGGCATTCTCTTAGGACCAACTGCAGTAGCTGGTCTATTGATGGGCGCAGTTGTTACTGGACTTCCATTGGCATACCACTTGGCAAACACCGGTGGTGCATGGGATAATGCAAAGAAACTAGTAGAAATGCAAGGTAACAAAGGAACTGATTTGCACAAAGTAGCAGTCGTCGGTGATATCATCGGTGATCCTTACAAAGATACAGCAGGTCCAGCATTAAACACCGTAATTAAATTACTAAACACAATTGCAATTGTCTTTGTATCTGCATTTGTAGCAATACTTGCACTCTAGTCTTCTACTATCAGAGTCAAATCCAATTCATCTATTTGTGTCTGAATTGCTTTTTTCAAAATGTCATTGTGTTTTTCACAGAATTTAAAATAATCATCCGCTGTTTGAAAACAACCGCAAATCCATTTTGTTTTTTTGTCTCCTTCCACTGTCCACTTTGAATATTTCTGGTCTGTCATGCTTTAAAGAAAAGAATTGTCCTAAAAAATATAGATCAAAATTAAAAAAGGAAAATGTTTAAGGACAGCCTTCCATCTTTTGGATGAAATAACCTTTCTCCTTAATTGCCCGCTCAACAGGCTCTGGTGCACCTTGTGAATGACAGAATTGGCATTCATTGGTAGTCATTGTTGCACTTGGTTCACCGACTGATTTTAACCACTCTTTGCCGTATGTGATGGCTTTGTCGTGATTTTTCTCACCAGTAATTACATCAAAGTGCATGGTATGACCATCTTTGGCTTTGACATAGGTGTCGTATACGTGAATTTCCATGAATCTGTTTAAAAAAAGGGATATTTAATTCAAAGATCTAACCAAATCTTTTCTCAAGCGAAATTCCTTCACGTAAAGCTACTAGAGCTAATATTGCTACTATTGTTTCAAAGATGAATATTTTCAAAAATGTTGTAGATGTCTTTGCTTGATAACTTGTACATTCATTTTCATTACAAAATAATATCTTGCCATCTCTGATTTCCGCCTCAGAGCTAGCCAATTCTATTTCATCTAAAACAAATATTATTGAAGATATTATGAGGGCTATGATAATTAACCAATGAATTAAAAGTAGAATTTTGTGTTTCATTTAAATCAGTTTATTTTTGATATGATATAATCTACATAACTATTTACTTTCTATTTTTGTCTTATGTTTGAATTGAAACTTCCACAATATCTGATTCAAGTACATATGCTTTGAATTCATTTGTTATTCCTGAATAAATTACCCAGACAACTGGATTGCTGTACATGAATTTTTTGTCAGTATCTGATGGATATGCCTCAGAATTTGGATGCGAATGAAATATCCCTACAACTTCCATCTTTTTTTCTTCCGCTGTTTTGTAGCATTTAATTAATTGCTCATTTGAAATTGTAAAATTAATAGGAGACTTGTCTATGTTTTCTGTAAGAAAAATTTCTTTTACTGTTGTTCTCTGACTGTCCAAAGTGCCAAACAATACCGCACATGACTCGTTTGGTTTTTCATTAGATGCATGATTTGCAAGTATTTTTTTTTGAGATTCAGTTAGGATAATTTTTTGCAAACCTATTGTACTTCAACAGAGCCTATCATCCAAGGATGCACTATGCAAAAGTAGTCTTCTTTTCCTGGAGAATTAAATGTGAACTTGAATGAATCACCTGCAGAAATCATCGAATCAAATGTTCCATTCGGTCCGTCTTGGGGATTGCCTGAAGTTACTGTGTGCATTGCATTATCTGTATTTTCCCAAACTACTGTAGTTCCAACTGGAACTTGAATCAATTCAGGATCGTAATAGATTTGTCCAATTTGCTCAATTCCCGCTCCCTGTGGAATCACTACTTTGACATCTTCTTTTGGCTCTTCAATAATCAAAGTCGCTATCATCCATGGATGCACTACACACATGTACTCATATTCACCAATTGCCAGTTTGTTTGTGTCTAGTGTGAACTTTTCACCCGCGTTGATCATGTTTGAATTAAATGTGTCACCAAAGTCGACTGAACTAGTTACTGTATGTGGAGCTGTATCTGCATTTGTCCATTCCACAATGTGTCCTTTTGGAACATGTGCAACATCCGGTTCATAATCTGGATTCCCTTGTATGGCAGAATCTACTAAGATTGTAATTGCAAATATTGGACCTGCCAATTGTATCTCTTCTGAAACAACCTCTTCTGCAACTGGTTCGTTAATCATGTAAGTATCTGGACTTACCAATCCAAATGCAAACCACATGATAATTCCTGTTGCACTTGCTAGACACACAATTACTCCAACTGGTTTGGCATACTGTGGCATCTTCATTGCAAGATATGCTATTATAATTGACGGAAAAGCAATTGCCATCAATAATCCTGCTAATGTAATTGTGTAATTTGATGAATTCATTGTTAATGCAAATGTTCCAAATCCTAATGCAATGGATATGATTACTAGAGCAGTTGCCTTGGCTCTGTTGCTAGTTGAGATGCCACCATCTAAGATACCTGCTGATAAAAAGATCAGTCCGATAAACATGGTTAGACCTGTCAATGCATGCATTCCATCGATAAATGTGTGAGCTATTCCTGAATACGATATTGTCACACCTGCTAAACCTATAGCTGTCAATCCCATGCCTGGCATCATGAGGTCCCAATTACTCATTCAAGCTAGCTCTCATGGCTGATATACTTAATTCTTTTGAAATAACACGGATCATCAAAGGCGAATAAATTAAATGGCTTCTGATTTGGATATATGAGATTGGGCTTTAAGGAAATATTGGAAATATCCAAACCGCGAATTGTTGTTTTACTTGTAATTACCGCTGTGACATCCATGTATGCAGCAAATAAACTGGTTCCAAATGCCCCACAATTAGATTATTGGGCATATTTGCATATCATAATTGCTGGTGCATTAGCCTCTGCTGGTTCAAGTGCGCTGAATCACTACTATGACAAAGACATTGATCCAAAAATGACGAGAACCAGCACTAGACCCATTCCTTCTGGAAGGATGAAATCTTTGCATGTTTTGATTTATGGATTGGCTGTAAGCTGTATTTCTGTAATTTACGGATACTTTACACTAAATGCCGTATCTGCATTTTTTATTGCATTGGGAATATTCTCATATGTCATAATTTACACGGTGTGGCTTAAACGATTAAACTCATCAAATATTGTAATTGGTGGAATTGCTGGCAGTGCCGCAGCTTGGGCTGGTTGGTCAGCTGCAACTGGTAGTATGGATCTGTTGGGATTCCTCGTAGGATTTTTGGTGTTTGTATGGACACCTTCACACTTTTGGTGTCTTGCAATGAAAATAAAAGATGAATATGCTCAAGCCAACATTCCAATGCTTCCAGTTGTAATTGGAATGCAAAGAACATCAAAATACATCTTGGGAAATACTTTGATTTTACTTCCATACTCTTTGATGCTTTCTGCATTTGGCATGGGAATTGTATACACTGTAATTGCAGCCGTTTCAGGCGGATTGATGTTATCTTACCACTATAAACTCACAAAGAATCCTACATCTGAATTTGCCTGGAAAGCATACAAGGTAACTGCTCCCTATCTTACAATAATTTTTGTTGCAGTCGCATTAGATGCAGCATTTCATTTTCCGTTATTTTAGAAATTAATTATTTTTCAAAACCAGGAAAACTTGCTTCATAGTCTTTTTCCATCATCTCTTGATTTTGTTCATCCACTATGTCTATCTCTTCTTTTATTGTGACTATCTCTATTCTGCGGGCATCTTTTGTTATCCATGCAACTTTGATCAGTCCTAAAATTTCCAGGTCTAGCAATAATTTATTGAATTTATCTTCTGGAATTACTATCTCATCTTTTGTCAAAGATTTGTACAGCTCTACATCTGTAAGAGAATTTGCTTCCTTGATCTTTTCATGCATTATATTTTTTAGTGGAATTGCCATTTTTATCCGTAAAATGATTTATCTCCTGACTTGGGTACCACATTAGATATACTTTCTCTTACTGTATTATACCATTGTTCAACCTCTTTGGTAATTGATGGTTTAATTTGCTTCATGCCTTTTGCAAAATCCACACTTGATATCTTTGCTGTATTGTTTCGCATTGCTTGAACTGCTGCTTCTCTGCATAGTGCTGCCAAGTCTGCTCCCGTATAATTTTGAGTAGCAACTGCAATTTCATCTAGTTTCACATCTCCTGCCAACGGCATTTTCTTTGTTAGTATTTTGATGATCTCTAATCTGCCTTTATCGTCTGGTGGTGGAACATATAGTACCAAATCTAATCTTCCTGTTCTAAGTAGTGAGTTATCTAATACATCTGGTCTGTTTGTAATTCCTATTACGACTACTCTTGATGATGTTCCCTCCTCAATCTCAGTTAGTAGTTGACTAAGAACCGTCTCTCCTACTCCGCCCTCTCCTGATTTGTAACGTGCAAGTGAATCTAACTCATCAAAAATCACAACACACGGTGATGATGTTTTGGCCTTTCTGAAAATCTCTCTTACTGCTTTTTCTGATTCCCCAATCCACTTTGAAAGAATCTCTGGACCTTTAACTAAGATCATGTTTGCCCCAGTCTCTGTAGCAAGTGCTCTTGCAATGAGTGTTTTACCGCACCCTGGTGGTCCGTAGATTAATGCTCCCTTTGGAGGTTTGATTCCCATTTTAGTGAATTTGCTTGGCTCTTTCATTGCAACAATAAGATTGTCTGTCAATGATTTTTTGACCTCTTCTAATCCTCCAACATCTTGCCACCACACCTTTGGTCTTTCTACGTAAAACTCTCTCATTGCTGTAGGTATTACATCATGCATTGCATCGTAAAAGTCGATTAATTTTATTTGCATTGATTGTAATACATCTGATGATATTTTTTCAGTCTCTAGATCTATCTCTGGTAAATAACGTCGAATTGATTTTAATGCTGCTTCTCTGCAAAGTGATTTGATATCTGCTCCTGTGTATCCGTGTAACTCTGATGCCAAGTCCTTAAGGTCTACATCGTCTGCAACGGGCATTCCTCTTGTGTGAATTATGAGAATCTCTAATCTGCCGTCTTCATTTGGAACTGATATCTCAAACTCTCTGTCAAATCTACCTGGTCTTCTAAGAGCAGGATCAATGCTTTCTGGTCTGTTGGTCGCTCCAAGAACA
>SYJQ01000034.1 GCA_005798405.1 Nitrosopumilaceae archaeon
TAAATCCTTAAGTTTTTAGAAAATTTAGAAAAAGGAAAAACAAATCGTCGTTTGATGACGATTGTTAATTTTTTGACGATCTTATCGTCTTCTTGCTGCTTTTCTTACGAGTGATTTTCCAATTGCTCGTCTTAAAACAGCTCTTCGAACTGCACGTCTTACGACAGCTTTTCTTACAACTGCTTTTCTAACAACAGCTCTTCTTGCTGCTTTTCTTCGTACAGCTTTTCTTACAACTGCTTTTCTAACAACAGCTCTTCTAACTGCTTTTCTACGTACAGCTTTTCTTACAACTGCTTTTCTAACAACAGCTTTTCTAACTGCTTTTCTACGTACAGCTTTTCTTGCTGCTGTTCTAACGACAGCTTTTCTTCTTGTAGCCATTAACCAATCGGCATTTTCATAGCTTTTCTATAGTTAGACTAAACAAAATTACACAAACTGATTACTATTTATCAACGAAATTTTATTTTTCAAATTTAATTTTGATCGGAAAAATTTCAATAAACACTTTCAGCTGATGGTCTTCTTCCTTGTAACCAACTTTTTTTTCCACAAATAGTGCATTTGTACTGTCTTCTACGCTTGTATGTTGCCATTTCTGGAAGAAAAACAAGAATCTGTTTTGTTTTTGCCATGCAATAATGACACCATCTATGTTCTGTATCTTGATCCATTTTGTTATTTGAAATTGAAAAATTATGCTCCACGTGTTTTAATTATTGTTAAAACATCTTCGTCCTGTACAATGTGATCTAACCCTACTCTTTGTCCTCCAAACTTTACACTCTTACCCCAAATCAAACCGTATCGGAATTGTTTTTTCATATTTCGATGCAGTTTATTGCAAATGTCTTCCACTGTGTCTCCCTCTCTTGCAATTAACGGTTCTTTAAAGTCTGTTTCACCACCTTTTGGTCTCATGTATATTCTAATGAAGTTAAGCTTATCATAGATTTTCTCTTTTAGTAATTCTATGTTGATTTCTGAGTTTGCTGAAACCTCTATTACCTCTGATTTTATTTTTGTTTTCAAATCTTCTAAAAATTCTCTATCTACTAGGTCTATCTTATTTAAAATCGTAAGTGATTTTGAGTAACTGATATTTCCGGCAATATGATCTGCTAATTGCTCAGATGTGATATCTTCTCTGATGACCACTCTAGCACTAACTATTCCATAAATATGCAAAATATCTTTTAGATGTTGTTCTGAAATTTTTGTTAGTTTTACTTGCTGTGCAATTGCAATTCCACCCATTGGTGATTTTTCAATGGTGATGTTTGGGGGCAACCTGTTTAGTCTGATTCCTATGTTTCCTAATTCATTTACCAATACATCTTCGTGAAAAGGCTGAAAAACATCTAGCATAAGTAAAACCAAATCTGCAGTTCTTGCGACTGACAGTATTCTTTTACCTAATCCTTTTCCGCTTGATGCACCTTTGATAATTCCAGGTAGATCAAGAACTTGGATTTTAGCTCCACGATATTCCATCATTCCTGGAACTACTGTCAGAGTTGTAAATTGATAAGCGCCGACTGTAGACTTTGCATCTGTTAATTTGTTTAGCAGTGTTGATTTTCCAACACTTGGTAATCCGATAAATACAACCGTGGCATCCCCTGCACGTCTGACATCAAACCCATCTGTTTTTACACCACTTTTTTGAATTTCTTTGTCTTCTTGCTCTCGTTTTAGTTTTGCAATCTTTGCTTTTAGTAACCCAATGTGATGGTTTGTAGCTTTGTTGATCTGAGTTTTTGCCATTTCATCTTGAATGGCTTTAATTTTTTCAGGAATTCCCAAATCTATTCAATCTTTTTACTGTTCTTTTCAAATAAAATCCTATGATTTTTCTTAATTACCTCAATTCTTGTGATTGGAATGGTTTGAAAATTGTTTGATTCTTTGATAAATTCTGGTAATGTTGTTTCTCTTAGTCTCTCAAAGTCTCTGTAGAAAATTTTGTATGCTTTTGCATCATCTGCAAATCTTGCTTTGCTAAAAATCTCCTCTATAACTCCCTTTTTTGTCATCTCTTACTGTAATATGATGAATCTCATTATAACTGTGAAATTTTTAGGATTGTCCAATTACGTCGGTATTTATCTCGGCAATTCGTAAATATGTGACTTGGTTACTTGTGACAAATGTTATCATGAACATCATGATCAATGTATGGGTAAAGTAGGAATGTTTGATTGTGATTGCAAATGTGTAAAACAATCCTAATTTCTCCTCAATGATTATTTCTGCAATAATTCTTTGCTTTAAATAACAATGCACTGTTAGTAAAGCATGCCTCAATTACAAATCACTGCTGAAACAATGACTAGAATAAAGACTATTACTGGAATTAGCCATGTCCGCGATGGGGATTTTATGGTTAATGAATTGATAGATATTTTAGAACAGAAAATCCGAGAACGACGATAATCTCAACTCTTTTAGATTTGACTTGGATTTGAAACTGATATTGGAAATTTAAAAAATAATTGTAAAAAAATCAATTATTCTTTATGATGAACTAATAACGTGTTTCCCATTACTGGATGAACTGATATTATGTTTTCACCCTTTTGAGCAAGAAACTCGTTAACTGCATCTTGAAGAAATACTCCTTGAGATAGTTTTTCAGCTTCAAAATATTGGATTTTGTGAATCATCACCATGTTGTTCATTCTGATGCTAATAACTATTGAATGCCTTTATTATGGAAACTGGCAATAACTGTGATCAGAAAATAATCTTAATTATGGTGATTGTTAATCTACGGCTTCTCTTTTTAAGATAACATGTTTCTGTTTTTTCCAACAATACGATGGTACTTAAGGAGTGAAATTCATAATAAATCATGTCCGAAGAAAGAATAATGTATCCTTGCACATGTGCAGATTGTGGAAAGGAAGACAAAGTACCTTTTGAACCAAAACCAGACAGACCTGTATATTGTAAAGCATGTCTGCCAAAACATAGAAAGTAAGATTTCAAGTTAATTTCGTTTAAAGCAATTTAAATTCAATTATCTTTCTCTTTTTTTATTTCACATGTATTATCAAAAATATTCATTATTTTTTAATTTAGGCAAGGAATACGTAGCAAATATTATTCGGTTCTAAACAGTACATGTGTGAAATCAAAAACATTTGCAGTGGATATAGATGGTACCATAACTGAAAATGGTGCTGGCCGAATCAATCTAGATGCACTTTCTGCCTTAAGACATATGAAAAACATTGGCCATAACGTGATCTTTGTAACTGGCCGATCTTCAATTGAAGCGTATTTGTTGTCAGTCTTTGGCGGGACTACAAAAATCGCTGTAGGTGAGAACGGCGGTTGTATCACAATTGATACAAACGAGCATGTTTTACTTGGCAACATACAGCAATGTCAGCAAGCATTTCAAATCATAAAAAACAATATTGACAATGTTGTAGAAAAACCAGTCTTTCCACGAATGACTGAAGTTGTATTGGAGAGAACATTTGACTTGGAACTGGCAAAAAAATTGATTTTGGAGAAAAATTTGGATGTTTTACTTTCAGATAGTCAATACGCATTTCATATTAATTCACGAGGAATTGACAAGGGGACTGGGTTTCAAGAAGTTATGAAACGACTCTCTATTTCCAGCGATGACGTGATAGCAATAGGGGATAGTGCTACTGATATTCCTTTATTCAAAGTTGCAAAAACAAGCATAGCATTGGGAAATTCATCTGAATATGTAAAATCACAGGCAACAATGATCATGTCTGCAAAATCTGGTGATGGAGTTATAGAAGCACTAGATAAATTAGCACCTAAATTATCTGAGGTATAGTAGTGGCATTCAAATCCCTAATCGATGAAATTGAAAATAATCTTCATAAAATACTAGATGATTTGTCAGTATCTGATATTTTGTTTTCTGTGGAACCTGCAAAACCCGGTTTTGGTGATGTAAGCTCTAATATCTCATTTTTACTTGCCAAACATCTAAAAAAAAATCCAAAAGAAATTGCAAATATTCTATCTGAAAAATATCGACAACTTACAAGCACTCTTGTATCTAATGTAGAATCTCATCCATCTGGATATCTTAATTTTTTTGCTAACTGGGAAACCTTAACCCAGTTGATTTTATCTGAATCTGATTTAGATGAGTTTGGCTCTATAGATTTGGGGGAAAATTCCACAATCGTAGTAGAACATACAAGTGTAAATCCTAACAAGGCTCTGCACATAGGTCATATACGTAACATAATTCTCGGAGACACCATTGCTAGAATTTTGAAAAAATCTAATTACAAAGTCAACATACTCAATTATGTTGATGATTCTGGTTTACAAGTTGCCGACATCATTGTAGGTTTTAGACACTTTGGATTTGCTCAAGAACCTCCTTTGGGGAAAAAATTTGATCATTATTGTGGTGATGATGTATATGTCAAAACTACAGAAAAATATGAAAAAGATCCCAGTTTGGAGGAGATTAGAAAAAACATCCTCAAAGAACTAGAAGATGGCACTTCTGAAACTGCTCAATTCGCTGATAAAATAACACGTCGTGTTTTGGAAAATCAGCTAGAGACTTGTTGGAATTTGGGGGTCTATTATGACTGCCTGAATTTTGAATCGCAGATAATTCGCTCAGGTCTATGGGGCAAAATCTTTGAAAAACTCAAAGAAATGTGTCTCGTAGAATTTGAAAATGATGGTAAAAATGTAGGATGTTGGGTTATACGGGGAGAAAATAATGAAGAGGACAAAGTCATTGTTCGAAGTAATGGCACTGCAACATACATTGCAAAGGACATTCCGTATGCTGCATGGAAATTGGGACTACTGGAGGATCCTTTCAACTACCAAAAATATGAAAAGATACAACCCGGTGATCATATTCTTTGGCAAACTACTTTGGCAGTCAGTAGTGAGTCAAAACAAAATTTTACTGGTGAAAAAGTAATCACCGTTATTGATTCAAGGCAAGCAAGGCTTCAAAAAATCATCACGGCATTAATGTCTAAATTCAAATCTGCAGAAGACGCATATGTTCATCTTGGATATGAATCCGTTACACTCAGTGGTGACACTGCGCAAACTTTGGGATTAAACACTGAAGGAAAACAAGCTCAGATGTCTGGAAGAAAAGGTCTCTATGTCAATGCTGATTCTGTTTATGACTTGCTAAAAACCAAAACCATTGAAGAAACTCGGAAAAGACACCCTGAAATGGCTGATTCTGAAATTGAAAAAATATCTCATCAGATATCTGTTGGGACTTTGCGCTATGAGATGATAAAACAGGATTTGGATAAAATGATAACATTTGATCTGACAAAATCATTGAGTTTGGAAGGCGACACTGCACCATACATACAATATACTCATGCAAGGGCATCTAGGATAATTGAAAAATCTCACCGAACCCCATCTATTGATGTTGATTTTTCTTTATTAAATGACAAATCTGAATTGGATTTGATAAAAACAATTGGCTTGTTTGACATCTTTGTGATGGATGCTGCAAAAAATCTCTCCCCCAAAGTCATTGCAAGATACTGCCATGATTTGGCTGTGGCCTTTAATTCCTTTTATGAGCATGTTAAAGTGCTTGAATTAGATGATGAAAAATTAGAAAATTCTCGTCTGTGTCTTGTAAATTCATTCAAGTTAACACTTGAAAAAGCACTTGAACTACTTGGCATTGTCGCCCCTGATAAAATGTGATTTTTGTAACTTTCATAATTTTAATCGAATCTGAATCATTTTATTTTTAAATTATGAAAAACGATTATTGTATCAATCTAGGGATTAAAAAAATGATTTAGTGACTATGTCCACAGCCACAAGAATCATGACCTGCACTTCCATGAGATTCATTTCCTGCACATCTGGAACATTTGTCTGCCCCTGTTGGGGAAAAGAAACCTATTCCACATGATACACATTTCATATTTGACATGCTGTCTTTAGCAAATTGCTGTATTTATTGAATACGGATTGATTTTCAGCAGTAACTGAAATTCAGTTGTTCAATTTACACACACTATTGTTCATATTTCTAAAAGATAAACTGAATTATGGTCACTACCATCTTAATGGTAAACAAGATTCGTAAAGAACAAAGCAATGAATTAATCACAAATCTAAGAGCAAATAGAACAAAAATCAACGATTTTTAAAATAATCGTTCTATTCTTGTTTTGAAGTCATCTCTAATGTATTTATTATCTTTAATCCCTACATGGAGTATGAAACAAGCATCAAAATACTTTGGAGTTGTTGCGATTTTTGCAATTTTTGCATTGGCAACCATGTCTGTAAGTATCGTTGAAGCCGACGCCGCTCTTAAAGCAAAAGGCGAAGGTGTAGTTCCTCCAAAATCATATGGACACAAAAATAATCACAAAGTGTGTGGAGACAAACTGTGTAGTTCTGGTGGAAATCCGGATCCTAGGAATATAGGAAAAGTAAATTAAATAATTTCCTTCCTTTAACTATTTTTTAATTGATAATTCTATATTTGACTAGTATATCTGAAAACATAGATTCTTATCTAAAATTTTTAGGAAAAACTCATGGCAAAGATCAAGCAAAATTCTCCTGTTCTATTTTACTTTAATCAATCAAAAAAATGGCTTGTTAAAATATCAAAAAATGAATCCCTTCATACTCACATAGGTGTAATCAAACATGCTGATGCAATGGGAAAAGAATACGGCTCTAGATTAATTACCAACAAAGACAAGTATGTCTATCTTATCGAACCCACAATGTATGACTATGTTATGAAACTTCAACATGGTACACAAATAGTATATCCTAAAGACATTGGTTATATCATTGCAAGGGCTGGTATTGGAAGCGGCCAAAAAATTCTAGAGATTGGTACTGGCAGCGGTTCCCTTACATCATTTGTTGCAAGCGTTGTAAAGCCACGAGGACACGTCTATACTTTTGATGTTGATGAGAATTTTATGAAAATAGCTGAAAAAAATATCAAAAAAGCTGGAATGTCAAAATATGTAACGCAACAAAAACTAGATTTGAAGACTGCAAAAAAAATGCCACTTGAAGAAGTCGATGTAGCTTTAATTGATCTGGGTGATCCTTGGACTGTACTTCCACAGGTTCGTAAAATGCTCAAAGGCAGCGGCTCTGTTTTTGCAATTTGTCCTACCATGAACCAACTAGAAAAATTAACTATTGCACTAGTTGAAAACGAGTTTACAGATATTGAATCAACTGAGCATATTATTAGAACAATTGAAGCACGCGAAGGAAAAACTAGACACTCTTTTCAAGGGATAGGTCATACCACATACCTTTGCTATGCAAGAAAGGCATTTTTTGGCAGAGGCTCAAAGAAAAAACCAGATACATCTGATGAATCTGATGTTCCAGATGTAGAATCTGATTCAAAATAGATAATATCATAAATTAAAACAAGATTTATTCCTCTAGTCTTTAGTGTATTTGTATTGGTTAGAAAATTACTTCAAATCACAGCAGTTAAAAAATTCATACCTGCACGAAAAGCAAAATCTCGTAAGGGTGATAACGGTACTGTTTTAGTTCTTGGAGGAAGCTACATCTATCACGGAGCTCCTATCTTGTCTTCAATTGCTGCATTACGATGTGGCGTTGATCTAGTGTACACATCAGTTCCTAAAGTCAATGTAACACCAACTCGTGCAATATCTCCTAATCTTATTGTAATTCCTCTAGTTGATCAAAAATTAACACGTGGCGCTGTTAACAAACTCCTTGGTGCATTACCACACAAACTTGATTCTGCAACAATTGGAATGGGGCTTGCAGTGCAAGAAAGAGGCGCTTTAACACTTTTGATAAAATCTCTTTTGGATAGAGACGTACGGCTTTCATTGGATGCAAGTGCTCTTGTCCCTGATGTGCTGCCTCTTTTGCCTGACAAAAACGTAGTAGTAACACCACATGCCGGGGAGTTTAAGCGCTTATTTGGCATTATGCCTCCTGATTCTAAAAAAGACAGAATTGCATTAGTTGAAAAAAATGCTAAAGATAATGGAATTACTGTTTTACTTAAGGGTGCAACAGATATTATTTCTGACGGTACTACAACATATCTTAATGAGAAAAGAACCCCTGCGATGACTGTAGGTGGAACTGGTGATGTCTTGTCTGGATTAGTTGCAGGAATATTGGCAAAAAATCGTAATGCTCTAGAGTCTGCAGCAGCTGCAACTTTTATCAATGGATTAGCAGGAAAAGCAACTCAAAAGAAATTTGGATTGCACATGACCTCTATGGATCTCTTAGATGAACTTCCAAATGCAATGAAACCTTTTGATAGAATTGTGTGAGTAAAATGCATCCTTTGAAGCATATTGACACCAATATGGATAGTCTGATTTCTCAATTACAAACACTAATTCGACAACCAAGTGTTTCTGCAAAAAATGAAGGAATTGAAGAATGTGCACATCTAGTCAAAAAAATGCTTGATTCATCTGGAATAAAATCCGAAATTTTACGACTAAAACATGTCGCACCTATAGTATATGGTGAAGTAAAATCAAAGAAAAATCCAAACAAGACTTTGATGTTTTATAATCACTATGATGTACAACCTGCCGAGCCATTTGATCTTTGGGATGATCCTCCATTTAGCGGAAAAATCAAAGGAAACAAAATTTTTGGCAGGGGTTCATCTGATGATAAGGGCGAATTAATCACTAGAATAAAGGCAGTTGAGGCATATCTAAAAACTACAGGTGATGTTCCTTGCAATGTCAAATTCGTGATTGAAGGTGAAGAAGAGACAGGCAGTGCACACATTGATCAGTATCTAAAAAAATATCAAAAGAAATTTTCATGTGATGGTGTCATTTGGGAATTCGGTTATGTAGATTCACAAAATAGACCAATCATTGGACTTGGAATGAAGGGATTGCTATACGTTGAATTATCTGTAAAGGAATCAATCCGCGACGCACATTCAAGCTTGGCAGTTTTGATAAAAAATCCTGCATGGCGATTAATTGAAGCTGTACAAACCTTGCGTGATTCCAACGGACAAATTCTCATTAAAGATTGGTATAAAGAAGTAACACCGCTTTCAAAAAGCGATTTAGATATAATCTCAAAAGAACCTTTTGATGAAACATCATTCAAAAAAGAATTTGGAATCAAATCCTTTGTAGGAAACATGCATGGACTGAATGCTAAAAAGGCTCTAGTTGGTGGTGCGACTTGTAATATTGCCGGATTTGTTTCAGGCTATACTGGAAATGGCGCAAAAACAGTACTTCCCGGTGAAGCACTAGTCAAAATTGACTTTAGGCTAGTTCCTAAAATGGATCCTAAAAAACAAGTTCTCAGATTAAAAAAACATTTGAAATCAAAAGGGTATGGTGATGTACTAATCAAAGTCTTTCATGGCGAAGCAGCAGCACGAACAAGCTCATCTGATCCGTTTGTATCCAAAGTCAAAGAGGCAGCTGATCAAGTATTTGGAAAATCGATTCTTAATGTTTCAAATGCTGGTACTGGTCCGATGCATTCTTTTGTAAAAGTGTTGAATGCCCCCTGTATCTCAGTTGGCAGCACCTACATGTTTTCTCGTATCCATTCTCCAAATGAATTTGCTAGAATTGATTTATTGAAAAAAACCACAAAATGTATTTGTCTTGTACTGGAAAAATTCGGAAGAGACTAGTGAAGACATCTCGGTAATTTTTTGATAATGTGTGCAAGTGATATTTTTCCTGGACCTGCAGCAATTACCACCAATGCTCCTGCAAGTAGTATTAGATCGAACTCAAATCCGCCTTCTCCAGTTATGTTGGCTGCTTTTTTGACATAAAATATTGCACCCAACATTACAATAGCTAACATAGATGCGGAGATTCGTGTAAGGACACCTACAATCAGTAGTATACCAGGTATCATTTCAGCTAATGCAATTGGTATTTGCATCTCTGGAGGAAATCCTAATTGTCCTGTTAGAAATCCACTAAATCCTGGATTTAGTTTTCCTGAGCCATGTAGTATGAAAATTACTCCTATTGCAGATCTGAGCCCCAAATTTGTAATGTCATTTAATTTTGTTTGATGAATACTGGCTTCAGTCAATATGCTATTCAATTTTTTATTGTATAAAATATTTTATCCAATTTCTTGTATCAAAAAGGAGAAAGCCCTTTATTATGCTCCAGAACCATTTCAAACATGTCTATGTACATGCCAGGCGCAACGGCTGTAGGAATTACTTTTAATGGCGGAATAGTACTTGCAAGTGAAAAAAGGATCGCATTTGGAAATTTCCTTGTAAGCAAATCTACAAAAAAGACTTTTTCAATTACTTCCAAAGTGGGCGCAACATGTGCTGGCCTTGTAGCTGATATGCAAATTTTAACATTGCAAATTGCAGCACTTGCAAAAATTAGAAAAATGGAACTAAAAAGAGACGTTCCACCAAACACCGTCGCTAAAATGATGTCAAATATGATGTATGAACGAAGATACTTTCCATTATTGACTCAGGTAATAGTAGGTGGGGTAGTTGACAAACCTATCATGTATACACTTGACCCATTAGGTTCTGTTCTTCCCGATGAATATGCTGCAGTTGGAACCGGCGCTGAAATGGCACTGGGTGTCTTAGATCCACAATTCAAACCCAACATGACTCAAGAAGAAGCAATAGACTTGGCAAAAAGGGCTGTTCGTTCTGCAGCACTAAGAGATTCTGCAAGTGGTGATGGACTTGACATCCTTGTTATCACCAAAGATGGTACCAAAGAATTCACCGAAAAAATTTAGTAAACTTAATCGTAGATAGTCTTTCCTATTTCCCAAAATTTATCTGAAATGTAATGCATATTTTTTACCACCTCTCCTTTTTCCATGCTTTCTAATTCTGAACTTGGAACAAGTGATTTTCCAACCGCCAAAAACTTATGCTGTGATTCCTCAATTATGCAAACTGTTTTTTCTTTTTCAAATTCACTGTGACTTTTAATTCCAGGCCTCATCACATTTGCGCCCTTACACATGAACTTCACTGCTCCCATGTCTACTGTTACATGAGGGAATTTTTCAAGTAACTGTATTTCTGATAAAAATGGTAAATACTCATCATTAATCTTCAAAATCTTAATTCCCTGACCTGTGATTATTTGAGCTTCATCTGAAATCTGATGTACCTTGAGGTTTTTTATTTTTGGAAATTCCATTCCCCACTTTTCTGAGACTGTTTTTAGTAGTGTTACTGTCTCACTTTTTGAGATTAAATTGGATTTCAAATTTTTGCTATCTCTTGTCTGATGTCTAACAAATCTCTAAGAATTGAGCTTGCCGTTTCCATTCCACCTGCTCCTTTCCCAATAATTGTCTGAGTACCTGAATGTTCTGATGTAAATGCAATTGCGTTTAATGTTCCATTGACACATAATGGATCATCTACGGATATTTCTTTTGGCTCTACTACAAGCTCTTTATTACATGAAGCAATTAATTTTACCGCACAATTGTTTTTCTTTGCTTTTTTGATGTCGTCTGTAGTCACATTACGAATTCCATTACAGTTGATATCTGGCATTGTCACTTTCATATCCATTACCCAATTTGCAAGAATTACTAATTTTGCAGCTGCATCCAAGCCATCCAAATCCAATGATTCGTCTGCCTCGACATATCCTTTGTCTTTAGCATCTTTTAACGCAGTTTCAAATGATAATCCATTTGCCATGTTTGTTAAAATATAATTTGTTGTTCCATTTAGGATTCCTGAAAATGATGTTATTCTTTCTCCTCTTAGGCTATTTTTTGCATAATCTAAAATTGGAGTTCCTCCACCTACTGTACCACTGAACTTGAAGATGACTTGATTGTAAGTTGCTAGTTCCATTAATGAGGGAAATGCTAATGCTAATGGACCTTTATTTACGGAAATTACGTGCATCCTTCTTTTCATTGCAGTTATTATGTGAGTCATTCCAGGTTCTGCATCTTTGTAATTACTAGCAGTAGTCTCAATTACGACATCTGCATCTAAATTCTTGATCATGTCAATTCCTGACATACTGTTTTTTGTATTGGCATAATTTTTTACGGTTCCAAACTTTTTCTTTACTTCTATCAGTCTGTTTAATTCTAATCCTGAAGAATCTACTGCACTACCTTTGCTATCAAATACACCTACAATTCGTGGTTTTAATCCGTATTTTGCATATAGATCCTCTGATCTGGAATCAAATAATTTCACCAAGCTTTGACCAACAACGCCAAATCCACAAAGTATTATTCTCAAATTCCTTCTTTCCTTTCTGATTTGTTATTGTTCATTTCTCTTCGATTTTCTTATCATTGATTGTGTTTTATTAATAATTTTTGAATGCTATATGCCCACAAATGGCCAATCACTCATTATTTTTGTCAAGGTCAAGCGAAATTGAATTAATGCAGTATCTTAGATTGGTTGGTTTTGGTCCGTCATCAAAAACATGACCTAAATGTGCGCCACATTTCTTACAGTTTACCTCTGTGCGTACCATACCATAATCCGTATCTGATATGTATTCTATTTTTTCATCTGAGAGAGGTTGCCAAAAACTTGGCCATCCAGAGCCTGAGTCATATTTTGTGTCTGATTTGAATAATGGCTCTCCACAGCAAACGCACTTGTAAGTGCCTTTTTCTTTATTATTGTAATATTTTCCAGTAAATGGCGGCTCTGTCCCCTTGTTGATGCACACCTCAAATTGCTCAGGTGTCAATGATTCTTTCCATTCTTTGGGCGTTTTTTCAATTTTATCTGCCATGTCTCTATCTATGCTTGAATGTATTAGAATATTTTCTATTTTTTAATGTTCTTTCTTTTCTCTTCGGTTCTTTTTTCTGATTCAAATCTTTCCAAGTCATATTCTTTTAAATCCACGAATTTCATTATTTTACTCAAGTTGGGGTGAACTCTGTTAATTTCTTTGAACATTTGTTGTGCAACCCGTCTGTAATCAATATGTCCCTGTGGGACAGTTCTTAGTTCTATCAAATGACATGCCTCTCTGAGATTAAATTTCATAAAATATGGATAGTTGTAAGCAAAGTTGACAACATACTGCCCCTGCTCTGGATATTTTGTTCTGATTTTATCAAATGTGTGTTTTGTTTTCTCCATGCATTCTCTATAGTCTTTTTCAATTCCTAAAACTTTGATTTCACTTGGAATATTATATCCGTGATCTGTAGTTAGTAACTGTCTTTCCAATGTAAGTGCTCGGTGTCTGTGAAAATCTCTAAACATTCCAAAATTATTTAGTAAATCAAATGTATAGTATACACTTTCAAATGCCCTTGATGGTCTATGACGTCTATTTTTACGCAAATTTGTAAATGTATTAATTATTTTTCTTTTCTTTTCGTCTGATATTTTTTTTACTTGTTGCATTATACTATCGTATGATGTACTTGGAGATTGCTCATAGATTATGCTTGTAATTATTTTGTCTATAGCTGTTTTTTCTGATTCATAATCGACTAGTAGAGTTCTTGCTCCTGTAGTCTTTTTTGGTTTAATCTCTTTTGCTACAATCTTTGATGTCTTTTTTAGTTGTTGTAGGTAATTTTGGAACGCTTTTCCATATTTGTCATCTGCTCTTCTCACAAAAGCCTTGATGGTAGTATCAAGCTCTTTTTTGATTTTTGAGGCTAAATCCTGCTCTTCTTTGAGCTCTGATGATGCAAGTATTGTAAGTAAATACTCAAAGGCGCGTCCGTTTCCTGTGATTCCTACATTAGTTAACGTAGATGCTGGTAAAAGACCTCTAAGAATATCCAGTGCTTTTGCTTTTGTAGACCCATTGTAGATCATGTTTGCAGATTTTATGTCGCTTTCTTCTTTTAATTTAGAAAATGATTTTTCTGCTCCATCTTTTGAGTCCTTAAAAGTATATTTTTCAATTGGATATTTTTCTCGTATGTATTTTATCATGGGTTCTATATTTTTTGAATAAACATCAAATGAAAAATTACATGTGTCTACATACAAATCTCCGTATTTTGATTTCATTAAAACTGGTTCTCTGTAGAATCTGTACTGTCCGTTTGTTTTTTTATTCCATGCTACATATCTTGATGATTTTTCTAAATACGATAATCCTATTCGTCTGTCCTCTATTTTCTTGACTGCGATATTTGAGAGCCCCTCAATTGCAATTTGGGCTTCGCCTAATTCTGCAACTGAATCATCGCCATATTCTAATAATACACGATTGTAAAATTCCTCTCCTCTATTTTTATTTTGTAAAAATTCATCTAAAAATATTCTACGCATGCTTTTGTCTGTTCTGCTATATCTTGACATCAATGCACCTCGGTCAACTTGTCTTGGTGTAATTATTGCAAAGACATTGTCCTCTGCATTTGAAAAATGGTTAGAAAGAATCTTTTTTTCTTTAATTGAAAATTCTGACAATACGGTTGTCAAGTTTTCCAATTATTAATAGTCTATTTCTTTTTTCCAATTTGTATCAGATCGGGGGCTTGATTTTTTTCCATACCTTTTGTCTGCCATCTTAATAGTACTTCTTTGAATGCATTTGCATCTGATTCGTTTTCGGTATACATTAGTGCAGTCACCCATCTTCCTTTTCCTGCTTTGCCGCCAACTGAGTTCATCCAAAAATTAGTTGGCAGTGTTTCCATGGCTTTGTTGTTTGGTTCTTTTGTGATATCCACCCATCTTTTTGCTACAAAATTCAAAATTTGTTCTAGTTCTTCTCTCTGAATCATGCTGTTTACTATTTTCATCTGAATTTTAAAATAAGCATTTCGGGTATTTTTACGCATAAAATCTGACAGATAGTGTCATGTAAAGTGTCAGGTTTAACAGATCATCCCATGATTTTATCTGTTAGGTATAACACTTTCTTACAAATCTCTACATTTTCATATTTTCAGGATCTACATTTTTTCTTGTTTACATAAAATGTAACCGTAACAAATCTCTACACTTTTCTACCTCATTTAGTATTTAGTTCATACTGATAATTTCTACGCGAGTCTTTTATTCTAATTTAGATAATCTGACTCAATAGATGCGTTGATGTTTTCTCGACCATTACATCATCAATCTATTTACAAAAGATTAGAAGACCTTATGAACTTCTAATCATTTACCTAATCAAGTAATGAAATATACAATATTTTTTTTGCTCTTGATTGGTACTGCAGGATTATCATATGCAGAATCAGACAGTGCTGTTTCTATGGACCATTTTATGATAAAACTGCATCAGACATTATCTGTTGATACACTTGATGTGGAATTTTTAGAAATAGAAGACTCGAGATGTCCATCAGATGTGACATGCATTTGGGAGGGGCGTGCTTCTGTCACTCTTCGTATTTACAACCAAACCCAGTATCAAACAATAATTCTTACTAGTGAATCACCCACTTTTCATGTGGATTCATATGAAATTGCCTTAATTGACGTCTTACCATATCCTATCAGTACAAAGGACATAACTGAAGAATATGTTGCAACAATTGGAATATCTAAAATTACAAATGAAATTTTATCGCCGTTAAAGCAATCAAAGCACGGTATCTCCCCTGATATGGTTGACTGTAAGCCTACGCTTGTATTGATTATAAAAAACAGTGACGGTTCACCGGCTTGTGTCAAACCAGAGACAAAAACCCAATTATTTGAAAGGGGATGGGCAACAGATCCACTTTAGACTCTAGAAATTACATTGTTCAAATCACTGGATCTCAAGATTGATTTATAATCACAACCTAAACGAAATGAATCAATTTGTCCCCCGAGTCAAGTGTTGCTACAGCAGATTCATCTATTGTTACAATAGAGCTTTGGATTCTGTTCTTTGTAATTCTAGCAGTCACAATCGCGATCGATCTTGGGGTATTTCATAAAATTAAAAGAAAACTAAGCAAAACCACATCCACTGAATTAGAACATGTAATGTCTAGCAAAGAAGCACTTGGTTGGACTCTTACTTGGATTTCTCTTGCAGGTGTTTTTGCTGGTTTTATCTATTTTACACTTGGTAATGATAAGATGATAGAGTTTGTCACTGGGTATGCTCTAGAAAAATCACTTAGTGTAGATAACATGTTTGTGTTTTTGTTGGTATTTTCTACTTTGGGAATTCCTCACAAATATCAGCACAGAGTTCTATCATATGGAATTCTTAGTGCAATTGCAATGAGAATAGTGCTTATTGTAGTTGGTGCATCCTTATTGGAGAACTTCCAGTGGATGATCTATATTTTTGGTGGATTGCTTTGGTATACTGCAATTAGAATGATCATGCAAAAAGAAGAAAAGAAAATCGAACTGGAAAAAAACATTGCAGTTAGATTTCTGAAAAAATTCATGCCTGTTAATCTGAGTCTAGTTGGAAACAAGTTCATTGTGCCAATTAATGGAATAATGCATGCTACGCCATTACTTGTTGCTCTTGCAATTATTGAATTGACTGATTTGGTTTTTGCCATGGACTCCATCCCAGCAGTTTTGGCAATAACAACTGACCCATTCATAGTAATCACATCAAACGTATTTGCAATTTTAGGTTTGAGAGCACTGTACTTTTTAATTGGTGGCATGATGGAAAGATTCCATTATCTCAAGCCTGGTTTGATTGTATTGTTGTTGTTTATTGGAACAAAAATGATAATCTCTGATATTTATCATATCCCAACTGTGACCTCGTTAATGATCGTGTTTATCATTTTAACTACAGTCATTGTGGGTTCATTGCTGCGAAAACCAAAAACTGCAAAACACGAATAAATAAAATCTATTTGCTTCTAAATGCCAATATGAAACCCATACCTCCACATATTACACCTAATGCAAGTATGGCGATAAATCCACCAATTGGCTCTATGAACGAATCCATGATGGCAGGATATTTTGGACCTAATTTTCCTTCTGTAAATATTGACATTAATCCAGTTCCAGCCAATCCTGCAAATGCCATTGTTATCATTGCTCCTGCACCTCCGACATTCATTCCTATTAGGTGAATTGCCGCCATCATGTTTGATGCTTTGGAGAATTTTTTCTTTAAGGTGATTTCAAGATGACTGTAAAATAACGCAGATACTGCCACTGCCAGTACTACAATCAAATAAAATATGATTCCTAAAAAGAACCATTTTGCAGTACCTTCAAAAGATAACGATAGATACTGTATTATGTTTACTTGAGTATATGTCATTTGTATTGCAACAATTACTATTGACATTGCTGTAATTACTCCCCCTTGAAGAATAGCTGCAATTATGAATCTATTTGCCCACTTACTTCCAACTTCATCCATGTTTAGACACGATGTGAGATATTATCATATGTGTCTTTTAAATTTAATAATATGCCAAAGTGTTAATTTTCTGTAACAATTGTTAATCCCAATTGATCAAATAGGTAGTGAAATTTATTATCTTATTTATTAAATTTGAAATTAGTTGAAAGTCTGTACTTTGAATAAAAAATTATCTGGTGTGTGTTTTGGGCTATTGTTACTAGTTGGCATCGTATCTGTTTCTGGGCTTACATTAGATGTGGCAAATGATTTGCTAAAAGTTGAGGGTATTGATGAGCACTTTCAGGCATTTGCAGCCAATTCCACCTCGTTAGTACCAAGTTCTCCAAAAAATCTCAAGGCATTGCCAATTTCGCTAAAATCTGTTCTTCTTACCTGGGATGAACCTGTTCTGACTGCGAACATGACTGCCGTAACTGGTTATAAAATTGAATTCAAGGTAGGCACTGCCAGTTATACTACTATAACTGCAGACACAAAGAGTACCGTTACCTCATTTCTCCATGATGGTTTGGACTCTACCAAGACTTACTCTTACCAAGTGTCTGCAATAAATTCACAAGGACCAAGTAGTCCGTCGTCTGCTTCATCTGTAAAACCTGCAATATCAAAAGTCCCTGCAGGATTAACTGCAACTGCTATCTCCCCTTCTCAAATTAGACTTTCATGGTATCCACCATTAGATACATTTGGTCTTCCAGTTAGTGGGTATGAAATTAAACGTGTATTTGCAACTGATACTTATGGTGACGCATTAGGTTCAACAAATGGGAAAACAACTACTTTTATTGCAAGTAATCTTGAAACTGGCAAAACATACTCATTTGTAGTTACTGCAAATCTTAGCGTTGGCGCTACAGGAGAATCAAATACAGCTTCTGCTACTCCTAAAACAACATCTGTTGATGTATCTTCAATTACACCTTCTTCTACTATTACAACAATTACAATTCCTACACCACCAATAAAATTAACTGCGACAACATCTTCTACTCAAATTAATCTCTCTTGGAGTCCACCAACATCTGATGGTAACTCTCCTATCACTGGATACAAAATTGAAGTAAGAAAAGATACTGGAACTAATTCGACATTAGTAGAAGATACAAAAAGTACTGCCACGACATATTCACATACCAATCTTATTGCAAATTCAAAATACACATACAAAGTCTATGCAATAAATTCTGCAGGTACAAGTGCTGCATCAAATGAAGTTTCATCTACTGCTGTGACAACTCTCAAGTTGAATCCATTAGGTAAACTGACTATCGATGAAGGAAAGCCTTTGTCGTTCGCTGCCAAAGTAACTGATACAACATTATCTGGTATTATTTTTAGTCTGGACAAAAACCCTCCACTAGGTGCAAAAATTAACTCTAATAATGGCATGTTTACATGGACCCCAAGTGATTCACAAGGTGCCAAATCATATGTCTTTGATATAGTTGTAACTTTAGGCTCATTAACTGATAGACAATCAGTCACAATTACTGTAAATGATGTTCTGAATAAACCTGAACCAACTACAGAACCTGAACCAACTACAGAACCTGAACCAACTACAGAACCTGAACCAACTACAGAACCTGAACCAACTACAGAATTAGGATTGGCATCATTTGTTGATAAATCAAAAGATCCGCAATCATATGTTGATAAATCAAAAGATCCGCAATCATATGTTGATAAATCAAAAGATCCGCAATCATATGTTGATAGATACAATAAAGAACCAACTTACAAAAAATGGTTTGATACAAACTTCCCGCAATACTCTTCAATTTATGAGGCAGTTGGGTTAGATGAGCCAAAAGGATTGGCATCATATGTTGATAAATCAAAAGATCCGCAATCATATGTTGATAGATACAACAAAGAACCAACTTACAAAAAATGGTTTGATACAAACTTCCCGCAATACTCTTCAATTTATGAGGCAGTTGGATTAACTGAACCAAAAACTGATACACCAAAAACTGATACACCAAAAACTGATACACCAAAAACTGATACACCAAAAGTTGAGAAACCCCAATTTGGAATTTGTGGAAAAGGAACAAAGTTAATTGATGGAGTCTGTACTCTTGTTGAGATACCAAAGGCTAAACCTTGGTGGAAATTTTGGTAGCATTTTATTTTGAAATATCAGAATCAA
>SYJQ01000035.1 GCA_005798405.1 Nitrosopumilaceae archaeon
ATCAGTTCGTCTTCTACAATCTTACTTGCCACTTTAGATATCTGAAGTTTTGCTGGAGTGACTTCACCAATAATTCTTACAGATAGTCCAGGTCCTGGAAACGGGTGTCGCATGAAAAGTTTTTCAGGAACTCCTAAAATTTTAGCTATTTTTCTTACTTCATCTTTGTATAGATCACGCAATGGCTCCAATATTTTCAAATCAAGCCAATCTGGCAGTCCGCCTACATTATGATGTGATTTAATTACTGCAGCTGGACCTTTTGAAACTCCGCTCTCTATTACGTCTGGGTATAATGTACCCTGTGCAAGCCATTTGAACGGTCCATTCTTTTTTGCAAATTCAGTGAAAACATGGATAAATTCCTCACCTACGATCATTCTTTTTTTCTCAGGATCTTCTACACCTTTTAATTTGCTCAAAAAAACTTGGGCAGCATCAACTGATGTAAAATTTACATTAAAATTATTTTTGAACATCTCTTCAATTTCTTTTTCTTCATCTAATCGCAAAAGACCATTATTTACAAAAACACACTTTTGCCTATTGCCAATTGCTTTGTGAATCAGTAGAGCTGCTACTGTGGAATCTATTCCTCCACTAACACCACATAAGACATTTCCTTCAATTTTTGAAATTTTTTCTACCGCAGAATCGATAAATCCCTCCATAGTCCAGTCTTGTTTAGCTCGGCAAACTTTTAAAACAAAATTCTTGAGAATTTCTGTTCCTTGTTCCGTATGAACTACTTCCGGATGAAACTGAATACCATAAATTGATTTTTCTTCTGACGCAATTGCTGCAGCCTTTGCACTTTCAGTATGTCCAATTACTTTGAATCCAGGTGGAATTTGTTCTGCTTCATCACCGTGACTCATCCATGCTCTAACTGACCCACCAATTCCACTTAGAAGATTTTCATTACTGTCAATTGTTAGTAATGATGAACCGTATTCTTTGTTGGCTCTTTTCACTTTACCGCCAAATTTATTTACAATTAATTGATGTCCGTAACAAATTCCAAGTAGTGGTAATTTCATATCAAAAATTTTATTTTCTGGAACAGGCGCATCTGAATTATACACACTTGATGGACCTCCAGAAAAAATTATCCCTTTAGGGTTGTGTTTTTGTAGTTCCTCAAAACTGATATCAAAAGGGACAAGCTCTGCATACACGGAGAATTCTCTAATTCTTCTACAAATCAAATGGCTGTACTGTGACCCAAAATCTAAAACTACTATCTTATCCATAAAATCACTTTTTGATATTTTCAAGCATACGTGTAAGTGACCATCCTGCAGTGTTAATTATTTCATTTACTCTCTCTTTTTGCCTGTAATTTTTGATAATTATTTCTCTAATGTCTGAACCATTTTTGTTAATTATATAATCTATAATTGATTCTTTTTGGATTTTACCAATTTCTGCTTCTGCAGAGTCTTTTCTCTTCATTTCTCCAATAATTCTATCGATGAAAAATGATTTGAACGGTGGTATGTCTGCATTTATTCCCATGTTGTCTTCTAGAACTATTGAAACTTGATCAGGTGTAATGTATGCATTTGCGATAACTTTGCCATCACTCCCACTTGTTATGGGAATTGAGCTTTCTAATTTCTCAGTAGATGAAACTGGATTTTTTGTAGGTGTTTCTGTAGTTTTTGTTGTACCTAGCGCAGAAGCTTTTGTAAAACTAGATTCTTTTAACACCAAATCCAAAATTGTTATGTTTTTTTCTAATAATTCTATGGCATTTTGATGCTTGTCTATTTGCTTAGCCAAACTATCTCTCATAGCAACAATGTCTCGTATTTGCTCCTCTGAGAATTTCATAATTTCTTTGGTATGTATATGGGTATTAAATGCATTCTAGGTAATTATGATATCGAGGTCACTGTAGGATATCTTTTCAAATCCTCTGATTGGGCTTGATGTTGTAAATAACTGCGATCTTGTTTTTTCTGATAGCCATTCTAAAAGTGATTTACTTTTTCTTAACTTCTTTAATTTAGTTTTTCTCTCTGATACTTTTGTTTGTGAATGTTTTCCTATTTTTTTCCCAAAATCCATACCAAACAAAATAATTTTTTTTGCATCAAAATGACTTGCAAGAAAAACCGCTCTATCCCCATCAGTGAAACCTCCGAAATTTTGTATATTTTTAAATGGTTTTGATTGAGTGGTGCCAATACAATTTTTAAAATTCTCTGCAAGGTATAACTTTGCAATATTATCTCCGTGAGCATGAACAACAAAAATTGAATTTGTCTTTCCAACTTTTATCAATGAATGTTCATCTCCATCCAAATCTGTAACAACAATGTCTGGTTTAATTCCACTTTCAACTAGTGGTTTTACTGCACTATCTGCCACAATTTTCACTGCTTTTTTAAAATTCTTCAATACGGGTATAGCTAAAGACAATGATGGCCCTGCACCTATCACAAAAACCGTCTTTCCTTTTATCTGCGCTTTGATCTTTTTAATAGAAACTGTCTTTCTTAAAATAGAATCTAAAATTACTGCTGATTCGGTATCTTGTTTTTCACTGTACTTGAATTCACGTATGATCTCTGAATATCTTTTATTCCAACCTGAAATCATCATATGACTCAAATTGACATGCTTTATGATAAATCATGTGACTAAGCTTGGAAATGTAGGCGTGGGAGGAAAAAATCCAGTCCGAATAATGAGCATTTTAAACACAAGTCCTGAGTCATTTTACAAAAAATCTGTTAAAACAACAAAACAACAGATTACAGATACAGTAAAACAAATGGAAATTGATGGAGCTGATTTTATTGATGTTGGAGGAATGTCGACTGCACCGTATTTATCAACATCAGTATCTGAAAAAATAGAATCGCAAAGAATTCTAAATGCAATTAAGATTATTCAAAATATATCTAATCTTCCTATATCTGTTGATACATGTAGAGCAAATGTTGCAAAATCTGCTTTAGAGCATGGAATTGAAATAATCAATGACATTTCTGGATTGAAATATGATAATAAAATGACTGATATCATCAGAGAGTATTCTCCATCACTTGTTTTATGTGCATATGATTCTAAGACAGCAATTGGGAACATACAATCAACTAAAAATCTTTTAAATGATAGTCTAAAGCTTGCAAAAATTGCTGGAATACCGTCTAGTGAGATTGTTTTAGATCCTGCAATTGGATTTTTTAGAAAATCTGGAAAGGGATCTTTTTTTACAAAAATTAAATCTGATTGGTTAGAAAGAGATCTATCTATTATTCAAAATTTAAAATCAATTAAACAACAATACCCAATTCTGGTATCTGTTTCCAATAAATCATTTATTGGAACACTTTTGGGAAAAGAAAATGCATCCGATCGATTGTTTGGTTCTCTTGCTGCCGAGGTTGTATCTGTTCTTAATGGTGCGGATATCATTCGTACTCATAATGTAGCAGAAACAAAAGACGCTGTTACGATTGCAGAAAAACTATCTAAAAGACACAAAGGCTTATAATCCATCTTTGACCATCTTTACAAGGTTTCATTGGAATTCAAAGAAGGATTAACTTTTGATGACGTTCTTCTTGTACCCAAATATTCTGATATCACAAGTAGATCTCAAACCAATCTAAGCACAAAATTATCCCGTAATATCTCAATTAACATTCCATTTGTTAGTGCAAACATGGATACTGTGACTGAATCTGCTATGGCAGTAGCCATGGCCCGAGCTGGTGGAATAGGAGTCATTCACAGATTTTTGACAATTAAAGAGCAAGCAAATGAAGTCCTCAAAGTAAAAAGATCAGGTAGTGTAATGATCGAAAACCCATATGTTATTTCTCTTGATAAAACTGTTCAAGATGCAATAAATTATGCCGAAGAAAAAGAAATCTCCGGTCTTTTAGTCATTGATTCAAATTCCAAATTGGTTGGAATAGTTACTGACAGAGATTTATTATTTGAAACTGATGCCACTCATCTTATCAAAGATGTTATGACAAAAGATGTTGTAACTGCCAAACCTGGTGTGAGCTTGGATGAAGCCAAGAAAATTTTACATGAACACAGGATTGAAAAACTGCCAATAGTTGATGAATCCGGTTTTATTAAAGGTCTAATTACAAGCAAAGACATTACAAACATTGAGGATTATCCTTCTGCATCAAAAGATAAGAAAGGAAGACCTCTTGTTGGAGCCGCTGTAGGTGTAAAAGGAGATTTTATGGAGAGAACAGAGTCCTTGTTAGAAGCAGGTGCAGATGTACTAGTTGTTGATATTGCTCACGGACACAGTGAGAATGCAATTAGTACAATTCGTAATATCAAAAAGGCATTTCCCAAATGTGAATTAATTGCTGGAAATGTTGCAACTGCACAAGGCACCGAAGATCTAATCAAGGCAGGAGTAGATGCAGTTAAAGTCGGTGTAGGTTCTGGGTCTATTTGTATTACTAGAGTAATTACTGGTTCAGGAGTGCCACAATTAACAGCAGTGATGGACTGTGCCAAGATTGGAAAAGATTATGGCATTCCAATTATTTCTGATGGTGGAACTCGAACTTCTGGTGATGCTACTAAAGCACTGGCTGCAGGTGCATCTTCTGTAATGGTAGGCAGCATGCTTGGGGGAACAGATGAATCACCTGGAACAGTATTGACCAAAAATGGTAAGCGTTTCAAGATATACCGTGGAATGGCCTCACTTGGAGCATCTTTGGGAAGAAAATCAAAAGAGACAGGTTCAATTTCATTTGATGAGGATCTTAATGATTATGTTGCAGAAGGTGTTGAAGCAATGGTGCCATACAAAGGAACCGTAACTGACATTTTAAAACAATTGACTGGTGGCGTGCGTTCAGGACTGAGTTATTGTGGAGCTCACACAATTCCACAAATGCAAGCAAATGCAGAATTTATCAAAATGTCTAGGGCTGGATTTGCTGAAAGTCAACCACATGACGTATCTTTAATGTAGTTAATTTTTTA
>SYJQ01000036.1 GCA_005798405.1 Nitrosopumilaceae archaeon
TCAGCAAACACAGATTACAATTGCGATGCCCAGAGCAAGATACGAAAATATGGGCAGACCACAAGTTGGAAACATCATCGGAATAAATCTTAAAAAACTCTAAAGATTGGAATCTATCTCAGCAATAGATTCTAAAGGTAAGGAACATGTGAAATTTCTACAAACAAAAACAGATGTCTTATCACTAAAAATTTTACCTACAAAAAATGGAAATTGTTTAAGATTTTCCAACTGAGTTTTATTGTCTATTGCCACTAAAATAGATTCAGGGAGGAATTTGCTAAAAAGAAACTTGCAAATTTCAGAATTTTCAGAATTGATAATTGTGATTTCAGTAGGATTTTGCAAGTAAATGTAGATTGTATTTAGTAAATATCCAAATCCAAATGGATTTTCTGCTGCAATTTGTGCCTGAGATTCCATAATTTGGGTTGCGATTTTCAGGAATTTTTCTTCCTGAGTCAAATGGAACAATCTAATCATTACAAAACACGAAACAGAGTTGCCAGAAGGTAACGATAAATCATAATTACTCTTTGGTCTGATGATTAATTTTTCATGATTGTCTGAAGTCATAAAAAAGCTGCTGCTTTCAGAATCCCAAAAATGATCAACCAAATAATATCCTAGTTTTAAAGCCAAATCAAGATATTTTGATTCAGGTTCTATCTCAAATACGTCAAGCAGCGCATTTGCAAAATAAGAATAGTCTTCCAAGTAGCCATCTATTTTTGCAACATTGTTTTTGTAAGTTCGTAGTAATTTGTCATCGTAAAGAAGATTGGTTTCAATAAAGGATACACAGTTTTTTGCAGCATCCAAATATTCAGTTTTGCCAGTTACACGATACCCTTTAGCAAACGCTGTGATCATCAACGAGTTCCAGGATGTAAGAATCTTATCGTCAAGTCCAGGGGCAACTCTTTTTGAGCGAACATTCAATAATTTTTCAGAACACCTAGCAAGGATTTCTCTAATCTTGTCTTCAGAGATACCAAAATGAAATGATACTGCTGAGATGTTTATATTATTGCATAAAATACTGTTGCCTTCCCAATTTCCTCCATCAGTGACATCATAGTATAAACAAAACAGATCAGTATCATCCCCAAGAATCTCTTTGATTTCATTTTTCTTCCAAACATAGAATTTTCCTTCAACACCTTCCGAATCAGCATCATATGCAGAAAAAAATCCACCTTCTTTTGATGTCATTTCTCTCAACACATAACCTAGTGTCTTATGTAAAACTTCAAGATAGAAAGGATCTTTTGTAATCTGATATGCTTCGGCATAATTTACAGGAATCAAGGCATTGTCATAAAGCATTTTTTCAAAGTGTGGAACAAGCCATCGGGCATCTGTAGAATATCGATGAAATCCGCCACCAATCTGGTCAAATATGCCGCCTTTAGCCATTTTATTTAGAGTTTTAAGCGCAAATTCATTAAATTTTGAAAGCCCAGTCAGTTTTGCATATCTAAACAAAAATGATACATTTGCAGCATTTGGAAATTTTGGTGCAGAGCCAAAACCACCATATGCTGCATCGCCTAGTTGAAATAAATTCAGGGCAGCTTCATCAAGAATGGTTCTCTCCAGTTTTGATGGAACTTTTAGAGTCTCTGTTTTTTGTAATGCACCAAGAAAATTTTCAGCTGCTTTTTCAATATCTTTTGGCTTTTCTTTCCAAGCTTGAGCCAGTTGTCTAGTAATACTTCCAAATCCAGGGCGGCCATAAGAATCAAAAACAGGAAAATAAGTTCCAACATAGAATGGTTTTTGATCAGGAGTTAGAAAAATACTCAGAGGCCATCCTCCTTGCCCTGTTGCTATCTGACAAACTTTTTGATAGATGTCATCAATGTCAGGTCGTTCTTCTCTGTCAACTTTGATGTTTACAAAATGTTCGTTCATAAATTCTGCAACTTCCTCATTTTCAAATGACTCATGTGCCATGACGTGACACCAGTGACAAGCACTGTATCCCACACTGAGAAAGATCGGCTTGTTTTCATCTTTTGCCTTTTTTAGAGATTCATCATTCCAAGCATACCAGTAAACAGGATTATGCGCGTGTTGAAGTAAGTATGGACTAGTTTCATTAATCAGACTGTTTTCTACCACACCAAATCACATCGCTAATGGTATTTGTACCTAATTGGTATTTAGTAAAATATTCCCTTACCTTCTTCTAGCTCGTAAATTCTAACATTGATTTTGGCCAACAATTTGACTTTAGATTTATGGGCTTTTTTGTCATGACTGTAATCTTTTTTCTCCACTAGTTCTTGCAATCTTTTTAATTGTTCTAGTGAAAGCTTTTTGAATTCGCTTTTTGAGCTTGAAATAAGTTGAAGTAAAGTAATGCGTTCACGATCCTCAGTGGAGATGTCCTTTGACATACATTTCATGAGAACAGGATCTTTATTTTTCTAATGAACGAATCTTAAAATTCCGTGCTTAAAATAGACAAATATGAAAATGCGAGCCATGGTGCTATCTGAATGTGCTCCAATTGAGACAAATCCATTGAAATTAACTGAAATTGACAGACATGAAATTAAAAAACCAGATGAGATTTTAATAAAAATTGAGGCGTGTGGAGTTTGCCACTCACAATTGCATGGAATTGAGGGGGATTGGAAGGATATTGGAATTCCACCTAGTTTGCCTACAGTTCCTGGTCATGAGTTAGTAGGCAAGGTGGTTGAAATTGGCAGCAATGTCACCAAATTCAAAGTAGGAGACAGAGCAGGAATGACACCATTGCTTGAGGCTTGTAAAGAATGTCAATACTGCAAAGAAGGAAAAGAACAACTTTGTGAATCATCGGTAATTACTGGAGAATCACTCAAAGGCGGCTATGCAGAATACATTACGGTATCAGAAGATTTTGCAACAAAAATTCCAGAAAACATGAAATCAGAATATGCAGCGCCGTTGTTCTGTGCGGGAATTACGGCATACAAGGCAGTAAAAGCGGCAGAACCACAATTGCACAAAAAAATAGGAATATTTGGAATTGGAGGAGTGGGTCACATGGCAATACAATTTGCCAAAGTAGAAGGATGTGATGTCATTGCATTTTCACGTAGTAAAAATCATCTTGATGTTGCAAAGAAATTAGGAGCAATAGACATTATGGCTTTTTCTGAAAACCAAGAATTCTTAGATGAACTCAAGAAAAGACATGGAATGTTGGATGCTGCAATAGTTTTTGCTCCAGCAGATATAGTAACTGATGTTGCAATCAAATCAGTGAAGAGAGGAGGATTAATCGTAATTGCAACAGTTGGTAAAAATCCAACATTTTTTGCATTTGATGAAAAAACAATCAGAGGAACTGTAATTGGTTCAACAAAGGACATGGAGCAAGTCATTAAAATATGCAATGAGAAAAATCTGACAGTCATCACAGAGACGTATCCACTAGAAAAAGCAAACGAGGTCCTCAAAAAACTAAAAGATTCTCAAATTCAGGCAAGAGCAGTACTAATACCATAACACGCAAAACAGTAAAAATTCAAGAAACTATATAGATTACAGATATACTATATCATTACAAGAAAACATTACGATTTGGTTATACCAAGATACCCCAAATAGTATTCATGATAAACATACCAAAAATACAACTAGTAGAAGATTTTATCGAAGGCGAGTTAGAATACGACGATGACGGCGTCTATTACGGAGAATAACTAGAGATTCAGCAAGCATTAGAAAAATAAATCTACTCACCAACTAACTCATTAAGAATATCGTCTAAATCCTGCTTCCATAGTTCTGCAATTTTTATCTCATGTTGAAGAATTTCCCTATCCATTTCATCGCAATCATTTTTTTCATGTGCGCCTATTTGAGAGATAATGTTAAGGAGTAGATTTCGTTTTTCCTGGATCAAGTCTATTGCGCTAGTAACAGTCATGTATCCTTTAGAGGGAATGTCAACTTAAGGTTTTAGATAATAAAAATACAAATTAATTTATTTTCAAAATAATAGAAACGTCCATTGCAACAGATCACAGTAAGACAGATTATTTGAGATTCAAATTTGAAAAAGTATTGAAAAAAATCCAATTTGAAATTACACAGAATAAATCAGTTGATTCTGTCTATCTTGTCAAATCCTTCATCAGCTGTAGGTATGTCAAATGAATTAATTTGTCCTAGTATCACCTCTTTGGGGATGAACTTTCCGGTTTTTCTTTCTCTGCTCTTTAGTCTCTCAAATATGGTATTTTGTGGCAATTCAAAACTCACTGCAAATAACTCCAGATGCTTTCCATGCTCTATTGCAAATGTCTTTAATTCATTAATTAGTGAAATTCGAATATTTCGTTTTAAGTGGGTTCTGTCTATTACAAAGTCTTTATCATTTAAGATACATTCGCGTATTTTTTCAAAGAATTTGTTTGTAATGTAATCAAATTTTTTCTTGTTTTGTACATAATTAAATGCCTCAGTGTATGATACACCCATGCTTTCTGCTAATTGTTCAATTATGGAATCTGTGGAGCATACAACGTATTCCTTATGAGAATTCACCCAAGTGGTTTTACCAGAGCCTGAAACTCCAATCATGAATATTCCCTTCATAGGTTAACATGATTTCAGACAATTATTTGGGTATAACCAAATACAGCAGGTGTAAAATCATAACAAAACTTGAGTAAATTTTGATTGATAAAACAATTTTACAATAGTTTAATTACAACAGAATTTTACCGAGTTTTAGAAAGATATGCCATTCGATAGAGAAGAAAGAGAAATGTTCAAAGCAACATGCGGGGACTGCGGAAATGAATGTCAAATACCATTCAAACCAAAAGACGACAGACCTGTTTATTGCAGAGAGTGTTTCCAAAAACACAAGCCACAAGAACGTAGTGGCGGATCTAGATTTGGTGGTCGATCCAGTTATGGCAGAGGATCAAGTGATAGAGGATCCAGTTATGGCAGAGGATCAAGTGATAGAGGATCCAGATTTAGCAGAGACGACAGACCAAGAGAAATGTTCAAAGCAACATGCGGGGACTGCGGAAATGAATGTCAAATACCATTCAAACCAAAAGACGACAGACCTGTTTATTGTAGAGAGTGTTTCCAGAATCACAGACAAAATTAGTAAATTGTTTTGAGCAAATCTCAAAACTCCGAAATTTTATTAAAACAAACACTTAGAATCAATTAGCAGTACCATACATTATTGGGTTTGATTCCATCAAGAGACAAAATAAAAATCGGGATAACAGTACAAATAGTACAAAAACAGGATCAACGTTCAGGAAATTTAACTGAAGGTGTAGTTAAGAGGATTCTTACTTCAAGTAATTTTCATCCTCATGGAATTAAAGTTGAATTAGACAATGGAAAAATAGGACGCGTTCAAAATATAAAAAAATAAAAAAGAACCCAACAAATACAATCAATTATAATTTACGGGTTTTTGAAACATCATCATTCATTACTTGTTTACTGGCTTAAATAACGGATTTACAAAATTTTTATTGTGAACTGCAAACGATGCCACCACACAAATGAAGCACATGTCCCATCAAGGGAGAATAAATCACTGATGCTAGTAGGCAAGTGTTGCATCCCTAATTGCACCTGTCAGCAATATCTGGACCCAATTCAAGAGATAGACGAAGACTTGATGTAACTATAATTCATATACCAAATTCTTCTAAGACAGTTTATGAACAAACATGCTCCAGCTGATGAAATGCGAAAAGAGCTAGACAATATGTTATCCAAAATCAACGCAATGGAAATTATTGCATCTGATGAATTTCAAAAAGGGTCAGTCAAAGTATTGAGAGCGCTAGTTGAAGGACAAATTCATTCAATTAATGAATTTGAGCATTTGAAAAAAGCGATGGACTTGTTGACATTGGAATTATTCAAGGTTCAAAATAAAATTAAGAGTCAAGTCTAGTATCACTTAAACCACATTCAGTGCAGCGAATAATTGTTGTATTTTCAAGGATTCTCTCAACTTTCATCTCAGAGCCACAACAAGGACAGGGTGTAGGAGGAGTGTTTTGCGAATCTATCTTAGGACGTACTTTGTAGTCAGGTTTTACATCTTTTTTTATTTCTAGATTACATGTTGGGTGATATCGGGCAATTATCAAATCCAAAATTCTTGCTCTCTCGCCGTTTCCAGATTCAAACATTGGTAAAATTGCAAGAAACAGTGATCTCTCAGAACCAGAGTTTTCATTCCAACATTTGAAACTAGGATGTGCAGTGAAAAAATTCTCATCAAAAGTCTGCTCGCAGTTGCCAGCATAAATTATGTTAAAAGAGTCTTTTTGACGAGACATTATCAAATAGACTACTTTTTCCATTGGTGGTCCCCATTCTTGAAGTTTTATTGGACCTAGAAATTCATACTGGAGAATTTGAATACTCAACAAATACAGATTGCGTTACTGGCTTTTGTTTTTTTCCAGTATAGGACAATAGTGCCAAGATTTGATCGCAGATTACATCTTGAAAAGAATAAATTCAAGAGAAATAGATTTTCGTTGAATGAAAGATCCTCATAATCATGCACATGTAGGTTATGGCATGATTTTAGTTGCTGCAAGTCTTACAGCAATTGCTCTTGTTGCATTGGCAATAGGCTCAGATGTACTTTTTGGAGATAACATCCAGAGAGAAAATACGGCTCATTTCAAAGAATGTAAGGCAAATGATTTCAAAACAGAGGGCTGTGAGAAATACTGGGATAGAATAAACAACGACGTATCTGGAATTTATGTAGATTTAGAAAAATAGTAAATCAATACCCGTTTGCAAAATCTTCCATTGTGTTTAGATTTTTTGTCAATCTATTCATTGCATAAAATGCGCCACCAACAATTCCTGCATGGTAAAAAGTATACAAAAATACGGCGGATGAAGTATGATCAGATCTAGTAAAGCTAAGTATCAACATAGTAAAGAAAACAAATGTGCTAACACATGTAATTAGTCTATCAATGATTCCAGAGCCCAATCCAACAATTCGTTTTGTTGCTCCTGCCATCAAAGCAATGCTGGTAATAATTAGAAATGTTGCACCGCCGTTTGTAGTCACATATTCATTTAACCAGGGAAGTAAACCTTCATCTAAGATGTTAGATTCAGGCATCATGCTACCATGGTTTAATGCAAAATTAACAGAACCAAACATGCTACCTATAACAAAAAAGAACAGGAGAGTTTTGACAATTGATCTTTTAAGTGGGCTGCGTATTTCACTTGGTTTTACAGCTCTCTCGGTGATTCTAACGCCGTAAAGAAATCCTATTGCACCTGCAGGAATAAACATGAGGTTAATTAGAATGGGGGATTCACGATTGATTGCCTCAATTTGAGGAAAAAAGATCATAAACAAAAGCACTGCAGATAATGCAGATACCATAAACAATATCAGATTAAGATATTTACGATCGCCTGATTCGGAGGCATTGGTTTCCCAATTGTACACTTTTAGGAATCAGAAGAAAATCATTAAAGAGCAAGTCAAAAAATCATTTGGTCAAATTATCAATTCTCTTTACCCTTTTTACAGGCATCAGCCTGGTAAAGACGATGAAAGGGGCAAAAGCAGTCATAATTGCAGGCGTTGTGATTATGATTATGGGTGTGATTTTTCATTTTCAGGGACAATCAATGATAGGACCGCAATCATCATTTATGTATTCAAATCCAGAGTGGGTCACATACGGAATTCAAATAGCTGTTTTAGGCGGAATTGTTTTGGCAGTTGGCATATCTTTTGGTCTCATCAAAAGAGACTAGTCAGTTACACGAAGAGTTATCGTGCTACGAATTTTGTCTAATTTTCGAATCTTGGATGAAATAATTTTGCTCATTTCTTCTGCAGTGTCAGTTTCAAATTTAACAACAAGATCATAGCTGCCAAAAGTAATTGTTCAATCTTTAATTTCTGGAATTTCTTTTAGTTGCAAATAAATTGAATGCTCTTCTCCTATTTCACAGCTAATCAACATGTATGCTTTTTCCATCCTAATTGCACTTTCTAAAAGTGACGGTAACTTAAAGACATCTGAAAAA
>SYJQ01000037.1 GCA_005798405.1 Nitrosopumilaceae archaeon
CAGTTATGATAAAGACAACTTTTAATTCCTCAACTCAAAGCAAAATTGTTGTGCCAGCGTAGCTCAGCCTGGGAGAGCACTCGGCTGAAGACCGGGCCGTCGGGCGTTCAAATCCCCCCGCTGGCATCTTTTATTTTATAAGTTAAAATTCAAAATTTTATTTCATGCCTCAAAAACATACAATCCATCCAAGCCCATTTCTATTGAATGAATTTGCTCACTGTTTAATGCCTCGCATTTTAGTTACTTGAATGGTTCTCTCCATCATTATTCAAAATTTGATAGATTTCTTTAGATTCAATTAATTATCAAAAATACGCCAATATACTACAACATAATCCATATCGTTGATCAAATGTATCTGATTTATCAAAACACATATTTCTTATTACATATTTTTTAAAAGAATTATTCTGCATAATATTTAAAAACAGGGTAACCTCTTGTTTTTCGACATTAATGGCTGAAAAAAAGACAGTAAAAAAAGTAGCACCAAAGGCAAAAGTAGCACCAAAGGCAAAAGCAACAAAATCAAAGCCAAAAAAAGTGAAGGAAGACCAAAGTAATGACATGGGCATTGTTATAGTGGATGATGATATTGTCATTGATCAAGAAAAAGTAAATGAGGAAAGAAGAGCATATCTTGAAGAATCTAGATCTCAAGATGCCTATGACTAAAGCAATCTTTATTCGATCCAGTGTGATATACTTGATATGAAAGCGTTGTGTCTAATTACTGTAAAACCAGGCAAAGTGGATGCAGTAGTTGAGATTCTCAAGAAAAAGCGTAAAATAATAAAGGATGTGATGATTGTTACAGGTCGTGCAGATATTACTGCAGTTTTACATGGTAATATTGATGAAATTAACAATACCGTAATAGATTTTAAAAAAATCAAAGAGATTGTAACAACTGAGACATTAATTGAAGTGGAGGTAAACATGGGATGGTAAAGGCAATAGTATTGGTAAAATCCCCCAAAAAATTAATTGCTGCAAGACTGCGCAAGGTAAGTTCAGTTTATGACTCTTTTCCAACAAGTGGGCAGTTTGATGCAGTAGCAATTATCGAGGTAGAGGACCTAGGGAAAATCAAAGATGTCACTAATCAAATTCAAAAAATTAATGGTGTAGAGAGAACTGAAACCATGGTGGAAGTTCAATGACAAAGAATTTAACATACTTTGGAGTAGGGTGCTTGTGAATATCAAAAAGGTGGGAAATGTCATTTTAGCAGTTAAGGACATAGACAAATCTTTAAAATTTTATCATGAAATCATAGGACTTCCAATAAAAAGACAAAGACGTTCTTGGGTTGACCTTGGTACTTCAGGAGCTTTATTGAGTTTACATCCCGCATCATTGACTGCTCAACATATAGGCAGTTCTATTGAAAATGGAATTACCATTGGATTCTTGGTAGGAGATGTTAAATCTGCAGTTGAGGAATTAAAATCAAAAGGAGTAAGAATACATCGAGATATTGTAGATAGAGATGCAGGGAAAAATGCAGTCATTTTAGATCCTGATGATTATCTGGTTTCGCTATTTGAACCAACATTTGAAGATAAGGCAGAGCAGACAAGTGGATATCACGGGTTTACTCCCGCTTAGATTGTTTTTTTAATAGATGTAATTATTTTATCAATATTTTTCTCTGTTCTGTCAATTGAGACATAATATGTCATGTCATCTTTTTGAAAAATTACAATTGATACTTTTTGATGTTGTAATAATACATAGTCTAATTTACCGATTGCACTAACTGCATCTCTTCTTAATGTCATTAATGTAGATATTATGAAAAATTCATTTTTTACTTGTTCTGATTTAAGCAGTGGTTTTACATTTGGTCTGACCATTCCTGTCAATGTTCTGCCATATGCATTTACAACACCTGCATATCTGATATTATTAGATAATTGAAGAATGTTTTGACATTTTTTTCTATATTGGACTATCGCATCTTTCCATATCTCAGCAGGAGTCTTTACCATAAACAAAATTAAATTTGAAATTAATAAGGATTATTACTAATCTAAAAATTGATTCTTGGAAATTAATCACGTGTTAATGTGATAAACCTAATGTATTCTAGGATTAGATTCTTTTTTCTCATCTAATTTTTTCTTTAACTCTAGATTTTCTTTTAATAGCTTGTCATTTTCTGCTTTTAATGTACTGATTGAATTCTGTCTGCTAAACAATGGATGTCCTGGAGGAACAATTCCGCCAGAATTCATTGTCAATAATCCTGACGCATATCTTTGATATGATTGTTGAAATCCTTGTAGTTTTTTGTTAATGGATGCATTATCTTCAGCAAATTTTTCCTTCATAGGATTTTCAAAAATTTTGAACATTGGATTTGACAATCCAGGTGGGAGTCTTGGAAATTGCAATGCAAGATGAGGTATGTTCGGATTTAATCCATAGATGTCTTTTAGTTGCTTAATTGGTAAATCTTCCACAATAACACCGTATTTTGGCTATATTTTTGCCTTGTCCTTAGGCGTTTGATATACCATATAGCTAATTTGCAGTCATTTTAGCTCAATTTGAGCTGATCGCAGATCCTTATAGATTCCAATTTTAGATCGCAATTACGCATGACAGAATCTGCAAAGACATGTATCAGATGCAATAAAAACATCAAAGGAGAAGATCTACATAAAATTGTAATTTATGTAGTTCAAGAAAAATTCACAGAGCATCATTATGAGCATGTTGAATGCCCAGGAAAGTTTACCATCTAACCAGAATACTCATAGACTTTGTAAATTTCACCGGTTAGTCTTGAACGGTATTTCCATTCGTTGTTTCGCCAAACAATTTCCTTAAATGAACTTTGAGAAGATGGATGCAATCTATGATATACATCGTAGCCAATTAAGATCTGGTTTGGTTTTGCAAGGGATTGTATTTTAGATGCAATGTTCATTGCAGGACCCATTAAATCCACATGTGCAGAATCTGGATTTGAGCCATAACGCACAACTATGCTCTGTCCAAAATCAACTCCTATTTTTACCATTAAATCTGGATAATCATACTGATTCAAAATAGGATTGATTCCTTTTTGAATTACCGTAAGCATTGATTTGGCGCAGCTGACTGCATTATCTGAAGCTAAAAGGGGATTATCAGATGAAACAAAATACCCTATAACTGCATCACCTACAAATTTTAAAACATAACCTCCGTGAAGAGTGATAACGGAAGCCATCTCTTGTGCAAAAGAACTGATAATGATTGCCAATTTATCCTCAGGCAATTCCAATGTCATCGTAGTTGATCCCACTAAATCTACATAGAGTACCACTATGTCAAATTTGGAAAAAACATTTTTCCGTAGAAATTTTTCAGACTCATCAGTAATTCCAGAATATTCATAACCTTGTTTTAATGCGCCCCAAATTCTCTTCTGTGTTTCTAGAATCATTGTTTCAGAATCGACTACTCTTTGTTCTCTTTTTTCAAGTAACATATCTAACAAATTTGGACTGGCCTGATCAGAAGATTCATTATTTTCTTCAATTGTGGTTTTTTTTGATTCATCAATTTTGGACATTTTTTATCATCTTATTCTAGTGGAAAATCTGTATTACAGACAGTACATTTTCCTCTAATCCCCTTATAACCCTCATGGTAATACTGTAAAATCACTGAATTGCAGAGATCGCAGAAAATTTTGCCTCCAACCATGCATAAAATGACATGATTTTTCTATTTAAGAGATACGAGATCTTAAGGTTTAATGACAGTTAAAATTTACGAATTCTTGTGCGACTAGGTACAAGATCATCAAATGATTTTATTTTATCTCTAAACAAGCAAAACGATAGTATTCAACAGTTGTTTCTTGCAAAAATATTGGATCTTACAAAATCCGTAAATGTGAAGGTAATGCTAGGAGATGCAACAATTACAGAACAGAAAACTTTTGATCCTTCATTTGTAAGTAATTTTTATCAAACCATCATCAAAAATTTGAAAGAGTGGTCAGTACAAGAAGTTTCAATTTCAAATAATGACGACCTTAGAAGAATTTTTACCAAATTTGAGATCAGAGAGGGAAATTATCTTATTTCGGGTCACATGTCATTGCAATACCATGTGTTGTTATATTATAAACCAGATCAACGGGTAATACAATTACAAAAAGAATTATCCGATATAATTGATTTAACAAAAAACAAAGAACAGCAAATGTCAGATAACAGTGATCAATTTGTATTGAACAAATTAAAAGAAAAAGGATACAAAGATTTTGATTATCAAAAGTTGTTTGAAATATTTTATGAAAATGATGAATTTAGAGAAAAAGTATACAAAGAAATTGAAAAAGACATTGAAGTTGATTTTCAAGAGTTATCAAATAAAAAAACAAAGTTAATCAAAGAATTAGATAATCTGTTAGTCGAAACATATCAAACTAGTCCAGTTCTAATTGATGATACAAGATTGATAACAGGAGAAGAAGGGTGTCTGTGTACATTTGATATTGAGTTTATACGAAATAAGACAAAAGAGGGGCTTTTTGATCCTCGAAAGATATCCGAAACGATAAAAGAAAATATTGCAAAGCGTTTAGATGAGTTTTCTAAATTACTTGTAGCATAATATTTGAATATGATAATTTGTGTCAACATATCAAATCTGAAGACAAATGCAATACTGGAAAACTGCTATTTTTGGCTTTGATGGCTGTTTTGAATAATTTTACAATATTTCCAAAAAGTGTGCATAAAATTTGATTAAAAAACTAATTTTCAAATGGAAGAAGTCAAATATCTCACTTATCTAGCAGAATTTCTAATGAATCCAACTTATGATGAAATACAAAATGCCAACTCTTTACGAGGAAACGAAGTGAGAAAAACTCCACTAGTGTATTCTCCAACTTTTAGTGAACTTACGGGTTCACAAATTTACCTTAAAGCAGAATTTCAACAAAAAACTGGCTCATTTAAAATTCGTGGGGCATATTACAAAATAAGATTATTATCAACCGATGAAAAAAAACATGGTGTAGTTGCAGCATCTGCAGGAAATCATGCGCAGGGAGTTGCATTTGCATCATCCCTAGAAAAAATACCATGTACAATTGTCATGCCAAAAAACGCATCACCTTCAAAGGTATCTGCCACTAAAGGCTATGGTGCAAATGTGATTTTAGAAGGAATAAACTATGATGAATCATCTGCCAAAGCAAAAGAGATTGCACAAAAAACTGGTGCAACAGTGATACATGCATTTGATGATTCACAAATAATAGCAGCACAAGGTGTAATAGGATTGGAGATTTTAGAAGATCTACCAGATGTTGATGAGGTTTATGTTCCAATCGGAGGGGGAGGATTAGCTGCAGGAGTTTTAATTGCAATAAAGGAAAAACATCCAAACATCAAAGTGATAGGTGTTCAATCAAAATCATTTCCATCGATGTATGAATCTGTTAAAAATGGATCTTTAACATCAAGTGGCGGTGCAAGAACTATTGCAGATGGAATATCTGTAAAAATACCAGGACAGATAACGTTTTCAATAATCAAAGAGTTAATTGATGAGATAGTACTAGTGGATGATTCAGAGATTATCAAAGCGATGTTTTTGCTAATGGAGAGAATGAAATTTGTAGTTGAACCTGCAGGTGTTGTAGGTTTAGCATATTTGATTTCAGCAAAGCCATCTCCTGGAAAGAAAGTTGTCGCAATATTGACAGGAGGAAATGTAGACATGTATCTTTTAGGACAGATAGTAGACAAAGGATTAGCCACAATGGGGCGTTTACTGAAATTATCTATTTTGTTGCCTGACAGACCAGGTGCATTCAAAGAGATAGTAGATGAGATTAGTGCAGCCAATGCAAACATAGTGGAAGTAGTTCACGACAGACTAAGTTCAAACATTAACGCAGGCTCTGCAGGAGTCACACTCAGTTTGGAAACACAGGGAAAAGAACAGGCTGACAAACTAATTGATACGTTGAAAAAGAAAAATATTCAATTCAGTTTAATGACATAACTTATTTGAATTTCTTTTTAACAAATTTGCTAAGACCTTGTTTTTTTAACTCATCTGATTCTTTTAGTACCGAATCATGCTGATCTGATTTATGCTGCTTTAATTTCTTTTTTAATTCTGGAAATTCATTTGCTAAAATTTTTATTGCATATATTCCGGCATTACCTGCCTTGTTTATTCCAACTGCTACCACCGGCGAACCCGATGGCATTTCAGATATTGAAAGTAGGGAATCCAGTCCACCAAAAGACGAAAATTTTGAGTTGTCTGCTTTTTTAGATTGTTTGTCATTATAGACCATAATTGGTACACCTATTACAGGAATTATTGTATGTGATGCAATCATTCCAGGAAGATGTGCGGCTCCGCCCGCACCTGCAATTATTATTTTAAATCCCATTTTTTCTGCATGTTTTGCATATTCATCTAATCTAGAAGGAGTTCTATGTGCCGATACGATCTGATCCTCGTGTTTTATTTTGAACAAGTCTAAAATTTCAGCGGCATCTTTCATTATTCTGCTATCTGAGCTTGAACCCATGATAATACCGACCAATGGCTTTTTTGTATAACTCACAACATTAGAAAAATAAATCGACTTATTATCTATAATGGCCAAAATAATCCACACAGTTAAGCCGATGGGTTATTGTATAATGCTCTCAATCAATTAAAAACCGAATTATTCTTCATACTCGGCATCAGATAGAATTTCAATTTTGGATTTAGCAATCTCGGTGCAAAAAGAGCAAACGCATCTCATATTCGTCTAGTCACATAATTTGATTTTTTAATTTACCTATCCAGATATTGGTCATTTTTAGTAAATTGTCCATTTCTGGATCAACTGTCATGTGACAAGTCATATCATATTGTTCTTGATTTTTGTAGTTATCTGCATGTATGTTATTTTAAAACACATTCTCAAAATTTGAGCCTATGATAAGAAAATCACCCGGTTTAAAAAAATTAGCATTAGATATTTTTAATCGTAAATTACAAAAATAAACATGGGTAAAATACTTGGAATCATAGGAGGCGGGCAGCTTGGAATGATGATAGTGGAAGCTGCCAAGAAGATGCCGGAGCATATTTCAAAAATAATAGTGTTGGATCCGGTGCCAAATTGTTCTGCATCACAGGTGGGGGCAGAGCAAATAATTGCTGATTTTAAGGATAAAAATGCCATTATTGAACTAGCCAAAAAATCAGACATCATAACATACGAGATAGAGTCAGGGGACAGTGAAGTATTAAAATCAGTTGAAAAAGATTCAGAAATTAATCCCTCTCCTGAAACATTAAAAATAATTCAAGACAAATTTTTACAAAAATCATTTTTATTTCAAAATAGTATTCCTGTTCCAGAATTCATTCAAGTGAAATCAATTTTAGATTTAGAGCGAGGACTAGAAAAATTTGGGTATCCATCAATACTTAAAGCTAGACGTGATGCATATGATGGAAGAGGTAATTTCAAAATTGATTCGCCAGAACAAATTCAAAAAGCATTTGATTATTTCAAAGAAAAGAATCTAATGCTTGAGAAATTTGTGCCATTTAAAATGGAGGTATCAGTTATTGCTGCAAGAAATACAAAAGGACAGATCAAAACATTCCCCCCTGTAGAAAATATTCATGAAGATAGTATTCTTAGAGAAACAATCGCACCTGCAAGAATATCTGAAAAGGTAGCAAAAAAAGCAGAGAATATTGCAAAAACTACAATGAGTGTTCTTAATGGTGCCGGTATTTTTGGAATAGAAATGTTTGTTACCAAAAATGATGAAATAGTAATAAATGAAATTGCACCTAGAGTGCATAATTCTGGTCATCATACATTACAATCTAGTGAAATATCGCAGTTTGAACAACACCTAAGAGCAATTTTGGGGTTGGATTTGGGAAATACAACTCTGATGCATCCAACTATAATGTATAATATTTTAGGCCCAAAAAATTTCGAGGGAGAATACAAACCAATAGAGATTTCTGGAGAAAATATTTTTCTTAAGATGTATGGTAAAAAAATTTCAAAACCGTTAAGAAAACTAGGACATTTCAATTTAGTAGGAAAACAGGGGGAAACAATAGAACAGTTATTAGAAAAATTAGAATCGCTCAAAGATAAAGTAAAGATAACTCCGGCATAAAATACAAAATATATCTAATAGGTTTATTAAATATAAATAAAGAAATGAAGGCATGACCGTTTCAATTCCACATGTAATTTCAGGCATTTCGATAATACTGCTAGTCATTTATGGAGCAGATGTAATTGTGGGTGGTGGTGGAGCTGGAGATGGATTCTTACCATTTGATGCAATGACACGTGGAATAGCGTTTGGATTTCCACCAATTATCTTATCCATAATTGCGTTTTTCATATCAAAAAAGCCACCATTCAAAGGATTAGGAATAATGTTGATAGTGACAGGAATTTTAATAATTATTGGAGGAGCAATGTCTGCAGATAGTGCAGCAGAATCAGAAAATTCTACTAGAATAATGGGAGAAGGAGGAAGTCTCATTGTAATTGGAGCAATTATCGCTGCATTGGGTGCAATAAAGATAAGAAAATCCAAAACAAGTGTATCTTAGAATGCCAACTTGTGCAAAATGCAATAACGAAGTATCAAAAGTGTATGATTGTGATCATACAAATGATCAAGAATATTGCACTGAGTGCTATACTGAATTGCATTATTATTTAACGGAAGAAAAATGATTTGAGTGAAATAGATGCATTCATCCAGTGGATTGTCTCATTAATATCTCAGAATCTTTACCCTGGTGTGTTTTTGGCTGCATTGATTGAAACTGTATTTCCACCAATTCCAAGCGAAGTTGTGTTTCCATTAGCTGGGTACAGCATATTAAAAAACGAAATGAGTGTGTTTCATGTCATAGGTGTCGGAATAACAGGTGGGTGTGGTGCAACAACAGGGGCATTTGTAATCTATATCATATCAAGAAAATTAGGACGTGTTGGATTGATTAAATATCTAAAATATGCAAAAATCAAAGAGAGTAGTTTAGAAAAAGCTGATCAGTGGTTTGCTAAATACGGTGATAAATCAGTAGTCATAGGTAGAGTGATTCCTGGAATTCGTGAATTGGTGTCAATTCCAGCTGGAATTTTTAATATGAATCCAATCAAATTTTTAATATTTACATTGATTGGATCATGCATATGGAGCATGGCATTGACTGGTGCAGGATATTATTTTGGAGTAGCAACACTGAATGTTTTCTAAAATGACTATGCAATCAAAATAGGACAAGGATGCAATAAAATAGTCATAAATTTTCACAATACCGAGAGAATGAATGAGCCAAAAGATCACAAACGTCATTATTGGATAAGACACAAAGATGGCTATCTTTTTTGTGGGATTTGTAAACAAAAAAGAGATGAATCCAAACAAGATGTACAAGATACATAATTTTTTAATTAAATTGAAATGAACACAGACATTGAAAATCCAATTAAAGTTATAATGTCACAGCATTAAGGAATATTGATGAAGGCAATAATTTTAGCAGGAGGTAGAGGAAAACGTCTACGTCCTATTACAGATTATGTTCCAAAACCTCTTGTCCCTTTGAATAACATTCCAATTATAGAATGGCAAATAAAACATCTGAAAAAATATGGAGTAAAAGAGATCATAATTTGTACAGGTTACAAAGCAGAGATGATTGAGAATTTTCTTGCTGTGAAAAAGAACCTAGGAGTTAAAATAACATTTTCAATAGAAAAAACACCATTAGGTACTGGAGGAGCAATCAAGAAAGCAGGTTTGTCAATAAATGACAAATCATTTTTTGTGTTAAATGGTGACACTATGACTAACATCAATCTCAATGAATTAGCAAAAAAACAAAATTCTATTGCATCAATTGAATTAAAAACAAAATTTGGAATATTGGAGACAAAAGATGATAAGATAATTAAATTCAAAGAGAAAAAAGAGATTCCTGATTTATGGATGAATGCAGGAATTTATCATTTGAAAAGAGAAATATTAAAAGACTTACCAAAAATAGGAGATATAGAAAAAACAGTATTTCCAGATTATGCAAAAAAAGGAAAACTAACTACAGTTAAATTCAAAAATGTGATGTGGTATTCTATTGACTCATTCAAAGATATGGAAGAATGTTCATCAGAGTTAAATAAAATAACAAAATAAAAATTAGTTTTAGGCACCTGTTCTATGAAGAGTAACCATCATGTATGCTATTTCACTTACAAATGACTCATCAACCTTTGCAGATGCCGCATATTTTGTAGCGTTATCCCAAAACGTACTTTTTTGGGCAGGATTTTCAGCGTAACTTTGTTCACTCATGATTGAAATCAGGAAATGCTTTCATAATATTCAACCTCAATGATAATTAACATAATGCTAAAAGAGTTAGACAAATTTATGCAGAATTAGAACAAACATAGAGCAAAAGTGAATACAGCGTTAATTGTTAGGCTTAAATCCAAATTATATGACTAGATGAATATGAGATGCGTTTGCTCTTTTTGCACCGAGATTGCTAAATCCAAAATTGAAATTCTATCTGATGCCGAGTATGAAGAATAGCATTTTTTAGCTTCGCTAAAATTTAAAGTGTAATTCATCTATTATAGCCATACCATGTTCCAAGGTTGAAATTTCTTTACAAAACTAGTGATATTCATTAATAGTCAAATGACAATAAAATTACGATTCAAATGCCTCAAGTGAGATCGGAAACACTAGAATATCCAAGAGTCATAGTTAGTCTATGCGAATAGCATACAGTTTAGGCTCACTTCTTAGCATAAATCAAGTATTAGAATGCTCAGAAATTTTATCTCGTACAAATACTGATACAATTTGGATTCCAGAAACATGGGGAATGGAAAATTTCTCAATGCTGAGCATGATATCACAGAAAGCACCAAAACCGAAAATAGGCTCATCTATTATCAACATCTACTCTAGAAGTCCCTCATCAATTGCCATGGGGGCAGCTACTGTTGATACTATCTCAAATGGAAGACTAGTGTTAGGTCTTGGAACAAGCAGTACCCCAATAGTAGAAGATTTTCACGGATACAAATTTGAAAATCCTGTTTTAAGAATGAAAGAATATGTAGAGATCATCAAACTTGCACTGTCTGGAAAACAGGTTAATTATTCAGGAAAAATTTTTAATTTAAAGAATTTTACGTTGTTAATAAAACCACAAAGAGAGAAAATTCCAATATATTTAGCAGCTGTCAATCAAAAAATGGTAGATTTGACATGGGAGATTTCAGATGGTGTGATTTTTTATTTACGACCGATAAACGAAATGAAAAAAACAATACAGAAAATGCAGTCAAAAAGAAAAATAGATGTCACATGTCAAATTATTAGCTGTGTGTCAAATGATGAAGAAAGTGCCATAACTAGGGCAAAACAAACACTTGCGTTTTATATTTCAGTTGGAAGAATATATAGGGAATTTTTATCAAAAAATGGATTTGAAACTGAAACTAACAATGTCTTTGAAGAATTCAAAATGTCTGGATTTAGATCAAATCATGAACTGATTTCAGATAATATGCTAAAATCATTGACTATTGCAGGAACTCCTGATCAGTGTATTACACAATTAAAAAAATTCCGTGAAACAGGAATAGATTTACCGACAATACAATTCAATCCAGTTGGAGACGTAATAGAATCATTTAGACTATTTACAGATACATTTTCTGAGGAAAAATAATGCCCAAAGTAGGAATTGCGTCCTATGGGATTACCAAATTCTCAAAGGAGGATTCAAAAATTGAATCTGTTTTATTGAAATCCACAAAGAAACTGTTTGATAACAGTCACAATTTGAGCCGCGGTGATATTGATGCAGTGCTAGTATCAACTAATAACAATTCAAAATATCTATCAGCAATTTTATCTGAAATGTCTGGAATTGAGCCTAAAATTGCTCATTCTATTGAAAGTTTATGCAATTCAGGAACAAATGCTATAGTGTCTGCATATTCTTACATTGCCTCAGGATTAGCTGATGTAGTGTTGATATCAGGAGCTGAAAGATATGATAGTCCAGGACAAATTTTAGAGTGGGATAATTCTCGAGGTGAGTTTAAGCATCCCATATTCTGGGCAAGTATATTTACAAAAGCTTACAAAAGAGAATTTTTAGTTACTGATGAAGATTTAGCGCTAGTGCCAGTAAAAAATCACAAACATGCTCAAAACAACCCCAATGCCATTTCAGAAAAAACATATTCCTTAGATGATGTGATAAATTCAAAAAAACTAACAGATGATCTCAGATTGCTAGATTGTTCTAGACCATGTACAGGAGGAGCATCAATCTTACTTGCTTCAGAAGACACATGTAAAAAATATACAGATAGCCCAATTTGGATTACAGGAATAGGACAGAAAACAACTTCCGCTGGATTTACAAAAAATACAACATTTAGCTCAATGGAGTCTACACATCTTGCTGCATTAACTGCATTTCAAATGTCTAAACATAATGTAAAAGACATAGACGTGGCTGAAGTTCATGATGCATTTTCTGTTTGTGAGCCAATGGCTTTAGAATCACTTGGATTTACAGACAAAGGAAAAGGAATGGATATGATACAAGAACTGTACACAACAAATGATTTGAAAATTAATCCAAGAGGTGGGTTGATTGGCTCAGGACATCCACTAGGTGCAACTGGGATAGCGCAGACTATTGAAATTGCTCAACAATTACAATCATGTGCAAACAAGAGACAGGTAGATAATGCAAACATAGGATTGGTTCACAACATGTCTGCGGCATCTACATCGTCTACAGTTTTGGTATTGGAAAGATGAATTTTGAATCTGAACTCAAAAAAGGAAATTTCATAATATCAGAGTGTACGAATTGCCAAAAAATAGTGTGGCCACCGTCTGAATTTTGCAATCAATGCTTTAGTGAAGTCTCTTGGAGAAATGCCTCAAATCATGGAAAGGTAGTAGAATTTTCAAAACAAAACAATGATTATTTTTGCATAGTTGAAATTGAAAATGCCGTAAAAATAATGGGAAGTGTATCTAATGGAATTCCAAATGTAGGTCAACGTGTGAAGATAGATAATTGTGGAATGAAAGGTGAAAACTATTACTTTGAAATATCCCTAATATGATCAAGTAAATTCCGTGTAGATGTAAGGCGTATCAATTAGTTGATCAAAAGTCCAAATAGTTGGAAGTGAGACTGTTTTGATTACTTTTAAGCCATGTTTGTCAATTAGTGAACTCCATCCACCTTCAGATTGATTATCAGAAAGTTGTCTCTTTGAGTGAGTACCGGCAAAAACAATACATGTGTTATTTTTCAAATGAGTGGTAGAAATCTTTTCAATAATGTTTGTTGCCAAGACATCTCCCCCCATTTGTGGCAATCCACCAATAAAAAATACAGGGCGCGTTAAATTCAACAATGAATAATCAAATTCTATAGCATCAGTACAGATAGGATTGAAATTAATTTTTGTTTCAGTTAGAATTGTGTTTTGAAGTTCCACCAAAACATCGTCAATCTCAATACTCGTAGATTGTAAATCTAAAACTTTTGCACAGTATGCAATTCTTCCATCTCCAGAACCGATATCTACCAATTCTGTGTAATCAAAACTCTTTGCAATTGATGCTGCAATGTATGCTGAAAGAATCCAGGTAGGGTAAAACGGCTGACAACTAGAACCATGCTTGATGCTGTTTAACCAATATTCGTTGATGTCCCCTTCATACACTTTACATAAGATACCTGCAATTTTTTGCTCATAGTAATTATGATAGATTGGATTTTTTGCAGCAAAATCATGCATGAATTCCAGATGTATGTCATTTATGGGAAATGATTCCGAAGTTGAAACAGGAATGAATTCCTGAATATGACTATGCCCTGCATAAGATTTGAAAAATTCTTGTTTTAACATAACTAGATTTTTGGCAATTTGATCAAACATCATAACTGTCTTCAAAACGGGTATGATAAATTTACTGTAAAAAAACCATAGAAATCATGTTTTTTAATTTTTAATAATCCAAATCAATATGAAAAGAATGTTTGATGACCTCAGAAACGTTGTTTTCACAACAGCCACCAAAATTCATTGCTGAATCATAATTAATTAGATACGTGATTTTTAAAAACTTTTGTCAAATAGTAGAAAAAACTCAGGCATCTTGATCATTAGTTTTATACCTAGTCAATAAAATTCTGAGTATTGTTTTCATATACTATTATGGAGAAAACAAGTAAGATTTGATTCTAGTTGCAGAAGATTTTTGCATTTTTGATTTGGTAAATATTACCTCACCTCAAATTATTCTCTTAGTGGAAGGTTATTTTGTAATTACCCACCGTACTATATCTAAACTCGAAATAAAGAAGCAATAGACAAATGACTACCATTTCACTAACTAAACCAAAAGAAAAAACAGTGAAAGATAATAAAAAAATTGCAAGAACACGTAGACAGAGAGGATACCACTGGGAAGACACATTGGTAAAAAGATTCAATTCTTCTGAAAACTGGAAAGCATTTCGATTAGGCTCTCCGAGTGTGGCATTGCCCGATGTTTTAGCCGTAAATACTCAAAACAGCATGATCTTTACCATAGAGGCAAAGTCAGGCACAAGCACGTCACTTCCTGTTCCAGCAGATCAGATTGAAAGATGCCAGAAATGGATAAAGACATTTGATATTTACAAAGACAGAAAAGTTATACTTGCATTCAAGTTTCTTTCAAAAAAAAGGATAGGATTAGGACAATACGAAAGCAGGGAATTAAGAGAATTTTACAAGATTTGGGATGAATCAAAAGAGATCACGGATTGTGTTTGCACATACGAGGGAGACATATTTGCAAAAATTAACGGCAAGCGAGAGAAACTAGATCTTAAAGAACATGCAATGCCATTTAAAACAAAACACAGAACTAGTGCCTAACTATCGAAAGTGGCAACAGAGTGTTTTTTAATGATTAATGACAATCATGATTATGTCTGAAGATAATGAGATAGACTCCAAGTCATTGTTAGATATAGTATCTGAATCAAAAGAAACCAAATCTAGAATAAGTTTTGAAGAATTTACAGATGAGAGGTCATTGGTCAGCTATGACGCATTTGGAAATAAACAAATGAAAATCAAAGTATTAGAAGTCTCAGATGAAAATCCACCATCAAAATGGAAATTTGGAGATCGGGTTAAAGTCAGTAAAATACTAGTGACGATAAAGCATCTAACTTCACAAGAAGTTGAAGAGGGGGAGTTTGATATTGAGGCAATAGAGCGAGAATTGGCTGAAAAAAGACACTACACATCAACAAATAGATGGGTGCCTGCAAATGATATCAAAAATGGATATGTTCTAGGTTCAAGACATACAACCCTGATTAGCGATGCGGCTGCTCTGGATTACATAGTATTCTAGATTGATAAAATCAAACCATTAAACATCAACATATTTCAACTAAAAACCTTTAAGGAACAGAATTTGAAATCTGGAATATGATTACAAAGATGATAAAAGTTAATGGTACAGAATTTAGATTAACATTAACTGATCAGATAATTAGTCATGTAAATAATCTCAAAAATTTGTATAATGCAGCTTATGAAGATCCAGAAAGTTTTGAAGAAGTAAGTGCTGAAATCTCAAGTACGATTAATGAGATTGCAACAGCAGTAGAGCCTGAAGCCTCAGACAGTGACCTTGATGGGCTCATTCAAGAGATCATCAAAGTTGTAGATAGTAAAGCCGCAGAAACAGAGAAGGAATTAGAAGGGAAACCAGATAAAACTACTGCAAAAAAATCTAAATCAAAAAAATAGAAGCATTTGACCTGAAAATCAGAAAAATTTGCAGTATTAGTTATATTGTAAATATTATTATCAAAATGCATGGCAAGTGGTTGCGAATGTGGAATATGTGATCATCAAACAGAACAAGAATGTATTAAAAAAGAATGCAAATGCTGTTTAAATTTTCATGAGAGATCAGGTTCAAAAAGAAAGTAAATAATCTATTTCAGTTTAAAATTAATTATTACTTTTATGACAACTACACTTTTTTGCCATATGACGATAACATCCAATCAAATGATGATCTTTACATCCACATAAAACACATTTTTTTTCATTATTTTCCATAATACTACAATTTTTCTATCATGTATTCTATATTATCCATTAATTTCTTGTCTGTCAAGGATTCCAGAATCTTCAATCTCATATTTTTTAATCGGTTAGAATCTTCAGAGTATAATGGAGCCATAGTTTCTATCTCTTTTTCAAAAGAATAATTATTTAGATAATACTCAAATTTAGTCTTTAAATCCAAAAAATCAGAGGATTGAAATGTTTCGGCATTCATCTTGTTAATTAATACATGAAAAAAACCATTGATCTTCAAAATTTCTTTTTTAATAATCTCTAGATCTCCAGATCTGTCTTCAAGTTTTGTAAGTGTAGTATGAGCAACTATGATCTTTTCTAAGACATTTTTCAAATATTCGTTAGTCACCATGGTTAACGTTGGATTGTAATCCAATCTAAAAGTTTAGAAAAACAATTCCTAGTTTGGCGGGATTTTACTCTTAACTTTAAATTATCACTGGTTCCGCTAACTCACAATGCAAGGTGACGCTTATCTCAAGTGTATTGATCCTCACTGTGGATTAGAATATCCAATAAAAAGCACCAATGTTGAATGTGAAAAAGGTCACCTATTAGATGTAAAATACAAAAACAAGCC
>SYJQ01000038.1 GCA_005798405.1 Nitrosopumilaceae archaeon
GCGATCTGATATCTTGAACTAAACTTAATATAATATGATATTCCAAAACCGATATCTTGGTAAAACTAGATCCTTTTGCAAACGCAACAAAACAAGTCAATGATGCATGTGATGTTCTTGGAATCAAGGACAAAGGTTTACGTGAATATCTAGCAACACCAAACAAAGTTTTGAGAGTAAAAATTCCAGTTAAAATGGATAATGGACAAATTAGAATGTTTACCGGCTTTAGAAGTCAACACAATAATGATAGAGGTCCATACAAAGGTGGAATCAGATACTTCAATCCTGAAGGTGGAGTTGAATATATGGAACGTGAAGTCATGGCACTATCTTCTTGGATGACATGGAAATGCGCAATTGTTGATATTCCATTGGGCGGAGGTAAGGGAGGAATCTATGTCAATCCAAAGACAGAAAAACTAAGTGATGCTGAAATGGAAAGACTCACCAGAGGATTTGCATATAAAATATTTGAAATTATTGGGCCTGGCAAAGATATTCCTGCACCAGATGTTTACACTACTGGCAGAGAAATGACACAAATCATGGACACATTTAGCAAACTAAACGGAAATGTTTACTCACCTGGTGTGATTACTGGCAAGCCAATTTCAATGGGTGGTTCTCTTGCAAGAGATGTTGCTACAGGATTAGGTGTTTCATATTGTGTAAGAGAAGCTGCAAAAGCTTTGAAACTAAATTTGAAAGGTGCCAAAATCGTTTTACAAGGTTTTGGAAATGCATCTACCTTTGCTGGTGAATATTTAGAAAAAATGGGCTCTAAAATTATTGCTGTAAGTGACTCTAAAGGTTCCATATCAATTCCAAATGGAGCCAAAGTCAGTAAATTAATTGAATTTAAACAAAAGAATCGTACAGTAGTTGGATTCCCAGGAAGTAAGAAAATCTCTACTGAGGAATTATTAACTACAAAATGCGATGTTTTGGTTCCAGGAGCATTGGAGAATCAAATTGATGCAAAGATTGCAAAGAATCTGAAATGCAGAATCATTGCCGAAGCTGCAAACGGTCCAACATTACCTGAAGCAGATCCTATTATCTTCCAAAAGAAAATCCTTGTAATTCCGGATATCTTGGCAAACTCTGGCGGTGTTTGCATTTCATATTTAGAATGGGTACAAAACAACATGGGCTATTATTGGACTTTTGATGAAGTTGCAAAAAAGATGGAAGGCAACATTACAAAAGGTTTCAAAGATGCATATGCACTAGCCAATAAACATAAAATTGACATGAGACGAGCTACTATGGCTTTGGCAGTGGGTAGAGTTGTAGAAGCCTTTAACCAAAAAGGAATCTGGCCATAAACTTAGACTAGATACGATTCATAACAAACTAGTTGTTCAACGAACCTTATCTTTCCTTTAGTAATTGCAGCAAGTTTTCTTTTAAAAGAAAGATCAATTTTTGTCCTACGCTGTAAAAGTTGAATTGTTTTTCCTGTCAGATATCTTCCTTTTTTGTCTCTGTCAAAAAGAATGATTAATTTTTGATACCTTGCAACAGAATCTGCAAAATTTACAATTCCGCCAAACTTGTGAAATTCAATTATTTGACCAGAAAATCCAAGCGTCTTTAATGCATACGCGTCTCTTTTTCCTTCTACTACAACGACACTATCTTTCATTAAATTTAATTGAAATACAAAATTTCGTATCTCATGAATCTCTTGCTCTGTTACAAGCACGTGCTATTCTTGCTTTAACATATTAATCACTTTTGCTAATGATTCCTCATGTCTGAAGTTTTAGTTGTGCAAAATACAAGAGTAGAAGGATCTGGATATCTAGGTGAACTACTAAGCAATGATGGATTTGTTATTACTTCAGTTAATGCAAAACATGAAAAACTTCCAGAAAAAAGATACTCACTTGTGGTGATTTTAGGTGCGCCTGAAAGCGCCAATGACGATTTAGCATATTTGCAAGCAGAACAAAAACTGATTAAAAAAACAGTAGATGACAACGTCCCTCTGATTGGAATTTGTTTAGGCTCCCAATTGATTGCAAAGACTTTTGGAGGTAAAGTTTATCGTGGCCCAAAAAAAGAAATTGGGTTTTATCATGATTTGATAATCGATAATAACTCAAAACTATTCTCTGGATTTACAAATCCTTTTACTGTGTTTCATTGGCATGGTGATACTTTTGATTTACCTGAAAAAGCAACTAGATTGGCTCATTCTACAAATTACCCAAATCAAGCATTTCAAATTGGCAGTGCTGTTGGATTGCAATTTCATCTAGAAGTAAATGCCGAAATGGTGAATCTCTGGCTTGATAAGACTCAGGAAAAACTTCAACAAATACCCTACATTGATCCTCAAAAAATTCGTTCTGATATAGATGAAAATATTTCAATTGTCAAAAACAATATGAATAATTTTTACAATAATTTCAAATCATCATTTCATCTTTGACCAAAGTTTAATATACAGAGTTTCTATTTCATCGATCGAACTATGAACTCTGTAAAAAAAGTTTTTGAAGAAACAATTCAAACCGATCATAAAGTTATCACAGAAGAATTATCAAAATCAATCCTCAAAACTTATGGTGTTAAAGTTCCACCTTTTGCACTTGTTACTTCTGCTGAAGATGCAGCCAAACAAGCAAAAAAGATTGGTTTTCCACTAGTAATGAAAGTTGTGTCACCTCAAATTTTACACAAAACTGATGTTGGTGGTGTTAAAGTTGGATTAGACAATGTCAATGATGTAAAAAAGACATTCAAAGACATGTATGGCAGACTATCTAAAAAGAAAGGAGTTGAAGTAAAAGGAATTCTTCTTGAAAAGATGGTTCCAAAAGGTGTTGAACTAATTGTTGGCGTACAAAATGATCCTCAGTTTGGTCCGGTAATTATGGTTGGACTAGGTGGAATTATGACTGAAGTTATGAAAGATGTTGCATTCAGAATGTTACCTATCTCAACTTCAGATGCAAAATCTATGCTCAATGAACTAAAAGGTTCAGCACTTCTCAAAGGATTCAGAGGAAGTGAACCAATTGATACAAACATGGTTGCACAGATGCTTGTACAAATTGGAAAACTAGGCGTGGAAAACGCAGATTACATCAACAGCATTGACTTTAATCCTGTAATTGTTTACCCAAAATCACACTTTGTAGTAGATGCAAAAATTATTCTAAATAACAAAATCAAAAAAGATTCTATCTCAAAAGCTAAACCCAACATTGAATCAATGGAGTCATTCTTTACCCCAGAGTCTGTTGCACTAGTAGGTGCATCTGCAACACCTGGAAAGATTGGCAATTCCGTATTAATCGCACTTGGAAAACAAGATTACAAAGGTAAAGTATATCCAATTAATCCTAAACAAGAGTCAATTCTTGGAATCAAATGTTATCCATCATTAGATGCAATTAACGAAAAGGTTGACTTGGTTGTTGTTTGTATTGATCTTGCAGAATGCGGACCAATCATGAATATTTGTGCAAATAAAGGAATTCATAATGTTGTAATCGTTTCGGGTGGAGGAAAAGAGCTTGGTGGTGACAGAGCTGCAATGGAAGCTGAAGTAAAAGAATTATCACTAAAACACAAAATCCGTGTAATTGGTCCAAACTGTATTGGAATGTTTAATGCTGCAAATCGTCTTGACTGCGCATTTCAAGGGCAAGAAAGAATGGTCCGTTCAAAATTAGGAAACGTCGCATTTTTCTCACAAAGTGGAACCATGGGAATTAGTATGTTAGAAAGCGCAGATGTGTTTGGCTTATCCAAGATGATCAGTTTTGGTAATCGCTCTGATGTAGATGAAGCAGATATGATATGGTACGCTGCAAATGATCCTCAAACTAAAGTAATTGGATTATATGTTGAAGGATTTGGTGATGGTAGAAAATTCATCAATACTGCCAAACGTGTAATGAAAGAGCAAAAGAAACCAATCGTAATTTGGAAGAGTGGAAGAACTGAAGCAGGCGCAAAACAAGCTGCATCACATACAGGTTCTCTTGGCGGTTCTAATGCAATCATCATGGGAGCATTCAAGCAAGCAGGAATTATCTCAGTTGATAGTTATCAGGAACTGGTTGGAGTCTTAAAGGCACTTACATGGCAACCTCCTGCAAAGGGAAATCGTGTTGCTATGACAAGTAATGGTGCAGGTCCAATGATTGGTGGACTAGATCACCTTGAAAGATTAGGTCTTACTCTTGGAAAGTTATCTCCAGAACTACTCAAAAAAATGAAGGAACGTTTTCCACCAACTGTTCCAATTCACAGTGGTAATCCAGCAGATGTAGGTGGCGGTGCAAACGCAGATGATTATAGATTTGTCATCCAGCAATTTCTTGACGAAAAGAATATCGATATTGCTATGCCTTGGTTTGTTTTCCAAGATGATCCACTTGAAGAAACAATAGTTGGATATCTAGATGAATTATCAAAGAAAAAACAAAAACCAATTCTTGCTGGCGGTAATGGCGGTCCATATACTGAAAAAATGACAAAATTGATTGAGGCAAATAATGTCCCAGTTTACAGTGACCTTCGAACTTGGGTTACAGCTGCATCTGCATTAGCTCAATGGGGCAAAGTACTCGGAAAATAGATAACATTTAAGTCCTGCACAACTTGGGAAAATATTATGTCTCTAGTTACCACATCTACTTCTGATGGCATATGTACTGTCAAAATAAACAGACCTGACAAACTCAATGCCATGAACAGTGATGTTGCAAAAGAACTCATCAAAACTTTTGAGACCTTGGACAAAGATGATAGTGTTAAAGTAATCATCTTAACTGGTGAAGGAGAAAAGGCATTTTCTGCTGGTGCAGATATTGAATACATGTCAAAAATTTCTCCAGATGAATCAGTAGCATATGCAAAGACAGGACAACTTGTAACTGCTACAGTTGAGCTTGTAAAACAACCAACAATTGCAGCCATTAACGGTTTTGCACTTGGTGGAGGTTGTGAACTTGCAATGTCTTGTGATATTAGAATTGCAGCAGACACTGCAAGACTTGGTCAACCCGAAGTTACAATAGGAATTCCTCCTGGTTGGGGTGGAACACAAAGATTGATGAGAATTGTGGGAATAGCAAAAGCAAAAGAACTTGTCTATACTGGCAAAATGATCAAAGCAGACGAGGCAAAGGAAATTGGTCTAGTAAACCAAGTAGTTCCACTTGCGTCACTACAGGAAGAAGCTTTGAAAATGGCACAGCAAATTGCTGCAAACTCTACAATGGGTGTTCAAATGTCAAAAGTTGCAATTAACAAAGGAAGAAACGCTGATCTTGACACTGGACTTGCAGTTGAGCTCCTTGCTTGGAGAAACTGTTTTACTCATTCTGATAGAGAAGAGCGAATGACAGCTTTTGTAAATAAATCAAAAAAATAAGCTATCCCTAACTCTCTTATTTTCTTGAATTACTAGTAGGTTCGGTGTGAAAAGCTTATTATAATTTAAATCGTCATTTGTGTTAATATGGCATCTGAACAAACACAGAAAATGATCACTGTTTCACCAAAAGCAGCTGAAAAAATCAAAGAATTCATGAAAGAAGAAGCCGACAGTCCTCAATACCTTAGAGTTTATGTTCAAGGTGGCGGTTGCTCTGGTCTATCTTATGGAATGGGCTTTGAAAAAGCACCAGAAGAAGATGACTTGGTCATGGAAGAAACTGGTATCAAGCTACTTGTAGATAGCTACAGTGTTGATCATCTAAAAGGTGCAAACGTAGACTACATTGAAAGCCTAATGGGATCTGGATTTAAAATCAACAATCCAAATGTTACAAAATCCTGTTCATGCGGTCATTCATTTAGCACTGAATAAACAACAATATTTTTCATTTTTATATTATCTAGTGTAAACTATATTTTTCGAGCACAGTTTTTGTAACATTTCCTTACTTTATTGAAAATCCTTGCGATACCCTCATATATCGAGAATCAAAACCAAAATTATGATCATTAAGGAGATGAAGAAAGTATGTCCAATAAATCAGGAATTGTCAAATATCATGTTAAACTTTCCTTTGAAGTTGACGGACTTGTTGAACGAGCAGATATAATCGGGGCAATCTTCGGTCAAACCGAAGGACTGTTAGGCCCAGAGATGAATCTGAACGAGCTACAACGAGTTTCTAAAGTAGGTCGTATAGAAGTAAATACAAAATCTACTTCTAACACGACAAACGGTGACGCTCTTATTCCAATGAGTACAGATATTGATACTTGTGCATTAATTGCAGCTGGAATTGAGAGTATTGACAAGGTCGGTCCGTTTGATTGTGTTTTCAAATTAGAAGCAATTGATGATGTAAGAGCAGCAAAAAAAGATGACATTGTAAGACGTGCAAAAGAAATCAAACAACGATGGGCTACCAAAACAGTTAGTGAAGGAGAAAGTATGCTAAAAGACGTTCACGAAGGTGATTCCAAAAGATTGGCTACATACGGTCCATCAAAACTTACATGTAGTTCTGGTGTATTTGACGCCACTTGGATAATCTTAGTTGAGGGCAGAGCCGATGTCATTAACCTTCTCAGAGCTGGATATGATAATGCAATTGCAATCGAAGGTGCTAAAATTGATGAATCAATCAAAGAACTATGTGCTTCAAAAAATACAGTAGTTGCATTTATCGACGGTGACCGAGCTGGAGGATTCATTCTAAAAGAACTCAAATCTATTGTAAATATTGATTATGAATTAAGAGCAGACACAGGAGTAGAAGTTGAAGAGTTAACTCCGCAAAGAATTGATGAAATTCTAAGACCGATAGCAGATGAAATTAAAAGTGGAAAGCCTGCAGCAGCTCTCAAAAGTTCTGATGATAAACCTCTTGCTGACATTGCATCTAGAATCTTTCCAAATCTCAATGAAACCCTTGAAGCTGTAGCACTAGATGAAAATGAAAAAGAGATTTTCAAAGTTCCAATCAGCGAAGTAGTTAGTAAACTCTCGACACAATCTGGAATCAAATATCTTCTATTAGATGGTATTATCACTCAGAGACTTTTAGAAGGTGCCAAAAACGCTGGAATTGAATGCGTTGTTGGACATCGAGTTGCAAAGTTAACAAACTCTGATGGATTAAATCTAAAAACATTCGGTGACCTAGGCGTAGCATAGGGTTCATTGATGACTGAACTAAAAATTCAGCACATCCTAACTCTCACTTATCTTCTTTCTAAAGGAGCAAAGCATAATTTTGTCACAGTCACCACTGATTCTCTAGGCAAGAGCATAAAAAAATCGCAACAGGCTGCATCAAAGCATTTACTTGAATTAGAAAACAATCAGTTCATTGAGAGAATAATTAGCGGAAGAAACACATCTGTAAAAATTACTCCAAAGGGTTTTTCTGAAATGGTAAAACTATCTGCAACACTTCAAAAAAGTCTTGATTCATCTCCCTCACATGTTGAACTAAAAGGAACTTTGATCTCAGGTATGGGCGAAGGCGCTTACTACATGTCTCTAAAGGGGTACACAAAACAATTCAAATCTAAAATTGGATACGTTCCATTTCCTGGCACACTTAATGTGAGATTGGATAAAAAAATTCACCAAGAATCAATAAAACAATTTGAAAGTCTAGATGGAACTAAAATTGAGAGTTTTTCAGACGGAAAAAGAACTTACGGATGGGTAAAATGCTTTCACGCAAAAATCAACCACTCAATTGACTGTGAACTAATAATTCTTGAGAGGACTCACCATGATAATTCCATACTTGAACTGATCTCTAAAGTATGCATTAGAAAATTAGGAAAATTAAAAGATGGCTCTCAAATTATAATAACAATTCCGATACAGTCTTAATTTTTCTTATATTGTATGTACTAAATCCCGTATATGGATTCACCGTACTCTTTTTCTATTTTTGAGCTAGAACTTTCTGGAATTGGTGATTGTAATCTTGCAACTCTGGCATCAAGATCAATTTTTTTACATCCTTCTATGATGAATTTTTCTTGATGTACTTGATCATACCCTAATGCAATAATCTGCGGTTTTACAAGATTGACCGTCTTGAAAATATCGTCTTCTTGTCCTATGAGACAAAGATCTACCATTATTAGTGAATTAACTAATTCTTGTCTCTGTTCTTTGCTGTGCAATGGTCGTCTTTTTTTCATTTTTACTGCGGTATTATCAGTGGCTACAACTACTACCAACACATCTCCGAGAGATTTTGCCGCATTAAGTGTGTGAATATGTCCAGGGTGAATTATGTCAAAGACACCTCCTGCCAAAACAACCCTAAGTGAAGATCTGCCGAGCTCAGTCAATGTGGTTCTATCTTCTTTTACTAGTTTGTTTTTTACAAATTCGTCTATTTTTGAGCTGATGATATTTTCTGTAAACCCTTTTTTTGTTTTAATATTCTCTATAGGTGATTTACCTGTTATTCCGGCTAGATACATTTCAGTTAAGATTGATTTTTCTAATAAATCCAATATTATTTTCTAAAACTACTCTCACTTTAATTCATCGATAAAATGTCACATTTTTGGCTCAAGGCCTTTTGCTAATCTTAGTGCATCTACCAAGCCATCTGCATAACCTATACTCAAAATTGCAACTTCGTCTTGACCGTCTTCTAAAAATTTTTCTGCATCTTGAATATACAATTCTGCATTTTCAAGAATTACTTTGAATTCTTTCTGATCTTTATAATACGGTGTTATTTCTTCTAATGCCTCTCTTACCATTGGAACGTATCTTTTCATCATTTGGATTGAGATCTTCTTTGTTTTCTCTGAATTGTCATGTGGCTCATCTAGACATTTTCCAAGTATTTTTAATGCGTCTGATTCCGTAAAATGAAGCCTTCCAGTGATGATTATTGTATGTGGAGGTTTGCCAAAATCTATTTTCTTTAAACTTGAAATTTTTCCCGATATGATTGACTGATCTTTGAATCCAATTCTTGATGCAACTATTGCATGCGTTGTAAGATCTATCACATTTCTTTTCTGTCCTTTTTCAGTTTCTATTAACCCCATTAATGCATCCTTTGGATCCATGAAAAAGTCCTTGTCTTGATTGTATTCTAACAATAGTACCGTGTGATTTCCTTCTATGATGTTTTTGTAAATCACATAGTATGGAGTTGTCAACGATTTCATCTCGCTCATTATTGTCGCGATCCTTCCAACCTTGTAAAAATGCAGACCGCATTCACCTATCATTGAAGTTAGAGATGATGATGCATGTATGGAATATGTCTTTATTTTTTCTTGTATGGCTCTGGTTCTTAATTCGATATGGGTAGTTGCAATGTACGGATCTCCATAAGATAGTAATACAACTCTCTTTGTTTTTGCATATTTTAAAATCTCATTTCCATCTTCAACTAGCCATCTTTTACCTTGTTTGAATTCACCCCTGGTCATTTTTTTGATTTTTAACATGTCTGATTTTCCAATCGGGCTGGTAAATTGCTCAAGATATACAATATCTGCTTTTGATAAAATTTCTAGAGCTTCAACAGGAATTGATTTTGAACCTGAAATTCCTAATCCTACAAACCACAGCATTACTGGATATTTTTATCATGTAGTCTTTTTAAATGATGTATCATTCTCTTTAAAATTTCAATTCCTCTTAGATATTCATCAATTGATACTCTTTCATCAATTGTGTGGGCTTCATGTGGATCTCCAGGACCATATGTGACTACAGGAATGTTCCATTGATTGCCTATCACATTCATGTCGCCAGTTCCAGTTTTTCTAATTAAAGTTGGTCTGGTATGCTCCACATCCATAATTCCTAAA
>SYJQ01000039.1 GCA_005798405.1 Nitrosopumilaceae archaeon
CAAGTCTTTGGGTTCTACCAATTCCAATACATTTAATGCTAAAATCAAATCAAATTTTGTCTTGCCAAAAATATCAGACATCAAATCAGCCACAAAGTAATCCAAATTGTCTTTTTGTGTTTTTTTTGCAATACTAATTGCACTAAATGATCTATCAATTCCAAATACATTCTGATTAGAACTAGCAAGAAAATCACTCATAATTCCAATAGAACAGCCATACTCTAAAACAAGTTTTGATTTTGATATAGCATGTAATTCATTTTTTATCATAGAATAAAATTTTGATTTTTTACTGTTCTGATAGATTTTACTCCATCTTTCTTCAAGTGCTGTTCGGTCATCAGCATTTCGTCTAGTATGTAGTGAATGTTTGAGAAATTTTTTCATTTTATCATGATGTGTTAAATGAAATAATTTCCCTCCCAACATCATTCGCTCAGAGATATATTTTGAAAAATCATCCCATATGATTGGAATTTTTTGTATTATTGGAAAACAAAGCACACATTTCTTGCATTCCAAAATTCCTTCCTCAATCTCTGCCTCCTTTTTAAAAACGTCAATCTCTAACTTAGAGCCACATCTAATACATCGAAGAAAATCTAGACTAAATTCATGCATTTTTGTATATCAAACTGATCAATTTGGAGCTAATAATTTTAGTCCCAAGAGAGGAATAATGTTAAATGTAGTATTTTGGCGATTTTATGCGAATTGAGTGAATTTGAAGAATTTGCAGAGGCATTATTTGGGCAGTTATCAGTAGAAATCAATGAAGAAAATGACATTTCCAAATTAGCAGAGAGAGCAAAAGATGATCTCTCATTTAAAGTGAAATTCGAAGAATTAGAAAAAATATCTCAGGATGTATTCCCGACCTTAAAGAAAAAAGTGGAGGAATTTCTAGGAGTTGAAATCCCAGATGATTTGAAAATGAAGTTTCCGGATCTTGTAGAATTAAAAAAATTAAAAGGTGAAAAAGTATTCTCAGATGAAAAATCAAAAGAGTATGTAGGAGAGTTATTTGATGCAGTTGCAAATGAAGATCTGAAGAAAATTGCAGAGTTAATGAAAAGAAATACTGCAAAATACCTCGTATATTCAACATATGCTATCCAGTACATATCAAAAATTTCAACTACTTACGGAGACTATTTGGATTCTGTGATTTATCTGAACAAGTTTGTACTTTCTAGATATCCTCAAATCATTTTGCATAAACAGGGAGAACCATACGAATCTAGATTTGAAAATGTTAATTCAGGTTATTTGGGAGCAGTGAAGATGACTGTCTTAGAAGAGCAAATTCATTCAGCACAAGAAAAATTACAGCAGATAAACAAAAATGCTGCAACACAAGTCAATTTGATTAATGAAGAATTGGCAAGAATAATTTTAGAACTAGATAATCAAACAGTAAATAATCTTTCAGAATACTTGCAACTTCAGGCAGTCCCAGATGATTTCCCGTTTGCAAAAAAAGCAAATCTGTTTTTCTTCTTGAATCCAGATCATTTCTTAATTGAACAGATTGGTCCAGATGTCATGACTTTTACACATGTGGAAATAGATCCTAAAATTTCAGATGTGATTCCCCAGTTGTTAGATATTTACAAAAGATGGTTAACCCCGATTCAGCAACACCATGCAGCTTTTACAATAATGGAAGGAATAGCAGGATTTGCCATAGAAAACATCCTAAAAGAAGACAAAGATTTTCAAAATTATCTTACCACCTTTATGGGCACAGATTTCTCATCATATCAGGTTAGAAAAAGCATGGGAAGAGATTTTACGAAAAACATCTATGAAAAATTAGGAAAAAACACATTCAGACAATTAATGGAAAACCCACCAAATACAAGAGAAATAAAAGAACCACAATTATACCTGAATAGAATAAAACAGTAACAATTGCAAGAAAAATTCGATCCATTAGTTGCAGAATGGCTTTCATTTGTGAAAAATCCAAACTTCAATTTAGTTGAAAAATGTCTCAAATTTGCTCAGATTCTAGAATATCCTGATCTAGATATTGAAAAATACATTCAGAAAATTGCACTTATCGGAAAATCATTAAAGGAATCAATCAATGATGTAAAAAATCCCACATATCTAATTTCAGTTTTAAATGAGCATTTCTTTCAAAATTTAGGTTTCAGTGGAGATGGTGATGATTACTATAATCCAAAAAATAATTTTTTAAATGAAGTAATTGATAAAAAATCAGGACTCCCAATAACAATTTCCATACTATATGTGGAAATTGCAAAATTCATAGGATTAGAACTCAAGATAAGTGGATTTCCAAGTCACATATTGGTAAAATATAATGAAGAAATGATTTTAGATCCATTCAATGATGGAATGTTATTAGATGTTGATGATCTTCAAGAAATACTGGATGAAAATTTCGGAGGAGAGATAGAATTCAAACCAGAATTTTTAGATGACATAGGACATGAACAGATTCTTGTCAGATTAGCCAGAAATTTAAAAAATTCATATGTTCAATCTTTTGTTTATGATAAAGCATTAAGATGTACAAACATGGTGTTAGCTATAGAACCTGATTCGCCAGAAGACATAAGAGACAAAGGGATACTAGAGGAACGATTATTGAATTCAGATATAGCGTTGGAATACTTGAATAAATATTTAGAGATCAATCCAAATGCAGAGGATGTGGATTTTATTTTAGAATTAATAAGAAGTATAAAAACAAAAAATTAATCAATAATAGAATCTATATCTTGTCCTTTCTTGATCATCGATATCTCATGTCGAGCAATCTTGTTTCTTAAGGCTCTTTTAAGAATATCAACTTCACTTCTAAGTAATGCAATCTCATCTTCGAGTTTTGCTACTCTTTCATAGATTGTTTCAGCTTCTGAACTCATGATTA
>SYJQ01000007.1 GCA_005798405.1 Nitrosopumilaceae archaeon
GCATTTTCAAATTTTTCATCACCTGAACATTGCTGCTCAGGCCAACCGTAATTCTTTCCTGGTTTTATCAGATTAATTTCGTCATTTTTTTCAGGTCCAAGCTCAGCCAGATACATCTTACCAGTATTGTCCCAAGTCATTCCTTGTGGATTTCTATGCCCTAATGTGTATACAGGAGAGTTTGGGAATGGATTATCCTCAGGAATAGTACCGTCATCATTTAATCGGAGAATTTTTCCAGATAAAGAATCAAGATTTTGCGGCATATGTGAGGAATCAGAGACAGTTCCAGTCCCTACGTATAATTTTTTATCAGGACCAAATTTTAAAAATCCACCATTAGTAAATACGGAGCCGGGTATCTTATCAAAAATTGTTTTTGCGTCTTTTAGTTTATTTTCTGATTCAGTGATTTGCAGTATTTTATTCCATAGTTTTCCATCTTCTTCATATGTAAAAAAAACATAGATAATATGATTAGAAGAAAAATCAGGATGAAGTGCAATTCCCAATAATCCACCATCAAATACGTTTGCTGGACGTAATGTAGCTAATGGTTCATCCAATAGAATATTATTTTGGATAACTCTAATCAGTCCATCTTTTTCAGTTACAAAAATTCTGTCGCCTGAAACTGCAATAGATCTTGGCTCATCAAGATCTTCTGCCAAAGTTTCTACAGAATTGTTTTCAGGTTTTGATGATGGTGGTTGAGGAATTGGTAAAGGATCAGAAGATGATGTTAAAACAAATATTGAAAATGCTAATGCTGCAATAATTCCAGCAATCCTTAGTTTTTTGTCCACAAAAAATGAATCATTTCAAATCCTATTAATTACTTTCAAGAATTTGATAAAGCGTATATAGGCTCACACTCATTTATGAGTCAGCGGGGTGGGGAAGCCAGACTCTTTAGGGCTAAGTCATCCCGGCGGGCTCATAACCCGCAGTTCAGTAGTTCAAATCTACTCCCCGCTACTTAGTTTTCATATACGCAAAACCATGAATTTGATTCATCAAATTTAGATTCCTTGTTGATTCTTCCAATTCTTTGCAATGGTCTGCTAAGATGCCTATGTGCAGAAACACTAGGAATGTACAAGTGTTTTTTAATTTTCCTAGGAATTTCCAAAATTACTTTGTTTGCTGATTTTTTGCCGCATTTTGAGCATTGATATCCTTGGTTTTTTCCTTTTGATTTCATTTTCTTATCACATTTTTTACAAATGGGATTTGATTTTATCAGATTATTTTCAAGATTGATGACATCGATAAACTCTAGATTTAGAATCCTAGGATGGTTTTTTGAGGCTTTTCTAATTCCGCCTCCAATGCAAACCTTGTCACCTTTAATCAAACTTAATGCTACAGAAGACATCCCGGTTGGTTTGTAAACAGCACATTGTAATTCATGTCCATCTGAAACAATAGAGAAAAAAACATGACCACCTTTTACAATTCTTGGCTCATCAGATACAATTCCAGTAATTTTTCCTGAAGCATAAGGTCTGATATTTGTCATGTTAAATTCATTTTTCAAATGATCACCAGTACCTTGATTAGATTTGAATATCATGTGACCTGCCAATTTTTCACTAGTTTTCAAAATTTTTGTTGCACGTAGTAATGAACCTACATTTTCTCCACGTACTCCATAAAAAACAGGATCAGGACCATGTGGAGTGATCAAGACCCTTTCTTTTTTATCATCAAAGCTGTTAAATGTATAAGGCAATGTTTTTTCTTGCATTATTTTTACACTTTTAGCAGAAAGTTTTCTCTCTTTTCCAAATTTAGAATTTTTTCTATAACTTAGTAATTCCAATGTGTGATCTTGAAAATCATAGCCTATTGCGCCTATTGCACCTACAAGACCTTGACCGTTTCCTTGGTAAAAAAATTCAATGTTGTTTTTTGCAGCAAATTTTTTTGCATGATTTCTGTTTATTAGCTGCCATAGTGCAAGTTTGCTGAATTTAGCAAAGTGTTCTGGAATTTTTTCACTCTCATAGAAGACCAGACCTGGATTTGCACCATTTTTGATATCAGAGTATTTTTCAACAAGATTTCTAATTTGATTTTTGATTTTTGATGGATTTTTTGTTCTTATCTGCATAGAAACTGCGCCATTGCCACGTGTTTTCCATGGAATATTTGGATTAAATCGAATTAGTTTTGGAAAGTCAAGAAATTCAGTCTCTTGTTTTTTTAACATATCAACAATTTTGTAAGCAAGAAAGGTTGTACACATTCCTTTTATGGAATCTGTATCATCAAAACCAATATTCAGTATGTGCTTATCAGTCATAAATGAATTATAGAGTTTCAGACATTTTTAGTTGTTGTATAGCACAGTTGATTTAAATTAATAACGCCATATTTGTAGCTCAAATTGATAGTAATAGATGAAGAGCGCATCTTCAAAGAAATTGAATCCAAAAAGCCTGTATCAGTGTCACTTAACGGTCCTGACGGAATTTTACCTCAAGTTCAAGAAACTGCCATGAACATTACAAAAAAATTTGACATTCCAGCGTATGTTTTAGCTGATACCACTTGGGGAACATGTGATTTGAATTCAAATGGTGCCAAAGTATTAGGTGCAGAGATCCAATTCAACATAGGACATACAATTAACACTGAATCATTTGAGAAAAATCTAATTCTGATTAATGCATATGACGATGTTGAATTTGATAGTGTTGCAAAAAAATGTGTGGATATTCTCAAGGGAAAGAAAATATCTCTTGTTACAGATAGTCAACATTTGCATCAGATGGATAAAGTAAATGAGATTCTTACTAATGGTGGAATTGAAGTAAAAGTTGGCAAAGGCAAAGGACAGTTAAATGATGGTCAAGTCTTTGGTTGTGAGTTTTATCCAGCAACGGAACTAAAAGACAAGGTTGATGCCTATGTATTTTTAGGACAAAGTAATTTTCATGCGGCTGGAATTGCACTCTCAACTAATATGCCAACATATGTTTTAGATCCTTATTTTAATGAGGTAAGAGAAGTTACAGAATTTGCTCAGAAATTAAAAAAGAAAGCTACACTTGCAATTTACAAAGCTGCTGAAGCACAGTCATTTGGAATAATTATTGGACTCAAGGAAGGACAACTATCTAAAGTGTTTGCTTTAAAATTTAAAAAAGAACTAGAAAAAGAAGGAAAGATTGTTCAATTATTTGCATTAACTGATATCACAAATGAGAGATTAAAGAATTTAAAAGGAATAGATGCATTTATCCAAGTGGCATGTCCTAGAATTTCTACAGATAATCAATTTGACAAGCCTGTTTTGTCTACACCTCAGGCAAATGCGCTTTTAAAAATATTAAGACATGAGAGCATAGAAGGGTATCTAGAAATTCCTCACTGGCTTTAAGATACTAGTCTTTGAAATTTTTTATTGTCTGCCAGTTTTTCAAAAGATTTAGTTTTTTTTGCTTTAATTTTATATTTAATTCCTTGCGAAATTGCATTTTCAAGCGTATCAAGTGCATCATCTATTCTAGAAAGCATTACAAGACTAGAAGATTTATCAAAAAGAACGTCTCCATTTTGTGGATAATCCTCTAAAATTTTATTGCAACAAAGAATAGACTCTTCAAATTGTCCCATTGAGAACAAGATTCTTTCTTTATGATACAGTACAATGTTATATTTTGAATTATTATCCAAAACAGCATTACAGTAATTTAATGCCTCAGTGAATTCACCTTTTTTTCTCAGAGAGGATATTTTGTTTACCAAAACAGAAAGATCCCCAGAATCTAATTTCAAGGCATTGTCATAGCATTGTATGGCACCGTCATAATCTTTCAATTTGTTTAGTGCATATCCCTTGTTGTTAAGCGAACCAATGTGATTTGGATTTTCATGAAGAATTTCATCATAGTAGACTATTGCTTCTCTTAGTTTGCCTTTTAGAAATAATCTGTTTGCCTCATCAATAATAGAATCAATTTTTGGATTTCTAGCCATAATTAATTTTACATCATGGCTTCATTAAGATTTTTCCAAACAATCCTTTCCCAGTTAACATTTTAGTATGAGCTTGTGCTGCTTGCTCAAATGAATATACAGAGTCAATGATGGATTTAATTTTGCCTTGAGACATCCAGTACAGAGCTTGCTCTAATTCAGCCCTAGTTCCTTGTGTTGAGCCTAGAATATTGATACCTTTGAAAAAAATGTGACGTAAATCTGTTTTAGCGTCATAACCAGTTGTTGCCCCTGTTGTAACAATTGTTGCACCATACTTTAACAAAGTCAATTCTTTATTCCAATGTGATCCTCCAATGTGCTCAAAAATTACATCAACACCAGTTACGTCTCCATATGGCTTGGTTATTTTCTTAGCAATATCACGAACTTCCTTATGCCAGTCTTCTTTTCTATGATCTATTGCATAATCAGCTCCTAATTCCAATAATTTATCTAATTTATCTGGACTAGCTGTAGCAATTACAGTACATCCAAATAATTTAGCTATTTGAATTCCATAATTTCCAACTCCAGAACCACCACCCATAATCAAAACTAGTTGTCCTGGCTGAATATTTGCTCTTCCAACTAACATATGCCATGATGTCAAAAGAGTCATAGAAGCAGCTGCTGCAGAATCGTATGTGACATTGTCAGGAATTTTTACGACATTAACTTCTGGTAAATGTGTAACTTCACAGTATCCTCCCCAAAGTGGACCTGTTTCAAACCCCCAAATTTTTCTATGTTTACAATCATATTCTCTTCCACTAGTACATAATTTACAAACTCTGCATGACATATTTCCATGAGATACAACTCTGTCACCAATTTTGATA
>SYJQ01000040.1 GCA_005798405.1 Nitrosopumilaceae archaeon
TATGAGATAAATCAGGTGAATTCGTGTTGTCAAATACGATGAACGCAGAAGTATCAATAATAATTCCCACATATAACGAGTCTGAAAATATCAAAGGAATATTACATTCAATCAAAGAACATCTGCCAAAAAACACCATAGTTGAAGCAATAGTAGTAGATGATAACTCACCAGATGGTACTGGAAAGATTGCCGAAGATTATTTTGAATCATTAAAGGAAAAAACAAGATATACAGTAAATGTCATAAATAGAAAAACACGAGACGGTCTGAGCTCTGCAATATTAAACGGAATACAACAAGCAAAAGGCAAGATAGTTGTTGTAATGGACAGTGATTTTTCTCATCCTCCACACCTAATACCAAAACTTGTTGATGTGTTAAAACAATCAAAAACAGACATTGTTGTTGCATCAAGATATCTCAATGGAGGTTCAATACAAGGATGGTCAATAAAACGAAAAATCATCAGCAAAATTGCCACGATTATTGCAAAGAGAGGTCTCGGCATAAAAGAATCAGACCCAATGTCAGGATTTTTTGCATTTAACAAAGACATAATCAAAGGAATCAACTTTGATGCGATAGGTTACAAGATTCTTCTAGAGATGATTGTAAAGGTAAAAGGAGTATCAATAAAAGAAATTCCATATACATTTTCAGATAGAGAAAATGGAAAAAGTAAGCTTGGAACAAAAACAATTTTGGAATTTATCCATGCAGTTGGAAAACTTTACAGATATGGAAAAAAAGAGCAGCGAAACGAACCAAGATCATCAGTCAAATTTGTGTCAAAGGCAGCAAGATTCTTTTCAGTGGGATCAATTGGACTAGGAGTTAACTATCTAACATCTATTTTGTTTACATCGAGTTTAGACATGTGGTATCTCCATGCAACTATCCTCGGAATTGGTTTTTCAATTACAAGTAACTTCTTTTTGAATAAATATTGGACATTTGAGGATAGAGACTTTACTGCAAAAAGAACCGCCATTCAGTATGGCAAGTTTGCAGGATTCAGCTCTATTGGAGCATTAGTTCAGCTAGGAATGGTCTATTATTTGGTAGACGAGTTAAGTGCATCATATCCAGTTGCACTAGTACTTGCAGTTGCAACTGCAGCATTCAGCAATTTCATTTTAAACAAAAAATGGACGTTTAAAGAAAAAGTCTGGAGCTAGACTAGATTTTCAAAAAATCATCAGGAAATAGAGTTTTCATTTAATTGAAAAATTAGGCAAGGTTTGAATAGCAATAAAACATACAAAGATTAATGGTGCTTGGAATAATTATCGCAATTGGAATTGCTTCAGTTATTGTGTTAATAATCATAAAATTAATTTGCAGTTCAAACAAAACAGGTCATTTGGGAAAGACAACACAGTGTATATCTTGTGGACGTAAAACAAATTCATTATTCTGTCCATTTTGTAAAAAAAATTCAAATTCTCTAAGATGAGTCCAAATAATTTACTGATTAAAAAGCACCCATTAGTTTTAACCCCATAACAATCAACAAAATACCACCTAGTATTATCAGCAAACCATTTCTAGACATATGGAGTCTTAAGTAAACCCCCTATATGAAATTCGTTTTATAATTTGAATCAATAATAACAAAAAAAAGACATTTGGAAAAATCACTGTAATGTATAATGAACATCACAAAACAATGCCATCCCATTTGACAGTGTCTTTGCGGTTATACGATAACCATCTTGTAGTCCTTTGCCGCAAATATAACACTCTACTTCAGTAACACTTGATTTTACTTCAGATGTTTTTTTAAAACATAGATCTTGCATTAATGTAGATTTTAGCCCCTGCATGGTTACACAACATACGATCAAATATCATATAAAGGTACCGTACCATACCGTAATAGAAATCTAACAGGCGTGCAATACAAAAAGCACTTCAAGGCAACGATCTTATCAATTTAAATAATAAACGAGTAAAATTTTGTCTATGGGTGGACACCTTTGGAAATTCTCAACCGAAAGTAATACCACTAGAGTTATCTGAAAATCAATTTCAAATATACAATAAAATTTCTAAAAACTATTCACATTCGTTTCTCTTTGAATCATTGACAGGCCCAGAGATACTAGCAGAGACGTCGGTAATGGGGTTTGATCCAAAAATAATTCTCAAAGGATATTCAGATAAGGTAGAAATCACAAGAGAGGGTAAAATTGAAACAATCAAAACAAGTGATCCATTTGAAGAGATAAAAAAACTGTTAGGAAAATCCGAAGACCAAAGTTACAGGTATTTGGGCGGTGCAGTAGGTGTTGTAAACTATGATGCAATTAGACTAGTGGAAAGCATTCCTAATACTCATGATTCACCACAACCATTAATGGAGTTTGGAATTTATGATGATGGGATATTATATGATAATTTACACAAGAAATTATTTTATTTTTATCATAATGAAAATAGATTCAAGCAATTTAAAATTAGCAGTGACTCATTTGGAGATTTTAATGCATCAGAAGTAACACCCAATATGGATCAAGAAAAATTTTCAAACATAGTAAACAAAGCAAAACAGTACATTCATGATGGAGATATTTTCCAAGTTGTATTGTCTAGAAAATTTACATTTGATACAAATGGAGACAATCTAACGCTGTACAAAACACTGCGAAAATTAAATCCGTCCCCATACATGTATCATTTAAAACAAGATGCAAAAACCATCATTGGGGCATCACCTGAAATGTTAGTAAGAATAACAAATGACAAAGTAGAAACATTCCCTATTGCAGGAACTAGAAAAATCACAGATGATGAGGAAAAAAACAAGCGACTAGCCGAAGAACTATTACATGATGAAAAAGAGCTGGCAGAACATACCATGTTAGTGGATTTGGGAAGAAACGACATAGGTCGAGTATGCAAGTATGGATCTGTGCGTACTGAGGAGTTAATGCAGATAAAACGATTTAGTCACGTTCAGCACATAGTTACACATGTTGTAGGTAATTTATCGCCTGAAAACGACATGTTTGATGCGTTTAAGGCAGTATTTCCAGCAGGAACAGTATCTGGTGCCCCAAAAGTCAGAGCCATGGAGATAATAGAGGAATTAGAATCTGAGGCAAGAGGACCATATGCAGGTGCTGTTGGATATTTTTCGTTTAATGGATGCTGTGATTTTGCAATAGCAATTAGAAGCATATTCATTAATGGTGATAAGGGATTTGTACAATCAGGGGCAGGGATTGTCTCAGATTCTATTGCAGAAAATGAATTCAAAGAAACAGAACACAAAGCTGGCGCAATGCTTCAAGCACTAAAGGAGGCAACAAAATGAAATTTCTAATTATCGACAATTATGATTCATTTGTATACAATATTGCACAATACTTGGGCGAGCTAGGAGTAGATTGTGAGGTCATAAGAAATGATAAGATATCACTAGAACAAATAAAACAAAATAATTACGATGCAATAATAATATCACCAGGTCCAGGTACCCCATCAGATAGAAAATACTTTGGTGTATGTAGCGATGTAATCAAAGATATGGGATCTACAACTCCAATATTAGGAGTCTGTCTAGGACACCAGGGAATTATAGAGGCATTTGGAGGCAAGGTTGTAAATGCGGGCTGTGTAAGACATGGAAAAACAAGTCAGGTAAAACATACAGAATCAGAATTATTCAGAGATGTCAAGAATCCATTTAGAGCAACAAGATATCATTCACTGGTGGGAGACAAAACAATAATTCCAGACGTACTAGAAGTGACAGCTACTGCATCTGATGACGGAGAAGTGATGGCAATAAGACACAAAAAGTACCTCATAGAAGGAGTACAATTTCATCCAGAATCAATTATGACAGAAGACGGGAAAAAGATTCTCTCAAATTTCATAAATCAGGTGAAAAATAAAAAATGATTTCAGAATTAATTTCAAAATTGCAACAAAAGACAGATCTTACATATGATCAAATGAATTTCATCATGACAGAGATATTATCAGGCAAAACAAATGACAAAGAAAATTTAGATTTTCTATCGAGACTAACAGAAAAAGGTGAAACTGACGATGAGTTACTAGGCATGCTTGATAAAATGCTCGAATTTGCCATAAAAGTTGAGCCTAAAAACAAAGGAAGGATCATCGATATGTGCGGTACGGGAGGAGATAGTCTTCAGACATTTAACATATCCACTGCTGCCTCTTTTGTTGTCACATCTGCGGGTGGAATTGTAGCAAAGCATGGAAATCGCTCCAGTTCAGGTGTTTCTGGAAGTGCCGATATTTTTGAGTATTTTGGATATGATCTAAACTCAGAGCCAAACAGAATTGCAGAGATTCTTGAAAAACACAACATATGTTTTATGTTTGCACAAAAATTCCATCCGGCAATGAAACATGTCTCAATTGCAAGAAAACAGTTAGGAAAAAGATCAGCGTTTAATCTTTTAGGTCCACTGTCAAATCCAGCAGGGGTTAAAAATCAAATGATAGGAGTATCATCAATTGATCTATTAGATAGACTGCCATTAATTCTAAAAAGAAAGGGGGCAGAAAACATTATGACTGTACGCTCAGATGACGGTATGGATGAATTTTCAACTAGTGCGACAAACAGAGTATGTGTTTTAAGAAATGACAAAGTATTGATGAATTCAATTGATCCTCAAGTAGTTGGCCTGCACAAGTCATCACTTAAAGATATTCAAATTAAAACAAAAGAAGATGCAATAAAGGCATTTGTTGGAGTGTTAAACAATACTGCAAACCAAGCAATGATAGAAACGGTAGCCCTCAATGCAGCTGGAGGATTAATTGTTGCAAATATTGTAAATAATTTTGAAGAAGGAGTAAAATTAGCATTAAATACAATTAAAGATGGAAAAGCATTCAAACTCTTAGAAAGGTTTGTTGCAGACACTGGAGATATCTCAAAATTAAAGGAAATGGTATGATGACTGAAAACATTCTAAGAAAACTGGTAAACAATTCACAGATTGCAATTGATGATGGAGTGTATGATGTAGATGTAAAGTTGGAAAAATCAAGTATTGATTTTTTAGAAATAATAAAATCAAACAAACATGCAACTTTACTTACAGAGGTAAAGTTTTCATCTCCATCTTTGGGAAAAATTAGAACTTTGTCAGACCCAGTAAGTATCGCAAAACAAATGATTTCCGGAGGCTCTAAAGCATTATCTATTCTTACGCAGCCTCATCTGTTTAATGGTTCACCAGAATACTTTATGCGGATAAGACAATCAGTAGATGTCCCATTATTAATGAAAGACATCATGATTGATACAGTGCAAATAGATGCTGCAGAAAAAATCGGAGCAGACTATATGCTGGTCATTCAGTCATTATTTGATCAAGGATTTCTCAAAGATATCGATGAATTTATAAAATATGGGCATAGAAAAGGACTGAAAATTCTTTTAGAGGTACACACAAAGCAAGAATTTCAAAATGCACTAAAAACAGAATCAGATCTAATCGGAATTAACAATAGAAATCTAGACACATTAGAGATTGATCTTAAAACAACAGAAAAAGTACTGGAAGGATACAAAAAAACAAGACCCATAATCTCAGAGAGTGGTATTGAGACACCAGAAGACATCCAATATCTAAAAAAGTCAGGAGCTGATGCATTCCTAATAGGATCCAGCATAATGAAAAGCGATAATATCGAAGAACATGTAAGAAAATTGGTGAATGCGTATTGAAATATCCTAAAGACGGAAAATTTGGAGAGTTTGGTGGAAAGTATATCCCAGAGACACTAGTTCCTGCAATTGAAGAATTAGAAGAAAACTATCTTAAATTCAAAGACAATAAAGATTTCAAAAAAGAATTAGATTACTATCTCAAACAATATGCTGGAAGACCAACTCCATTATACTATGCAAAAAATTTATCAGAAAAATGTGGTGGTGCCAAAATATATCTAAAAAGAGAAGACCTCTTACATGGAGGAGCTCACAAAATAAACAACACGTTAGGTCAGGCTTTACTTGCAAAAAAAATGAACAAAAAAAGAATCATTGCAGAGACAGGGGCTGGCCAACACGGTGTAGCTACTGCAATGGCGTGTGCAGTTTTGGGGATGAAATCAGAAGTATACATGGGCTACAAAGACACCATACGACAAAAACTAAATGTTTACAGAATGAATATGCTTGGTGCCAAGGTTCACCCTGTAAAATCAGGCTCTAAAACACTCAAAGATGCAATCAATGAGGCAATCAGAGATTGGATTACAAACGTAGAATCCACGTATTATTTGCTAGGCTCCGCAGTAGGCCCTCATCCATATCCTGTAATGGTGAGGGACTTTCAAAGTGTGATAGGAGAAGAAATCAAAGTACAGATGAAGAAAATATCAAAAACACCAGATGTCGTGATTGCATGTGTTGGTGGAGGGTCAAATGCCATTGGAACGTTTTATCCGCTAGTTGACACAAATGCAGAAATCATTGGAGTGGAAGCTGCAGGTAAAGGATTAAAATCAAAATATCATTCTGCAACATTATCAGCTGGTAGTAAAGGTGTACTTCATGGAATGATGACATACCTATTACAAGATGATGAAGGACAAATTACAGAGACATACAGTATTTCAGCAGGATTGGATTATCCAGGTGTAGGTCCAGAGCATTCTTATCTAAAAGACACTAAACGAGTAAAGTATCACTCTGCAACAGACGCAGAAGTAATTGATGCGTTTTTAATGTTGACAAGAACTGAGGGAATTATTCCAGCTCTTGAATCAGCTCATGCAATAGCTGAAGCAATAAAGGTTGCAAAAAAGAGTAAAAAATCAGAATCAATCATAGTTACACTTTCAGGAAGAGGAGACAAAGATGTAGAAGAAGTACAAAGGTATCTGAGCAAACATGTCAAGAATTAGAGAGAAATTTGCAGAATTATCTGCTAAAAAAGAAAAGGCGTTAATAGCATACATCATGGTCGGATATCCAAATGAGAATGCGACGATATCTTCAGTGAGGGGATTAGTCAAAGGAGGTGCAGACATCATAGAATTAGGATTCCCATTTTCAGATCCACTTGCAGATGGTCCTATAATACAAAATGCCAGCATGATATCATTAGAAAACGGAACTAAAATCAACCGATTTTTCAATATTGTAAAAAAGATAAGAAGAGAAACAGACATACCGCTGATTTTAATGACATACACCAATATTTTGTATCATAAAGGGTATCCAGAGTTCATCACTGAGGCTAAAAATGCAGGAATTGACGGATTCATTCTTCCAGACATGTCCATTGAAGAGTCAAAAGAATATCTCGCATCTGCAAAAAACATGACTGATACAATATTTTTGATATCTCCAAACACAACAAAATCAAGGATTGAAAAAATTGGAAAATCATCTTCAGGATTTTTATATTTAGTTGCAGTGTATGGCACCACGGGAATAAAAACAGGAATACAAAATTACACTCTAAAAGCAATCAAAGAGGTAAAGAAAATCACCAGTGGGAAAATCCCAGTAGGGGTAGGATTTGGCGTTTCAACCCCAGATGACGTCAAAAAATACGTCAAAGCCGGAGCCGATGCAGTAATCGTAGGTAGCGCATTTTTAAAACTGATTGAACAGACACCGCAAAATAAACTAGAATTACGTATTGCGGCATTTACAAAAAGTCTCAAAAGACAAACCATCATTACTTAATTCTGAAAATCAACAAGAATTAAACTGCAGACATTATTTTAAAATTCAACATATCAATAACGAACTTTGCCACATTTTCTACATGACAGTGTTCCATTAGGAGCATATTCATGCCTACATGGTTCAGGCTCTATCATCATAAATTAATCCTAGAAAATCGCAATATTATTGAACAACAATGTAAACTTTGAGTACACATACAAAATCATTTTACATAAAATAGATGAACGAATCAAAGTTTCAAAAGTGATAACACATATCGTGTTTAAATATACATTAACAGAGGACAGATTAATGAAATTTTTCCATAACAAGAAAAATGACTGCACCCAATGTGATTCAAAATTTGACAATCATGAAGAATTGGTAAAACACATCAGACATAAGCATCATAAGACCATCGTAGCATGCCAATACTGCAAAAAAGAGTTCATTCATGAAAAGGACAGATTACATCACGCTAGAGAAGAACACAAACATATGCTAGAAGAGCGTTCACGAAAAGAATCACACCCAGAGGAATACAAAACCCAAAGTAGAGTAGATGCATTTAGATCTAGATTTAGCGATAAACTATAACGAATCGTTAAAGAGTAGTGGTCTGTTATTTTTACGGGAATTGGGGGGGAATTGTATTTCAGGCAAAGACCACTATCTAGATGTGCTCAGCATATAGATAGTCAGTGAGAAATAAAAGATACGTGGTTAAAATTTCAAACACACGTTAAAAAAAAATAAAAATTTCATACGTATGTAAGATCTCTCAGAGATCTGTTGTTTTAAAGTCTGATCATCAAAACATACAAAAACCAGATACTTGTTTTCTTAATGTGCAGACAAAGCTTATTTTTGTTACCGGGGGAGTGATGTCAGGTCTTGGAAAGGGCGTAACTACATCATCCATTGCAAAACTATTACAATTAGCAGGTCAAAAAGTGTCTTGCATCAAAATAGATCCATACCTGAATTATGACGCAGGAACGATGAATCCCGTTGCTCATGGGGAGGTCTTTGTAACAGAAGACGGGGGCGAATGCGATATGGATATTGGAAATTACGAAAGATTTCTAAATCAGAACATACCAAAAAGCCACAACATTACCACAGCTCAGGTATATTCAGCAGTGATTGAAGCAGAGAGGAAAGGAGAGTATCTAGGTGCATGTGTTCAGATAATCCCTCACATTACAGATGAAATAAAAAACAGAATTAGAAATATTGCGGAAGAAGAAAAACTAGACTTTTTGATTGTAGAGTGTGGGGGAACAGTTGGAGACATAGAATCATTACCATTTTTAGAAGCATTAAGACAAATGAGAGTAGAAGAAGGACCACAGAATGTAATTTTTGTTCACGTTACACTTGCGCCGTCATTAGATGTGGTAGGAGAGCAAAAAACAAAACCCACACAACATAGTGCACAGGAATTAAGAAGAATAGGCATACAGCCTGACTTTTTGGCAGTAAGATGTACTACACCCCTGGAAGAAAAGACAAAGAAAAAGATTGCATTGTTTACAAATGTCACTGCAAATGACGTACTATCATGTCATGATGTAAAATCAATTTTTCAAGTTCCACAGATATTGTATGATCAGGGAATAATGGATTCATTATTTACAAAGTTTGGAAAAGTTGGAATGGTAAATGCATCTGCGAACTGGGATAAATGGAACAGTATTGCAGAGTCTATGACAAATCACGAAGACCAGAAAGTAAGAATTGCAATGGTTGGAAAATACGTCACACTTGCAGATAGTTATGTCAGTGTAAATCACGCCCTAAAACATGCAGGTGCAAAGTTAGGAAAATCAGTTGAAATAGATTGGATTGATTCAGAGTCAATTACAGATTATACCAGTTTATCAAAATATGACGGCATTTTAGTTCCAGGCGGATTTGGAACAAGAGGGTCAGAAGGAATTATAAAAACTGCAGACTATGCAAGAGAGAGAAACATACCGTATCTTGGAATATGTTTTGGATTTCAGCTAGCATCAATTGCATTTGCAAGAAATGTGCTGAAGTTAGAAGATTCAAACTCTACGGAAATAAAACCAGACGCTAAAAATCCAATTGTAGATTTGCTTCCTGAACAAAAAAACATATCAGATATGGGTGGATCATTAAGACTTGGTGCAAACGACATTCAAATAAAACCAAATACCATGTCACAGAAAATATACAATGCAAATACAATTAGCAAAAGACACAGACATAGATACGAAATAAATAAAAAATACATTCCAGAATTTGAGAAAAATGGGCTAATATTTTCAGCTGAAAGTGATGGCGGTAAAAGAATGGAGATGTTGGAGATCCCAGATCATAAATTCTACCTAGGCGTACAGTTTCACCCAGAGTTTAACAGTAGACCAGGATATCCAGAGCAGGCATTTGAGGCATTTGTAAAAGCTGCATCTCAAAAATAGAAACCAGCAGACATTCAGTTAATCCAGAGTGATTTAGAATATCTCAATATTGGGAATTATAAAAAATGAATCAGTAACAACGTATTAAAGAATCCAAATCAATAAAAAAGCGAAATATTTGCCAAGATGCACAAAATGTGGAAAGGAATATCATGTAGGAGTAAAAGATTTTTGCTCTAATGCATGTTATGAATCAGATTTACAAAAAAGAATCAAAGATGCATGTGATGATGACACATCTCACACCAAAAACTTGTCAGAATAACCATAATATAAAAAATAAAACCTGAAATTCATTCTATCTTTGATATTTCATAGATTTTTTGTCGTGCATCTCTAATTGAGACTTTCTTTTTGACATATCCTTTCTTCAACAAATGACTAAGGGCCAATCTTACAGTTCGGTCTGGAAGTAAAGTCTTGTTTGCAAGATCTTTTTGAGTAAGCGCCCCTTCATACTCTAATGTCTTTAGCAATAATTTAGAGCTTGGAGGCATACTAAGAAGTTCTTCTGCAAGATGGACCTTCTTTGCAAGAGCAGAGATTGCAGTAGAATCTTTTTTGAGTCGGATTATTTTTGCAGGAGGCAAAAACTGGGTGCATTCTACTATGTTGTTTACTTTGTATCTATCCAGTCCATCAAGAACAACTTCACAATGTAATCTGGCAGAAATATCACTAATTTGAATAGAACTTTTATTTGATACAATAATTGGCCTTCTTGTAATATCTAAAGAGTTTACTGAAATTATCTCAAATACTCCAGAGTCCTGAAACAACATTGGTCCACCGGCAGACATCGAATAAGCAGAAGACCCAATAGGTGTAGATACAATAATTCCGTCGCTGTTATCGTGCCATACTTCGTCATCATTTACACGTAATGTATGCTCCATGAGCATTGCACTTTTTGATGAAAATACTGCAACGTCATTTAATACAGGATAGACATTTTTTCCATCAATTTTTACTCCTAATCTTGGAACTTCTTCTATGGTGTAATTTTGCTTTTTTAATATTCTGACATATGATGGAAATTCCCTGAGATCCACCTGAGCTAAAAAACCACTGGCCTCACCCTCACTTATTCCCAAAACAGGCGTTGTGGAATCAAAAGATCTATGAAAATAATTTCTAACTCCCTTGTCTCCGCCTAATACCAAAATGCAGTCAGCTTGTTTTGTTTTTGATTTTGCAGTAATTACAAAGGATTCAATTTCAGCATCATCTAGAATTTTTTTTATAGTCTTTTCTGCAGAGTCTGTTGTACCGGAGCCATAGATTCCTATTTGCACAGAGAGATGAAACTACCAGTACAATAAAAGGATAAAGTGCTAAATGGTTCTATACTTTACAAGATTGTAAAAATAGGAGGCATTACTTTCAATTGCACTCTTGTGAGGAATTTTGAGCAGGCCTATCTGTTTTGAGTCAAGGGCTGCCTGTGCAGAGCCACCTGCAAAACACAGTGCCCAAAGAAAGTCTTTTTCTTTTATCATTGTACAACAAAATGTGGCACAAAAAATATCTCCAATGCCAGTAGTGTCATAGACTTCTTTGTTTGGCAATGTTATTGAATAAATTTTGTCTTTAACCAACAATGAAACTTCAGTTTTGTTTGTAAAAATCACATGCTGTACACCTTTTTTCTGTAGTGCCATCATCATTTCATCGTGTGAACCGCTAACAAGTTTCTGAGATTCTTCAGGATTTACCTTGATTGCATTTACATCAGATAGATCAAGCTCTGTGTTTTCCAAAACTACATTTTTCTCTAAATCCACTTGTCTCAAAAATCCTTGAGGATCAACTAGAGTGAAATTAGAGTCTTTTTTTATTCTGGAAAATGTCTCAGAGGATATTTCATGAAATATGGGCGTAATCAAAGAACCGTCGGCGTCTATTGTAGCATAGTCAATAGGATCACATTCATTTAACAGTTTCAGAGTTCTGTCTGAACCAGTAATATCTATTGCAAATCGAGTTGTAAGTTTCTCAGATAACGCATTATTAAAATCAATTTTATTTTGAGTCAGATATTGCATTGGAAAATCTTTGCCAAATTTTGTGTAAAGATCTACGTCAAACTTGAGCTGTCTTGCAGTAAGTCCACCATAACATGCAGCTCCACCAATTTGCTCATGAGTTATCCCATCAATGGTGATTGTATCAATTGCACAGTGTGAAAATAATGCCAATTTCATTAAAGGTGATACAAAATAATATCGA
>SYJQ01000001.1 GCA_005798405.1 Nitrosopumilaceae archaeon
TATTGACAGAGAGTAAAAAAGGGAAAGCCCCCTTGGCAGGCATAGAAATAGACAGGCAACTAGCAAGAAATTTCGAGTTTGTTTGTTGGAAATAGTTTAAGATTAGGATGTAAGCAATAATTGCATGAAACGCGGTTACAAAATTTTGATAGTTGGTACAATCGTATTGATATTCGGAATTTCTTTAGGAAGCATATCCATTATCTCAATGTGGATAAGTATTGACAGTGAGCAGAGAGACTATACTATTGACAAATCTATCATTATTCCGGATAAACCTTTTTTCAAATTAGTTCCTTCTAATGGCAATGTAGTAGTTGATGTAGTTCTGTATCATATTCAACCTGAAAACATTCCAATCAATATAACAATCAAATCAGAAGATGGTACAATTCTGCTAGATAAAAGAGCTCAAAATCAATTTGTTCATAATTTCTACAATCCAAAAACAGTAGGATCACTTCATGTTACTATTACAAATCTGGGTACAGAGCCAGTTACTATCAGCGGAGCAATAGGTAGTTCTTCACCAGATCAAGTGGAGCCAGAGACAGTCACGAAAGGGATTATGGAAAAGTATGCTTACCAAATATACTTCGGTGTGGCTGGAGTTGTATTTGCTTTTGCTGGTATTATAGTTCTAATCATCGGAGTAGTGATTTTCTTCAAAGACCGAATGAAAAAATCACTTTGACGTTGAGAGGTCATTCAAACCACTACAACGTAAAATTTCTCAAAGGATATGGCTTCTCTGTTTCAGTTAAAGATTCCGAAATTATTTTCAAAGATTATGCATTGTAATACATCATCCCAAGAGACAGATGTAGATTTTATGAAATTAGAATTAACTTGAAGTTTTAGGGAGTTAAGAAATTTTATGGTCTTGGACTAGTGTAAAGACCTATCAATAATTATCCATTATTGAATTCATGCAAATTCGAGTCTGTTCTTTTTTTATTGCCAACTGTAAATCCATAATCGTTCTTTCTTCATTTAACATCTTTTTTGCTCTTTGTTCTGGTGATCGTAACTTTGAGAAATCTTCCATCATTGTATGTCATATGACAAAAATAACTTAAAGTTATGACTGTTTCAGATATTACAGATTATAGGGTTAGTTTAGAATCCAATTAAACCTGTAAGATGATTTTTTGTCAAAATCCATATCACGAATTAAGAGAAAGTCTCGCTAGCGTACCGTCTAAAATGATGCCTAGAAGGGGACATTCTATTTTTTATTGACAGAGTAAAAAGGGATTTTCCAAAAAGTAATTTTTAAAATTAGCACTAGCTGAAATCAGTCGACTAAGTTAAAAGTAATTCCACGTTTGTTGCTCTATGAAAGTATGTTTTTCAGGGGGTATCTTACTTGCGAGATATTTTTGAATCACTCATTGTTTTTTCAGTGATGACTGGGCTACTTTTACCTACTAGGCTTCTTTTTGTAGAATATGTGTCTGATGATTGGTTTGGTTCATTTGGTGTTATTTCCTTAATTTCAATTGCTGTGATAATCCTTGTAAAAAAGAAAAAACTAGGTTCATTTGGTCTTATTTTTGAGCGTCAAATATACAAGTTCCAAAAAGGTAAACGTGGCATACTGGTTTTTCTCGAATCAGCTGTTCTTCTTCTGATACTGGGTGGAATGATCTTTGCAATAAACCAAGGAAATTCCGTCTATTCTGATCTAAAAATTCAATCTGAACATCCAAGTTCGGCTGAACAAATTCTAGAATCTACAAGTCACTGGAGTGCTGCTGACTGGTTTGTTGGTTTTCTGATGTTCCCTGTTGCACTTCTTACAGCGTTTCCTCAAATGAGTGCATCTATTGCATACATAGATCAAAGTATGAATGGGGGATTATTGCATTTTTACACCGTAGGATTTGTTGAATATGTAGAGTTGGTAGGAATTTTAATATATTATAGGATTTCATTTAGGAAAAAATTCATCACAATTCCATCCTTGTACTCAAAAACTCCAATTTAGAATCCAATCTACGTAAATTACAAAATCAATCTCTCAATTGGTATGTTGTAAATGGATCTGCTTTGTTGAATGCTGGCAAATAAGCATTTTTCTGAGCAATGTGTCAAACAAGCATGTTCTAATCTGTTTCCACAAACAATACATTTTTCTGTCATATTGATTATGACTCATTTTCATTCTAATAAAATAAACGCATTTTTTCTTCTCTGATAACTTGAAAATTAATGTGATTTATCTTGCTTTTTGTTATAAATGATCAAAACGACTTACTATATTTGATATTTAAACTGGGTGCTGTTTTTTATAAAAAAATCTAGAATTTAATCGATGTTGCAAAGTAATACTAAGTTGCAAATAGAACATCTACTCCTAACTCTTGTACTTTCCCTAGCCCTAGCACGAATACTAGGTGAATTATTCCGTCGAATTAAACAACCGTCTCTGGTTGGAGAGCTATTAGCAGGAGTAATTTTGGGTCCATCACTTTTGGCAATTCTTGCTCCTGATGATTCTATGACTATTCTTGCTAATGTGGCTGTATTTTTCTTAATCTTCATGGCTGGTCTAGAATTGAATCTCAGTGATATCCGAAAATCAAGTAAACCTGCATTTTTACTAGCCATTATTGGTTTTACCGTTCCATTTGTATCTGGATATTACACCAGTCAATTTTTTGGTCTAGGGCAAATACAATCCCTCTTTGTAGGTTTGCTGCTATCTATCACGGCAATTCCTGTAAGCTCGATGATCCTTATGGAATTTGGAATCTTAAAAAGTAAAATTGGAACCACCGTGATCACTGCAGCACTAATTAACGATATCATGGCCATGATTGTGTTTTCTTTAATTCTGATTTATCCAACTGGCACTCAAACTGCATTTAATTATTCTGAAGTAGGATTAATGGGTGCAAAAATTACCATCTTTTTTGCAGTACTTGCAGCTGTAATTTTTGTGATGAAAAAGACTAACATGACTTCACAAAGAGTTGAACCATTAATTGAAAAACTAAAAACCAAAGAAGCAAGTGTTGGGATTCTTTTGTCTCTCGGAATTTCAATTGCATTATTTGCACATTACTTTAATCTCCATTTTATTATTGGTGCATTTTTTGCAGGATTAATTTTTGGCAGTAAATTTTGGGGAGAGAAGATACATGTTCATAACTCTAAGTTGATCTCTGGAATCACATTTGGCTTTTTTGCGCCCCTTTTCTTTGTTTTCATAGGTTTGGAATTTGATCTTATGTCTTTGAGAGATTCTGCACCACTTTTTTTGGCATTATTTTCTGTGGCAATTGCAACAAAGATTGTAGGTGGATTTCTTGCAGCAAAAATTACAAGATTTTCAAATCATGAAAGCGTTGCTATAGGTTGTCTTATGAATGGAAGAGGGATGGTCGAAATGGCAATTGCCTCAATTGGATATTCTATGGGTTTGATAGATTCGTCCTTGTTCTCAGTTGTAATTGCAATAGGTTTTCTTACTACGATAATTACCCCGGTAATCGCAAAACCATTTATCTATCGGACAATGTCCAAACATTCAACTCATTCCAAGACAAAGCAGGAAACAAATGAATCTGAATTGAAAGCACCCCTTGATACAACAGCAAAAAACCTACCTGAGATATCATAATTTTGCTGTCATAACTTTGATGAGTTTTTTGGATGTTAAGAAAAATAACTGTAACACCTGTTTTTCTATTTTAGATATCATTAAATACTTGACCTGTATATAATAGGTCGACCTAGTTATAATGACTTATCTTGAGCCTAATTCAGAACTGTTCGAGCGTGAAAGAATTGTTTTAGAATGTATCAAAAATAATCCAAAGATGCATCACAATGCGCTAATGAAAATGGTCGTCCCAGAATTCATGGCCAAAACAACATTTGAAAAGACTAGGGACTCATTACTTGAAAAAGAAATGATTGTGGTTCAAAAAAAAAGTAATATGAAATTCTATGTTCCCACATTAAATTATGCTACACGATTCCAACAACATATTGAACGAATTACAAATACTTCTTTTCACAACATAAAAAATTATATTAAAAAACTTGAAACTGACTATCAACATAAAGACAGAAATGAAAAAATTAGCCTAGCAAATTCATTATTGAAAAACATATTGCAAACAGATAATGGATTTACTTTTCTAGATTCAAATAAAAACCCGAAAAAAACTTTGTATTCATATGAACATCTAGAAATCCAACAGATGATTTATGATCTTTTTAAGATCATTAATGATGATAAAGATCATGAAAGTATTTTTCCAACAGTTATGAGCTATCTTGGTACTAGCATGCCAAAAAACTATCAAGACTTGGAATAGTTATTCATAATTTAACATGTCTGGTTTTTATGCCGGTACGTTTTACTCTATTTGGAAATGGGATTACTTTACACTAAATTCTACTTGGATTTTGAACCAAATGAATGGAAGGAGGTATCTGGTAATCCTGTAATTTTTGAAACTATCACTGATAATGTCTCTCTGGAGATTTATGATACCTCTCAAAATTCATATAAATTAAAATTTAGAAAAGGGGGACGATTACAACTTTTTAGAGTATCTGGAAAATTTCGTCTCACATGGGATGATCAGGATGTAATTTAGAATTTTACTCAACCAATAATGTAATAATGGGATTTACTCTAGATGCTGTGATGTTGCAAGATGAAGTTAGACGGGTTTTGAATGATTTTGATAATATGTCTTCTGATGAAATTCTCGATGTTTTGACTAAAATTCAGCCTCATCTTAAAAATGAGATTACACAAAACTACCTGCAGGGAAAAATTCAGACAACTTTGGGCATAAGTGATGTCACTGAAAAGAAAAAATCATGTAAAAATTTGAAGCCGTATCTTGATTGGTATATTCAGGGAATATGATTAATCTGAACATTGTTCAATTTTATTTACTGCGTTTTTAATTACTTCAAAATCATTTTTGACTAGGGGTAAATCTCCGACTAGTTTCACAAAATATTCATGTCCTGTATCTTGGGCTTTTTTGATATCTGCCTCATAACACAAAAGTGCTTTTGTTAAAAATGATGTGTCTTCACTTGAAAAATTAAGTAATCTGATATCGGATAATCCCTCTTGAATTTTTTTAATCATATCATCGATTCTTGGAATAGTTTTCATGGCTTCTTGTTGCAGTATGGATGCAAACATTGCAGCTGAATTTTTTAATTCAGGACTGTTCCCTATGGTTCTCAGTCTTTTTTTATAATGGTTTAATGATTTTAAAACTATCTCATAACCTCCCTCATCTTTGAGATAAATTCTTCCCATCCAAATTTTATCTGACAATTTTTAATATTGAATTTTAGTATTATTATAATTTCTGAATGTTCTTTTTGATATTTACCACTAGTATGATTTCTGCTTGCCACTAATATCCGAGAAATAATTTTATTATTTATTGAATATAAAAAATGAATTTGGTATGAGCCCACTACTTGCATCTTGCCCAAATTGTGACAAACATTCACTTTACTGTGGAAAAATTCCCACGACCATACGAGATATGACAAATAAGGAAATACTATTTTGTAAGATATGTAAATTCGTTGTTCCTGTAGATGAATTCAAAAAGATGTTGTATAGAATATGATGTTTTTTGATACTTAGATCTGATTCTGTGCATCTTTTGCATCAAAATTTTCTTGAATTTGTGGCTGATTTCTGTTGATTAAATACAATAAAATCCCTGCCAGTGTTACTCCGATGCCTAATAACCCGATAAATGTTCCTGCATGTTTTATTGTTCTAAAGAAAGATTCTATCTGAGGGCTGGTCTGAATTGCATAAAATAATATCAATCCACATATCACCATGATCACACCTGTGACAATAATGACAATTCCACTTTTCATTATCTAATTAATTACACTCCATCTAATAAACTCCGATATTTTTAACTCATTATTTTTTTACTGATCTTTTGTGATTAATTTTAAACATCGTAACCCCTTTAAATAAAATTAACTTCGTATTATTATGAATAATCTCTTTTTGATAATCTCATTTTTGTTAATATCATCTGTTATTTTTCCCAATGTAGTTTTTGCCTCTAGTTATGAGATTAACATGCCTACAGGATCTGCTAGTCCTGATGCTCCGTATTTCTGGCAAAATGAAAAATCTGGATTGGCTACAGGTGATATTGAAATTTTAATTGGTGATACTGTTATTTGGAAAAATGGGGATCAAGCAAAACACACTGTCACATCCGGAACTCCAGAAGCTGGTCCTGATGGTGTTTTTGGAGGTTCTGATTTTTTGATTCCTGGTGAATCATATCAATTTACATTTGATAAAAAAGGGCAGTATCCATATTACTGCCTTATTCATACATGGATGACCGGAACTGTTTTTGTTATTGATGGATATCAGATTATTCCAAATGTTGGTAAAACCATCGGCGATGGCTCTTTTGTCTTTGATGTGGAATATAGATTCAACAGAGCACTTTCACTAACAACTGTTGATGAAGGGCAAAAATTACTTACATTTGAAATACTTGGACATTCACAATCTAATGATAATTATCTGAAAATCCGTTTACCTGCTGATCTTATTGATGGTCCATTTGTAGTAATTATAGATGGAAAAAAGATTGATGATTTTGAGTACTTTAAAGACAATGATTTGAACACACTTTCAATTTTAATGCCCAAAGATTCAAAATTACTTACAATAATTGGAACTTCTATTGTGCCTGAATTTGGACAGCTATCTAATCTCATACTTGTAGCTGCAACGATAAGTATTATCGTAATAGGGCATAAATCTAGATCTCAATTAAAATTATGATCTTTTGATCTAAATCACTTAAAATTTATGAAAATGTGAATTTTCTTTATCCGTTTTTTTATACTTGACCATGTTTGATTTAAAATTGAATTGGGCATTATTGGCAATTTACAACACCTTACACAAAATGAAATTATTCAAAGAATACAGTATCTAATTGATGCAAATGACGGTGACATAGGGCGATTATATCATATTCTTGAATTTTTAAAACAGAACAAACCCCTGTATAATTCAGATCAGCTATATTTGGAAAATAAACTTCAAACTCCTTTTACGATAATAAATGAAGAAAAACCACAAGAAAATAAACTACTTTCAAAAATTCAGACATTGATTGATTCTGGTAACGGTGATCCTGGAAGATTGCAACATATCTATGATATGTTATTGCAGAACAAACCATTGTATCACTCTGATCAAACTTATCTTGAAAACAAACTTGGCATGAACGATATAATTCAGAAAAACAATGTCTATTTTGACACAAAAACAGAATATGTTACAAATAACATAAATAAACTTGAAAATGAAACTAGACTTCAAGAAAATTTTAATTCATCCAAACCACCAACTCCGAAACTACGTGGGTTGATGCCTCAGGATTGGCATCCTCCAGAAAATAATCTAAATGAATTAACTGGAATATATGAAAAAATTAAAACAGAAGAGGAACTACTTAATAGCCAACAAAAAATACATGATGAAATTACTTTACAACGTTCTAAACTATCCCAAATCATTTTAAACAGACAAGATTATGAAAAACAAGTTTTATTAGAAAAAACTTTACTAGAATCACAAATTAAAGAAGAACACCTCAATATTCAATCCCAAACTAAACTATCCGAACAAATCATTTCGCAAAAAGAAGAGCTAGAAAAAGTAAAATCTGAAAGAAATGAAATCATGAAAAAAATTTCAATTGAAAAAGATAAGGTGGAAAAAGATCTTCAATATCAAAAAAATCAACTTGCACAAACACAATCCGAACAAGAAGAAATTGAAAAGCAGATAAAACATGAACAAATTTTGCTATCTGAAATGGCTCAAGTTCAAAGATCAAATCTGTTGAAACAAGCCCAAATTGCTCAGGAAATAAAAGAAAAACAAATCGATTTAGAAAAAACTAAAAAAGAATATGATGATGTTGTTTCACAAGTAAATCAAGAGAAAAATAAACTCGATGAATCTCAAAAACTAAAAAAATTGATTAAATCACAAGAAAAGGATCTGATTAAAGCAAAAGAACAAAGACTGAAAATCATTGAAACGATAACCAAAGAAAAAGAAAACATCTCCAAAAAAACCAAAGAAGAACAGGATAAATTACACCTGCAAAGCATTTTAGCCAAACAACTTGAAAATGAAAAAAAGGTTTTAGAAAAAATAAAACAAGAACGTTTGATAGTTGAGAAGCAAATCAAAGATAAACACAAAAAATTAAAAGGACAGCAACAAAAAATTAAAAAACAAATTGCAGTGAAAAACCAAAAATTAAAGTCGTTGAATGTAAAATCTGTTTCTTCCAAAACCAGAAAATCCTCTAAAAAACATCATGAAAATCAAGATCTTGCCAAACTTTGATATTTCACGAATGAATCCATCTTTATTTACTGAGAAGATTCACAATCCTGTCGCTTAGTGTTGATCTCTCCTTTTGAAATAACATCTATTTGAATCAAAATTATATTATGAAAATTCTTGTTTTTTTGATATTTTTTTCATTTATTGTGCCTTCAATTGCATATGGCTCTGAAATTTCGGCAATTCCTGAAAAAGAGCTTTTTGGTCCTAATGATTGGATTAAAGTTTTTGTTGATATAGATGGCTATTCCGGCGGTTCAGTATATTGGAATGCAACTCAACCTGATGGCACTTCTATTAGTGGGTCTATTCCAAGCCTTCAAGCATCAAAAGCCACCCATACTATTATTCGAAACGCATTTGATAATAAATTTGGAAATTGGACAATAGAATATCAGTACAATGATGTAAAAAAATTAATTGATGTTGAAATTGAACAGTTAATCATTTCAATTAAAACTGACAAGCTTTCTTATGGTCCAAGTGACATTGCAACTGTTCAATTTGCTACTAATTATTATGATCCAAACTCTTCCAAAGCTGAATCCATACATCTAAAAATTTTAGATGATAAAGGAAATATTGCAAAACTAACTGAAGAGATAAAAATTAAAGCAATTCAGCCTAACATTATTCAACAATTCTCGATGGATAATCTGTTAAAGCACAATCCTTCTGGAAATTATTATGCAGTTGCAAATTATTATAACGTTGAAGTAGACACTCTTTTTGAGGCTTCTGATGAAAATTCCAAAACCACGATTTTTTTGGGAAGTGATAAAAATCTCTATGATCCTGGTGATTCAGTAGAAATCAACATTGTGATACCTGATCTGTCTGCAAGTTCTGGTGTTTTAACTATAACGTCACCATCTGGAAAGATAAACACAAAAACTGTTCCTGTCATCTCTTCTTTGAACCGAGTCATATTTGATGGAATTACTTCTTCAGAAATTGGAACTTATAGTGTTAGATTTGATTATGGTGAAAATGTCGCCATAAAAACTTTCGACGTGTTGGCAGAATCGTTAGCAAAACCTACTCTATATGAACTCGGTATTGAAATATCTTTGGACAAATTGCAGTACCTGCCTGGAGAAACAATCAATGCAAAAATTACTACCAGTAAATTAATACAAAGTAATATTGTTTATTGGTTTGAGGATCCTTCTGGAAATCATGGTGACCAAATCTCATTTGTAAATCCAACATATGGTACTTTTACAATTCCACACATCATGGCCGTGGATTCCCTTGAAGGACCATGGAAAATTCATGTAAAATACGGTGCCGTTGAATCCTTTGCGATTTTCGTTATAGAAGGTGAGGCAATTACTCCATCAGAAAAAATATCCGCTCATCTTTTTATTCCTGATTGGATTCATACTAATGCTCAATTATGGAGTGAAAACAAAATTACTGACAATGATTTTGCAACAGGTATCGAATTTATGATCAAAGAAAAAATCATCTTCCTTCCCAACTTAGTCCTATCAGATTCCTCTGAAGCAGAAATTCCAGATTGGATTAAAAACACCGCAACTTGGTGGGCAGCAGATTTAATATCAGATCAGGAATTTGCAAATGCGGTCAAATTTCTTGTCACATCTGGAATTATACACATTTGAAATGTTTCAATAGATTATATTTAGTGACACTCTAAATTTCTTCATGACAGCTACAAAAATCGATCTACTAAAAATTGTTGAATCGATGATTAACTTAGATCAGAAAATGAGGTTTGCTGCAATTATCGATCTTAAAGGTAATATTCGAGAGGCAATTATGAAAAGCGGAAAAACATCCCTGAAAACTCAAAAAGAAGAGGAGCATTTTTGTAAACAAGTTGCTCAGAGAAGAAAAATGAGACGAGAGTTTGACAGAACATTGGGAAAAGTCCGTTATGTTCATGTTGAAAGAGAAAAAGTAACTCAAATGGTAACTTATGCTAAAAGAAACACTGTTTATTTTACAATGGAGCCTGAAATGCCAATTGACACAAAAATCCGCATAATAACAAAAATCAAAAAAATCACTGCTGATCTTTAATTAACTTCTAACAGCAGATTTTCATGAAATGTCTTTGAAAAAATTTATTGCAGATTCAAAAATGTTTGAATATGATAAATACTATAGAGAATGTCAACAAAATAATCGCCCGTTTATTAAGGCACGAATAAACCCCAGTAATGGAAATTATTATGTTCAAATTGATCTGATGACTTGTGATTTTGATCTAAATCTTAACGGACAAAATCATGTACAACAATTGTTTGAAAGTGAAATCTCTTTTCTTGAATCAAACTCTTATCCAAAATCCTCTTTTAATGGGTATAATGTGGATAAAGAACTCTCTTGGTTTGACGGAATTTTACCAACACGGTTGGTTGATTTTTGTGAAAAATTGTATGATATATCGCAAAATCATCATAATTAACTATGTTGTAAATTTTTAAGAATATCACATGATTTACTTCTGATGTAATTTGTGAATTGACTCTCTTAATTGTCTTCATTTATCTCTGGAAACATTTCTCTTATTCTTTTTTTATCCAAATTCATTGATTCTATTCTGCTATCAAGATGTCTGATGATTCTTTCATCACTTTCTTCTAGTTTTTCTTTTTGAATATTTTTTATTACTTGGGTCAAAGATTTGTAATAGGCAATATGTTTAATCTTGGATTCTTCTGATCTGTCTTCTGTTTTTTCACTCACGCTAATTGAATCATTCCTATCTGAAAATAAGGGTTTGTGACAAACATGTTTTTTGGTAATGGTTATTTACACTAATATTGAAATTTGATCAGATGAATTCATGTCAAAACTAATTAAAATTTTAATTGATGAGATGGATGATGGCTGGGATGACAAACTTCGTAAAATGGGATATGATGCATACAGTGTCAAAAAATTACGTACAGATGGACATAAACTACGAACTGATTATTCTGTGATTAATTTTGCAAAAGAAAATCAAATGATTTTGGTTACACGAGATACTGAAAGTGGTCAAGCATGTCAAGAAAATAATTTACCATTCATACTGCTTGATAATGAAGAAATATTCAAAATCGTAGTTGATAAACTAAAGCAGATAACTTGATTTTTAAAATTATTCGTTATGTTGTCTAGTTTACGCTCTGAGTTCCTATTTGTGATATGCGTAAATTTGCAATCACTTCATTGAGAAACTCCTCTTCTGGCTGATGTGCAATGCTCTCCATTATGTTTTCCCAACAATCACTTATTTTTCTAGTGATCTGTGAAAACATTTTATCTTTTTTAAATGTTGGATAATGTGATAACAGTTTCATTACTGCATCCGTAGATTGAACAATGTGAATTACGTGTATTGTTGTTCTTAACCTTTCTTGAAATTCTATCTTATTTTGATGCATGATTTCTTTAAACTCATTCATTTCATCAAAAACCATCTCGATTTCTTTGTGTATGCTTTTGAGTTGATTATTTACCGATTCTGATATGTTGATCAATTCGTATTCTATGTGGGATTTACTGTACATTTTTTTTTCAACTTCCCCTGATTCTACTAATGAGCTAATTTCTCTATGTACCATTTTTTCATTTCCTACTTTTTTTATTACCCTGCTAGTAAGTTCGCCCCCTCGAATTTTTCCACTTTCATTTAAAACACGTAAAATTTCTGTTCTAATGATGTTTGAATCTGTGACCATCTTATTTTATGGTTAATTCATTTACTTAAAGGTACAATCTTTTCTCAAGTTTTTTGTGGCTGATTGTTTTTAGCAATTTTCAAAACTTACTATCTTTTTATTGACTGTATTTTTCTAGTATTGTCTTCTCATCGCTTATTTTTATTTCAGCGACTAATTCGTCTAAAATTCTAATGCCATTTAAAATCGCGATCTTGTCGATTTTTTTATTTTCTAACTTGTGTTTCAAAACCATTTTCTCATTATTTATAAAACTCATAAAACTCACACTGCTTTGCATTTCTAGATTTGTGTAAAATTTTACGTAATCTTTTATTGTTTTTATCCCCATATTTTTAATCTAGATTTCTAGTATTTGATTTAATGTTGTTATTTAGATTATCCATGTGAAAATTTCTTAAATATTGTGCCTAAATTGTCCTATTGCAAACATACAGGATCTTATCTTTATGGAAAAATTACAGATGTTATGTCTAGATTGGAATTGAATGTTACGAACGCCAAAAAGAATTCTGATGAAAGAAAAATAGAGCAGTTAGAAAAGAAAATTGATGATCTACATACCTATGTAGGCCATCTTAATGAAAGGCTCAATTATCTAAACGAGAAAATCAAATCTGACTGATACATTTTATTCTTTTTTCTTATTTTTTCTAGTTTGAATTTTAATTATGTGGTAAATAGTCTTTTTATCCATTTTTTCATTTGTTTCTATTTATTGTTAAACAATTCATATCTAAGTTTATTTAGAATTTTATTTGTTATGTATTATGGATGTATGTGATACTAGGACTCATGCATATAAAAATGGAAAAACTTTTGATCAATGTAAGGAAATTGCCAAAAATATGAATTTTGGATTTAAAGTACAGATTGAAAACCAATGCAAACTATCTTGGACTCAAATATTAGATCAAGTGGGCCATGATGAATTAATCTACAAATTGACATTAAAATTTCTTAGACAAGATGGGTACGATATAGGAAACAACAAAATTCCTGAAGTTAAAAAATTTATTTTGTAGGTTCTGTTTTACAACTTCCATCTGCATTCCTCAATTTTTTTGCCATTACAAAAGGTGTTACTAATAATACTGGAATGGATATTGCAATGAACAGTGTTTGTAGTTGAGTTAGAGCAATTGATAATGCAATTCCACTGGCTGTTCCTATAAAAATGGACAAAAACGTCCCTGCACATGTTGGACATGCTATGAATAAACCAGTGGCAGCTCCTACAGTGCTCATACCTCTTCCCTTTTTTGATATTGCATAAGCACTTACTGCAATGGATGCGTTTAACCCTACCAAATATGATACGATTACTTGTAAAACTAAATTGATAGGAATGATTTGTAGCCCTACATGTTCTGTCAAATATACTATGATCTTTGGCATGTATCCTGGTTCATCGCAACACGGCGATACAAATCCTGATGGAATTGTGGCTCCATAATGTGTCACAAAATTTACTTCTGGTTGGTACACTAGTGTTCCAGATACTAATGAAAAAAATATGCCGTATCCAACAAATGTCATCACAAAAACTTTTCTTGATCTTGAATTCCATGTAGTTAACGCAATAATTGTTGCAATATCTTTTCCTTTCTTCTCCACTTTTTCTCTATGGTATAAATAAATCCCATACATGATTGCTCCAAACGCTGCAAGCAATATTATGTAAAAACCATAGGCTATTCTCTGAATCGAATCTATGGAATCTGGAGTGATTAACTCTGGATTTTGATATCTTGTATATAGTATGAATATGATTGCTATTGTCGCAAATCCTAAAACTATTAATTTTTTTCCACCGTGACTATGTGCTTGGTTTTCCAACATGTTTTGTTATATTCTATTGAATTAATTCTATTCTTTTTTGGTATTTATTAGCTCAATTTAGGCACAAATATGTATATTATTGAAATAATTTCCACTCTTCCAACTATCATCAATAAACTTATTATAATTTTGTCTGTATTGTCCGTCTCAAAATCTACAATGTCTGAGGTTAATCCTGTGGTTGTAATTATGGAAGTTGCTTCAAAGAAAGCAATTTCAAAATTCTTGTTTTCAATTGTTGTTAGATATACTGCCGTTATTGATATAGTTGCTAAAAATAAAATTATTATCAATATTGCGGATAATGTTTCTTTTTTTCTTTGTGGTGTTAACTCTGATCGAGATAATTTTCTAAATAATTTACTGCATTCTTTTATTTGTAATACTCTGAATACCTTTATTCCTCCGGCAGTTGAGAACCCGCACCCTCCTACAATCATCAATAAAATCAAAATAACATGTGCTGCCCCATTGAAATGTGGACTGTTTTGCGAATGTAATCCTGATGTTGTACTTGCCGATATCGAATAAAACATACTGGATAAAGGATCTAACCCACTTAACCACATGAATAATAATATCGCCCCCCCTAAAATTACAAAATATGCCAGGACTTCTTTCCCAAGTTTTGGTGAAAGAAATTTCTTTCTAACAAAAGAATAATGAAATGTAAACGGTAATGCCCCAAATATCATGGCGCCCATTAAAATTACTTGCTCTTGCCATTCAAGATTATTTAGAAATGTCGACGTTGGTAGAAATCCGCCTGTAGCAAATGCACTAATCGCTAATGAAAAATTATCAATTATGTTTTTCTCCCCAAACAAATAGAACAAAATAACTACAATTACAATGTATATTGTAAAAATTATGGTAATGGTCCCAAATAACTCGCGCATGTGCAATGATCTGCCTGAAATAAAACCTCGTAAGGATTGTATTTTTGACTCTGGATACAACGCAGTGATTACTAAATAGATAAAACTCATTCCTCCAACCAATTGCGTGAAGCTTCTATAGAATGTGAAACTCTGAGGTAGATTTTCAGGCTGTTCAATCAGTGTTAATCCAGATGTTGTGAATCCAGACACGCTTGAAAAGAACGCATTGACAAATCCATCAGTCGTAGATTCTTGACTTGACATAACATACAGATACGGAATTGTACCAAATAGCGATAGTATCAATAAACTTGATAATACTAGAATTGATGCCTGTTGAATATTCAGACTGGCTTTTTCACCGTACGCATTAAGGAAAAATCCTGTTACGAGTAAAAGTACAGTAGTAAGATAAATTCCTGCAGCTGTTAACGTGTCCCCCAATATTGTTGACAATATTGCAGGAACAAGAAACAAAACTCCTGCAAACTGTAACACAAACCCAAGATTTCCCAAAATCGCTTTTACAGGAGGACTAAAAAGGTGAGGAGCTGTAGCCGTTGCATCTCGTATTACATTTGCAATAGTTCCCTGAAAAATTATTCCAACAACTTCCTTTTTTTTAGACAACACCGGGAGTTTTCTAATTTTACTATCCCTCATTTTGTGAAGTGCTTCTTGTAGAGTTGTTTTTTCATTAATTGTGATTAATGGTACGGACATTATGTCTTTCAAAGATACTGATTTTGCATACACCATAATCTCACTCATTTTATTTATGATGTCTTCATCTGTAACAATTCCAACTGGTACATGATTGTCATCTATTACAATGATGTCGTCTCTCTCCGAATCTTGCAACATTCTAACTGCTTCACTGACTAACGTATTTTGATTCAACAACAAGAAATCTTTACTCATATATGATGAGACATGTTTTGTAAGAACATACGATACTGAACGCTCAGGATTTATTGACATCAAGACTTTCTTGATTATTGACATTAAATAATTTGGGTTTGTATACTTGTCTAGTTCGTTATAAAAAAATTAACACAAATTCAATCCTCATGCTTTAGTATCTTTATAAGCACTGAAATGGAACAATAATCGTAGATATAATGGAAATTGATCAAGCACAAGAGCCTGATTATGAATCGGTGAAAATTGACTATGTTGGATTTGTTGATCCTTATGCAGTTGAAGGAATGTTGGTACTCAAAGGAGATGATGGTAAAGAATTTCATATGAGGGCATTTTCTGGAGAAGTCGCCAGACACATATCCAGTTTTGTTGAAAGCAGTAATGATTCAGCTCCATCAATTTACAAAATGATGGAAGAAATATGTGAAGAAAATGAATTGGTTTTAGTCAAAGTCAAAATCTATGAAAGCGGTGAGGTATTACGAGCTAATTTGTATTTTACAGGAAAAAAAGATATGGTATTGCGTAATTATCGTGCATCTGATGCAATGGCACTTGGTGCATTATACAACATCCCAATTTTAGTTCGAAAAAATCTCCTTAAAGAACACATGGAAGCCTGAAAAAACACATTGAATTGATTTTAATCTAATCCGAATAGTTTTTTTTATAGTGTAATATTGGTTGATTATGAGTGAACAAGAACAACTGATGGATAATCTACTCAATATTGATCTTGAGATAATTGATTCTGTTAGAGCACTACATGAGGGTAACTGGGATTCAGGCACCTTAAAACAACAAGTTGCAGATTTGCTAAAACTTCGCGATGACATGGTTGAAAAATTAATGTCATTAAAAGGCGATGATCATGAGTGCGGCTGTGGCCATAATCATGATTGATTGCAAACCGCTTTCATTTTGATTTTTTTTAATTTCTTTGTTTTGTCAATTTATTTTAAAATTGACTGGAGGGATCCTCTACCTCATAATTACTGCTAGTATCATGAAGTATCTGCTCTTTCGAACAATCTCCAGTCACAAAATCCACTGTTCTCTCACTTAAAATTATATTGTTTTTTGAATTTATTCTTCCATCGAATAATTTTCAAAAAAATTTTCAGGAAACATGCTGATAATTTTTGTTCTTTCTAATTCGTATTTTTTTATTTTCTCCATAATTTCAGATTCTGAATTTCCTTTTTTTAACTCTGAAATCTTCTTTGTAAGCATTTTATACATAATCAAATATTCAGGAAATTTCTCAGGAAGTTTACTCATTTTATTAGATTAAATATGCTACACATTGGTGTTATTTATGAAATTTCTAATCTCTTTTCTGATTTTATTTCCAACTAGTCTTGTATTTGCTGATACCGAATCTGTCCTGACACAAATTTTACCCGATGATAATATTCTCACACTTGGAAATCAAATCATGATAACTGCCGATGTTTCAAACAGTCAAAATACTCAACAATCATTTGCATATCTAACTCAGATAAAAAATGAAAATCATGTAGTAATTTCTTTATCGTGGTTAAGTGGGTCTCTATCTCCAAGGCAATCTCTTTCACCTGCGCAATCTTGGACTCCAACTGAATCTGGCTTGTATATTATTGAGATATTTGTTTGGGAAAGCATTGATAATCCAGAAGCTCTATCCCCACCACTTTCAATGACTGTTAAAGTTATAGATCCTAATGCATGACCTATGCATTCTAAATCGAAATCTGGGTTTGATTAAATTTAATGCATATAGTATTAATCCCATCAATAATTTCTTGAATTTTTGGATACTCTGATTTTTTTTCTGATATGTCGTTTTTAATCACTCTAAGATAATGTAAGATCTTTTTGATCTGTTTATTTTTTTGAGTTTTTGATATTGGTGCATTTGCCAAATCTTTCAAATTTGCAGATATATCGCACAATTTGATGATTTTTGATTGAAATGATGATTCTCTTAATTGATCGATATATTGTACCTCTCTGTTCTTTTTTGGAATATGGTGATCTTTTGATAAAGACAGAACAATTACTGCAACTTCTCTTCCAAATCTTTCACTAATCTGATCAAAAGTAGTGTCCGTATCTTCTATAATATCATGAAGCCAAGCAGCACACAACACATCTTTGTCTGTCACTCCTAAATTTTTGAGTCTATTTACAACTCCTTCTAAATGATCTGAATATAGTGTTATACCGTCTTTTCTTTTTTGATTCTTGTGTTTTTCTTGGGCAAATTTTTTTGCACCTAAAACAACATCTGTCGTGTCTTCCATTATACTATGTGGAATTTCCCAATATGTAGAGGTTTATTCTTTAATTTTTTCTGAAATATTTTGTGTTTATAATTCTAAACTGTAATTACAAATGCTTCATAATTCGGCAAACTCATCAGCAATCAGATATAGCTTTTCTATTAATCATCAGCATCTGATTATTCTGCATTCTAAGATATATGGGTATTACAAATAACACGCGTTTCTCTAAATCATAACATTTTTCATATCCTAAACACTATTGATTCTTCATGGCTAATCTTGATGTTTTGTATCGAAATGTTGCCGCCAAAGTCATCCAGCGATGTCATGGTAGTATCAAAATCACAAAACATGGTAAAATTTTAGAGGTTTATGATGTACACAGACATATTTGGAGTAAAGGACTGGCTGGTTTAATAATTAAAGAAGAATGCAAAAATGCTGATTTGAAGGAATGGGAATTTGCATATGTCCGAAACTATGTCATTCAAGAATTACTTGCTTGATAATGTCTATGTCTAAAATCTAATATGTAACTTTTCGTATTAGGTGTGGCTCTTTTAACATTACTTGATAATCTTTTGAAGCCGATAATTCAACTTCTCTGAGATTGTGGTTTGTAACTACTGTTAATGCTTCACAACGTGTACAAAGTATTGTTTGACCATCGGATCTTCTTTCAAAAACAACGTTTTTTTCTAATCTGTCATCTTTTTGGCATGTTGGACATAGTTTTGGTTCTTTTAGTATTGTAATTATTTCACGAATGTAAATTATCCTTGGCATCCTCTGTGTTATTCTAGTCTGACAAAAAAGAGTTTGTATTTTGATGTTAACTGGCATCCAGCATTCTGTTTCAAATAAAAACCGTTCTTTTAATTATTTGAACCAAAACGTTAGGTATTCAATATATTTCCTAATCTAGCCAATTAACAAATTTGTTTATCATATCAATAAAATATATCTTTAGAATTTTACACATTCTAAAAATATTTGAACAAACAACTTTCAAAGCGCTTTTCTTAAAACGTCGTTTATTGTTTGAGAATAGCTGTATGCGTTACTCATTTGTTGAATCATCTTGGCTTGACGTTGTCTGAGTTTTTTTATCTATGTCATCCTCGATCATAATTGTGACTCTTTTTGACATATTCTAATAATTTATGATTTTAATATTTAAAGAAAAATCATTTGTTTTAATAGTGCCAATTTTTTAGTGCGTATATTGGATTTATTTCATATTTGATTTATTCTAAGAAATTATTCATATCTTCTGAGTATTTTTAAAATGTTCTAATCTGTGTTCTATGTCACGATTTCATCTAGACGATCTTCTTCTTGTGCACGTTTTATCTCCATTGCTATTCTTCTACCCACTCCAAATGTTTTACCATATTGATATTTTGTATATGGGCTAGTAGTTGCTACAATTGGGTTGCCTGGAACACGAAGTGATACATCATACACTACTAATTCCAAATCTTTTGTAATTACACTTTGTAGAGAAAATGGGCCTATGATTCCTGGTGCATATTCTTTTTTAACCGCAGCCACAAACTTGTCTCCCATCTTGATCACTTTTTCAAGTAATGATTCTCGTATGCTGGCGGGTGTATGGCCAACTTCTATGTTTTGCAAATCTATGGCTATGTCTAATTGTTGTTTTGCAGGAAGTGCGTTGTAATCATGTATATTGGTTTGTAATCTTCTCTCAATTCCTATAAAATCAACTTGCTTTGATATTGGTGTGTGAAAGAAATTGAAATTCATGTATGTTCCAATTGCCAATTCTTCTATGCTTGATTTTTCTAAATCCTTTCTGGAGATTAATCCTTGTTTTATCTTTGCTTCTGATTTTTCTTTATAGTCTTGATATGATGATACAGTAAAGAAAGCACGCTCTAATGGTCGTTTCATTTCTTGAACTTTGATAATGCATGGTTTGTTGATGCTCTTTGGATCTTTGAATAATTTTGGAAATTTTATCTTCGCCTTTTCTAACAAATAATATTGATTTCTTTTGGCAGATCTTTCTTCTGCTTGGAATAGTTTTCTATTTCCAAATATTGGAACTCTGAATGAATTTTCTAGAGTTTTGTATCCAAGATATACTGTCAATGATCTATGTGGAATCACTATCGTGTTTGTTTCTCTCATTGTTTTTTGAATTTTAGGTGATGCCATGTCTTTGAATTTATTTAATATTACAATTTCATCTGCTATTCTGTTGAATCTCTGATATGGTTCTTCTCTGCCTTTTTGGCAATAAACAACGGTCTGAAAACCTTCATCTTTTGCGCCATCCATTACTTCTAGTGCAGAATGGCTCCCCATGACTCCTATTCTTATATCTGAATATTCATTTACTATTTTTTTAATCTCAGAATTATTAATCACATAATGACTAGAAAACAGGAACTAATATAGCTAATTTTCAAATATTTGGATCGATTACATGATCACAAGATTTTTCTAAAATGACCTGAATGTAACTATATGTTCTATTCTCTAGAATTGCAGATGGCTGGAGTGATTCTACTATCTGCAATGACAGTAGGTGGAATTTCTTTATGGCTTAAAAGAAGAAAAGAAGCCAAATTAGATACAACCAGTGAGACTCAAAACATCTAGTACCAACATGCCAACTTTGTTATCTAATAGCTAAAATACAGTAATGTTTTAGATAATCAGTAATGAAATTAATAGTTGGTATTACCGGTAGCACCGGAGTCATCTATGGAATTCGTTTATTAGAAGTTCTCAAGAAATTAAACGTTGAGACTCATTTGATAATGTCTGAGTGGGCCATCAAATGTATCTCTATGGAGACTGAGTTTCAACTTGATTATGTAAAATCACTTGCAACTAGTACTTCTGATGAAAAAAATATGGCTGCAAGTGTTTCTAGTGGAACTCATAAGGTAGATGGCATGATAGTTGCACCATGTAGTATGAAAACACTGTCTGCAATTGCAAATGGTTATGATGACACTCTTGTGGCAAGAGCTGCAGGTGTGACAATAAAAGAGTCTAGAAAACTAATTTTAATGGTTAGGGAAACTCCACTATCTGCAATACATCTTGAAAATATGCTTAAACTGTCTAGATTAGGTATTGTAATTTTGCCACCTGTTACAGAATTTTACACAAAACCAAAAACCATCGATGATATTGTAAATCACGGTGTGGGAAAATGCTTGGACCAATTTGATCTTGAGCACGGTTTATACCCTCGTTGGGGTACATTCTGAATTATAATTGTCAAAAATTATTTTTGAAAAAATCATAAAGGCTGACAGGAAAAAAATTTTTGAATTTGCAAAAAATTATGAAAATTATCAAAAAATACTTCCGCAATACTATCCTTCTATTCGAATAATATCCTCACGTGGAAACACCTCTGTAGTAGAAGAACACCTGCGAATTGGTGGAAAGGAGCTAGTTATGATGGTAAAACATGTAACTGTTGAACCACTACAACATGAAATTTTTGTTATTGGGGGAGATGCAAAAGGCACTCATATCATTAATCGATACGAGCAGATTCAAGATGGAACAAAGTTAATTCTTGAAGTTGATTGGAAATCAAAAGGTATGATGAAATTGCTTGATTTTTTTGGTAAAAATAACATCTTGAATGATTATTCTAGAATGATTGATGATTTTATAGTGATTGTGGAGCGCTAGTCTAACTTTTTTTCTTTATTTTTAAAATCATTGAGCTCTTTTTCACCTTCAATCTTGCCTTTCTCGAACTCTGATTTTGCCTTGCCAAAAGTTTTAGCCAATTCTGGAATCTTCTTTGCACCGAAAATAAACACTGCCGCTAGCACTAAAATTATTAGTATCTCATTTATTCCAGGCATTGCAAGTAAAATGCTTTGTAGTGTCAACTGAGCTTTAGTCTATGATTTAAGATTTAAATCTTTTTTACGTTTTTTATGCTCAATTATCATCATACCTCCAAGATAAAGTGCCATCATTGGAACTACGATAAACCACATTGTAACACCGCTTCCGTCTGGGGTGACTATTGCCCCAAATACCACTATTGCCAGTATTGCATATCGAATATTTTTTCTCCAAAATTTCTTGTCTACAATTCCTGACATTGATAGGGCATACATTATCAGTGGGAGTTGAAACGATACTCCAAAGGCCAGTAGATACTGTAAGACAAAAGTGATGAAATCCATTATGTTAAGAAATGTGATTAATCCAGACGCATCACCATACATGTAAAGAAATTCTAACATGTATGGAATTACTAAAAAATATGAAAAAATACAACCTGTTATGAATAATGCTAATGCTGGAAGTGCTATGCTTCGTGTAACTTTGATTTCGTGTTCTTTTAATGCAGGTTTTATGAATCCCACTGATTCTTTGATAATTACTGGCATTCCAACTACTATTGCTACCAGTGCTCCAACATAAATTTGGGCAAAGAGTGCTTGACCTGGTTCTGTTTGTATTAATTGAACTCCTTCTGGAACTAAACTATTTTTCATGTAGTTTGTGATTTGTGCTGCAATGTTATTCACAGGATCTAGCGTTGGATAGTACAGTTGAAATCCTGCAACATCAATTGGGTGTAGATGACATGAAATTACAAACACGAAAATTATTCCTATTGCTATCATGACTCGCATTACTCTTTTTCTTAATTCTTCTAGATGTTGGTTGATACCTTCAATTGATGACATCTAAAATACATCTGTCATAAACTGTTTTATCTATTTGCCTGGAATAGGAAGTAGTTTTGCTTCTGGAAGCCCTGCATTTTTGAGTTCTTCTAGACTCAAATCTTGAAATTCTAAGGATATGATAGCCTTTGTCTTAAATTTCTGTTCTAGGCTTTTTGCTAATGCTGCAATGTCTTTGCTGGAATAGATTTCTTTTGAACCCTTGAGAAATATTCTTTCACCTTTTTCCATCTCTTTGCCTCCAAATTTTTCTTGAAGGAAACCTGTAATGGAAGGTAATTCATTTCTTGGAATGTTGTTGTAATAATATGTAATCCCTTTAATTGATTCATAGTCATAGGGTGTACCATTTCTATACATGAAAACACCTATGAAAATTGCTTCCACATCTGGCTCTCTGATACATTTGATTTCCCAATTTAGCAACTTTTCTTCATTATAAACAAATTTCTGCATTTCATCAGGAGTAATCTTCCAGTATCTTGATCTTGACAATCTGTGGTATTCTTTTCTAATCTGATATAAATTTCAATGTTTGATGATATTTTTGCGTCGTTTAGTAATCACAACTTCTATGACTAGTCCTGCAACCACTACAATTAGAACTGTAACTACAGACCATAGTATCTGGACTATAGGATCAAATGTTTGTGTCATAGGTGCAGTATCCATAATTGGTGAGGATTTCATCATCGTATCTGCAGATTCTGACATTCTTGCCATCTCATCAACTGGCATTGATTCCATTGCTACGTCTGCAGACTCTTCTGGAATTGACTTGAGTGCCATCTCTGCAGATTCGGACGGCATTGGGGTATTTGCCGACATGTCTCCCTCTGGCACCACGTTTCCTTTTTGAATCAGTTGCGATGAAAACCATGCAGCAATTGATGCGCCACCAAGTGTTGCCAGTCTGTGAATTCTAGTAAATGAATTAAATAGCGATTTGCTCTTTTTTGCAGGCTCTGACATCATTGCAGGCAAGATGACTATTGCAAGCTTGTCTACAGTGTAAAACTTCATGTCATGAGACTTTGTATTTTTTCCAATGTTGGTAATTTTTACTACTCCTGCATCTTGCATCTTTTTTAAATGATAAATTACAAGTGGTAATGAGATTTCTGTTTTTTGTGATATTTGATTTGCAGTTAAGGAATCGTTAAATAAAATTTTTAAAATCGCTCTGCTAGAATCTGAGCTAAGTATCTCACCTATTGATTTTAGCTTTGAATCCTCAGTGGATAAAATTTCGACTCTGTCTGCAATACCTATTGTATCTCCCTCGGTATCTTTTACAGTCTCTCCAATATCGTCTTTCATTGAACCAATAACATTTTGAATCTCTTAATAACACTTGTCGTTAAATTGAAATTTAATCAAACCTTATCTACAAAATTATTTATTATATAATCATGAAACATTCAAAACAAATCTTTACAGCCATGATTGCTGTACTGGTGGTCTCTGTAACTGTGGGTGCAATCTCTGTTACCCCAAATGCAGTAGCTCAAGAAGAAGTCACTCCTTTTCCATCAAGGGAAAAAGTGATATCTGTTACCGGTAATGCAATCTCAAGCGTAAAGCCAAACCTTGCAAACATTAGTTTTGGTGTTGAAATTCAAGAAAAAACTGCCAAAGATGCACTGGCTTCAAATTCTGAATTGATGAACAAAGTGATTGCTGCAATAAAACAAGTAGGAATCACTGATTCGGAGATCAGTACATCCCAGTTTAACATCTATCCTGTATATGATAATTATCAGGATGAGAAGACTGGAAGATATACCCAAGAACTAATTGGATATAGAGTAAGCAACATCATCAATGTTGAAACTCAGAATCTTAACAGTTTAGCTGCTATAATTGACGGAGCAGTTGAGGCAGGTGTAAACAGAGTAGATAGCGTATACTTTTCACTATCTCCAGAACTTGCATCAAAACTCAAAGATGATCTTTTAGCAGAAGCGGTTCTCAATGCAAAGTCAAAAGCTGAAATGGCATTAGCTCCACTCAATTACAAGATAATTGGAGTCAAGGCAGTATCTCTTTCTGAATTTTCAATGCCATACCCAATGCCAATGTATGATATGGCATACGGTGAAGGAATTGCAAAATCCTCAGCCCCAACACCAATATTTTCATCTGATCAAGATGTCAATACCAGTGTTAATGTTGTCTTCCTAATCGGAAGCAACTAATTTTTTTATTTCAAAATTCAGTAATCATCTAAACTTGTTTTAGCAGTTATTTCTGAATTTATACATGATGCAAGTAGTAAGATAGATTAACCTCTTTTAGATTTTGGAAATTACTGTGGCTACGTTTAATGTTCATGTGACCATTGAAAATAAACCTGGAATCAGTGATCCTGAAGGTGAAACAATTCTAAATGATCTTGTGTTGAAAGGCACCCATTCTGCAATATCTAAAATCAAAACTGCGAAAATGTTGAAATTTACAATAAAAGAAAAAGATAAAAAATCTGCAAAAACCAAAGTCCAAGAAATCTGTGATGAACTGCGTATTTACAATCCAATGGTGAGTAAAGTCATAATTGATGTATTTGACGCTTAATCGGTGCTTGGATTTTCTATTTTGATTATTTGATTTGTGAGTGATTTTCTATAACTGTGTATCCGTTCATTGATCTATTATGCTCTATCTGTGAATAGGACAAAGCGATCAAATTATTGTTCATTTTGACATTTTGCTAGATTCAAATTAAATATCTCTGCCGATAAAACTAATTGTGAAGGTAGGCGTTATTGTTTTCCCAGGTAGTAACTGCGATCGCGACATGTATCATGTTTTGACTGATGTTTTCAAACTTGATGCCGAGTATTTTTGGCATGAAAAAGGGTTACCAAAAAATATCGATGCTGTTATTCTTCCTGGTGGATTTTCATATGGTGATAGATTACGGTCAGGGGCAATCGCTGCTCATAGCCCAATAATTAGTGATGTCAGAAAAATGGCTGAAAAAGGAATACCTATTTTGGGAGTATGTAACGGATTTCAAATCCTTGTGGAGGCTGGTTTGTTGCCTGGTGCACTGCTCAAAAACACATCTCTTAATTTTATGTGCAAGTGGACAAATCTGATAGTTGAAAATAATAACACTCCTTTTACAAATAAATTAAAACTACATCAACAAATTCCAATCCCAATTGCAAATGGTGAAGGGAGATACTATGTGGATAACGAGACACTTAAAAAATTAAAAAAGAAAAATCAAATTGTATTTAGATATAGTGAAGTAGTAAATGGCTCTACTGATAGAATAGCTGGAGTTTGTAATGAGGATGGCAATGTTGTAGGTATGATGCCTCATCCTGAAAGAGCAACTGAATCAGAAATTAACCCAATTGACAATAAACCATCTTCCTTGATTTTTGAATCTCTGATTAAAACAATCGGTGTTAAGAATTGAGCTTAGAACCACAGGAACTAGATGAACTCACATCTAAAATCGGAAGAAAACCCACATCCACTGAATTACAAATTGTAGCTGCAGAATGGTCTGAACACTGTTCGTACAAATCCTCAAAGAAACATCTTAAGATGCTACCAATGAAAGGACCATTGGTCATATCTGAAAAAGGATATGATTCTGGAGTTTTAGATGTTGGTGACGGTTATGTAATAACTGCACATATTGAAAGTCATAATCATCCGTCTGCTGTTGAACCATATGGTGGAGCTGCAACTGGAGTTGGTGGTGTTATTCGAGATATTCTATCCGCAGGAACAAGACCTATTGCTCTTTTTGACGGATTGAGATTTGGAAATATTGAAAAAGATCTCCAGGCAAGATGGCTTTTCAAAAATGCTGTTACTGGAATTGCTGATTATGGAAACTGTTTGGGAATTCCTACTATTGGTGGTGAAGTTGAATTTGATGAATGCTACTCTAATTATGCACTAGTGGATGTTGCCGCTATTGGATTTGGAAAGAAAAAGAATCTAATCAAAAATCATGCTAAAAAAGGTGATCTTGTAGTCTTGCTTGGAGGCTCTACTGGTAGAGATGGAATTGGAGGCTCACAATTTGCTTCTGACTCTTTAGAATCTGAAAATAGGTCTGCTGTCCAAATACCAGATCCATTTATTGAAAAATTAATCATAGAGGCAATACTGGAAGCTCGAAATCAAAATCTTATTCATGCAATGAAAGATCTTGGAGGTGGCGGATTGTCTTGTGCTGTATCTGAAACTGCAGATGCCTTATCGATTGGCATTGAAATGGATGTAGATAAGGTCCATACTCGTGAATCTGATATGAGTCCTGATGAGATTATGGTGTCTGAATCCCAAGAGAGAATGTTGATAGTGACAAACAATGATAAATTTAAAAAACTACAAGAAATTTGTAAGAAGTTTCGTATAACATGTTCTGTTATCGGTCATGTGACTTTTGATAATATGATGCATGTAAAAAAAGGCAAAAAAACATGCGCTAATCTTCCAACAGATGTCGTTGCAAATGCCACTCTTTTAGACAGACCTTCCAAAAAACCCGCATATCTAGAAAGCATAGAAAAAGAAAGGAAACTCAAACCAATCTCAGATTATTCAAAAATGATGATGAAATTCATTTCATCACCAAACATCGCAAGCAAAATTTGGGTATATGGTCAATATGATCATGAGGTTGGAATTAGAACCGTAGTCAAACCTGGCCAAGATGCATCCGTTCTTAGATTAGATAATGGAAAATTTTTGGCAGCGAAAATAGACGGTAATCCAAAACATTGCTATATCAATCCGAGGGAAGGAGCTATAGGATGCTTTGAGGAAGCATGTAGAAATGTTGTTTGTACTGGAGCAAAGCCTATCGGAATGCTTGATCATTTACAATTTGGAAATCCAGAAAATCCTGAGATCTTTTGGACCTTTTTGGAATCACTAAAAGGATTGAGTGATTTTGCAAAATATTTTGAAATTCCATGCGTTGGGGGTAAAGTTAGTCTGTATAACGAAACACCCTCAGGTCCAATTAAGCCTACACCTATAATTGGAATTTTAGGATTAATCGATACAACTCCATTACAAACTCAGAAAATCAATACTGGCGACTGTCTTGTAATTATTGGCGAAACTAAAAATGAAATGGGTGGGTCTGAATACTTTGAATATATTCACAAGTTTATAGGCGGGAAATGCCCTGTAGTGAATTTTCAAGAATCTAAAAACAACATGAATGTAGTTTTAGATTTAATCAAAAAAGATCTTCTTAAAACAGTACATGATTGTTCTAAAGGTGGCATAGCAGTAGCTGTTTCAGAACTATGCATGACACACGAAATTGGATGCACTGTTTCATTAGATAAAGTACCTGGTCCAAAGTTAGACGTTGACAGAATCTTGTTTTCTGAAAGCCATTCTAGGTATCTTTTGGTTCTAAAAAAGGAAAATCTCGACAAAGTAGAGACATATCTCAAAAAGAGCAAAGCTTCATACAAAATGATTGGAGTATTTGGTGGTGAAAATATTCTATTCAATCAAGAACGCAAATCTGTCATAGATCTAAGAGTTGATAAGGCACAAAAAACTTGGTTTAATTCGTTAAGGGAGTTAGTAGTGCATGGTTAAAGAAAATTGTGGTGTTGTTGGGATTTTTAGTCTTAGTGGAACCAATGTTGTTCCTATGGCAATTGATGCACTTAGGGCATTACAGCACAGAGGACAAGAAGCATGGGGAATTGCAATTCCAAACAAAGAACCGCTAAAAAGATTGGGTCTTGTTTCTGGTGCTTCATCTGAATTTAAGAAAATATGTGAAGATTATTCTTCATCGTCTGTTATCGGACATGTTAGATATTCTACTATGGGAAGGAGCACACTTGAAAATGCTCAGCCCCTTAAAGTCAAAGATCTTTGCATTGCTCATAACGGCACCATTGCAAATGTTCAAGAACTATCAAATTTAGTAGGAGGATGCTCTTTTACACCTCAGAATGCAAGTGATACGCTAGTTGCAGCACAAAGACTTGTGTCATTAATTTCTGAAAATGGACAAATGGGAAAGGCGCTTGCGATTTTGAAAAATGAAATGGTTGGCTCATACTGTTTTACATTTATTTCCGATGATAACTCTGTATATGCTGCAAGGGATCCCAAGGGATTCAGACCGATGGTTTTGGGCTACAAAATATCTGATGACACATACATTGTCGCATCTGAATCATCTGCAGTATCTGCAGTGGGTGCAACACTTCAAAGAGATGTCAAACCAGGTGAATTAATCAAACTTAGCAAAAATGGAATGGAGACTGAAAGATTCTCTGACGATACTTCACGTGCTCACTGTTCTTTTGAATTTACTTATTTTGCTCATCCGTCAAGTAACATGGAAGGCGCCAATATCTACATCTCAAGAAAGAGAATTGGAAAATTCTTGGCAAAAAAATTCCCTATCAGAGATGCTGATCTTGTAATTCCAGTTCCTGATTCTGCAAGACCTGCAGCGTTGGGATATGCCCAAGAATTAGGGCTCACATTTGATGAAGGACTGCTCAAAGACAGGTACAGCAAGAAAGGCCCATTGCGAAGTTTTATTGAACCACACCAAAGTGACCGAATTGAAATTAATCGTTGGATCATTCCAATCCGGGAAATTATTGAAGACAAACATGTTGTTGTAATTGATGATAGTTTAGTCCGTGGTACTAGTTCAAAGGCAATTATTCAAGCATTACGAAGAGCAGGTGCAAAAAAAATCAGCATGGTGATAACTTATCCCCCAATAAAGTTCCCATGTTATGCTGGAATTGATTTCCCTTCTCAAGAAGAACTTGCAACCTTCTCAAATGGCAAGGATATGACTGAAGAAGAATTGACTGAAATGGTTCGAAAGAGCATTGGGGCCGACTTTTTGGGGTACAATGATGCTGAAAATCTTGCTGCTGCTGTGGGAATTCCAAAAGATTCAATGTGTTTTACTTGTTCGTCTGGAAATTATGATTCGTTAGGAATTACACCCGAGTTTAAAACCCGTATTGAGATGAAAGGTGAATAAGATGGAAACTGCATACGTTCTTGTAAAAAGTGAAATGGCTCATGAAATGGAAGTGATGAGTGACCTCTTAAAAATAGATGCTGTAAAAGAAGCAAAAGGAACATTCGGTGTATATGATATCTTTGCAAAAGTTGAAGCAGATACATCCAAAGAAGTGGAAGACGCAATTACCAAACAGATTAGAAAAATAAAACATGTGCTTTCTACAACTACTTTGTCTGTAATCCCAGAACAAAACAAAAAATAATCTCATATCTTTCTTTAAATATTGTTTTTTAGGAAATCATACTATGAAAGCAATTTGGAATGATGTAGTAATTGCAGAAAGCGATGATATTGTAATAGTTGAAGGAAATCACTATTTTCCAATTAATTCTATAAAATCAGAATATTTCAAAAAAACTGATTTGACAACTTTTTGCGGTTGGAAAGGAATGGCAAATTACTATTCTGTAACAATTAATGGGAAAACCAACAAAGACTGTGCATGGTATTATGCAGAACCAAATGATGCTGCCAAAAAAATCAAAGGAATGGTGGCTTTTTGGAATGGTGTTGACGTAAAATAATCTTAATTATTAGAA
>SYJQ01000041.1 GCA_005798405.1 Nitrosopumilaceae archaeon
TTTTCTAAAAACTTAAGGATTTAGGAACGAATCTAAACAAAATTCATTTCTGAAATATTGATAATTCAAAAATATGATTGACTTGGAGTCAATCTATATTATTGATAAAATGTTATCAAAGACACATTGAATAAAGTAGATAAAATGTTGTCACAAGCTTATGATCTTTGCGAAGATGGTGATTTTTTGAATGCTCTGAAATTATATGATTCTGTATTGAAACAAGAGCCTGAAAACATTCATGCTCTAATCGATAAAGGTGTTACACTGCAAAATTTAGGCAAGATAAAACAATCTATAAAATATTATGATAAAGTACTTTGCATTGATCCAAAAAACATCGATGCTCTGGTGAATAAAGGTGCATCATTACATACGATTGAAAAATACAACGATGCAATCAAGTGTTATGATTTAGCTCTTAAATCTGACAAAAAATGTGCCATGGCGTTAGCTTACAAAGGATTATCCTTGGGCGAACTTGGAAATCTTACAGATGCATTAAAACATTTTAAAAAAGCATTATCTATTGATCAGGATTATGATCTTGCTAGTATTAGCCAAGAGATGGTTAAAGAATTATTGAAATCTGTAGAAAAACAAAAATCTAAAACACGGTAACATCGCCTGGCACTGGTTCGCGTTTGGTGCTTTTTTCATGAGATTCAAAAAATTCTTTATGTTCTGAATTTTGATGCTCTCTGAGTTTTTCAATATTCTCGAATCCTATGTGACACAAGTAACATTTTGGCCTATGTTCATCAACTAGTGGCAGCACCATAACACATGTAATTTACCATCCTACTTAATTCTTGATACTGACAGTTAAGGAATATATCCTTTAACCGTTGACTCACTATGTGTTAGAACAACTAATTGGAGAATCCAAAGCGTTAGACCGAGCAATTGCTGGGGAAGAATTATCTTATGATGATGGTCTTGAATTGATGAATTATGATAATTTGCACATGTTAAGCGCAGTTGCTGATATTACTAGAAAAAAATTAGTTGGTGACACCGTAACTTTTGCTGCCTCGTATTACATGAATTACACAAATGTCTGCGCCGCAAGTTGTCAAATGTGTGCATTTTACAGAAAAGATGGTGCAGAAGACGCATACACCCTCACTCCAGAGCAAATTGAACAACGAGTTGCCATTGCAAAAAATATGGGTGCAACAGAAGTGCATATTGTAGGTGGATTTCACCCAAAACTTCCTTTAGAGTATTATGAAGACATGATGAGGATTATAAAAAAAAATCATCCTCAATTAAAAATTAAAGCGCTTACTGCAGCTGAAATTTTCTATTTATCTAAATTGACAAAAAATTCTACAAAGGAAATTCTTCGTCGCCTTAAAGACGCAGGTCTTGACTCTATGCCTGGCGGAGGGGCTGAATTATTCCATCCTGAGATAAGAGGAAAAATTGTAAGAGGAAAATGTTCTGGGCAGGAATGGTTAGACACAATTGAGGAGGCTCATAATCTTGGAATCAAAAGTAATGTTACCATGTTATATGGTCATATTGAAAAACCATCTCATATCATTGATCATCTGATAAAAATTCGTGAATTACAAAAAAAGACTAACGGATTCATTACATTGATTCCACTGAAATTCAGTCTTGACAATACAGAACTTGAGCAAGAACATCTGGTCAATAATGAATCTTCATCTGTATATGATTTAAAAATAATTGCGCTATCTAGGCTAATGCTTGCTAATGTGTTGAATAACATTTCAGTTTATTGGGTTGCATATGGCAAAAAACTTGCCCAAGTTGCATTATCTAATGGTGGAAATGATTTGGTCGGAACTGCATTTTCTGAAGAAATTTATCGAGCTGCCGGAAAACCAACCGCTTCGTCTGTTGAAGAGTTGGCCACAATGGTAAAAGAGATTGGACGTCAGCCAGCACAGCGTGATACGTTTTTTAATATTATCAAAAGATTTTAAATTTTATTTTTACTTTGCTGTTTTTTTATCGACTCTATCTTTTCTTCAATTTTTACTTGCTTATCTTTTCTTGAATCTATTTTTAAAATCACTTCCACTCTATTTACTCCCAGATTGTGGACTACTTCCATGATTGTTTTGGCAGCTTTGTAAATTTTATCGATATCTTCTGATTCTAAAACTGTTCCCATCGAATTAATCTCATATCTTATTCCTTCGATTTCTTGTATTGCATCTATTCCTTTAGCAATGTAGAAACTTACGCTTGTAGACGATGTTCCTATAGGATAAATGCTAATCTCTGCATGAATCAATGCTAACTGATAATGATTTTAGAATTAAAATGTTTGAAGTTTATGTAATTGGCTTTTTTTCTTCCTTTTCTGGACTTCCTTTTCTTTTTCTTCTAGCCCCGAAACTAATTAAAATCAACATAAATCCAACTCCAATTAAAATTCCTGCAAGCGTATTCATATCTTTGTTCTCTTGTTGCCTTGTCATCAAATCTATGACTTCTTCCTCAGTCATTCCAGATTGACCAGTTGGCATAGTTGCATTGAGATTTATTATAATGACTATTCCTACAGCTAACATCACAATTCCACCTGTAAAAATTTTTTTATCTATCAGCATTTCTTTCTAATTAAAAGTAAAAATTTATCATATATTAGGTTACACCAAATCTGCTGAATTGTCTTCTCTGACTATGTTTTCTATTGTTTTGATACATGCATGACACATCATTGATTTATCTGTCATTCTGCGTACGGTGTCATTATTTTGAAATTTTGAATCATATGTTATGCCTATGACCAATTTATTCCACCATACTTCATAATCTTCTTTCTTTTTGCCGCAAACAAAACATTTGATCATATTTTCCTGACTTTGTTGCTGTAGATTAAGGGTTCTGATGCTTTGATTTTTTTTTATATTGAAAGTTTGTATTCGTTATATTCTTCTATTGAATCATTGAGTTTTTTTTAATGCTGTTTTATTCTCATAATCTGCATCTTTTAACTCGTTAAAACAAACAAGGATGTTTTCTTTTAATACTGAAAGTGTTCGCTTATCATCACAATGCATACTGTTTTTTAGTATTGGTGAATTTATGCTTGTTTGCACAGGAAAATAAACATGGAATACATCTCTAACCAAACGATAATGTCAGAATAATTAGTATTATGCTTCCTATCAGGCCTATTATTGCAAGCTTACTATTTTTAGTCCATCCTTTTTTAATTGATATTATTCCCATTTTATTTTTTTAAATTTATATGAAATTAAACCTTGTCTATATTGAAATTGCTTAATTTTGTTACCATGCTTGTTTTGTATCAAAGTAAAACAGAGTTAAATTTTGATCAAAGATGATTTTTAGACTTGTTTTATCATTCATAATTTCTTATATGTGCTAATCTATACGACGTACTTTTTGTGACGCCCTCAAAGTCTCGCCAAAAGAATACGGTGGTTTTGGAATTACAGGTAATATCGAAACATTGTCTCCTATCATCTTTTGAATTTCTTCATCATAAACTGACAATGTTTTACACTTTGGGCAAAACCATCCACGACCTTTTATGAAACTGCAACATTCAATGATGATGTTAAATCCGCATGCAGGACACTTGCTTGGTTCTTTATGAATATATTTCACAAATTCAAACACTATGCGCTCTACACTCATCATACTGAATCAAAAACACTGATTTTTAAATTATGTATTCCTTTTTTTGCTTCAAATTGGGCAATTTCTTATGTTTTGGTATAAACTGTTCCTAAATTATGACTGTACTAAGCAATCCAACCAAAGTATTCTCTAAAGTTGATCTTGAATCCAGAAGGATTTATCTGGTAATTGAAATCTATTACCTTGATTGATTTTATTATGAAGGCGTTATACAAAAAAGAAACACTGAAGGATCCAGAATCTGACAACAACACATATTCAAATTTTACATTAAAACGCGACACTGAATTTTGTTGTGAAAAATTCAAAAACTATTGTAAAAAATTTACTGTATGGAATTATGAGCATGGTAAATTTGCAATAGTTGACCAAATCACATATGAGGGGCATTCTGTCCAATCCATTGATTTTTGTCCTTTTTGTGGGGAGAAAATTGATTATGAAGATGAAAATGCTCCCACTAAAACAAAGAGAAAGAAAGTTGCAAAATTCTAATCTTTCAGTGATTTGTGAAAACTAGAAGCCTTCTGGAGGTTTCTGAACAAATACATTGCAAACCAGTGCGTCTGTTTTAGAATCTCTATATTGTACATTACATGATACAAACTTTCCTTTGAGTGCCATCTCTAGATCTGTTTGTGTTGTTTCTTGATATTGAGGCTCTTCAGGATTATCTATTTTAGCGATGATTATGCGCTCTGTTTTAGCATATTCTTCTTTGTTATCTTTACGAAAATGAGTTACTAAAAGCTCAAACGTATTATTTGATAAACAACCTATTACCGGTCCACCTATTCCATCTCCCATAAATCTGTAAAATTTTTTGTAGTATAATTACTTGATGGCTATGCTAAGTGTGAATTCTGGTACTAAGTTTTTTTGTTTTGCCATTTCGAAAACTTTTCTTATTGACTCTTCTCCACTATCCCCCATGTTCACTGTGATTTTATTTACATACATTTTTACAAACTTTTCAATTAACTCTCTTGGCTTTCCTCGGCTGTACTGCATTGCATAATCTATTGCATCTTCAAGATTATTCAATCCATATTCAATTGATGCTTGCAAATATTTGTCAAATTTATGAATTTCGTCCATTCCTAAATCTGTCTTCATGACATTAATTCCTAATGGAACTGGTAGTCCATTTGTTTCCTTGTCCCACCATTTTCCAACATCTAAAATTTTGACATTTCCTTCTTGTTCGTATGATAGTTGAGTTTCATGAATGACTAATCCTGCATCTACTTTGCCATTTCTTACTGCTTCTGGAATATCGCTAAAATTCATTTCAACATAATCAAATTTTCCTATCATTAACTGAAGCAATAAAAACGCAGATGTCATTTTCCCCGGTATTGCAATTTTACATTTTTTAATTTCATCTATTGTCATTTGTTTTTTTGCTGTAACTATTGGGCCGTATCCAATACCGAAACTTCCACCACTCCTCAAAATAGTGTATCCAGGAATGTATGCACATGCATGAACTGATACTGCAGTAACGTCAAGTTCTGGATTTGTTGCTTTTCTATTTAGTTTTTCAATATCTTCAATTACGTGTTTTACTGTAAAATCTGGAGATTTCACTTTTCCTGTAAACATTCCATAAAACATGAATGCATCATCTGAATCTGGAGTATGCCCTACAGAAATTTCCACATCTTATTCCCAAATATTCGTTATAAAAATCAAAACTAGGCAGATTTTCTGTTTGTGCTATTATTTTGTGATTTATACAAACACTAGCAGGATATGAAAATATTTTACTCAAATTGAATTTCTACTTCATTTTATGTCTAAAAAATTACTTTCTAACATCCGACAAAAAACATGTTTTTGTTTTAGCAAAAAATCTTCGTAATGCAGTGATAAAACAATCAATCGATCTAATTTTGCTCATAAGATTTAATAGCTGAATAATTGGGTTTGCGAATATGGCAAAATTCAAGTCAACAGTTGAAGTGCTAAAGATCATCAAGAATAAAGAACAAATTCGTAACTTTAGTGTGATTGCACACGTTGATCACGGAAAGACTACTATGAGTGACAGCCTTTTGGCAAACTCTGGAATTATTGCTCCTTCTGCTGCTGGAAAGGCACTGGCGATGGATTTTGATAAAGAAGAACAGGCAAGAGGAATTACAATTTACCAAGCAAACGTAACATTACACTTTACACAAAAGGACAAAGAATATGTCATTAACATGATTGATACTCCTGGGCACGTTGATTTTAGCGGTAGGGTAATTCGAAGCCTTAGAGCAATTGATGGTGCAACTGTTGTCTGTGATGCAGTTGAGGGCATCATGACTCAGACAGAAACTGTAACCAGAATGGCACTTGAAGAAAGAGTCAGACCAGTTTTATTTATCAATAAAGTCGACAGACTAATCAAAGAACTTCGTTTGACTCCAGAAAAAATGCAAGAGACACTTGCAAATGTAGTTACTAGCTTTAATCAATTAGTTGAAACCTATGCTGAACCTGAATACAAAGAAAAATGGAAGGTGTCAATACAAGACGCTAGTGTCACATTTGGTTCTGCTAAAGACAAGTGGGCATTTAACGTAGATATTATGAAAGAAAAAGGAATTACCTTCAAAGATGTAATTGATGCATACAAAAATGAAAAAGTTGATGATTTAGTAGCAAGAGCTCCTCTGGCTGACGCTGTACTGGGAATGGTAGTTAAACATGTTCCACCACCACACGTTGCACAAAAATACAGAATTCCTCAAATTTGGAAAGGTGATCTTGAATCTGATATTGGAAAAGCACTTTTGGCATGCAGTGATGATGGGCCAACAATTATGATGGTTGTCAACATGGTATTGGATCCTGCTGCTGGACCTGTTGCAATTGGTAGATTATTTTCAGGAACAATAAAGGATGGACAGACAGTTAACATTATTGATTCAAACAGAGAAGGAAGAGTTCAATCTGTAAACTTTTTCATGGGTAACCAAAGAGAACAAGTCGGTGAACTAGGTGCTGGAAACATTCCTGCATTATTGGGGTTGACTGAAGCAAGAGCAGGTAATACGATTTCATCTGTTAAAGGCATACCAATGTTTGAAGGAGTCAAATATGTTTCAGAACCTGTTGTTCAAGTTGCAATTGAACCAAAGCATCCAAAAGACTTGCCAAAATTAGTTGAGGTTCTAAGACAACTAACAATTGAAGATCCTAATCTTGTAGTAAAAATTGATGAAGAGACAGGTGAAACACTTGTTGCTGGAATGGGTGTGCTTCATCTTGATGTAGCTACACACCGTATTCAGGATACTAAACTGGAAATTGTTACATCTGAACCACTTATCAATTACAGAGAAACTGTCAAAGGTAAATGTGAACCAATCATGTCAAAATCCCCTAACAGACACAACAAGATTTTCATGAAAGTTGAACCATTGGAACCTGCTATTGCTCATATGCTTAGAACAGGTGAAATCAGTGACATGAAAGACAAAAAGGTTGTATCTGATCTTCTCAAGGGTGCTGGTTGGGATACTGATACTGTTAAGAGAGTTATGAGATTGGACTCACGTGGAAATGTTATGATTAACGGAACAAAGGGTGTTCAATTCATTCAAGAATCAACCGACTCTATTAATTCTGGATTTGAAGAAGTCATGAAAGAAGGTCCTTTATGCAAAGAGCAAATGAGGGATTGCAAGTTCACTTTTACTCACTTTGTTCCTCACGAGGATACTGCTCATAGAGGCTTATCTCAATTAGGTCCTGCTTCTAGACGTGCTTGTATGGGCGCGCTTTTAACTGCTGGAGTCACAATGCTCGAACCAATGCTTGCAATCGAAGTTAGAGTTCCAACAGATCTTGTAGGAAACGTTGCCACTGTATTATCTGGAAAGCGTGGCAAAGTACTTGACATGGTACAAAAAGGAGCTTCAAGTATCATTGTAGGTGAAATTCCAGCAGCTGAAACATTTACACTTTCAGAAGCAATGCGTGGTCAGACAGCTGGACGTGCAACATGGAATACTTCCTTTAAGGCATGGACTGAACTTCCAAAATCTATTGCCACTACTGCAATTGCAGAAATAAGAAAGAGAAAAGGTCTTGCACCAGAACCTCCTGGCATAGAAGAATATATTGACAGAGAGTAAAAA
>SYJQ01000042.1 GCA_005798405.1 Nitrosopumilaceae archaeon
CTATCATGGTTCCAACGCAATGGTACTTTTGGCAATCTTGCACATGTACTATCAATACTTTAGTGGAAGATACAAAATTAGAAACGAAATTTTATGGGCTACTGGTGTCATACTTGGAACAGTTACAATTCTTGAAGCATTTACTGGTTATGATGTTATCTTTAGCGAAAGAGCAGAACTCGCAATCAGTATTGCTGCATCTCTTACTACTTCAATTCCTGTAGCTGGACCAACTATCCGTGATGCAATGTTTGGTAGCGGATTTTCAGACTTTGTACTTAGATTCTATGCGCAACATGTGTTTCTTTTACCATTAGTGATGCTTGGATTAATGGCAGTTCACTTTCCACGATTCTTGGTATTTGATGTCCCTATGGTAATGGCAATTGGCGGAGCTATCTTGCTTACAGGAGGAGTATTTCCAATTGATATGGGATTCAAGTTTGAACCCACTGTGCCACCCGGCATTACTGTCCCTGAATGGTATCTGACAGGATTATACGCATTTTTGAGAACACAGTATGACAAGTTTGTTACAGGTGTACTTTGGCCTGGAATTTTTATAGCATCATTCTTGCTAATTCCATTTATTGACAGATACAAGAAATTCTCCTGGAAAGATCGTCCAATAATCACTGCATTTGGTATTACAGGACTTGCTCAAATTATGGTTACAACATATTGGGGATTCTACATTCCATCTGACACTACTATTCCTCTTGTAGAACGTTTGGTAATCGATCCAGTATTTCTCTACACGGTGATGATCTTGCTAGTTCCACTGGGATTTGGATTCACATACATGATGATCAAGCTAGCCAAAGAATCTGAAAGAAAAGCCAAACTTGCTAAAGAAAAGGGTCCAAAGAAAGTTGCAAGCATTAATCTCTCACAAAAATGGATTAATTGGTTAATTGTTGGGTTGTTGGCATTTCAGGTATTTCTAAACATTGCAGCTTATAATGCCGCCTTGACTGGAATGAAAAATATCTCATTGTTCTTTATAGGTCTAATTTTGATAGTCTTTGCAGGGTTTTTCCATGTTTACAGATATGGATTAAATCAAGCAAAGAATGCACCTCCACCACCACCAATACCAATACATGAAGACAAACCAAAGGAGTTGGTAGAATCACAAATTCCAAACACTGGTAAACTTCCAGAAAGTCAATCTTCAATAGATACCAAAAAAGAAAAAGAAATTGTACCACAAATCTCAACTCCAAAAATTCAAGCAGATCTAGCAGGTACTAACATAACTTCAGACATTGGTTCAGATCTAAAAAAGATCTAATCACACAAAATCTAAAAAAGCTTTATAAGAACTCCTGAGACCTAGAAAAATCGTTGAGTGCAACAACTAGTCATGCATATGGCATAGGAGTCATGGCAATTATTATTGGAGTATCAGTTGGAGTTGTCTATTACACCTCATTTTATCTTCCAGAATCTTTGGCAAAACCTTCAGTAGATGAACACATTTTGCATCCAGTTAAAGAAACAATTATTGAAATAATTGAAGGCTCTGCTAGTTCTGCACAACAAGATAACTATGTACCAAAATTAGTTAACATACAATTGGGAATTGATAATCTTGTAATCTGGAAAAATATTGATACTACTGCACATACAGTTACCCCTGATCACAGAGCTGAGGATTCTTACAGCGGTGTCTTTGGTTCTCAAGGTGTTATAAAACCTGGATATGACTATGAATTTCTCTTCACGGAACCAGCAGTAATAGAATATCACTGTGAGCCACATCCATGGATGAAGGGTAAATTAGAAATTACAAAACAAAGATTCTAGATAGAATACTTTGCAAAAATTATTTTACTTTCAATCTCTTTATGCTGCTCAATAATTGACGCTCGAAATTTTATCTCATGAACTTGTTTTGGTTCAAATTCTATTAATGCAGTAAACTCTGCCTTGTTTTCAGGCATGATATCTTTGTTAATGAACAATCTTGCAATATTTTGAGATATTTTCTTTCCATTGTATGACTTGTAGATGATATGCTCATTTGAATCTAAAATCTGTGTATTAATTACAACCCCGTCATATCTTCCTGGATATGATACGATAACTGTTCCTTTAATTTCGGAATTTGGATGAATCTCCTTTGATTCCAAGTTAAATTCAATATCTTTCACGTTAACAACACCTTCTAGTCAGAATAAATAATTTTGTTAAAACGGGCCGGAAGGGCTTCGATCCCTTGACCACTGGATTAGAAGTCCAGCACTCTATCCAAGCTGAGCTACCAGCCCAAGAATCTAAAAATTAATTGTCATTTTAAGGGTTTACAACCATTTTTTCTGGTAATTTTCTCTTTCCATTTTAAACAAAAATTGCTGTGCATACCCAGCATAAGGTCCAAAGTGATTCACAATTTTATCATGTAGTATGTCATATTGTTTTTCAGTAATTGATTTTGTTTCAAGTTCAAATTTCTCTAAATAATATTTCTGTAAAATTCTAATCATCCATCTATCCAATGGAAATGCTTCTAGCTTGTCAAGTGAAAACAATAAAATACAATCTGCAACCTTATTTCCAATCCCTGGAACAGTTAGAATTATTTCTTTTGCGTCTTGATAGTTGGCTTTTTTTAGATGATCAAAATCTATTTGTTTTGATTCAACCATTTTTGAAGCATCTATTATGAATTTAGCTCTATATCCAACACCACAATTTTGTATGTCTTGGATAGATGCGTTTGCAATTTTTTTTGGTTCTGGAAACATGTAAAATTCTTTATTATCAAACTGAATTTTTTTTCCAAATTTTATGGAAATTTTTTCTAAACTTGATTTGATTTTTTGAATATTGGAATTTGAAGAAACAATAAACGAGATGAAACACTGAAACGGATCTTGTCTTAACAATCTAAGTCCTAGATATTTTTTTACGGCGATTCTGGTTGTCTTGTCTTTTGAAATTGATTTGATTATTTCTTCTATATCGTCACTATTTCTAAAAAAATCATATTTTTTGTCAGAATATGATGTGATTTTTCCTGAACTGTTTATTTTTAAAATATCTTGTCCGTTAATGCCGTACCAAAAATCTTTCTGTTTTGTCCAAAGAAAAACTTGTCCGCTATTAATCGTATTTTCTAAGTTAATTTTATTGTACTCTATCATTTCAGATAGATACTACTTCATTTATTTCTGGAGCGTGAGCCTCAAGACCAAATTTTTCATGAATTTCTTGGGCAAACTTTTCACATGATTCAGTATCACCATGAACCGTTAGAACTTTGGGATTGCCGTTTATTTTTTTAATTACCTCAAAAAGCTCATTTCTATCTGCATGTCCTGAAAATTCAAACTGTTTTACTTCAGCAGCAACACTTAGCTCTTTTCCCCTGGTGGATACCTTTCCTGTGTCTAGTAATTTTCTTCCAGGTGTGCCTTCTCCCTGATATGATACAAGTGCTATTCCATTTTTTTTGTTAAATGAAAGCTCTTGTAAATAATATGTTGCATTTCCTCCTACCAACATACCTGCTGGAGAAATCACTACACAAGGTTCCTCTATTGCATGTTTTCTTTTTTCATGATCTTTTACTGCAACTGCTTCATTGATGGCATCTGCAAACACTTTTGGATCCCTTAGATAATCTGGATGGTTAAACATTATCTCATTTACTTTTAGTGCCATTCCATCCATTATGATTTTGTGATCAAAGTTTGAGCTTCTTAAAATACATGCCATCTCTTGAGAACGTTCAACTGAAAACGATGGAATAAACAATACTCCTTTTCTGTCCATGACTTCATTTGCAAATTCAATCAATTCTCTTTCTGATTCTTTTCTTGGTTTTTGTTCTGTTTGTGAATATGTGCTCTCAATGATCAAAAGATCTATATCTCCTACATCCAAGTCTGCTTCACGCAACATTCTTGATCCATGTGTTTTGATATCACCAGTATAGAAAAGTCGTTTTTTCTGAGATTCTACTAGTACAGAGCCACCTCCAATCACATGTCCTGTTTCTCTTAGTTCAAAAGTTGCATTACCTTTGGTGACTTTTTCTCTAAATCCTATCTCCTTTGCATTTCTCATCATGTTGTTTAATTCTGGTAATCCAAATGGTTGAGCATCTTTTGTAATTTTTAGCATGTCTTCTATAAGTAATCTTGTCAAATCAAAAGTTGGTGGAGTTGCATAAACATCAGTATTCCCACTTACAAACAGAGATGGTACATTTCCAGAATGATCAAGATGTGCATGAGTAATAATAATGGCATCTAGATCTTTTGGCTTTACATGTAACGGATACTCTGGAGGGGTTCCACGTTTTCCAAACAATACTCCATAATCTAATAGTAGATTTGTCCCATCACAATTCACTAAAAAACCTGAACGGCCTACTTCGTTGGCAGCTCCTAAAACTTTAACCTCCAAGAAGTAAATTGAATTTCTCTCTATGTTAAAACCTTCTTAGCATCGATCCGATCATTATGCATATCATAGAATCTACAAAAGCTTTAATTAGTGTAAGCTAAGACTCGATCCTCATGGGAAGAAGCTTCCAAGAATGGTTAAAACAACAAGATCAAGCAGTAGTTGCTAAAACACGTGCAGGCGACGAAGCAAACAAACCACTTCTTAACCAACTTAATTGGATCTGGGTTAACAATCTCATGAAACAGAGAGCCGACCTAAATCCATCTTCAGCTGAATTACTTGACTGGGTAACATCTGGTCAAATTGATGCAATGAGAAAATAAACGTGCTAAACACGTTATCTTTTTGTTTTTTATTATATTCCTAGTTTTTCTTCATACACGATATTTTATCTTGTGATGAATTGTGTGGACGATCAATTTCATAACCCTGTTATGGATTTCGATTATGGTTTAAATAGGAACCTAGCATTGATGAAATTGTAATGCCAATAGCAATACTTCCAGACATTGATGAACAAAGATGTATCGGATGTGCACTATGTGTAGAAATCTGTACAACTCTTGGTCCTGATGTCCTTAGAGTAAAACCTGTTGAAGGCTGGAAGAGAGGTAAAGCATTTGTATTTTATCCAGAAAGATGTATTTCTGATGGTGCATGCATCGGTGTATGCCCAACAAAATCAATCTTTTGGATGAGACCAATGAATTACACAGCTGGACAACCAGTACCTCTTCACAAAAACGGTATCTTCATCAAAGGTTGGGCAGAAGACGCTGCACTATAAGCAGAATCTTTTAGCACACACTTTTTTCTTATTTTTAATTAAACAATAGATTTCTTCTTTATTTCTTTTGGAAGAATCTTCACAAAGTACTTCAAAAATTCATCTGTCTTATCAAAATAAACTTCTGAAAATTTATTGTTTTGAAAAAACTTTGCCCATGTATTTTCAAATGTTGGAAAGTCCTCCGGATCAAAATTCAATCTAGAAGTTTCATGGTGTGCTGCAGGAAAGACATCTGAAATTTCCAATGGTATTAATCCCAAGTGTGGACTGTACTGACAAACTTGGATGGATTCAATATCTTTGAATTTTCGTTTTAGTGATGAATATTCATGTGAGAGATATGCTGGTTTTGTATTGGATTCTTTGGTTATGATCAAAGTTTTTTTCTTTGACTTGAACTTTCTAACTATTTTATGATATGATTGAATTTCTGGACGATACTGATCCTCTTTTTCATAAAGAAAAATTGCCTTTTCTTTGAATTTTGGAGTAGACACTGCAAGATAATTGGAATTTTCTGTAAGGACTTCGATCATTTCAAATAATTTTGGATGTGCCCTTGCTTTTTTTAGGACATATTCCCATAGTCTTCCTTCATGAATTGCTTGTTTTACCTTGTCTACTTCGACTTTAATTGCGTGTAAGTTGTGCAGTGCAATCTCATTGATTTTTTCAGGTCCTTCCATTTGGCGCAATTCATCAGGGGTGTACTTTGAGCATATCTCACAATTGCATGGAAATACAGAGATATCTGAAAGATTTCTAGTGCCATCATCAGTGATGTATCTTTCTTGTTTAGCATATAGCATGTAAGAGGCTGAATCAAAAGTATCGCAACCAAGTGCAACTGCAAATGGTATCGTTAGTGGATGTCCTGCACCAAAAAGATGTAGTGGAACTGAATGTGGCATCTGTTTTTTTGCAGATATAATCATTTGTGCTAATAGTTTGTATTCATACGATTCCATAAATTCTACTGGACTTCCCAAGGCTAGCATCTTAAAGCCCATATCAATAAGGCTCTTTGTTGATTTTGCTACAAGATCAAAATGTTCTCCGCCTTGAATTGGTCCAATCCAGATCTGACCATTACTCTCACTGTCTTCAAGTGTTTTCTTTGATACTTTGAGGGTATGGTTAACATATGATTCAGCTTTTTTCCATGGAAGTCCATATCCTGTTGGTTTGTCCAACGGAATTGCAAAATCTGTGAGAATTTTTTTTTCAAAATCTGCCATCTCTTCTGGCAATACTTTGACATCTCCATATTCTAGAACTTGATATCCTCCAGAATCAGTCATTATCGCCCCATCAAAATCTATTATATTGTGAATTCCTTTTTTTTCAGCTTCATCACCGTAATTGTTTCTGGTGATGTATGCATTTGTAATTACTAAATCAAAACCCATCTCTTTGATCTTCTTTGATGAAATAGTCTGTTTTACAGGATGAATAACTGGCACATAAGCTGGAGTCTCAATTTTACCATGATTGGTGTGTATTACTCCTATTCTTCCAGCCAAGTCACTTTTTAAAATCTCAAACAAGTCGATTCTTCTCAATTACAGCGTTATTTAATCAATAAGCAAAAAATTTTTTCAAATCATTCTGTTTTGATACTAATTCCAGCCAATCCACTTCATCACTTACACTTTTCCCATTGATTATGCTCAATACTTTCTCTGTAACTTCCAAAATGCTTTTTTCTGTGACATCTACTTGGAATACTTTTGCCCCAAACTGATCTATTGCATCATGTGCTATAATTCCTAAAATCTCACTACCTGTATTTTCTCTAATCTTTTCTTCTGTGTATTCTCGTTTTTTATAAACTGAAATCAAATCATATGGATTTCTTCGTAAGACTATCACTTTCTTTACTTGATTTGGTGATAAAACATATGGTGCCAAGTGTCCAACAATTAAACTTGGACTGGAAATTTTTCTTTTGATTATCTTTTCTAATTTTGATATATCTACATCATTGGTATCTTCATTTTTCTCAAATAATCCAGCATCTTTGGCAATACTGTTTATGTCAATCATTGGTAATCCCAAGTCCTTTGAAATCTCCTTTGATATGGTATGCTTTCCTACGCCTGGATTTCCAGTAATTATTACTGACATATTATAAAATCAACATGAACTGAATTAAACAATTTCTGTAATACTAATAAGTACAATAGGATTTTTGTGGGTATTGCAAATTGGCTTGCTAGGAAAAGCAAATGTTGGAAAGTCTACATTCTTCTCAGCTGCAACTGAAACTCCTGTCCCAATAGGTAATTTTCCATTCACAACAATTCAGCCAAATATTGGTGTTGCATATGTAAAAGCTGATTGTGCATGCAAACATTTTGGAATAAAACATCAAAATCCATTATGTGTAAATGGAACTAGATTCATACCTGTAAAGCTAATCGATGTTGCAGGATTGGTGCCAGGCGCACATGAGGGAAAAGGCTTGGGAAATCAATTTCTTGATGATGCTAGACAAGCAGAAGTCCTGATACATGTTGTTGATATTGCTGGAACAACTGATATTCAAGGACATTCTGTTCCAATAGGTACGCATAACCCTCTTGAAGATGTTGAATTTGTAGAGTATGAATTTGATCAGTGGTTTATTGACATACTTAGAAGAGAATGGGATAAACTTACCAAAGAAATAGAACAAAAAAGAGCAAAACTAACTGACGGAATCGCAAAAAGATTTACTGGCTTGGGAATCAAAGATTATCAGGTACAAGATGTTTTACATAAACTAGAACTAGCTTCAAAAAATCCAAAGGAATGGAATGATTCTGATATCCAAACTTTTGTCAAGGAATTAAGAAAAAACACAAAACCAATAATAATTGCAGCAAACAAAGCAGATCTCTGCAAGGATCTTGATATAATCAAAAAAATTTCTGATACTATAGTGATTCCTTGTAGTGCTGAGACTGAATTACTATTACGAAAAGCTACCAAGGCTGGAATTATACATTATGAATCAGGGGACGAGAAATTTTCTATAATGGAAAACAAAGAAATATTGCCACAACAACAAAAAGCACTAGATTTGGTAAATACTGTTTTTTCAAAAATCCATTCAACCGGAATTCAAAAAATTTTAAACATTGCGGTATTTGATTTGTTAAAACTTATTGTTGTTTTTCCTGTAGAAGATGAGACAAAGCTAACAAACAAAAATGGCGATATTTTACCTGATGCAAAATTGTTACCGCAAGATTCCACTGCAAAAGATTTGGCAGGTCTGATTCATGCAGATATAGCCAAGGGATTCTTACATGCAATTGATTGTAAAACAAAACAAAGAATCGGCGGTGATCATAAACTAAAAAGTGGCGATGTGATCAAAATCATTTCAACATTAAGTAGAGGGTAAAATGATCGGTCTAGGTATTGAAAGCACAGCTCATACATTTTCTTGTGCGATATTGGAGAAAAAAGGAAAACAAGGCAAAATTTTATCTGATGTGAGAAAAATATACCGTCCTCCTGAAGGTGAGGGAATTCATCCTAGAGAGGCATCACGTCACCATGTTGAAAACAGTGCCATTGTGCTATCTGAGTGCCTTCAAGAGGCTGGAGTTACAATAAAAGATCTTGATATTGTCTCATATGCGGCAGGTCCAGGACTTGGTCCTTGTCTGAGAGTTGGAGCAGTGGTGGCACGTTCTCTTGCATCTTATTACAATATTCCAATCTATCCTGTAAATCATGCAATTGGACATATTGAATTAGGAAAATTACTTACTGGTGCAAAAAATCCGCTGGTTCTTCTGGTTTCTGGAGGACACACTATGTTACTTGCATTTTTAAATAAACAATGGCGAGTTTTTGGAGAAACTTTGGATATTACATTAGGTCAGCTACTTGATCAATTTGGAAGATCAATTGGATTTGCTTCACCATGTGGAAAAAATATTGAAGATTTAGCTTCATCTTCTTCTAATTACGTCCTACTACCATACTCTGTTAAAGGAAACGATGTATCTTTTTCTGGGTTGTTATCTGCAACAAAATCAATTGTACCAAAAAGTAAAGCAGATGCATGTTTTTCATTACAGGAAACAGCATTTGCAATGATTAGTGAAGCAGTGGAAAGAGCTCTCTCTTTTACTAGAAAAAAAGAATTGCTAATAGTTGGAGGTGTAGCTGCAAACAGGAGATTATCTGAAATGCTACAAGATGTTTGCAAAAGACATGGCTGCAAATTTTTTGTAGCTCCGCAAAAATATGCCGGCGATTGTGGTAGTCAGATATGTTGGACAGGATTATTAGAATCACAAGTAAAAAATGGTGTTTTACTGGAAGACACTTTTGTCACACAATCATGGCGATTGGATTCAGTTAAAGTAGATTATTGATTTTTATTTTCTTCTATTGCCTTTTCAATATTTTTTAACCAATCTTTAGTGTTAAACACTCCAAATTTGTATGTCTGTTCACCTTCTTTTGTTTTGGCTGTAAAACACACTTTTTTTATCAATCTTCCCTCTTTCCAAGATTTGATTACATCATTTAATGGAACATCTACAATTGTATCTCCAAAACGTTTTGAAAAATCCATCATTCTTGACTGTGTCTTATCAAATGCTAGTCTTCTATTTGTTAAAGTTAGAATGCCTGCACCGAGTTTATCCTCGTTACAATCTTCTTGTTTTAGTCTTTTTTCTCCTTCTTCCATGATTAGCTTTTAATCATATTCATTAGGTTATAATTTTAATGAAATTGCTAAAAAAGGGGGCAGAGGCCGATATCTATCTTACCAAATGGAATGATTCACGTGTAATACTAAAAATCAGAAAGGCAAAAAAATATCGTAATCCTATTCTTGACGAGAAGATTAGAAAACAAAGAACAATTCGAGAGTCTCAAACAATTTCAGAGGTAAAATCATTTGGAATTCCAACACCACTTGTTTACTATGTTGATTTAAAAAAATCATCTATTATAATGCAAGAAATTCCAGGTAGCCCTGTTCATGATTTACCTGATTCAAAGATAATTAAAGTATCAAAGGAAATTGGTAAACTAGTTGGAGTGATGCATAAAAATGGCATAATGCATGGTGACTTGACTACATCAAATTTCATCTTATACAAAAATAAAGTATATGTGATTGATTTTGGATTGTCACAAAAAACAATCAAATCTGAAGATCATGCAGTAGACTTGAGATTAATTAAAGAAATTCTAAACAGCGCACATGCAAAAATAATGGAATCTGCCTGGAAAAACTTCTTATCTGGTTACAAATCTGTGGTTGGTTCGACAAACTATGCCAAAATTATACACTTGGTATCTGTCATTGAAAGTAGGGGAAGATATGCAACAGTCGTTTGATCTTTTTTTTGTCTCTTCAAACTATCACAAATACCAAGAGGCAAAAAAAATTTTACAGTCTTTTGGAATTGTTCTTGGATTTTTCAAATATGACCTTGAAGAAATTCAATCATCATCACTAAAAGAAATTGCATTAAAAAAAGCAGTGCAGGCATTTCAAAAATGTAAAAAACCAATAATGATTGAAGATGATGGGCTTTTCATTGATTCACTTTTTGGATTTCCTGGACCGTACTCTTCGTATGTGTTCAAAACAATTGGTAATGAGGGAATTTTACGACTCTTAAAACTAAATAGAAAAGCAAAATTTGTTTCCATCATTTCTTTTTGTGATGAAAAAAATCATAAATCTTTTGAAGCAAAAATTGATGGACATATTTCTAAAACAGAAAATGGAAAAGGTTGGGGATATGATCCAATTTTCATACCAAAAAATATGAAAAAGACATTTGCAGAGTTGAATAACAAAAATGAACTATCTCACAGATACAAAGCATTAAAAAAATTTTCTAATTGGTATTTGCATAAGATGAAATCAGACGATCAATAGATCTCTGATTGTTTTGCAATATCACAATTCTTGAAACTAGACTTTCATCCATCACTGAAAATATTTGACTTTGTTTAGCTACTTCATCACTAAATTTTCTTACCTCATCCATCTCTAACATGTTTGAGTGTTCTAATCTGTTAGTTGAACGACCAATATGCATATACGATTTTATTTCAATAAAATGTGGACTAGCTTGTTTTAGCATTGATGCAAAAGCAGGGATCATCTCTTTTTGGTCGTTGTAATTTCTTATGAGTGTAATTCGAAGTACTGTTCTTGTTTCAAGATGCTTTAACATCCCTAGCGTTTTATTCCATCTTTGCCAAGAATCATCGTATTTTGGTTTGTTAATTTTTAAAAATGAATCATAATCTGCAGCATTTGTAGATAAATACAACTGTGTTGGTAGTGCATCTTCATCTTGTAATCTTTGAATCATATCCGGCTCTTGTCCGTTTGTTACAAGAAAAATTGATTTAGTTGCTTCTAAAGATTTGAGATATTTTATTAATTCTGGGAGCTTTGGATACATTGTTGGTTCTCCTGAAAGCGAAATTGCATAATGACTTGGCAATAATGATTCGTCTAATCGCTGTTTATCATTTCTAGAATCTCCATAATACCCCATGATCAATTTTTTTCGCTCTTCCATTAGTTTTGTCAATATCTCTTTTGGTTCTGCCACTTTTTCTGGTTCCATTTTTAATGAATCATAAAATTCCATTGGTCTCCAACAATACACACAACGATTTTCACAATGCATTCCAGCAGGTGAAAATTCCATACATCGATGTGTGGAAATTCCATAAAACTTGTGCTTGTAACAACTTCCTTCATGTTTGAATGATTTTTTTGTCCAGTGACAAAGTTCCACTGTAGAATGATCTGCAACTCCATACTTTGCTTTTTTTAATTGCTGTGAAATCCCCGGTTTGATCTGTATTAGTCTGTCTTCCTCTACTGTTTCACCAGAACAACTCATATGCAAAAATCTTGTTTTGGTTTACTTAAATTGATCGAGAACTTTGTGGAACATGAAAATCATTCTCAAAACTTTTCATATTTTTAGCCGATTTCAGAGTGAAGTTTAATAACTGGATCTTTAACGTAAATTTAAGATTTGAAAAAAATACATCTAGGATTCCTATTCTTACTTTTAGCTACATTGACCAGTATTCCAACTAGTCACACATTTGCGACTAGTGATTTAGATCGTGATGGTATCCCTGATGAAATTGATAGTTGCCCCAACCTTCAAGAAGATAACGAAGGCACAATTGATGGTTGTCCTTCTAACTTTGTTCCATGGTATGATGAGGACTTTGATGGAATAGAAGATGACATTGATCAATGTCCAAATGTAAGAGAAAATTACAATAAATTCCAAGATACTGATGGTTGTTCTGATTCACCACCTGGAACTGGCTCAGGAATGCCTGATTCAGATAACGATGGTTTTGTTGATGTATTAGATTTGTGTCCTACTCAGCCAGAAACTTTTAACGGTATATTTGATACAGACGGTTGCCCTGATACTTTTGGTTCTGGCTCAGACAGAGATAGAGATGGAGTTCCAGATCATCTGGATTCATGTCCACTAAGTGCTGAAACTTACAATAAATTCCAAGATACTGACGGTTGCCCTGACAGTGTTGTTGATTCTTCTTTTGTTGATACTGATAATGATGGCATAGAAGACAAAATTGATTTTTGTCCTACTCAGCCAGAAACTTTCAATGGTTATAGAGATGAAGATGGTTGCCATGATATTACATTAGA
>SYJQ01000043.1 GCA_005798405.1 Nitrosopumilaceae archaeon
AAGACAGATCGCTTCTATTCTAACGGTTCTGAAAAATTCTATTCTTCTCTAAAAGAAAAATTATTTGAAATTCTAGGAGGTAAAACATGTTCTAGTTGCGGGTTTAAGGATGAAAGAGCTTTAGGCTTTAATCATATCAATGATGAGGATGCATTTGACAGTATACGAAGAGGCGGATTTGCGTCTTCATGGGGTAAGTATATCTCTGAACCAGAATTGGCTAGGAAAGATTTGAGAGTTCTTTGTTTAAATTGTAATGAGATTAGACAACCTCCAGCAAAAAATGAATCTAAAAAACCAAAAACTCCAATTAAAAAAAGCAGATATTTTCCTAGATGAACTACTCGAAACCACTCTTGAGAATTTATTAACACTTTAATTATAATAATATATTTTTAAAATTATGAATAATGACTCTAAAGCATTAGGAATAAGTCTTATTGTGATGGTTGGAATTGTTGCAATTTATACCGTATTTTTAGGTTGATTTCACCCCTTTACAATTTCTACATCTTGCCCAAAAATCTCAGTGGATACTATTTTATCTTGTTTCTCTATTACTGATTGAATAAAATCTGCAAACATTTCCACATTTGTTTCATCTTTTAGAACAATACTGTGTGCAGACTTGTCTTTTAATGCAACAATTAATTGGTTATCTATTATGTTTAAAATTGCTGTAATGAAAATCTCATTTGCATCTTTGATAAAAAGTAAACTAGCTAACTTTTGAGCCTCATATTTATCATCACAACTAATTCTTATCTTCATTTATTCTCAAAAAGAAATTTGTCTATCTGATCTTTTGCTTTTTCTCTTTTTATCTGATGTGCTGCAAGAAATTCATTTATTTTTTCAATCAAAATTGCTTTCAATTCTCCAGTTAACATCTTTCCTGATTTATAATCATCATGAATTGATTTCAATTTATTATCGTCTGGTTCAAAAAATATTCTAAGATATTGATAAGAAACATCTATGTCTGGATTTCCTCCGATTTTTCTATGTTGCTCAATATCTGGTTGACCACCAGAAAATGCATGCCTGTTGATCTTTTTCTTAACAATATTTGGAGAATCAGTTGTGTAAATAGTACCATTCTCATCTGAAGCTGACATTTTTCCTCCAGGTCCTGACAATCCTGGAATCATAATGTTGTGGATTAAGGCTGGTTTTGGTTTTCCTATTTTTGGTGCAATATCTCTGGTTAATCTAAAATGAGGATCTTGATCAACTCCTAAGGGAATCAAAACTGGTTTATCTTCAATAAAACAAGGAGCAGATTGTAATGATGTATAAAATATCATTCCAATATTTGTTTCATTTGTAAATCCGAATACTGCTTTTGTATTTGAAAAATTAATTTTTTTTGCTACTTGTGCCGCAATAGGATATAGGGTCTGAATATTTTTTGTATTGATAATTATCTTTGTGTTGTTTGGTTTAAAGCCTAAAGCAATAAAATCTAGTGCGTTTTCATATGCAAACTTACTTGTATCTTCTAAAGTAAGATCCTGTTTTGAATAAAATTTTTCATCATCTGTAAGTTGAAAATACATATTTACACCAAATTTGTCTTGAAGCCATTTTGAAAATACCCATGGGACTAGATGACCAATATGTGTGTGGCCTGACGGTCCTCTGCCAGTATAGAGAAAAAATTTTCTACCTTTTTCATAATCATCTAGAATTCTGTTCATTTCTCTATGAGAAAAGAAAATTCCCCTTCTTAGCATAAAATGGTCCTCGCCTGTAATTTTTTTGATTCTTCTTAGAATCTCCGGCGAAATTTTTTCTGTTCCAAATTTTTTGATTAGTTTATCATAATCTATATCTCCCTCAACATGCCAAGGAGTTACAATAAAGTCGTCAGCTGACATTCATTTTGACTTAGGTTAAGGTTTAAAAAGTCTTTTTCAGTCTTTCTGCTGATGTCACAAGTCTTTCATGAAATTGAAAAAAAAATCATTATCTCATTAAAAGACAATACAAAACAAACACCTGAACAACTTGAAAAATCTACCCATCTATCTCCTGATCAAATTCGAAGAGGAATAGAGTGGCTTAAACTAAAGGAATTAGCTATTGTAAATGAATCTCAAATTATTACTCTATCACTTGGTAAAAATGGATTAGAATCTTTTCACAAAGGATTACCTGAACGGAAATTACTTGACTTATTAAAAAATGAATCAAAAAAATTATCTGATCTTCAAAGAGAACTTGGTACTGTCTTTGGACCTGCTATGGGTTTAGCAAGAAAAAATAATTGGGTTGATACATCTGAAGATAAAATATTTCTAAAAAACCATCCTTCTGAACTTCCAGGAGAAAAAACTCTAAAACAGATTGGAGAAAATAAAATTCCTAAAAGTGAAATTGATATTGATGATTTATCTAATATTTTAAAAAGACCTGATTTTGTAATTGAGGATATAATTAAGACCAAAGAAATATCTTTAACAGAAAATGCTAAATCTATTGAAATAACTGCTGGTTCATCTGGTGCAATTGATGTTGAATCTAAAGTACCTGATGTGTTTGTTGCCAGAACTCATCCACTTAAAGATACAATTGATGAAATTCGTGAAATCTTTGTTACATTAGGTTTTACAGAAATAATTGGAAATATGACTCAGCCTTGCTTTTGGAATTTTGATGCATTGTTTACTCCACAAGATCATTCTGCAAGAGAATTACAGGATACATTTTATCTTGATGGGATTTCTGCAAAAAACATCGGAACTATAGAACAAATTAAAAAAATTTCTGAAACTCACAAAAAAAGTTGGCGATATTATTGGGATATTAACGAAGCAAAAAAAATGGTTCTTCGAACACATACAACATGTGTAACTATCAAACATCTTGCAGAAAATAAACCTGATGAAGCAAGAGTATTCTCACTTGGACGTGTTTTTAGAAATGAAAAAGTAAGTTACAAACATCTTGTAGAATTTAATCAAATTGAAGGTGTTGTAGTTGGAAAAAATGCAACTTTACGTGATTTAATGGGAATTCAAAGAGAATTTTATAAGAGAATAGGAATTACAAAAATAAAATTTTGGCCAACCTTTTTCCCTTATACTGAACCATCTCTTCAAACAATGGTGTATAATGATAGATTGGAAAAATGGGTTGAATTATTCGGTATGGGAATTTTTAGACCTGAAGTAACAAAACCTCTTGGAATAACAAAACCTGTTTTAGCTTGGGGTGGAGGCATTGAAAGAATTGCAATGCTCAAGTACGGATTAGATGATGTTAGAGAATTTTATAGTAATAATTTGAGCTGGTTAAGGAGTGCAAGAAAATGCCAGTAGTTGAATTATCTTATTCTAGATTACAAAAACTACTTGGAAAAGTTTCAAAAAAACAAATTTCTGAATCTCTTCCTTTTCTTGGATTGGATATTGAGTCTGAAGACAAGGATCTAGTTAGAGTGGAGTATAGTCCCAATAGACCTGATTACTCTACTGACTTAGGAATTGCACTTGGTTTACAGGGTTTATTTGGAATTAGATCTGGTGCTGTAAAATTAAACATAAAAAAATCAACTGATTATGCAATTAATGTAGAACAATCTGTTGCTAAAATTAGACCATTTGTAACTGGAATTATTGCAAAAAATGGTAGAATTGATGATTATACAATCAAGCAACTAATGGCAATGCAAGAAGACCTTCATTTTGGAATTGGGAGAAAAAGAAAAAAATCTTCTATTGGAATTCATGATTTAGATAAAATTTCTTTCCCACTAACATATACTACTACTAAGCGAGATCACAAATTTATTCCATTAAACTCTGATCATGAACTTACAATATCTGATATTCTTGTTAATACTGATGTGGGACGAGATTATGGAGCGATTCTTGGAAATTCACTTCAAGTTCCACTTATTTTAGATTCAAAAAAGCAGACCATATCTTTTCCACCAATAATTAATGCTGCAACAACAACTGTTACAACAAAGACAAAAAACCTTTTTGTTGAAGTTACTGGGATTAACAAAGATGATGTGGAAGATATGCTTTCTGTTGTTGCAACCATACTTCAGACTGCTGGATTTACTCTAGTGTCTACAAAAATCACTGGTGCTAAAAACACTTCACCAAAATTAGAATCAAAAAAAATATTGATTAATTCAGGTCTAATCAATCAGATGCTTGGATTGAATCTTACTACCACTCAAATTATCTCATCACTTAAAAAATCAAGATTGGATGCTTCTTTAAAAGGAAAAAATATTGTTTGTACTATTCCTTCATACCGATTTGACATATTTGGTCCAATGGATTTAGTTGAAGAAGTATCATTAGGTTATGGAATACAAAATTTAGAGCCTATCTTATCTCCATCACAAACTTTAGGACAAACAAACCCAATATCGATAAAACTAAAATCACTCAGTTTGACAATGATTGGACTTGGATATACTGAAGCACTCAATTCAAGCTTGACAAGTAAAAGAGTTCTCTATGAAATGACAAACAGAAAACCAATTAACATGATCTCCGTATTAGATTCAAAAAGTCAAGAGCATACTATTTTGCGAGATTCTATTCTTCCAGAATTGTTGGAAAATCTCTCTAGAAATATACACACGTCATATCCTCAGAAACTGTTTGAAACAGGAACTGTTTTTTCTCAAGGAAATCCAATTAGTGAAACAACAAGTTTTGCAGGAATCAGTGCACACCAAGATGCAACTTTTACTGAAATTAAATCCATTTTACAATCTGCATTAAAAACTGGATTTAATCTAGACACTGAAACGAAAACTTTTTCGCATTCAATTTTTGAAGAAGGAAGAACAGCCTCAGTTTTAGTAAATGGTAAGATAATTGGAATTATTGGGGAAATCAATTCAAAAACAATTGAAAACTATAAGATACGAGTTCCTGTAGTTGGATTTGAGATTTCTCTTTCAGGATTGATCTTTGACTAATTTTGATGGTTCTACATTAACTTCTTTGGAATTTGTGCTTAGTAACTTTGGTTCTTAGATGTTAATGATCAATGGTTTTTAGCATAGCTAAATCTATACTTAAACGCCCAAGAGCAGGCACACAGACGGATTAGGATGACGCTGATCGTATTGATACCAATGATTTCTAATTCACCCAGGTGTGCTACAATATGGGCAACCCCGGTTAGAAAACCCAAGGAGGTTTAGGCTAAAATTACCAATGATCTTGCGCGAGTCAGAACCGGGGAACATTTACAAATTTTCAAAAACATAAAACACACCACAATGATATGAACTGTGAAAATGGTAAACTATTGGTTAACCAAACAAGAACCAGAAGGACCGAGAGGATATAATTTTGAAACTCTAAAAAAAGATAAAAAAACCATTTGGGACGGTGTCCATAACAATCTAGCACTAAAACATATGAGAGAAATGAAAAAGGGTGATCTTGTTTTATTTTATCATACTGGTGATGAGAGACAAGCTGTTGGTATTATGGAGATAATTTCAAAACCATATCCCAATCCAAAAGAGGAAAATAAACGATTCATTGTAGTAGATGTTAAATATAAAAAATCATTAAAACGACCAATCACTTTAGATGAGATGAAAAAACAGAAAGAATTTAAAAATTGGGAACTTATTCGCATTTCTAGATTATCCGTAATGCCTGTACCAAAGCATATTTGGGATACTATTATTGATATTTCTCAAAACTAAATTCGCCATAATCGGTTTATTGATATAGTCGATTCGTTTAATGATTATATGGCAACAGCTTATGTTTTAATAAACTGTGAACTAGGTTCTGAAGAGGCTATCATACAGCAACTTAAGGGTCTAGATGGTGTGAAGGAAGTTCATGGTACTTTCGGAGCATATGATATCTTGGCCAAGATTGAATCTGATACTGTTGAAAAACTCAGAGAAACGATTACTTGGAAAATCAGAAAAATTGAGAAGATTCGATCAACACTAACCCTTATGGGTATAGAAGGCCAATCATAAACACTCTTTTTTCTTATCATGATTTTACATTTTATTTTTGTTGTAAAAGAAGAAGATCTTGAAAAGCGTAAACTAGAATTTGAATATGTAAAACAAATGGCAAATTTTTACAAAGTTTGGATTAAAGAAAAATTTGGTAAAGATTTTGAAATTCAATGTGATGAATTAGTAACAAAACCAAGAAGCATACTTCAAAAATTAGATACTCATACACTCATCAAAGATCACGAGCAAAGAGGAACCCAAATTTACCATTTCTATCTTTGTCATTTTAGACCGTTTTGGACTGATTGTACATGTGAAGGATACCATGCTGAAAACTTTGGTATGGTTTGGTGGCAACCTCCAAAAGATCCTTCTGATACATTATTTCTTGCAGAAAAAAACTGCACTACTGTTTCTCATGTATTGGCACACGAACTTTTACGAGTATCAGGACGCAAAAAATTCATCGAAGATGTTCATGAGATTTGGACTAAACATTTCTACAATCAATTACATTTTGAACAATATGGAGCAAACTTTGAAAAAACAGAAGGCAAACCAATGTTTCTTACAATTGACACATCTAATATCAAAATAAAATAAAATCTAAATGTCTAAATAAAATAAATTTTCTGAAGTCAACACTTTGTTACTGAATAAATATTGTTCTCAAAATTTGCAGTTTTGAAATCAAGTTTATTTTCAGTATCATGAGTTCTGGATTTACTCAGATTTTCCAGCTCAACTAATGCATCGCCTCTAAATCCTACAGAGGAGCCATAAATTGCATCACTTAACATAGTTCCATGATCTCCTTTCTTAATGTCATCAACCATCTCATAGAATCGTATAGTTTCTTTTTTGTTCACAGGGTTTCCAGTTGCTTTGTTATGTGCAACTGCAATGTACATTCCATTATTTTTTACAGCAACAGGAATTTTATGATTTGTTCCACTTGCTCCTGGAATTGTTTCATTAACTAAAACCTCACATTTGTGATACATGCTTGAAACATATGCGTAAAATCTATACTGTGCATATTTTCCTGCACCGTCTTCCTCACATCCAACAAATACTTTGTGAAGAAGCTCTAAAGCATCATCATTCATACTTTGTAATCTGTCATCTATTCTTCCTCTTTCAAGAAGATCTGATTTACATTCTTTTGAAATTAATACTAGAATAAAATCGGGTAAATTATAATTTTTTAGAGCAGCAACATATGCGCCTGCTTGTGACATTCCAAATTTTGGAAAACCCTTATTGACCATCTAAACACCCTGATTTAGAATATTTGCAACTTCCCAACAATCATCTATATAGCTACTTTTGGTTTATAATTGTTAAGAAATTAACACGCCTATTGCAATATTCATGGTAATTTTCTAATTGCAAATATTAAATTCCGGTTAAATTCAACGAGTAATGTGGAAATAGGTACTACTCCTGAATTAGTAACTTGTGTTTATAAAAAATTAAAAGAAAATATTCAAAAATATAGAAAAGTAATTGGAAGACCATTAACACTAACTGAAAAAATACTATCTGGACATTTTGATAAAATCAGTGAGAGTAATCTTGATGGGGGCAAAAATTACGTTTTCCTTATTCCTGATAGAGTTGCATTACAAGATGTGACTGGACAAATGGTGATGTTGCAATTTATGCAAGCAGAACTTAAACAAACATCATTACCTACAACGGTTCACTGTGATCATCTGATACGCGCTCAAGTAGAAGGTGACACTGACATGAAAATAGCTCTTGATGAAAATAGTGAGGTTTTCAAATTTTTACAATCAGCTGCTGGTAAATATGGATGTGGTTTTTGGAAACCCGGTGCAGGAATAATTCATCAAGTTGTTCTTGAAAATTATGCATTTCCAGGTGGATTGATGATTGGTACTGATTCTCATACCCCAAATGCCGGTGGCTTGGGAATGATTGCTGTTGGAGTTGGTGGATTAGATGCAGCAGAAACTATGGCTGGAATGCCATGGGAATTACTTTATCCTAAAAGAATTGGTATAAAACTCGTAGGAGAACTAAATGGGTGGACAGCACCAAAAGACATCATACTCAAAGTAGCTGAAGAACTGACAGTTTCAGGAGGAACAAATTCTATTATTGAATACTTTGGACCTGGAACAAATACTATTAGCTGTACTGGAAAAGCAACTATTGCCAACATGGGTGCAGAAGTAGGTGCAACCTGTTCTATATTTCCATATGATGAAAGGATGGAAACTTATCTAAAATCTACAAACCGAGAAAAAATTGCTGAACTTGCAAATCAGAACAAAGATTTGCTTGTTGCAGATCCTGAAGTTGAATCTAACCCAGAAAAATTCTTTGATAAAATCATTGAAATTAATCTTTCTACATTAGAACCTCATATTGTTGGACCGCATACTCCTGATCTTGCAAGACCAATATCTAATTTAGCTGATGATGTAAAATCTAATCAATACATTGATCCGATATCTGTTGCACTGATTGGAAGTTGTACTAATTCATCTTATGAAGACATGTCAAGAGCTGCAAGTTTAGCTGAACAAGCAAAATTAAAAGGAATTAAATCCAAAATTCCTTTACTGATCACTCCTGGTTCAGAATTGATCAGAAGCACCATTGAAAGAGATGGACAAATGCATTCACTAAAAGAGATTGGAGCTACAGTTTTAGCAAATGCATGTGGACCATGTATTGGTCAATGGCAAAGACCTGAATTAAACAATGATGAAAAAAATACAATTGTAACTACGTTTAACCGAAATTTCCCCGGTCGTAATGATGGTCATAGAAATACTCTAAATTTTATTGGTAGTCCAGAAATGATTATTGCACTTGCTTTGGGAGGTAGACTTTCATTTAATCCTCTGAAAGATGAGTTGACAGCAGCAGATGGAACAAAATTCAAACTTGATCCCCCAAAACCTGCACCCGAAGTCCCAAAAGATGGATTTGTGATTCCTGAAGGAATTTTTGTGTCTCCTCCTGAAAATTCAAGCAATATTGAAGTGATAATTGATCCTAAAAGTAAAAGGCTACAACGTTTACAACCCTTTTCTATCTGGGATGGAAAGGACTTTGAAGATATACCAATAATGATTAAAGCAAAAGGAAAATGCACCACAGATCATATTTCTCCTGCAGGAGCTTGGTTGTCACTTCGAGGTCATATTGATAACCTCAGTGATAATATGCTCTTGGGGGCTGTTAACGCATTTAATGATGAAATCGGTAAGGGAAAGAATATCTTAACTGGTCAACTCGAGCCTTTTTCAAAAATTGCACGACATTATAAAGAAAAAGGAATGAAATGGGTAATCATAGGTGATAATAATTATGGTGAGGGAAGTAGTAGAGAGCATGCTGCAATGACTCCACGATATTTGGGATGTGCTGCTGTTATTACAAAAAGTCTTGCAAGAATACATGAAACAAACTTGAAAAAACAAGGAATATTGGCATTGACTTTTGCTAATCCTGATGATTACAACAAAATAAAAGAAGATGACAGCATTAGTCTTATTAGTTTGAACAATCTTGAACCACAAAAGTCAGTTACATGCATCATTAAACACAAAGATGGAACCAAAGATGAAATTTCTCTTAGTCATTCTTATAATAAATCTCAAATAGAGTGGTTCAAAGCTGGTTCTGCACTAAATGTTTTAAGAAATAAATAATATTCTAACGTGGGGCCGACCGGAATCGAACCGGCGACCTACGGGTCACTACAGCTCCAAACTTACATCATCCGTGAGTCAGTTTAGCTTAGTTTACCTTTGGAGCCCTTAGCGGTGATCTATCGTATGCACTGTCGCCCTACCAGGCTAGGCTACGACCCCACGAACAAGAATGAAACGGACTAGAATTTTAAGTTATTTTAACCAAGATTTATTTGCAATTAACCTTGATCTACAACCGTTAAGGTAAATTATGGTAAAACCAATTGTTTTAGCAATAGCAGCGATTCCTGCCATCATTGCAATTTTGATTGCCATTCCATTAATCACGAAATCTGATATTCCATACTCTGCATCTAATCCAAATGATGTAATTGAAATTGAATATACAAAACATCAATTGAAAAAAATATCTTTTGGTGTTACCGAAAGAGTAGGAGCACAAAAAACTGAAATTTTATTAATAAAAAATAATGGAGAAATAAAGTATGCTGTGACTGAAGATGGTTATCCTAAACCAGATGTTCGTTCACATTTAGATGATGAAAAACTGCGTAAATTAAAAGCCTTGATTAAAGAAACTGGGTTTATGTCCATCCCTTCAGAATCATTTCTTATACGTGACAACGTAACTGATTTTCAAAAATCAAATATCAAAATTACTCTAAATGGAAGAGTTAACCAAATTAACTGGCCAGAACAAAATGCAACTGATAAATTCATACCTCCAATAATTTTTATGGTAGAATCTCAACTTGATAAAATCGCAGAACAAATTAGTGAATAGGTACAAATAGTCTCTGGTAAAACTCTGATTATGCTTCCACTTTCAGGCGAAAGAATTGATGCAAAAGGAATAATTACAGACAAATTTGATTCTGGTGATATTTTACGTGGTACATCTACTTTGAAACGCGGTTTTGCTCATATGTTAAAAAATGGTGTTGTGATGGATGTTACTACAGTAGAACAAGCTCAAATTGCAGAAGATGCAGGTGCTGTATCTGTTATGGTATTAGATAAACTCCCATCTGATGTAAGAAAAGCAGGTGGAGTTGCACGAACTGCAAGTATTAGAATTATTGAGGATATTATGGACTCAGTAACAATACCAGTAATGGCCAAATGTAGAATAGGTCATGTCTATGAAGCAAAAGTTCTAGAAGAAACAGATGTTGATATGATCGATGAGTCAGAAGTTCTGACACCAGCTGATGAAAGTCATCATATTTGGAAATGGGATTTCACAACTCCTTTTGTTAATGGAGCAAGATCATTATCAGAAGCATTACGAAGAATTGAAGAAGGAGCTGCAATGATCAGAACTAAGGGGGAACCTGGTACAGGAAATGTTGCAGAGGCAATCACACATATCAAAAAAGTAAACGATGAATTAAGATCAATAAAGACAATTTATGATTCTGGTGATAATCAAGATCTAGTTAGAATGGCAAGAGAATTCAAAGTATCTTATGATCTAGTTGAAGAAACTGCAAAACTTGGTCGATTACCAGTTGTTAATTTTGCAGCTGGAGGAATTGCAACTCCTGCAGATGCTGCATATTTGATGTCACTTGGCTGCGATGGAATATTTGTAGGATCTGGAATCTTTAATGCAGACGATGCTAAAGAAAGAGCAAGAGCTATTGTTCTGGCAACTACTTTCTGGAATGAATCAGAAAAAGTGAAAGAGGCACAAAAAATGATTGATGAAAGACAGTCTATGTTGGGATTAGATGTTAAGACTCTGGAATTAAGAATGCAAGAGCGTGGAAGTTCGGCATGAGTCTTACTGTTGGAGTTTTAGCAATCCAGGGTGATGTACATGAAAATATTATGTCTACTAAGATCGCATTACAAGAATTAGGAGAAGAAGGAACAGTTGTAGGCGTTAAAACCGCTGATGATATTTCCAAACTTGATGGTCTGATTATTCCCGGTGGCGAAAGCACAACTATAGGTCAACTATCTCTTGTAAACAGCTCACTTAAGATAATAAAAGAAAAAATTGAACACGGAATGCCTGTACTAGGGATATGTGCAGGCATGATTATGCTTTCCAAGACAGCAAATGATCGTGTTGTTGGAAAAACAGACCAACCTCTTTTGGATTTACTTGATATTAAACTAGAAAGAAATTCTTTTGGAAGACAAAAAGAATCATTTGAAGCAGAAATTTCTATGAATTCTATTAATATTACAAAATTTAACGGTGTTTTTATTAGAGCCCCATCTGTCTCCGATGTTGGTTCTGGAGTAGATATCTTATCAAAATTCAATGAAAAGATAGTTGCTGTAAAAAAAGGTAATATGATCGGTGTTGCATTTCATCCTGAATTAACAAAGGATGTTTCTTTACACAAATATTTTGTAAATTTGATCAAGAAATCAAAAAAATAGTCAATATGATAAGTTATCAGCAATCTTTTTAACTCTAATTTGGACGATTTTTTAAAATGAAAACAAATTTTGTTTTAGTAATTACATTGGTAACCATTTTGATTGGTGGTACATTTGGCTTATTTCTTATCGATGATGTATATGCCCAAAACCTCTATGTGAGTAGCGATGATTCTGATGCTTATAAAAAACAAAAACAACTGGAAGAAAAGAAAGCTGAACGAGATGCAAAATCAGAAGAAAAACAAAAACAACTGGAAGAAAAGAAAGCTGAACGAGATGCAAAATCAGAAGAACAACAAAAACAACAGGAAGAAA
>SYJQ01000044.1 GCA_005798405.1 Nitrosopumilaceae archaeon
ACTTGGAATGATAGAATCATTTCAGTCTCATCAGGAAGTTGAGGAGCTGTAAATTGAACAGATGAACCAGTGTATGAGTCAAGTTGTACTCCAGTACCAATTAGTTGAACCCAAGAGTAGCTGATTGGTAGTCCGTTTGCTGTTTGTCCAGTTGCACTAAGTGAAACTGTTTGTCCTTCTTTTACAATTTGCATTGGACCTGCTTCAATTGAAATTAATCTATTAGAAAGAAGACCAGAAAGTGGGTAAACGCTTACAGTGTCACTTGCAGAGCCACCAAATCCATCATCTACAGTTAATTGGAATGTAAGTGGATTGGTTTGAGAATAATCAATATGCATTGGAAGAATGGTTAGATATTTTCCATGGGTTGTGGATAATTCTAATGGTTGACCTCCTACCTGAGTCCAACTATAAGTTAAGGAATCGCCGTCAGGATCTAAAGCACTGCTAACTAGAGTAACTACATTAACAGACTTGAAAGTGACTTGATCTCTTCCTGCACTGACCATAGGAATGTGGTTAACAGGGTTTACAACGACTTCAACAGTATCAGAGCTACTTGCACCTGATGAGTCTGTTACAGTAAGGGTAAATGTCAAAACTTTGATTTGGCCATTAACTACATCTGGAGCCATAAATGTTGGTTCTGCCACGTTATAGGATGACAGAGCAATAGGTTCGCCGTCAATTTGTACCCATTCAAATGTTAGTGTGTCATCATCAGCGTCAACACCTTCGCCTACTAATGTTACAGGTAGATTTTCAATTACTTCTATAGAGTTACTTGCAGCAAAAGAGTAAGATACAGTGCCGGCTAAAAAGAGACTAAAAACTAATGAAAGTAAGATAATGTGTGAATTCACTGATTAAATGTAAAATATTTGAGATATATTAACTATACAGATAACTTGTCTCAAGTTAGAAGATCGAAAAAAGAGCAAAACTGGATCGATCATAGTGAAACAAAAGAGAGTTTTGCGATCATCTGAAAATTACAAAGTCAGCAGATACCATAGTCGAAAAACCAGAAAATAATTCAGAGAAACTATGCAATGGAAAAGATACTCTTGATGGTATCAAAAGCGCCAGGTACTGTATGAACTTGGGCAATGGTATTTTTTACATTGAATTTTTTTAATTCATCAGATGTAAAAGGGCCAATTGCAACAACTGGTAATTTTTCCAGATTATTGAGCAATGAATGCTCATCATAATCTTTTAACATTATTTCAAAAAATGCCCGAACAGAAGAAGCGCTTGTAAAAACAATTCCATCTATTTTATTTTGTGAAAATAATTCCCGGAATTCATTCCATTGAGAAGTATCTCTAAATGCACAAACATCATAGAGATGAATTTCTTTTACATCAATTCCTATTTTTCCTAATAGTTCTTTCAAAAACGGTGTAGATGCTCCGCTTCTAGGCACGATTACTTTTTTCCCTACAGCGTGTAATTTTGTAAACAATTCTCCAACACCAACTGATGAATATGTGTCGGGCATGCATGCAACTTTGATTCCCTCGTTTTCTAACGCGATTTTTGTTTTTGGGCCTACTGCCATGACTATTGTATTTGCTACAGCAAGTTGTAATTTTTCAAATTTGGAAACTTTTTTTGCAGTATCAAAAAGAAGTGTCACTGCCTTTGAGCTCATAAATACAGAGTAATCAGGATTGTAGTGTTTTACTGAATCTAAAAATTCGTCAACTATTTTTTCGCCCTTGCTTACTAGTTCAATAGTAGGCAATGAAATTGGTCGTGCATTATCTTTGGTTACTAGATCTATGAATTCAGAAGAGTCATCTTTTGAGCGAGTAATTGCTATTGTTTTTCCTTTAAGCATTTTTTCTCCATCCTATTACGGCAGATAGATCTACAACTTTGCCAATTATAATATTAGTAGGAGGTTTTATTTTATTTATCTTTACAAGTTTTGCAATATTAGATACTGTACCAATAATCATTTTTTGTTGTGGAGTTGTACCGTTTTGAATTACAGCTACTGGTGTTTTTTTGTCCAGTCCACCTGCAACAAGCTGCTTACAAATAACATCAATTCTTGAAAGTCCCATCATAATCACAATAGTGTCAACAGATTGTGCAAGACGTTTCCATTTGACTGATTCATTTTTCTTTTCAGGATCCTCATGACCTGTAACAAAGACAACTGATGATGCATGCTTTCTGTGAGTGAGAGGAATTCCAGCATAAGTTGCAGAACCAATTCCAGAGGTAATTCCCGGAACTATCTCATACTTTACATTATTTTCTTTAAGATATTCAGCTTCCTCCCCACCTCTACCGAAGATTATTGGATCGCCTCCCTTTAGCCGAACTACGTTTTTCTTAGATTTTGCAAATTTCACCATTAATTCATTGGTATTATTTTGATGGGTGGTGTCATCGCCTACTTCCCTTCCAACGTATATTTTTTTAGCAGATTTTGGAATCATTGAGATTATTTTTTTGCTTACCAATCTATCATAAAGCACAACATCTGCTTTTTGCAAGAGTTCAACTGCTCTTAATGTGATTAACTTACTATCGCCTGGTCCTGCCCCAACAAGATACACCTTACCTGTCATTGTTTGTTCCATTCCTCCACTTTTTTTCTCCAATTTATTGCAAGGTCATTTACGCCTTTCTCACGCAGTTCCTCGCCTACGCTTTTACCAAGAGAGAAGGGGTCATTTTTGTTTCCAGATTTCTTTACAAAAAGGGATTTTTTTCCATCCACTGAAAAAGCAGATACACTCAAGGTCATTTGAGTTCCATCAGATTTAGCGTATGCTCCTATTGGAAATCGACATCCAGAATCAACAAAGTCAGAAAGAGCTCGCTCTGCTTGAATTTCCAATCTAGAGTCAGCATCTTCGATTTTTTTTAGCATTGAAATTGTATCAAAATCATCTTTTCTTGAAACTATAGCCAGTGCACCTTGTCCTGGAGATGGAGAAAAATCATCAATGGATAACTGTGTAAATTTGACATCAACTCCCAATCGTGTGATTCCCGCTTGTGCAAGAACAACTGCATCAAAATCATTTCCAAATACTTTTTTGATTCTTGTTTCAATGTTTCCCCTAATTGGATGAACTGTAACATCAGACCTTTTTCTTGTTATTTGCACAGCACGTCGCAGAGAGCTTGTGCCAATAATGGCACCGGGTTTAATCGAATCAAGATCAGAGCCATCAGATGAGATAAAAATATCGTTTACTGTTTCTCGTTTTGGGATAGAAGATAAAATCAAATTTTCAACTAATTGAGAAGGGACATCTTTGAGGCTATGCACTGCAAAATCTATTTCTCCATCTGCAACTGCTCTGTCAATTTCTTTTTCAAATATTCCCTTTTGATCAATTGTAAATAACGGTCGTGCATCAGTATCGCCTTTGGTTTTTATTGTTTTGATCTCAAATTCATTATCAGGAGCTGTTTTTTTTAATTCTGATATTACCCAGTTTGTTTGTGCAAGTGATAACTGACTACCTCTTGCGCCAATCACATATTTCAATTCTTCACCGATTTTAATGCAGCATCATAAGCAGTGATAGTATAGTTCAGATCAGATTGTGTATGTGCATCAGATAAAAAAACCACTTCAAACTGAGATGGTGCAATGAAAACACCTTTTTTCAATAAAGATGTAAACATTTTTTTAAATTTTTTTGCATCTGCATTCTTTGATGACTTGTAATCTACAACAGGCTTGCTTGTAAAGAAAATTTGAAACATGGAAGATGTGGAATTAATTTGATATGGAATTTTCATGTCAGTTGCCATATCACCTATGGCATGAGTAAGCATGGCATTATACTCTTCAAGTTTTGAATACATCTTGTGTTTGATTTTGTTTATTGTTTTTATGGATGCAATTGCTGCACTCACTGAGATTGGATTTCCAGCATATGTGCTGGCCTGGTAAACTTTACCCCCTGGGGAAAGCAAATCCATTATCTCTCTTTTACCACCCACTGCTGCAACTGCAAATCCATTTCCTAATGCCTTTGCCAGAGTTGTAATGTCAGGTTTGATTCCAAAATGTTGTTGTGCACCACCTGGAGATACTCTAAATCCAGTTACGACTTCATCAAAAATTAGAGGAATGTCATTGTCTTTAGTAATTTTTCTGACTTCAGAGAGAAAATTATTTTCAGGTAAAATCAACCCCATGTTAGCCAAGATTGGTTCAATTATAACTCCAGCAACATCCTTGTTTTTTGTTATAGTTTTTTCAAGGTCTTCAGAATTGTTATACTGTACAACAAGAGTATTTTTTGAAACCTCATCTAATCCACCGTCAGAGACTGAAATCCCATTATGTGCAGAACCGGATCCTGCTTTTACCAAAACAGAGTCATGTGCTCCATGATAGCAGCCTTCAAATTTTATTATTTTTTTCTTTTTTGTGAATCCACGGGCTAATCTAATAGCAGTCATTGTAGATTCTCCACCAGTATTTACCAATCTGACTTTGTCAATTGATGGAAAATTGCCAATAATTAATTTTGAGAGTTCTATTTCAGATTCTGTGGGAGTACAAAATAAGGTTCCTTGTGTTAATTGTTTTGATACAGCATCAAGTATTTCCTTTCGTCTATGCCCTAAGAGTAATGCACCATAACCATTGCAGAAATCAATGTATCTGTTTTTGTCTTCATCCCAAATGTATGCACCGTTAGATTTTTTGGCAAAGAAAGGATATGGCTCATAA
>SYJQ01000045.1 GCA_005798405.1 Nitrosopumilaceae archaeon
TTCATGGTCTGCCTCGGATTCAGATCCTGCTTTTCCTCGCAGACCCCAAGATAATTTGAATAGTGATTTTTTGTCAATGAGTTCCCACACCTCACCCATTTTGATTTGATCAGATTTCAATCGTATTGGCTCTCCAATTATCGGAGGAGTCGGTGGAATTACGGGTTTGATGTTGCTCTTTGGAAGATTTGCGGTGTCAATTACGGCAGCAGATCTGTCTTTCCAGTTTTCAAGTTTCTCTTTCCATTGTGCCAAAAATTGTGGTTTCTCATTTGAAACCAACGTATCCATTGTTTTCAAACCTTCAAACATTGTATTACAATAAAACACTCCGGATTCATAGATACCACCTTCTTTTGCAATTCTGTTGATGTAGTTGCTGTTGATTGCAGCACCACCACATAAAATTGGGACGTTCATGTTATTTTTTCTTGCATGTTCAACAAAGTACTGCATCTGCTTTGATGTAGATACCAAAAGTGCAGACAACCCTAAAGCATCAGGCTTTACTTCATCTATTTTTTCTAAGAATTTTTGCATAGGAACTTGCTTTCCCAAATCATAAACAGTATAGCCATTATTTTGGAAGATGGTTTTTACCAAATTTTTTCCAATGTCATGAACATCGCCGTAAACGGTTCCAAGTACAAGCTTTCCTTTAGATGAGCCTTCCTCTTTAATCAGATACTTTTCTAATTCTCCAACTGCTGCCTTCATGCATTCGGCAGATTTTAGAACAAATGGCAAGATCAACTCGCCTGAGCCAAATTTATCGCCTACCTCCTTCATTGCAGGAAGCAAGTCCTCATTTAGTGTTCTAATTGCCCCGTCATGAGTAATTGCAGGAAGAGCGTTTAGAGAAAGTATACCATTGTGATCTTCAATTATTTCATTTTTGTTTATTTTTTCTGCAATGGCAGAAACTACATCGTTTTGAATTCCATCTTTGAGTCTATTTACAATTCTAAAATGTGCACGTTTTCCAGGAGGCCATGTCGGATCTACATCTAATTTTTTTGCAATTTCACTACCTTGAGTTCCTGCCTTTTCAAAATAAATAATTAATTCAGATAACGCGTTTGGATGAGAATTGAAAATTAAATCTTCAGCAAGTTTTTTTTCTTTTGCATCAATTTCCCCATAAGGAATTATCTCTTTTGCATTTACAATAGCCGTATCAAGTCCAAATTTTACTGCATGATACAAAAATACAGAGTTGAGAACTTTTCTTGCATATGGAACTAATCCAAAACTAATATTGCTTAATCCCAAAGTTGTAAATGAGTTTGGAAACTTTTCTTTTACAAGTTTGATGCCCTGCAGAGTATTTTTTCCCGCATCCAAAAATTCATCTTCTCCTGTAGCAAGTGTAAATGTAAGAACATCAAAAATAAATTGTTCAATTTTCAATCCATATTTTTTTCCTGTTTCATAAAGTAATTCTGCAGTCTCAACTTTCTCTTGTGGAGTTTTTGCCATACCATTTGGTCCAATACATAATGCAATTGCAGGCAGACCGTACTTTGCCATTATTGGTGCAAGTTTTGCAAATCTACTTCCATCTCCTTCCAAATTAATCGAGTTAATTATTGGTCTTCCAGGAATTTGTTCTACAGCTGCTTCTATCACGTCAGCATCTGTGGAATCAATTACAAGTGGAGCATCAATTTCCAAACTTAATTTTTTAACAAGATTTAGCATGAACTGACGTTCATCAGCTCGCTCAGTGGTGGCAACACAAACATCAAGACAGTGCGCACCATCTTCTACCTGAATTCTTGCCAAATCAACTAATCCGTCATAATCGTCATTTAGGACAAGCTGTTTTGCTTTTCGAGAACCTTGTGTGTTGATTCTCTCTCCAATGATAAGAGGGGGAGGTAATTGCTTCAAATCAACTGCTTTTAGTGCAGAGCTAACTCTAGGAATAGTCAATGTGATAAATTCTCCTCAGTTTTTCTAAATACTTAACCCTTGATAGAATAAGCTTTTTCGTCAATTACTTTTCTTAGTACAGCAATATGCTGAGGACTGGTTCCGCAACAACCGCCAATTATTCGAACTTTTTTGTACTGTTTAAGAAAATCTCCTAGCACCTCACCCATTTTTTCAGGAGTCATCTTGTATACTGCCTGCCCACCCTGATTTTCAGGCATACCTGCATTTGGAACTACTAACAAATTATGCTCATTTTGTTCATCAAGCCATCTAACACTCGGAGTCATTTCAGTTGGACCTGTAGAGCAATTCAAACCAAATACATCAATTCCCATATCAGATACAGTAGTGTATGCAGCTTGAATGTTTGTTCCAAGTAACATTTTTCCATATTGATCCAAAGTTGTATTTGCAATAATTGGAACTTTTTTCCCAGTTTTTTTCATCGCATCATGACATGCTTCAATTACAAGTTTTACTTCCAAGATGTCTTGGCTTGTTTCAATTAAAAGAGCATCCACTCCTCCAAGAATCAGACCTTCAGCTTGCAATTCAAATGCCTCTTTGATTTCATTGAGAGGTTTTTGACCCAGATCAGGATCATTTGAGCTTGGAAGATATCCAGATGGTCCCATAGAGCCAATCACGTATCGCGGTTTGTCAGTGTATGCAGAGCAAACTTCAACTGCAAGTTGAGATATTTTTTTATTGAAATCCACTGTTTGATTTCCAAAACCATATTCATCCAGTTTTATTTTATTTGAACCAAATGAGTTAGTCTCAATACAGTCAGCACCTGCATCCAAATAATTTCGATGAATCTGTTTGATCCATTCTGGATGTGTCAATATCAAGCCATCATTAAAGCCGTCTTGATTATTTGGAAAATCCTCAGGAGTTGGATTATATTTTTGAATCTCAGTTCCCATAGCACCGTCAAAAAGCAATATTCTATTTTGTAACGCAGTGAGGAACGGTTCTTTTTGTACCAATTTATTTTTAGAACGTTTCCAGACAGTTTAACTCTTTTGAGAAAAATCATCCATACATCAGGTTATTGACACTTATGTTGAAATTAGGCAGAGAGCGAAATTTTGTATATTTATGCATAAAATACAATTAAACAATCTAGTTCGTAGTGCCACTTTTTTTCAGCATGCAGGAATTTCCATTGTATTTGTGTTTCTGCCAATCATGGCAATGGGAGTAACAAAATCTGTTTTTGAAATTGGTCTAATAATTGCGTCATTTAGTTTTGCAGAGATTTTATCCCAAATGTACTTTGGACGACATTCAGATAAGAAAGGAGTTAGGCTGAAATTCATTAGAATAGGCTTCATCGGGTGCGCCGCAGCCTTTGGATTACATTATTTTGCAAGCAACATGGAATTGTTACTTGTAGCCAGAATCGGTGCAGGTGTAGCAAGTGGAATAATGGTTCCATCCATGATTGCTTACACCTATGAGGCAAACCATGAAAGAAAACGTGCAGTTACCGTAATTTCATTTCATGCACTAGGATGGCTGGTGGGAACTGCCGCAGCAGGTATTGTAAATGACATCAAACTGACTTTTCTTATTAGTGGGGTCTTCTTTTTGATTGGATTATTATTTACAATTAAGATGCCAAACACATTACAAGAAAAAGAAATCAAACCAGGAACTACAAAAAATGTAATTGTAAAAAATAAATTTCTGTTCACATCACTTCTCTTGCGACATATTGGTGCATCGTCTGTATGGACAATTTTTCCAATAATGTTAATGGAGAAATTAGGTGCCGAACTTTATCAGATTTCAATTGTTTATGTCGCAAACACGTTGGCTGCCTTTGTTTTGATGAATTTAATGGCAAGCAAA
>SYJQ01000046.1 GCA_005798405.1 Nitrosopumilaceae archaeon
ATCAACTCCCAAAGTTGGCGGTGTGCAATCGGCACATCCACTACCTGAAATCTCAGTAGAGGTAGATGAGGAGGATAAATCTAGACTAGAAAACTTTGAGACAAAGACGTCATAACTACCATTATGGGACTCATCATATGCGCCACCAGTAACTGGAAGGTCAGTTGTGTCATCAGTAGTATGTCCTGCCACATAGATATTTCCAGACGAATCTATTGCAATGGCTTGTGCAACGTCAATACCAGAGCCACCAAGAAATGTGGATGCTGATAGAGTGGTAAGACCAGAGTTGAACTTTGAGACAAAGACATCCTCACCACCATTGTGGGACTCATCATATGCGCCACCAGTAACTGGAAAGTTAGTCGAGGTGGCATATCCTGTCACATAGATATTTCCAGACGAATCTATTGCAATGGCTTGTGCAACGTCACTACTAGAGCCACCAAGAAATGTGGATGCTGATAGAGTGGTAAGACCAGAGGTGAACTTTGAGACAAAGACGTCATAACTACCATTATGGGACTCATCATATGCGCCAGCAGTAACTGGAAGGTCAGTCGAGGCGGTATATCCTGTCACATAGATATTTCCAGACGAATCTATTGCAGTGGCGTATGCCCTGTCAGTACTAGAGCCGCCAAGAAATGTGGATGCTATAAGTGGGTCAATAACCAAATCATATTCTTTATCATATTTCCCAACAGAGAATCCATATGCTCTATCAAAGACAACATAAGATACATCCACATGGACTTTGACTCCATCAATTATTTGATATGCGACAGGAGCAGTAAAGCTAGTCATTTTCTGACCAAAGTGCATTACAAGCTCATCATTTTCAGACAGAGTAAGTGTGTCAGGACCATCTACTGAAATTAAAATATCTAAAGGATTACCATACGGATGAACCGTGAAAATCTTTTCTGTATTGCTCATATGTGAGATAACTTTGGCATCAATATTGTACCATGGTGTCTGTACTAGTATATTCTGATATGCAGGAACATGATTTCTCCAATTCTCTTTTGCGCCAACAAAATAATTAATGTCAGTTTCACTTTTCTCCATTCCTTGAGGGTATAGTAAATTTCCAAAACTCTCCTTGATTACAAATTTTGTATCATCAGAGTTCAGGTCATAAACTATACTATCTGATGTGATTGCAACTCGGCCTGCAAATATTTGTGCATAGTACAGAATTTGGCTGTCTGCCTGACCCTCATTTTTGATAAATGGAATTTGTATTTGTGCAATCTTTTGCTCCATTATTGGAGTAAGCTTTGTATTTTCAGTAGGTAAAATTTTAGTTGATTCTGTATCAATTGGATTGATATCATATATTGTCCATACTATAATTGCAGACAAAGAAATTCCAATAACTGTGATAAATATACAAAGTAACAAAGACTTGTTAATTGCTAAAAGAGATGTACTGTTGATCATTTAATTACACTCTAGGAAATTTGCAAGATAATAAGATGTTTTTGCATTTGTTAAACTATTTTTCATGTTTTTTTATTGATATATATGATTATTCATATGATAATTACCGAATCTGGAAAACACCATCTTATTTTTTCCAGTTTAGGATAACATCGTGAAATAGTTTAGATAAAGATAACTTTCCAGTAATAAAACTAGTTTCATAATTTTATTTCATCATCTTGTCTTTGTAGCTGGTGAAGTGGTTTTGTATGATAAACAATGGATAGATTATATTGGATCTATTACATGATAAAACCAAAATTCTAAATGAGTAACCCATATCAATGAATATTTTCAACCCATAAAATAATGAGTAATAAGAACGATATTGCCAATATCTCATTTTAAGCAAGGATTTATCGATATTTTTTACCAATCAGTTTATAGTAGTGCTGCACCAAAAACTCCAGCAGAATCACCTAGTTTATTTTTTAGAATTGGAGTATCAACTGAATCTGAAAAGACCTTTTGATGTACAGAGTCTTTTCCTTCTGTGTATAAAAAGTCAATATTGGACAAGCCGCCTCCCAGAACTATTGCATCTGGATCTAAAATATCAATTACGTTTGCCAATCCAAATCCAAAATTTTCCAAAAATTCATCTTTCCATTGTTTTGTATTTTGATTATCAAGATGTTTAATGATTTCAGGCATGTTTTGTAATTTGCCAGTCAGTTCTCTCCATCGTTTTTCTAGTGCTGGACCACTAATGTATGTCTCAACACAGCCACGCTTTCCACAATAACAATTATTTCCATTTTGATGTAATGTATGATGTCCCCATTCTCCAGCAATATTGGTTCTACCTTGGTGAATTTTTTCATTAATCACTATACCACCACCTACACCAGTACCCATTATGACTCCAAAAACAACATTGAATTCTTTTGCAGCACCCATTGTAGATTCAGATATTGCAAAACAATTTGCATCATTTTCCATAGAGACTTTTTTATCCAATATGTTTTCTAAATCATCTTTGAACGGTTTTCCAATAAGACATTGAGTGTTGCTGTTTTTTATCAAACCAGTCTTTTTTGATATTACGCCAGGAGTGCAAATTCCTACAGAATAATCTTCAACGTTTTCTAAAAGTTCCATAACCAATGAATTAATCGTATTTAATATTTGATGATAATCACTTTGGGGGGTTGGAATTCTTTTTCTTTGAATTGTATCAAGATTTTCATCTAATAAAATAGCTTCTATTTTAGTTCCACCAAGATCTATTCCTAGTTTGTACAACAATACTCTAGTGAAAATTGGATTGCTTAAGTTTTATCTGATTATATAGAAAAGATTTATCGTGCGCCAGAAACTGAAATTACATCATCAATTCTAAGAATCATGCATGCAGCCTCGGTTGCAGATTTGATTATTTGTTCTTTTACTGCAAGTGGCTCTACAACGTCAATTGCTAACATGTCAGCAATTTGTGTATTTCGTGCATCAATTCCTGTCCATTTACGACCTTGATTTTGTTTTGCTCTAAGTGTAGCCATTGTATCAATAGGATCCATTCCAGCATTTTCTGCTATTGTAAGAGGAATAATCTCCAATGCTTCAGCATATTTTTTAATTGCAAGTTGTTCTCTACCATCAAAGCTATCTGCCCAGTCTTTTAGTTGTGATGCAGCATATGATTCTGGTGCTCCGCCTCCTGCAACAATTTCTGGTTTTTCAATTACATCTTTTACTACCATTAGAGAATCATGAATTGAACGATCAACTTCATCAATAACTCGCTGTGAACCACCTCGAATAAGTAAAGTTACAGATTGTGGATGTTTACAACCTTCAATGAATACCCATTTATCAGATTCAACTTTCTTTTGATGGGCAATATCAGCAATACCAAGATCTTTTTCTGTAAGATCATCAAGATTAGATATAACACGTCCACCAGTAGCTTTACCAAGTTTTATCATGTCACTTTCTTTAACACGTCTTACTGCCATAATACCATATTTTGCTAAATAATGTTGTGCGATATCGTCAATTCCTTTTTGACAAATTAATACATTAACGCCAATATGATGAAGTTTATCAACCATTGTTTTGAGCATTCTGTTTTCTTCTTCCAAAAACATTTGCATTTGTGTGGGATCAGTAATTCTTATTTCAGAACTCATCTCAGTCTTTTCAATTTCTAGTGCAGAATTCAAAAGTGCAATCTTTGCTTTCTCAATTTTTGTAGGCATGCCACTATGAACAACTTCTTTATCCAAAACAATGCCCTTGATAATTTGAGTATCGGTGATTGAACCACCTGCTTTCTTTTCAACTTTGATATTTTCAAGATCGATGGAATATGTCTCTGCCTTCTTTGTTGCAACTCCTAATATTGCATCTACTACAACTTTGGAAAGTATATCACTGTCTTCAGAGATTAATTTTGATTGCATACTGGTTGTGGCAATCTTGAGAAGTGTTTCCCTATCATCAGGTTTGATCTTTTTTGCCATTTCAGAGTAAATTTCTAGTGTTTTTTCAGCTGCTGCTTGATAACCTTCAATAATTACTGATGGATGAACGTCTTTTTTGAGAAGATCTTCTGCTCTAGCTAAAAGAGCGCCTCCAAAAACTACTGATGATGTAGTGCCATCACCTACCTCATTATCGACTGTTTTTGAAATTTCTACCATCATTTTTGCTGCTGGGTGTTGAACATCAATTTCTTTTAAGATAGTTGCACCATCATTTGTAATTGTAACATCGCCTAAGGAATCAACTAACATTTTATCTAAACCTCTTGGACCTAGGCTGCTTTTAACTAGTTCAGCAACTAGTTTGGCAGCAGCAATGTTGTTGTGCTGAGCATCTTTACCTTTTTGTTGTAGTGCGCTCTCTTTTAGAACTAAAACCGGTCCATTCGGGGTTTGTTGAATTGATGCCATTGAGATAAGCTACAATCCTTTGTATCCCCCTTTTTAACATTACTTAGTTGATTGGGTTAATGTAAGATCGTCTCTTAACATCTACAATTCCTCCAGATAAGATACGAATTGATGGAAGAGCAAGAAAAGGCAAGAAAAGAGGGATCAGATGTGGTCTTGAAAACTTACAACCAGAATCGACAATCGAGTTATTGACTTGTTCAAAGTTAGATAAAACTTTTTCAAATGAATCAGTGGAAATAATTCCTGCGAGTTGCAAGGGTAATGATGCAATAATTTTACCAGATTTTACCACAACTAGACCTCCCTGATTTTTTATAAGAGAATTTGCAGCAATTGACATATCAGAATCATTAGAACCAATTACAATCAGGTCATTTTCATGAAAACTCCAAGTTGATGCAAACGCACTAATGTCTGCTCCAAAATTTTCAAGAAAACCTATAGCATGTTTGTTAGTTCCATGAATTCTATCAAAAGCTGCTACTTTCCACACATCCTTATCTAAAGAAGTCAAAATATTTCCTTCTTTAGTGAATAGCTCTGCTGAGCCAAGTTTAGTTATAATTTCAGTTTGCATAAAAATAGTATTTGCAATAATGCTTTGCTTTTTTGATTTAATACCAAAGTCTTTGGGAGATAATTTGTTTAGTTTGACTGTTTTTTTAATCCATGTAGGAATAATTTTTTTCTTTATTGAGGTAACAATACTTCCATTTGAAACAACTAGTTTTCCACCTACAAAGACTTTGTTGGGTTTAAGAGATTTCAAGTCATCAAAAATTAAAATATCTGCAAGTTTTCCTGGTGCAATACCACCTAAATCTTTGCTCATGTTGTAATAATCAAAGCAGTTTTTTGAAGCCATTGAAATAGCATCTATTGGTTTTAGACCAAGTTTTATGGATTCTCTAACACAGTGATCAATATGACCATATTTTGTAATATCTATAGGATCAAGTCCATCAGAACAAAACATCAGTCTATCAAGACTTGTTCCATGAATCAATACACCTGGAATGATTTCTTTCAAGTCACGCCTAATTGATCCTTCTCTTATCATAATTGACATTCCTAGGCGTAATCTTTCTAAGACTTGATCAAAATTCAGAGGTTCATGACATGACAAGATTCCAGATGCAACATACGCGTTGAGTTTTTTTTCACTGGCTCCAGCAGTATGTCCATTAATTATGCAATCATTTTCTAACATAGTAGATAGAGACTTCATTGTTTTTGGATCTCGAAGTGTCACTTTGGTCCATGAAAAAACTTCGCCCAGTCCTAGAACATGAGGATGCTTGATTGCTAATTTTTCTTGTGATAATGATAAAGTTTTACTGTGACTGAATTTTCCATCAACAGGAAGACCGCCTGGAACAACTTGGAAAATTCTAATAGGTAAGTCTTCTCCAAGTTTTAAAAATTCTTGAAATCCTTTGTAACCAGATACACTAACAATGTCTATAGGATCTGAGAAAAGAGATGTCACACCACAGAGAAGTGATTTTTTTGCGAGTTCGGAAGGCAGGACAAACTGATCAATGTGTAAATGAGGATCAGCAAAACCGGGTCCCACATATTTTTCCTTGACATCAATGATAGTTGTTTTTGGTCCAATCGCATGCCCTGCATCTGGACCAACATATGCAATTCTATCATTAACTATTGCAATCTGAATTTTTGGAATGATCTCTTTAGTGTAAACGGATAGTAAGGAGCAATTTTTTAGGACAAGATCTCCTTTTTTGTCACCCATTGCCACTGAATTTAATGAAGAAATCGAATTCGCTAGGCTCGAAGTCATAAATTTTCTTGTATTTTGCACCTATTATAGATTCAATGCTTAAATTACCGTTGAAGCGGTTTTTTTCATATGAACATACCCAAGGTCATCCGCAAGTATTGTGCCAAATGTAAAACACATACTGAGCAGAAGGTCTCAATATACAAGGCAGGGAAAAGAAGAGGCTCTGCAAGAGGAGAACGTAGACATGCTGAACGTAAACGAGGGTATGGTGGACAAAAATTCCCAAAACTTGCAAAACCTGCAAAAGTTACAAAGAAAGTTACTCCAATTATGACATGTACTGTATGCAAAAAGAAATACAATAAACCAGGCATTAGAATTAAGAAATTTGAGTTGGTGGCAGCATGAAAAAGGATCATATTGAAATTCCAAAGCCATCAAGTAAGTTCCAGAAAGTTAATTGTAATGAATGTGGCGAGTTACAAGTAGTATATTCTCATGCATCACAAGCTGTGGTGTGTAATTCTTGTGGCAACAATATTGCTGAACCAACAGGTTCCAAAGCAAAGATTAATGGAAAAATCTCAGGTAGTGCTGAGTAAATCATAATCTTGTTTTGTGTTTAGATTAAAAGCGATTCTTTTATCGTCAATTATTATAAATTTCTCAGGTATGTTTTCTAGCACTGAAATATTTTTTGCATTTACTAATGAAATTCCTGTATAACAGCATTGTTGATTTTCAAAATCAAGCCAATAGTTAGAGGAAAGCTGTAATGATTCCAAGAATTTTTTTGTAACAAGGATTGTGGTCCAAATATTTTCTGATTTACATTGACTAACAATGTTTTTGATAATATCTCCGTCTAAAAACGGCAAATCAGCAGATGTAATCAAAACAAAATCATTTAATGATTTTAGAACTAAATTAAGATCTTCGACATATCCATTGCCTGGAGTATTGAAGAGATCAATATTATTTTCCTCCAATAATTTCTTTGTTTGTGGTGAGTTGGAACTTGTAATTGCCAATATTTTTGAAAAGCATTTAGAATTTACTAATGCATCAACTACATGAAGAACTATAGGTTTTTTGTATTTTAAAAGTAGTTTTTCTCCAACCAAGTTCATTCGGCTTCCTTTGCCACCAGCCATTACAATACCAATCATATAGAAACAAAAATTAGAAGAGATGCTAATCGAGTCAATTCGTTTGTGGCACCCAATACATCTCCTGTAATTCCTCCAAAGCTACGAGTAGTCAAAATGGTCAGAAATAGTGTAAATGTCACACCTATTCCAAATAAGAATAATCCAGTGGAACCGCCAAGAACAATCAATGGAATCAGAGTAATCACAGTTGCTAGCATCAATTTCTTTTTGTTTTTCATCAGTTCAACAAATGGTGAATTTGAGCCCAAAGAGGCAGATTTTCCTATACTTGCCATCAAAACCATTGAAAATTTTGCAAATATCTCGCTGAGTAAAATTGCCAAGAATAACTGATAACCGGTAGATAATGAGATTGCTATGATCAATCCCACAACATACAATACTATTGTGACTATTCCAGCAGAACCGGTAGAAAGATCTTTCATTGCTGCAAGTTTTTTTTCTTTTGTTCCCTTTGCCATCAGGCCATCTGCAAAATCTGCCAGACCATCAGTGTGGTGTATACCAGTAAGTATTGCTAATGAAACAACAACTAACAGACTTACTATCAATGGATCTAAAAATAATGAAAGTCCAAATCCTATTGAACCAACAATCAAGCCAATTGTAATTCCTACAATTGGAAATAGATACATGTATTTTGCAATTGTTTCAAGATTTGAATTGCTAGTTGGGATAATAGTCAGAAATGAAAAAACAGACCCAATTTCTTTAAGCATGAATCATCCATCCTAAATAAGATAAAAGAAAAAGAATTGGAATAACTACAATTCCACAAAACAATATTGAGGTGACTTTCATTATTGAAATAGCTGATTTTACATGATGTTTTGTAAATGAATTGTTTCCATCACCAAGTGAATAATGATCAATTTTTTCAAATTTTGCTCCTAGTGCACCTGCAATGGCTGCCATTGGATATCCAGCATTAGGACTTGTAGTTTTTCTTCCATCACGAATCATTATTTCATAAGATTTTCTCCAATCTTTTCCAAGAATCATAGCACCAAGTATCATGACAAATCCTGTTAGTCTTGATGGAATGTAATTCAAAATTTTGTCACAGTTTGCTCCAAACCATCCAATATTTTTGAAAATATCCGTCTTGTATCCAATCATAGAATCTGCAGTATTGATAACTCTGTAAACAAATGCTCCAGGTAAACCAAAAATTGCAAAGTAGAAAAGAGGTCCAGTTATACCATCTACAGTATTTTCACTGATGCTCTCCAATACGCCTGAAAATACATGGTTTTTGTCAAGATCCTTGGTATTTCGCTTTACAATCATGGATAAATTGTCTCGTGCAGAAGAGAGGTTGTTTTGTTCCAGGGCATCTACTACAGCAAGGGCATGTCTTTCCATTCCTTTTATTGCGATAGTTGTCTTTAGTAATACGCCACCCACGATTATTGAGATTATAATGTATATGTAATCTATAGTGATTAATTTAATTCCAATATTTAAAAAAATGATCAAAGATGCAACAGTTCCACTAGAAATTAAAATGATAAAAATACCGCCAAGTTTTTCTAAATTTTCAGATGGATTTTTTGTGTATGGAGTTAATTTTGCAATTAAAGAACCTATCCAAGCTGTTGGATGAAACTTGTTTCTAGGATCACCCACTGCAAAATCCAATACAAGTGCAAAAAATACTACTAGTATTGACTCAACTATCAATTTATCATCCTCTCTATTTCCCTAATATTCAAATTTGAATTTACTAATTTACTGAGTTTGTTAATCTCATTTTCTATTTTATCAAAATTTTTCTTATTCCAAGTGATATTCTTTGCTTTACCACTCAATGAATCTTCTTCTGGTAGATCTAAATCAATCATTGGTATTGTACCCAATACTGAACATTTTGTTATTTCTTTAATTTTTTTAAAACCTGGTTTAAGAATATTTATGTCTCCTCGAAATTTATTTATGATAAATCCTTTGATTAATTTTTGATGCTTTTTCTCTAAAAGCGACATAGTACCCACAATACTAGCAAATGAACCTCCTCTATCAATATCCGTAATTAATAATACTGAAGAATTAGATAACTCTGCCATTCTCATATTTGCTATATCAGATTTTTCTAAATTAATTTCAGTTGGGGATCCAGCTCCTTCTAAAATAATAAGATCATATTTTTTTTGAAGAAGTTTAAGTGATTTTGTAGCAATTTCCAGTCCTTGAGTTTTTACAAATTTTTGATAATATTCAGTAGCATGCATTTTCTTGAACATTTTTCCGTTGAGGTATACATTACTATAGTAATTACCAAGAGGTTTTAGTAGAATTGGATTTAGATCAGGTGTGATTTCACATCGTGCAGCTATTGCTTGTATGGCCTGGGCTCGAGATATTTCAAAATCTTTTGTCTTATAGGCGTAATTTGACATATTTTGAGATTTAAACGGTGCTACTGATAATCCTCTATCTGCAAAAATCCTACATAATGCTGCAACTAGTGTTGTTTTACCAGATCCTGATGATGTGCCCTGAATCATTAATGATTTCATAATTTCTCCAAAGCTTTGATTAATTTTTCATTTTCTTTTCTTGTCTTTACAGCAATTCGAATATAATTATCATTCAAACCTCGAATTGTACTACAATCACGAATCAGAATTTTATTTTGAAGTAATTTTGTTTGCAATATTTTCGATTTTATCTTTGTTTTTATTAAAATAAAATTTGTTGAAGAAGCATTACATTGAAAACTTTTTAGTTTAGAAATAGAATTGATTAAATAAAATGATTCTTTTTTAATTATTTCTTTTGCTTTTAGTAGATAAAATGGATTGGAGAGAGCTGCAGATGCTGCCTGTTGGGCCAATCCTGATACATTCCAAGGAATTTTAATTTTGTTTAAAATAGAAATAATTTGTTTTGATCCTATACCATAGCCAATTCGTAGACCAGCTAGAGCAAATGATTTAGTTAGAGAACGTAAAACAAACAAATTGTCATATTTTTTGACGAGTTTGATGACAGATTCATCATGATCTGGCACTAATTCAATAAAACATTCATCAATGAAAACTAAAGTTTTCTTTTTATTTGCAGATATGATTATCTTTTGCAAAGTTTTTTTTTTGATCAGAGAGCCTGTCGGATTATTTGGATTGCAAATAAAGATGCAACCATTGTTTGGAAGTTTTGAAATAAAATCATCAGAATCTTTTTCTAGATTCATTGTTTTAAAAAACGAGACTTTGGAGCCACTGAGTTTTGCTGCAGATTCATACTCACCAAAGGTTGGAATTGGAATCAAAACTGATGTTTTGTTTGATAAAAAGGCTTGACAGAAATTATAGATTATTTCTGTAGCGCCGTTTCCTACCACAATTTGAGAGTGGGATATTTTGGTATAGTCCTGCAAATGCAATCTAAGTTGGGTAGATTCCGAATCAGGATAGATTTGAATTGCATCTAAATGATTTTTTATGGTTTTACGCACAAGTTGGGAAGTGCCAATAGGACTGATATTTGAGCTAAAATCCAATATATCAGAACTCGGGTGAGTTATTGAAAATGGCCCTCCATGATGAACTCGCTTATGTAGGGATATGTTGGGATTTATCCTCATAATTTGAAATAACCTGTGCTAATATAGTATGTTTTGGTCAAATTCAGAAAACGATTATTAATTGAATGGAGAATTTTTAAATCGTGGATAAGAAACGAGTAGCAATTGTAGGAGTTACAGGTTCTGTAGGACAAGAATTTGTGCAATCACTAAATAATCATCCTTGGTTTGAAGTTACACAGATTGCAGCATCTGAGCGCTCTGCTGGAAAAAAATATCTTGATGCCATTAGAGATCCCAACAGTGGAATAATATCTTGGGAAGTAGATGGTCAAATTCCTGAATACATTAAAGAGATGACTGTAAGAAATATTGATGAATTAGATTTATCACAATTAGATTTGGTATTCTCTGCAGTTGAATCAAATGCTGCTAGAGACATTGAAACTAAAATTGCAGCAGAGTTACCAGTAATTTCAACAAGTTCTGCTTATCGTTATGAAGAAGATGTACCTATTTTAATTCCTGGAATAAATGATGAGCAGTCAGAATTATTAGAAATACAAAAGAAAAACAGAAATTGGAAAGGTTGGGTAGCACCACTTCCAAATTGCACCACTACAGGTTTAGCAATTACTTTAAAACCACTTTATGAAAAATACGGTGCAAAAAAGGTAATGATGACTTCAATGCAAGCTATATCTGGTGCTGGACGTGCTCCTGGTGTTTCTGCAATGAATATTACTGATAACATAATACCGTATATCGCAAAAGAGGAAGAAAAAGTAAGAATTGAAACTAGAAAGATTCTTGGTAAATTAAAGAACGGAAAAATTGAAGATGCAAACATCAGAGTAAGTTGTACATGTACCAGAGTTCCTGTAATTGATGGTCATACAGAATCAGTCTTTGTAGAAACTGAAAAAGACATAGATCCACAAATTGCAAAACAGGTCTATGACGATGCCAACAAGGAAAGTACGGTGGTAGGTCTTCCTTCATCTCCTGAGAAATATTATGCATTTCATGAAGATCCAACAAGACCTCAACCAAGAATGGAGCGTAGTGTTGGTGATGGTATGACAACAACAATTGGAAGAGTTGAGAAAGAACAATTGTTTGATCATGGTTTAAAGTATGTGTTGTTTTCACATAATAAAAAAATGGGATCAGCAAAAGGTGCTGTTTTGTTGGCAGAGATGCTTTACAAAAAAGGTAAAATTTAGACTATTTTTTGTAATTTTTACAATAATAACTTTATAAGATCCAGAAATCTAGATCGTTTCGGGTGTTTTAAACGGTAAAAGTTGATGAATTAGATTTACAAATTTTATCAGAATTATCTAATGATGCATCGATATCAGTTCCAAGATTATCAAAAAAAATTAATGTAAATTCATCAGTAGTGTATTCAAGAATTAAACGTCTGGTAAAACGAAAATTAATTGAACGTTTTACAATTGTTGTAAATGATGCAGAACTTGGTTACAATGTAAAGGCATTAACAGGAATAAACATGGATACAAAACAACGAGATCATATTATTGAAGAATTATTCAAAATAGACGGAGTAAGAGAAGTTGCCGAAGTTACAGGAAGATTTGATATTTTGGTAACCATGTATGCAAAATCATTAGATCAGATGCACAAAATGGTATCTGAAAAAATTGGACGCATTGAAGGAATACAATCATCAGAGTCATTTATTGAAATGAAGTCTCGCGCAAAAGCAATGCCATATAAGTCATTAAAGGATAGTGACTGACATTGCAAAAACAAAAATCTGAATCTCGTGTTGCAGTATATTATGAATTAACAAAACCAAAAATTTGGTATTTACTAGTTTTTACTGCATTTGGAGCAACCTTAACTGCATCAAATATTTACAATATTGAAGTTTCTCCTGCAACGTGGATATTGATGTTATTCTCTGTTGCTGCTGGATCGGCTGCAGCTAATACTCTAACGAATTATCATGACAGAGACATAGATGCAATAATGGAGAGAACAAAAAACAGACCACTTCCATCAAAAAGAATCTATCCTGCTGAAAAAGCTAGAAATTTTGGCCTTGCATTAGCTGGAATCTCTTTGGTTTTAGCATTTGGAATTTCATTTACAACTACTCTAGAACAAGGTCTTTGGGCAACTGCCTTTATCGCATTTGGATTACTAAACAATATTCTTGTTTATTCATACATGTTAAAGCGGAGTTCTAGAACCAACATAATTTTAGGTGGTTTATGCGGTGGTTCTCCTCCAATGATAGGATGGGTAGCTGTGACTATGACAGATTTATGGACGATGGGTTTAGCAATGGCAGGACTAGTGTTTATTTGGATTCCAATGCATATTTGGGCTTTAACCTTACATTTCAAAGAAGATTATAACAAAGTCAATGTTCCAATGTTGACAGCTGTACAATCTGAAAAAACATCAGCAAGAGCAATTGCAGGTTCAACTTTTGTAATGGTTTTATTTTCAATTGCACCGTTCTTTTTAACAATTGAAAATGGTGAACCGATGGTTGGTTCAGTTTATTTGTGGACTGCAATAGCATCTGGTGCTTTAATGATCATATTATCAGCTTGGGTAATAACAAAACCTATAGAAAAAGCATCCTGGACATTGTTCAAGTTTTCCAGTCCATATTTGGCAGTTTTGTTCATAGCGCTAATGATTGATTCAGCATTATAATATACTGTTATTTTTATCCAAACTATTTAGCTCGGATGTAATTTTAGAATGTGTTTGCATAAGTGATTCAATTTCATTTTGTAATTGAGAAGAATTCCATTTAGAATTAACTAGCAAAGTCAATTTCATAATAATACTCCATTGAATATTATTTTGTTCATCAATTAATTCAAGAAATCGTTTCCCTTTTTCATCTTCTGACATAATTTTTAAATATTTCACAATCATAAAAAGTTAGCAGAAAGCATACATCAAGATTAACTTAAATGAAATTCTCAATTATCAGTAAATTAAATTATTTTCCATTGTTGGTAATTATATAATTTCATAATTTTATTAGCAGATAAGATTTACAAATATTGTTGAAATGTAGCATATCAGAGTGTAAGATTAGAGCCGAGCACTTAGTAAAAATAGGATTTAAAGAAACTAGAAATTTATGCAAATATCATTATGATTTATTTAAGAACAAAGAAGAAAAACACATACCAGGTTTTAGTAAAGCATCAAAATTTAAAGAAAAATAGGCACATAATTCTTACATTTTGAAATAATTGAAAACTTTAACATCTACTATTTGGAATGTAGTTTATGGCTATAAAGAAGAAAACTAGTCCAAAAAAGAAGCCGGTAAAAAAATTAGTTGCTAAACCAATAAAACAAACAAAGCCTTCAACAAATAAACCAGAATTTGAAAAGGCATGGAATGAATATAATTCCGCATTAAACGTATGGAAGGAATCACTAGCACAGTGGCAAAAAGCAACAAACGATACATTGATGACATATCATGATGCATGTCAAAGAGCTTTAGAGTCAGATACAGAACTTTTGAAAAAAGTTAGCTCAAGTTGGGAAAATACATGGCATGAAATAGGTCCAGAATACATAAAGCAACAAACAAAGATGATTGAAAATATATTTAAAGAAACTAACATTGACTCAATTAAAAAATTTAATGAGCAGTGGGAAAAATTTTTAAAAACTTCGGGGGATGATTCAATTAAAGCATATCAAGAAGCCATTAAACAATTTAATCAAACTTGGCAATCAAGTCATGAATAATAATATTTTTTTAAATTAAAATAGATAAAAATTCAAAGATAAATTTTTAAGATTATTCCATTATGCATATTTCATCTGAAAAAGAAATAGCTGATAAAACATCATTAAAATTAATTGGTTTTGTAAGAAATGCAAGAACACCTAAACTAGTACATTCCTGAAAAATTTCAATACGGTCATTACCAGTTATCACTATAATTTTAGATGTTGGATCTTGAAATCTAATTTTTTTTAAAACACTTAATCCATCAAGTTTAGGTATTACCAAATCTAAGAATACAAGTTCAGGTTTTTGAGAATAATATTTCTCAATTGCTTCAATTCCATCACTTGCCTCAGCTACAACATCATGATCATGTGCCAAAAGAAAATCCTTCAACAGAAAGCGTGATTCTTCAGAATCATCAACAATCATCATTCTAGTCATACATTATAGTTCACATTAATGAATTTAGAATAGTGAGTGTATGAAAGAATGACGTACACTTAATCTAGCCACAAAAAATAGGATTATAATTGGTTTTATCAAATTCATTTTAAAATGGAAATATCAATTGAACCATGGAAGAAATTAGTAATTCATGAAGTCATAGAATACAAATTTGATGACTGGGTAAAACAAATAGCATTCAGTACCAGATCATCAGGAGGTGCGATTCCAACTATGCAATGGACAAATGGAATTGTGTTTTCTCCTTCTAATTTTCCAACAACAAACGTAACAGTTGAAGAACAATTGAAGGGAATACTTCATTGGTCATCCGTATCTTTTGCAATAAAAGAAAAATTCGAGAAGCAAATAGTAATTGAAAATGCTACAATAAATCTTGTAGATGTTAGCGTAAATGAAATTTTTAAAGAACTTGCACAAAATCTAAAGAAGCAATCAAAATTTGCAATCAATTCTGGCAAAGAATAATGAATATTGAAGAAAAAATAGAAGAGTGTGAGTACATTCTAAAACGAATGAGGCAATTTGATCCTGATCCATATTATGTAAATTATTTTTTTAATTCATATCTTTTTTTGGTGAATAAAGTATATGCCGGAATTTTTGAAGAAGCAAATAGGGATTTTGGGTTATTTGTATCAGAAAAATTTGATAGAGATACACTTTTAGAAAAAGCAAAAATAAAAAATGATCAAAAGGCAATTGACTTTATCTCATGGTTTGATGAAAAATATGATGAGGAACATAAAAATGTGTATCCAAATTTTATTAAAAAAAGTTGTAAATTCCAAAAAGAACATAAAAAATTTCCAAAGATCAAGATTATGATTAGTACAAAGGAGAGATATCCAGGAGATCCTAATCAAGAAATTACATCTGATTTAAAAAATGAAAAATTAAAATCAAAAGATGAATTACAAATTGAAATAAGAAGACAAATTCCGATATTTTTAGAGGTAATTAATTACAAAAGAAGTATCCATAATGAGCCAAAAATTAATGAAAAACAGGTTTTTGTTTCAACGTTTTTAGATATAGATAGTAATGATGAAAATATAGAAATTGTATACGCTTCCAAAATTTACATTTCCGTAATGAAGAGATTTTTAATTGAGGCAAGAGAGAAAATCAGAGAATTGACTACATGGACATGATTTTGGAAATGTTCATTAGTTTTTTCATTTGAGATGGATTACAAATAAAGAAAGAAAAGAGTTCTAACTTCTCAATTTATTTGAGTTTAGGCCACATGTTATTCCATGTTTCTGCAAATTTTTTCATCATTTCGCCATAAGCTTTCATGTGTTCCATACCAGATGAATTTAGAGTCTTTTGCCAATTTTCTGCAAACTGTTTGAAAGTTGACGCATTAGTCTCATTGAGAGACTTTTGCCAAGCATCTCCAAATTCTTTAAATGATTTCATTCCAGCATCACTAAGTGATTTTTGCCAATTTTCACCAAATAGCTTCATAGTGTCTACACTAGATTCCTTGGTGGCTTTTTCCCATACCTCATTAAATTTAGTCTGCATATCATTAGATGCATTTTGGATTTGCTCAAATACGGTTTTCCAGTTTTCAAGTGATTTTGAATATTCTCCCCAAAGAGAATCCCATTCATTTGATTTTTCTTCTGAAGTCATAATTAGCAATAGTTTTTGATACTCTTAAACTGATCCATTAAAATCAAATACTATGTTTTTTGCGATGCTTTAATCTCTCTTCCATTCTGATCTTTCCCTCAGCAAATTTTATTCTATCTTCATCAGTTTTAAGTAATAATTTTGGCGCATGTGCAGGTTTTCCATTTTTATCTAACGCAACAAAAGTTACAAATGCAGTTCCAGTAATGGTTTTGATTCCAGTTACAATATCTTCTGCTTCAGCTCTTACTTCTATTTCCATTGAAGAATTATGAACGTAGTTTATTCTTGCATTTAGTTTTAAGACATTACCAACAAAAACAGGTTTTATGAAATTAACACTATCCATACTAACAGTTACAGCATTTGATTGAGAATGTCTTTGAGCTACAATTCCAGCAACCATATCAATGTGTTTTAAAATTTCTCCTCCAAACACGTTTCCAGCAGGATTTGCATCGGAAGGAAACATTCTAACAATTACATCTGCGCTTGATTCTTCGGGACTTTTTTCTCTAATCGTAGAATTCTCGGATTTATTTTGCAACATGGTATTTTAGATTTCATCCAATTTAATTTAAACAGTTTTAGTTAAGAAGACTATTTAAAATAATTTTCAAGTTTAATTTTGCTTATTTTTGGAATTTTTGCCAATTCAAATCCTTCTGGGCGTTTTAAAAGAGATCTTGTTGCATCTATACCCATTTTTGTAGTCCTCAATTTCTTTTGATCACTAGAAGGATCGAGGCTAGAACCTCGTACATTTTTTATTATTATCAAATCTTTATCAGCTTGAAATCTTGTTGCCATTGCATATTCAACAGATTCTGCATTATTAGGATCAATATCTTCATCTACAATAGTTACTTGTTTTAGTGAACGGTGTGATTCAAATGTTTTTTCAATTATTTTTTTTGGATCAGAATCAGTTTTCTTTTTTATTTGTACTACTGCATGTAACCAATTACATCCACCATTTGTCATTGATACCTGTTTGATTTGAGGAAATGCTTTTTTTAATTCTCCATTTAATTTTGATTCAATTGGCATTCCCATCAATAATCGATGTTCTGAATAACCAGAAAGAACATCATGAAAAATAGGATTATTTCGATAATATAATGAGTCTAACTCAAAAATTGGTTGTGATCTATGATGATCATATGTTTGAAGCATTTCCACCATCCATTCGGGATGAGTTTTATCTTGTAAAATTTTTCCTTCTATTACAATTTCAGTTCCAGAAGGAACATGTAAACCAGTGTAAGGAAGTTTGGTCAAAGTGAGTTTATATCCTAAAAGGGAATTTGCAATATCGATTTCATCTTTACCCCATTCAGCTTGATAAGCACCTGCAATTGATATTGCTGGATGTACTCCTACAGTTACTGCAATTTTGAGATCTTCGCGGTGTTCTTTTGCATCAATAAAACATCGATGCAGGTGTCTTCCTTCAACCATTCTAATTGAAAAATGAGTTTTATCAATTGGCATCATCCTATGAAATGACGAGTTTTGTTCTCCAGTTTCAGGATTTTTGACATATGCAATTGAAGAAGTTATGAAAGGTCCAGATTCTTTTTCAAAATGAGTGACAATAGGCATAATTGATATATTTCTTGATTTATTTTCCATGAATTTCCCAGAGGAAACAATTTTGGGTTTTTTTGCTGTTTTAATGGCAGATGTGATATTTTCATGAATTTTTTCTTCGGTGCTTCCAATTGCTTGAGCAAATCTTTTCCTAGTGCCTACAAGATTAGAAACTAAACTAAAATCACTTTCTGCAATATTTTCAAATAAAACTGCGTTTGAACCATCGACTTTTGCAGTAATCCCTGCAATTTCATATTTTGTTGAAACCTTTCTTTTAATAGTTTTGAGTTCACCGCTCTTTTTTATCAGTGAAAGATAATTTCGTAAATCGGTCAATTCTGAATCATCTCCATAATTTCTGTCATTATAGCTTTTGCAGTATCAGGTTCTAATTCTTTTTTGATAAATGCCGAAACAACTGCAATACCTTTCATTCTAGTACTGATTCTTTCCGCAGTTAATTTTAGAAACAGTGATTCAGTTCGAGATGGAATTATAGTTGTAGTAATCGCGTTTGGGCCAGTAGCCAATGACACTACCATTGATCCTAATTTGTTAGATCCTTCGGTTACAGAAACAAAGTATCCATTCTCAAATTTAATAATCTGTAAAGAAAAACTTCGACTCTCCAAATTAACGGTTTTCTGTGAAAACCCATTTGGAGAGTTCAATGAGCTATGAACAAATCTTATGCTTTTATTGCTATTGATTCAGTTTCTGGGATAGATTCTGCTTTAATTTTAGCAGCTTTTGGTGTTTTAGCAGCTTTGGCTTTAGATTTTGTTTTAACTACTATAACCTCTTCAATTTCTGGTTGATTTTCAGCAATTGCTTTTGCTTCAATAGAATCAGCTTCTACTCTTGCACGAAGTTTTGCTTTGTATTTCAGGTTACGTGGTTTTGTTCTTAATCTATATCCACAACATGGACACCAGAGTCCTTCCCATTTGATGAATATTTCGCAAATTTGACATCGTCGTTGTCCAGAAGCATACCTTCCAGTTCCAACAGGCTTTTGAGCCTTGTATCTAACGCAAATTCCTTTACAAGTCATCTTAGTAATTTATATAGAATTCATATGTATATAAGGATGGATCGATAAAATATCGTAAATATTGATGAAAATAATCAAATAATTACAAGTTATAACACGATCAATCTAATTTGTTTGGAAAAAAAATACAAAATCTTCAATAAATATGTATAGCTAATTTGAGATGAAAATATTTTATAAAAAATATAGTAGTAATAGTCTAATTAAAATCATGATTTCATTAAAAATTTGTTGAAAATATAATTTCTATGTCATTACAATATATCAGAAAAATTTGATTAATACAAATTATAATTAATTTTAAAATGATGAAAACTTACCCGGTCATAGAAAGAGGTAAAACAAAATGTCGGTAACCTTCTCTTTGTGAAATATATTTCGCTGAAAGCATATCACGTTTTCCTCTCTGATTAAAATTTTTAATTTTAAGACTGGTTTTGCTTTCGTCAACAAATTCCAACTCAAAAGAAGAACAAAATCTCAGATTAAGCATCGTTACTATTTCTTTTGCTATATTCATATTTCCATTTCCAATTTTGATTATCTTACGTTTGGCTCTCAAGCCACCTAAAACTCTGATAATATGCAATACTGAATCTTCAACTGATGAATTAAACGAGCTTTCAATCTCTCGTCCAAAATAAAATATAGAAAGACCTATTCTTTGCCCAGGATCAACTCCAATTATTAGATCCTGCTCATAGCCCAAAGATAGTTTTTGAATTAGTCCTCGGATAACTGTTGGATGTTGTTCGAATGTATCCTCATGTAGCATGGGTTTTTTACATTCTATAGGAGCTTCTCTTCTTGTTGTTAAAACCAAATGTCCATCATAGTTTGGAATGTCCTCAGGAAGTATTGAGTCAAAAGATAATTTTAGAATCTTTAGTGAAGTTGAAAATCTATAATATGGTTTACCGTACGTAGTTGCAACTCCAATACGAGTATTAAGTAATGGATCGATGTTTTGGGTAAAATAATATGCGATTTAGGTTTATGCCTTCAAAACAGTTGACACGACATGTTTCACTGCTTCGTCAAAGTGTGCGTCAATATTTGATTGAATTTCAGATAATTTCACTTGTCCTTCTTTAACGATCTTTGCAGATTCAGCAGTTGCTTTTGTTTTAGAGGCATTTATGATTAATTCAGCTTCTTTTGTGGCCATTTCTCGTGTTTTGTTTAAAAGGTTGTCAATTTCATTTAATGCCTTTACAGATAATTGTTTTTTCATGTCTGCAACTTTACTGTTAAGGGAATCCAGATTATCTTCCAATCCATTTAGTGATTGAATAATTCCAGTTACTTTTGATTCAGCCATATTGCTCATGATACCTCGTTTTTTTAAATCCAATACTTAAATCATTCAATTTTTATGTATTTTTAGGCACGTATAAGAGCAAAAAATTATCCAGAAGTCAAAAGTAAAATTGCTCTTGCTAGATCGCCTTTGGCTTCTTCTAGTGCATTTTTAGCCTTGTCTTCATCTACGCCAGCTTGCTGACTAACTAACTGAATATCTTCATCAGAAAATATTGGAACATCTAGTTCTCGTTCCTCATAGCTATCTGCAGTAACTGTGAAAATAGAATTATCCTTTGCCTTCATCTCTGTAACAGATGGTTTTGATACAATGATCTCTTTTTTATCAGTCTTGATGATTACTTCTTGTACATTTGGGATTTCCTTCATATCAAGTCCCATCTTATCCATCATTCTTCGCATTTCACGATTGCCACCTCGCATCATGATGATAATCCCCCATTGCGACTTTTTAAACTATCTCTGACTCTAATGGCCATTCCCCTATTAAAGTCAGAAATCATCTCAGAAGACAAAATTGCTTTTCCTACTGCAATCACTTTATTGTTATACAATACTGGAGTATCTGATGCAATTCGTATGTTTTTACCACACCATACAACATGTTTACAGAATACAGATTTTCCTTCTTCAACAAATGGTGCTGCATCTTGGTTAATTTCTAAACAGTTTTCCTTGAATTTTTTACTTTTCAATAAGATCTGAGCAAAATAAGGACTGATGGCAAGACCACCGTCAATTCTTAAGGTACACAATAATTTTCCTTGATGTGTTACAGTTCTAATTCTGCCAGTTTTTCTTGAGAAAGTAATTTCAATATCCTTAGGCAAATGTTTTGAGACACCGTCTCCAAATAATGCATCAATTGTGTACTTTAATTTTAGAACTTGATCCATGTACCCATTACAATTTTTTCTAAATATTAGTTCAGTGATAGCATATATTATTAGAACCAAACTATATAGATTAGATTTTTTAATGTAGTTTGTGGAAGAAAGAGAGGAAACAAGAAAAATTCAGTTCACAGGTAAGTCTTCATACATAGTTTCATTACCTAAACAATGGATAATGGATCTTGGGTTAAAACAAGGAGATCAAATTCGAATGATACGAAAAGATTCATCAACATTAGAGCTATATCCACCAAAATTTGAGACAAGATCTCAAAAAAAAGAAGACGCTACAATTGAGATAGACGAGGAGGAAACAGCAGCGATTGTAAGAAAATTGATTTCTTTGTATTTTTTAGGTTATAAAACAATCAATATCAAACCAAAAACTGGGAGACTAAGCCCAAATCAAAGAAATGCGGTGAAAGAAGCTGTAAAAAGAATGTTGATGGGATCTGAAATCATTTCAGACTCTACAGGAGGAATCACTGTCCAAGTTCTTGTTAATCTACTGGAACTCTCTATCGATGGAGCATTCAAGCGAATGATTCATCTGGCAAAATCAATGTCAAAGGATGCAATTTTAGCAATGAGGGAAAACAATTTGGAGCTTGCACAAGAAGTAATCAATACAGATGATGAGGTAGATAGATTTGGATTTTATATAATTAGACAATTAAAAATTGCAATTCAAAATGAACATATGTTAAAAGAAATGGGTTTTAGAAATGCCAGAGATTGTCTTGGGTATAGATTAGTTGTAAAAAATATTGAAAGAACTGGAGATCATGCAGCATTTGTTGCAAAGGACATATTAGAATTTAAAAAACCAGTAAAGAAAGAGATAGTAGAAAAAATTGAAGAGATGAATGAATTTGCGTTATCTGTTTTAGATGATTCATGTTTAGCACTATTCAAAGAAGACTATGTACAAGCTGAAAAAACAATTGAGAAGACAAATGAGATTACAAAATATGAGAAAAAAGTAAGAGACGCATCAAAGTCACTTAAAGATGATGAAGAAATTTACAGAATCAGAAGAATGACTGAAAACATAAGGAGAATTTCAGAATATGCTAGCGACATAGCAGAAATTGTCCTTAATATGAATATAGAAAAATCATTAAAGAAAACAGTATGATTATGCGTAAAAATAGGCATCAGAATGAAATTTTCAGATAATAAAAAAGAATTTCCAGATTGGGACTTGTATTATAAGCAAAATAATGTGGAGTCAATGCCATGGTATGAAAAGAATCTAGATTTAGACATGCTAGAAGAAGTTCAGTTTTTAGAAAAAGGGGAATTTTTAGATCTTGGGACAGGGCCTGGAACACAAGCTGTAGAGATATCTAAAAAGGGGTTTAAAGTAACTGGGTCTGATATATCGACGTCTGCTATTGAAATAGCCAAATCATCTACAAACAATGTAAATTTTGTAATAGACAACATACTTAGTTCAAAGTTTGAAAACGAATCTTTTGATTACATATTAGACAGAGGATGTTTTCATGTGTTATCAGTTGATGAGAGAATAACATATCTAAATCAAATAAAGCGAATTTTAAAGAAAAATGGAATAGTTTTTTTAAAATGCATGAGTAAAAATGAGAAAAACATACCAGATGATAAAGGACCTCATAAATTTTACAAAGAAGAAATAACTAATTATTTTGAGAGTGATTTTTACATTGAGAAAAGTAAAGATACTGTGTATTATGGAACTCTTAAACCATTACCAAAAGCACTCTTTTTTGTAATGAAAAAATTAGTGAAGATTTAACTTGAGTAACATATGAGAATATTGTAAATAAAATGAATTCCGCAATACTGATTACATATGACAAAGAAGATGCGGTAACTGAAGCTATAGGATTATGTGATGCTGCAGGAATACAAGTTATACATACAATAAAACAGCATTTTCTAAAGAAACCAAAATATGGGATTAGCGGAGGAGTTTTAGAGAAATTAGAAGAGCTTGTAGGAAAACTCAAACCAGATGTTATTGTTTTTGATGAAATATTAAAACCGAGTCAAAATTATAATCTAGCCTCTGTACTACATAGAGAAGTTTTAGATAGAGAGGCATTAATTCTAGAAATTTTTGAAAGCAGAGCATCAAGTGCAGAATCTAAATTACAAGTAAAGTTAGCCCAACTTCGATATGAGTTAGTTAGAGCTAAAGAAAAAGTACGTCTTTCCAGTATGGGTGAGCAGCCAGGGTTTATGGGAATAGGAAAATTTGAGATTGATGTTTATCATGATGATATCAAACATAGAATGCAATCTATAAAATCAAAACTTGAAAAAGCTGGAAAACAAAGAGAGCTTCATCGACAAGGAAGAAAAAGACTGGGATTCAAGACAATATCTCTGGCAGGATATACTTCATCAGGCAAAACAACATTGTTTAATAAAATTACAGGAGAATCCAAAGAACAAAGCAAAAGTCTATTCACAACTCTATCTACAACTACAAGAAGATTTTCTATTGATCATGAACCATTTTTAATTGCAGATACTGTTGGATTTATCAGTAAATTACCTGCGTACATGATTGATGCATTCAAATCTACATTAGAGGAATTGATTCATACGGATATCATAATAGTTGTAGTTGATATCAGTGATTCATTATTTGAATTGAGAAAGAAATTTGCAAGCTGTATGCGAACTTTAAGTGAATTGGGAGTTGAAATGGATAGGATAATTTTTGCTTTAAATAAATCAGATTTATTGACAACTAGTGAAATTGAAGAAAAAATAGAAATTCTTAATTTAAAAGATTATAAAAAACGTATTGCAGTGTCAGCTAAAACAGGTTATAATGTCAATGAGTTAAAGGATCTAATCAAAGAGATTATTCAAAGTCAAAAATCACCAGAATTTAGAAAAGAAACTCCAAAAGGGTTTGATAGTACATATGGTAATTGAGGTTGTAAGGATTGGACAACGTCTTGTTAGAGATGACAGAGTTACCACACATGTAGCTCTAGTTGCAAGAGCTTTTGGTTGCTCCAAAATATTTATGACTGAGGTAAATCCTGAGATTAGAGAAACTTTAGAAAAAATCAACAAGACATGGGGTGGAAATTTTGCTGTGGAATTTATTGATAATTGGAAGTCAGTTGTAAAAAAGAAAAAAGGAGAATACAAAATAGTTCATCTCACTATGTATGGAGAAAGCATCAATGATGTAGATGATCAACTTAGAAAAGAAGATAATTTACTAATAGTAGTGGGTGCGGAAAAAGTACCTAGAGAAATATATGAACTTGCAGATTACAATGTAGGAATAGGAAATCAACCTCACTCAGAGATCAGTGCTTTAGCCATACTTCTTGATCGTATTCAAAAAGGAGAGCAGTTTAAGAATAGTTTTCCAGGTGCTAAAAGAAAGATCATACCTACAAAAAAAGGTAAAAATGTACTAGTAAGCGGAACAAGGGATTAATAATAGAAAATCATGAGTGATTAGAGTTGGTAGACAAATACGAAGACCCATTTGTTAGAATTGCATCCATGATAGGAGGAGACGAGTATCTCAAGGTTGCAAGATCACTTTTAAAGGCTGAAGACGCTACAGATGAGGAAATTGCAAGTTCTACAGGTTTAAGGATAAACATGGTCAGAAAAGTTTTGTATGATCTATTTGGAAAATCGCTTATCACTGGAATTAGAGTTAAAGATGAACGAAAGGGATGGTTTGTCTACAGATGGAGAACACGAAGAGAAGAAGTAGAGCATTTCATAGAGAGTCAAAAAAAGAAAATCACTGAAAGGTTGCAACAAAGATTTGATTATGAAAATTATTCAGATTTTTACCATTGTGGAAATGAAGATTGTCACAGAGTTACATTTGAAAATGCGTTGGAGGGGATGTTCAAGTGTCCATCTTGTGGAAATGTATTGAATTTAAAAAAGAACGACAAATCAAAAAAGGCCTATTCGAAAAAAATCGATGAAATTAAAAAAGACATGCAACAGACATTCTAGTGTTTATATAATATTTAGAAAAATAAGAACTAGAATTAATGCAAGAACTTCTCATATGATGATCAAATTATATAGAAAAATACTTTCAGAGCGTCTAAAAATTTGATAAAGAAGTTACTGAATTAAATAGGAGAATTTAGTGGATAAATCCTGAATCAAATAACTACTACAAATCCAGCAACGGGTGAAGAGATTGGAAAATATTCATCAATGGACAAAGAGCAAGTATTCCAGTTAGTTGGAAAGGCAAAAAGAGCTTTTCCAGAATGGAAAAAAGATTATGAAAAGCGTAGGAGTTATGTATACAATTTAGTTGAATATTTAAAAAAGAACAAAATGGAATTGGCAAAAATTGCAACGTCTGAAATGGGAAAAGCAATCAAAGAGTCAATTGGTGAAGTTGAAAAATGTGCATGGGCCTTGGAGTTTTATGCAGATCATGGAGACAGTTTTCTTTCTGATGAGGTATTAAACACAGATGCAAGAAAAAGTTTTCTTACTTTTGAACCACTTGGCGTAATCGGTTCAATCATGCCTTGGAATTTTCCTTATTGGCAAGCTCTAAGATTTGCTGCACCATGTTTAATGGCAGGAAATGTGATAGTAATGAAACCATCTAGAATTACCATGCAATCTGGAATAGAGATTGAAAAGGCATTTACTGAATCAGGCATGCCAGATGGAATATTTCAGACGGTGGTTGGAAGTGTGGAATCTGCCAATCATCTCATAGATTCTGATGTTAATGCAGTGACATTTACAGGCAGCACAGATGCAGGTGCTAAAGTAGGTGAAAGAGCTGCGAAGAATTTAAAGAAATGTGTTTTGGAGCTTGGAGGAAGTGATCCATTTATTGTATTAGATGATGCAATTATTGAAAAAGCCGCAGAGGGAGCTGTTAAAGGCAGATTCATCAATTGCGGTCAAAGTTGTGTCGCATCAAAAAGATTCTTTGTTGGTAAAAATATTGCTAAAGATTTTATTGAATTATTTATCAAAAAAGCATCACAATTAAAAGTTGGAGATCCTACTTCGATTGAAACAGATATTGGACCTTTATCAAGTAAAGGTGGTTTAGAAACCATTTCAGGAATTGTAGAAGATGCAAAAAAGAATGGTGCTGAAATTCTTTTAGGTGGTTCAGAGATGGATAGAAAGGGTTACTTTTATCAGCCCACGATTCTTACAAATGTTAAACCAAATATGAGAATTGCAAAAGAAGAGACATTTGGTCCAGTTGCTCCTATAACAATAGTAGAAAACGAAAGTGAAGCTGTAAGACTAGCAAATGATACAGAATTTGGACTGGGGGCAAGTATTTGGACTAAAGATTTAGCAAAAGCTGAAAAAATATCCAGACGAATAGAATCTGGAATAGTTAGTGTCAATAATGTGGTAATTTCAGATCCAAGAATTCCATTTGGTGGAATAAAACACAGTGGGTTTGGAAGGGAATTATCAAGGTATGGAATTCTTGAATTTGTGAACATAAAATCAGTTAGATTCTATGACAATCTGAGTCATCATCACTACGTCGAATAAGTTTTCTCGATAATGAGAATCAGAGTTCACCTTAAGTATGATTTTTACGTATAGGTCTACGGCGAGGACACTCATTTACAATAGGTTTTTGGGTGAAGATCAATATGATCTTGGGAACGCCTTGAGCTTTGAGGTATAATCAAAGTTCATGATTCCCGTTGAATAGTCCTCGTCAGTTTTCATCATCAGCGTCATAATCACATTCTTCTAATTCAATATGAGTTGGACTTCCATTATCATTAAAGTAAATTTCAACACAGATGTCAGACGCTAAAGTTGAGGCTAAAGTTTCAGCTAATTCCTTAGGAAAGTTATCCGATATGTTGGAAGTTGAGGAATATTTGTATTCAGTAAGTTCATCCTCATGATAGAAATCTATCTCAATATCCCCATTTGTGTATTTTCTGACTCCAACCACTTGACCAAATATACTATATGACAAATTTAATTTCCATGTTGGGAAACATCTCGAGTTAGAGTTTCAGCTAATTGTTCATAATGCTCTCTGGTTTTTCCAGTTTCTTTTAGTTTCAATTCCTCAATTTCATTTAATTCTTTATCTACCTTCTTTGAAACATATTGTAAACGTGCTTCGGCCATCATAAACAATCTATTATTTTCTTTCCACAAATGTTCTGTTATATGTTCTACATATTGTTGCATATCACTAATCAATTTTTTAGAATTACCAGATGTGATGTAATCTTTAGCAGAATTTTCCATTTCTTTTCCAATTTCTCGTGAACGTTCATGATCCATCAACATCATTGCAATTGGACCCATATTACGTGGCATTCCTGCTTGTTCTAATGCAGGAAATAATGAATTCTCTTCTTTGCTATGATGACAAACATCAGTGAAATTCTTTGTAAAATCAATTACAGGTAACAATATAGATTCAGGAATTTGTTTTCCATCATTTAGAAGTTGAATTGTAGATTCCATTGCTTTGATGACTTTTTCTATTAGATCATGATCTCGTCTTAAAGATGCAGTCGACATAATAATTACAAATGAAATCTGATATCTATATCTTATTCAGATTTCCAGATAAATAATTAAAAGATAGGAAATTTGTTAACGAATTACTCGTTAACAATTTTGTGTTTTTAACGATTAGAAAGGCTTTTTGCTTTAACAAATGCCCAAATCTTTTTTGTCATTTCACTTGGTGCAATAGGTTTGTTACCAAAAACTTGTTCCACAGTTTCTTGACGACCTGCAAAACTAATTGCATAACCACCAAATGCTGGTTTTCCAGATTTTGATTTGCTTGGTGATTTTACCTTAGCTTTTGATTTTTTACTAGTGCTTTTAGTTGTAGTCTTTTTTGTTGTAGCTTTCTTTTTTGCTGCCAATTTCTTATTATATTTTAAATTAAGTATAATAACTTACACTTTTGTATAATGTAAAACAAGATAATTTTTGAGTCTTTTTATTGTATTTAATCTGAGTCTGGGCGATTTTATGATTTTATCAAAACCTTTTCCTTGAACAAATGTTATCGCATCAGTACCTCCAATAACAAATGGAGTAAGAGTTATCAAAAGTTCATCAAACAAATTATTTTGTATAAATTGCCAATTAACAGTTCCACCACCTTCAACCAGAACGGTATTAATTTTTCTTTTACTCAGGATATTCATTAATGATTTTATGTTAACTGAATTTTCACCTGTTATGATTATTTCAATGGGAAATTTTTTTAGTTTTTGTAAATTTGGTTTACTAATTTTTTTAGAAACTGCAATAATTGTAGGAACTTTATTACATGTTTGTAAAATTTTTGAGCCAGTAGATATTGTTCCTTGAGAATCCAAAATTATTCTTATAGGGTTTTTTCCTTTTGCATATCTTACAGTAAGTAATGGATCATCTCTATGTACTGTATTTTTTCCTACAAGTATAGCATCAACTCTTGCACGAAGTTTATGAAGTCTAATCCTATCTTTTTTAGAAGATAATTTTGAATCACCCAAACGTGTAGCGATTTTTCCATCAATTGAAATTGCAGCACTCAAAATTACATGAGGTCTAGATTTTTCCATGAACTATTTTACCTCCAATCATCACAGCTCGAATAGCAGACTCAGATGCTCTATGTACAATAGATGCATGTGGATTATGCATTGGCTCTAAATCTAATGCATGTTTATCTATGAAAATACAATCTGCAAATTTACCATTTTCAATCACTCCAATATCTTTTCTCAAAATTTTTCCACCATTCACAGTTGCCATTTTTAGAATTTCTTTTGGACTAACTCTTTTCTTGTGGATACCCATGGTTACTTTCCACAAATAATCCATTTCTCTAAACATGTCTGGCGAGTTTATCATAACATTATCAGTACCTAATGCTATTGTACAACCAGCTTTTTTCATCAATTCAATGTCAGGAATTCCTTCAGCAAGTGCAGCGTTTGCTCTAGGACAAATCACAATTCCATGAGTTCTTTTTGTTGCTGCATATATGTCGCCTGATGAGGCATGAGTCATGTGTATAAGAAAATGAGGTTTTAGATTCAATGCGCGTATTGTTTCAGATTTCCCAGTAATCTTTTTTGATGTAGAAACACTTTGTTTTGTCTCAGATGAATGAATAGCCCGAATTTTAGGCGTACCAGAGTAATAATTTAGTACTGAGGTGCTATTTTCATTTGCACCACTTACTCCAATGCCATCACATTTTTTTAGTAATTCTGTGAGTTCATCCATTTTATGCCTTGGTAGAGGGATGTTTTTTTTAATTTCAATTGGTCCTTGATAGAATTCCAGCCTTCCAAGAATAATTGAACGAAGTGGCAATTCAGACAGAACTTGTTTTAGCAGTAAAACACCCTCAATTCCCCCCTCCCTAAAATCGACAAAAGTTGTAATTCCTTTATTTAACATAGAATAACAAGAGTTTTTCATAAAACTTGCAAGATATTTTTTGTCTGTATTTTTTAGAATTATTGGTTTAGCTCCAGATACAGGATGAATTCGTTTGTCAACTGAACTGTTAAGCGTGACATCTTTTGCAATAGAATCGCCTATGTGTGTATGACAATTAACAAATCCTGGAATTAATAACAATCCTTCACAGTCTAATGACTCCTCTTTTGCGCTAGCTCCTATGTTAGGTTGAATTCGTTTGAATCTTTGATCTTGTATCTTTATGTTAGTATTTGAAATAAAGTCTAACTCTTTACCGAGTAGTATACTTGCATTTTTAATTAGCATGATAATTCATAAACATTAGGTTTTTCTTTTCCTGAATCTCTTATTTCTCTTATCGTATCAAGAGATTTAGTTGCAAGTTTTACAGCTTCTCTAGAAGTTTTTGCGTTACCTATTCCACAATTCAAAACAATATGATCTTCTTTTTCTATTAATTTAATGAAGTCTTTTACAGAGTTTTTAGCATCATCGTTTGCAACGACCATAAAATTATCTCCTCCCATAAAAAATGTAAGAGAATTTTTTTTTAGAAAAAATTTTGACATTTTTGCATATAATTCAAAAATTGTTGAAGTGATTTCATAAGGAGAATTAATCTTTCGCCTGGAAGTTAGATTATCTACATCAAAGTGCATGATTGAAACTTTTTGTTCAGATTTTCCATTAATGAAGCCAAAAATTGCATGTTCTTTGCTTAAAAAAATCTCATTTTTTTTCCCTTCATATGCTTTAAGATTTGCTTCAAACGGAGAGTCAGCATAACCTATAGACATAGATAATCTGACATCAAAAGATTTTTCAAGATTTTTTTGAATTTCAATATGATCATCTGTGGTCAATCCATTAGAAACTACAAAAAATTCATCTGCTCTGTTTAAGAAAACAAGGCAATTTTTATCTGAGAATAATTTTTGAACCTCTTTGTAAAGTGATGCCTGAAGCATTTGAAGTGCGTGTTCTCTATCGCTTCCTAGGGTTAAAGTCCAAGGCCCATATCCATTTATTTTCAATATGCTAAGTTGAATCATTTTTGGATCCTTTGTAGCTCGTTGTATATTTTTACAATTGATTCAACTGCACGCTCTGCCACAGGTCGTATCCTAGCATATGCGTGTCTTTCCTGCATTCCAGGTCCAGTTATTCCTAAAGAGACTGGTTTTTGATATTTAATTGATAAAGCAGTTAATGCATGTGCTGTAGAATGTGCGATTACTTCATCATGTTTTGTTTGTCCTTTAATTATTGCACCTAGGGTAACTACTCCGTCAACATCTTTTTTTTGTAATAAGGCATCAACTATAATTGGCATATCATATGCACCTGGAATCTTGCAGGTATAGTTTATTTTCAATTTCATCATTTTTGCTTTTTCTTCAGCTACAGAAAGCATTCTAGATGTCACCTCTTCATTAAACTCCGAAACTACTATAGCAATATTCAGAATTAATGCACCTTGGCGAATTCTAATAATTCTTTTCCATCAATTAATGGAATTGCATTTTGTTTTGCATATTTTTCTGCTTTATCAACAGATAAAGCAGCATAAGTTTCAGCATCCATCATTTCACAAATTGCAGTAACAGGAGTTAAACCTGCAATCTGAGTAAGATAAACAGACATTTCAGTATGACCTTGTCTTTTTGCCAATAATCCTTTTGATGCAATTAACAAAGGAACATGGCCGGGAGTTTTGAAAGAGGAAACAAATTTTTTCTTTTTGTTCTCAACATTAAAAATATTTGCCATTTCTCTGATGGTCAACGATCTGTCTTTATCAGTTATACCAGTATAAGTTTGATAGTGATTTACAGAGATTGAAAATGTTGGGTGATCACCATATGGAGCAAGTCCCATGATCATTTCTTTATTTGAGATAGGTGATTCTGCTAAAATTTCATGCATATATCTTAATTCTAAAGAATTTGCAAAATTATGATCAATTGCAATGCACAAAAGACCTCCAGCATGTTGACGCATTCTTGCAACATGTTCAGGTGTTACAAATTCTGCGGCAACTACCATATCTATCTCATTTTCTCTTCCTGCAGAATCAAATAATAATACAAATTCGCCTCGTTTTAATGATTCAAGTCCAGATTCAAGTGACATATATAAAAAATCATCTTAAACTAATTATAAAGTTTACTATAAAATTGGTAATTACCATAAAAGTGGTAGGATATTGATTCTACTTTAAAATATATTTTCCAAGAATATCAGTTTCAATGTTAAGCTTATCACCAACATTTTTTGTTTTAAAGTTGGTTATTTCCATCGTATGAGGAATCAAACATACAGAAGCAAGATTATTTTTCACATCTACCACTGTTAAACTTATTCCATCAACTGCAATTGAGCCTTTTTTTACAACATATTTGGATAATTTTTTTGGAATTTCAAACCAAACTTGAACTTCTTTAGGTTTATTCTGAATTTTTTTGATGACTCCAACTCCATCTACATGACCTAAAACAAAATGCCCCTCCAATCTGTCACCAGTTTTTAGACTTCTCTCAATGTTAACGATATCTCCAGGTTTTAGATTTCCCAAATCAGTTTTTTGAGTAGTTTCTTCTATCATTTCAAAAATACAATTAGATTTAGATAATTTTGTAGCAGTGAGACAAACTCCATTCAAAGCTACACTTTGTCCGATCTTCAAACCTTTTGCATATTTTCCTAAATTCACAGTCATTTGGATAGCACTTCTATTTTTGGTATTTTTTGAAATTGTTTCAATTTTACCAATTCCTTCAACTATTCCAGTAAACATCGTTTATTGAGTAAAATTTCTTTGTATAAATTGATTTTCTTGTTACTAAATTTATTTTTTATCCCTTAATTCTTCAAATTCATTCTGACAGTATTGGTGAAAAACGGAACACTTGTTTTTTTTTGCGTCAGTTTTGATTTGTTCCATATCTTTAATCAAAACACCTTGTGCAGCCAAAAATGCCTCATCTTTCATGTCTAATTTTTCAAATAATTGAGATTTGGCAATTGATGCTTCATGTAAGCTTGAATCTATTGTTTGTGCCTTATCATAATATTCTATAGAGTCTCTATAATTTTTTAAGTGATTAAGTGAGATAGCCTTGTTCATCAATGCAGTAATGTCTTTGCTATCAAGATTTAGTACCTTATCATAAAATTCTATAGCCTCCTTATGCCTATCTAATTCATTTAACGATAAACCCGTACTATTGAGTGTCCATGTATCATTACAATCAACATCAAGAATAATTGTACAGCATGCTAAAACATCATTGTACCTATTTAACTTTTCAAGTGAATAAATTTTATTTTTTAAGGCATAAACATCAAAATTTTTTATTTTTAGTACTTTATCACAATAAGTGATTGAATCTTCAAATTTTTCTAAATGCAATAAAGCCAGTGCAGAATTTTGTAATGCCACCATATCATCAGGGTTGGTTTCAAGTAACTTTGAACAATAATTTAACATGTCATCAAATTTTCCAGATTCAAACATTCTTGTGATTACAATAGTTGGATCAAGTAAGTTAATCAGTTTAGATCACTAGTATAATGATCAACATATCTTTATTCTATTCGAAGAATAGTGACAGAAAATAGAATAATTATTTTAAAACTTTTCTAAGTGTTTCATTCAATACTTTAGAATAGCTATACGAAGTCTGTTCTTGTTGAATCATTTTTGCTTGACGAAGTCTTATTTTTTTATCCAGATCTTCATCAATCATTATTGTTACACGTTTGCTCATACTACAGAATTATTGTATGAGGATTGCAATATAACATTATATGAAATGTTCCAAATGTGGGAAATACTCAGGCATTGATGACAGAAAGAATTTGTTCCATATTAAACGGTTTTTGAATCAATGGAATAGATAATTTTTCTAGTTTTTCTTCAGTCGAGTAACTACTATCTCCACTAACAGCGATGATTTTTGCTTTGGAATTAATCTCTTGGATTTTTTTAATTGCATAGAATCCACTCCCATTTGGCATCATCATGTCAATTAGTACAACGTCTGGTTTTTTTTCTTTGTATAGTTTGATTGCAGTTACACCATCATAACCAGTTCCTACTACTTTGATCCCTTTTTCTTCTAAAAACTCGCTAAATAGACGAACAGTATCTTCATCATCATCTACTACAATAACAGAACGTTGCATCTCTAGTCATGCTTAATGAAACATGCTTTAATATTTTGTATTATTTTCTAATGGATAATGGCTGGAATTGACAGGTTAATCTCAACATCACTATCTCATATAATTAAGAAAAAATTGAGTTCTAGTGATCTAAAAAATCTAGAGAGAAAACTGTTCTTAGAGCATGGAATGTCAATAAAGCTTTCAATAGAACATTTTCATAAATTTGATGAAATGTTAAAGAATATTTCCAACTTAGATAGAAAAAAATTTGAAAATGATTGCATTAATGAAATTATTAAAATTAAAAAAACCGATGAAAATTATTCTGTTAAAATAATTGATCAGAAATTAATTAATTTAATATTAGAATCATGTGGAGATTCTGAAACTAGAAAAATACTGACTTGTCTTTTTGAGAATGATTTGACTATACCTCAAATTCTCAATGATTCCAAAGTTCCAAAAACATCAGGGTATAGAAAAATTGAAAATTTAATAATAAATGGATTAATCTTGGAATCTGGAAGAATTCTTAGTGAAAGTAAAAGAATTTCAAAATACAAATGTATTTTTGATGAAATAAAAATAGTGATAAAAAAAAATGATGTCATAGTTCAAGGAATCATAAATAAAAAAACATTGGATAAAAGCACTAGCGTGAATTTCACAAATTAACTATGTCTATTTGTGAATAATTTCTTTAAAATACTAAATTATACTGTTCTTTGTAATAGCAAGTAATGTCTTTGCTTGCTTAAAATGAACCTCATCGATCATTTTTCCATCTACGGTAGTTGCACCTTTACCTTTTTTTGTTGATTCTAAATAGTATTTACAAACTTTTTCGGCCCATTGAATTTCTGTTTTGCTAGGGTAGAAAATTTTATGCGTTGTAGAAATCTGGTCAGGATGTATGATACTTTTTCCAGCATAACCTAGATGTTTTCCAATCTCACAGTCTTTTTCAAGTCCTTTTATGTCATTAAGATCCTGCCAAATACCATCAATTGCAGATATTCCTGCTGCTTTTGCATCCACAGGAATCTTTGCTCTGGAGTATTTTCCACCTTCAGCGTCTTTTGTATATTCAATTCCCAAGTCATTTAAAAGATCAAAAACTCCAAAAACAACTGCAGATATTCTATTACTACTAGATGCTATGGCATATGTATTGACTACACCTTCCGCTGATTCAATAGAAGGAATTATTTGAGTTGGTTTTAGTTTACGGCTTTTTTCCAATAACAAGAGATTTTTTTCAATTTTTTTTATTTCACTAATATTATTGATTTTTGGAATTACAATTCCATCAATTCCTTTTTGAATTACTTCTTTAAGATCATCTGGAATTTTTCCAGATTTTGGAGAATTTATTCGAACAAAAACTGAAGTTAGATATGATGAACGTGATTTTAATGCAGTTTGAATTAGTTTCCTAGCATTTTTTTTTTCTTCATCAGGTACAGAGTCTTCCAGATCAAAACATACTATATCAGCTTGAAATTTTTTTGCCTTTTCTAAAAATCG
>SYJQ01000047.1 GCA_005798405.1 Nitrosopumilaceae archaeon
TCTGATTCAAAAGAAGCTAAAGTAGAGGCAAGTTAAATGGCACGAGAGATGGCTTGTAGAAAATGCAAGTTTGTAACTACAGGAAAAGTATGTCCAGCATGCAAATCATCAGACTTGACACCAGACTGGAATGGAGTTGTATTAGTTGTTGACCCAACAAATTCTCAGGTTTCAAAAACATTGGGAATTACAAAAAAAGGCAAGTACGCAATCAAAGTTACGTAAACTTAATCTTTAGAATCATACTTTGTCATATCATCATGTTGTCATTTAACGCTAAAAAGCAGTTAATGGATTTTTTATCTGAAGATATTGGTAAAGGAGATATCACCAGTGCACTTTTGCCAAAGAGAAACATCTCTGCTAAAATAATTTCAAGAGAAGATGCCATACTTGCAGGAGTCAAACATGCAAGTGAGATATTTAGATTAAAAGGATGCAACACAAAGATAATAAAAAAAGATGGCAGCAAGATAAAGCCAAACCAAACAATAATGACCATAACAGGTGATGCTGGGAAAATTCTAACGTGCGAGAGAACTGCACTTAATTTACTCACAAGAATGAGCGGCATTGCAACTCAGACAGACTGTCTGGTGAGAAAAATAAACAAAAAAACCAAACTATATGCAACAAGAAAGACTGCACCGGGTCTGAGATATTTTGACAAGGAAGCAGTGGAGATTGGCGGCGGAAAGAAACACCGATTAAAATTAGATGAGATGGTGATGATCAAAGATAATCACATTGCAGTGAGTGATTCTTTGTTGTCTTTGATAAAATCTGCAAAAAAAAGATACAAAAAATTTGAAGTTGAAGTTGAAAATACACCAGATGCAGTATTGGCTGCAAAAGAGGGTGCAACCATAATTATGCTGGATAACTTTTCTCCAGGACAGATTAAAAAAACAATCCAGGTTCTTAAAAGTCAGAAACTACGAGACAAAGTATTACTTGAAGCATCAGGTGGAATCAATTCAAAAAATATTGCAAAATATGGCAATACAGGTGTGGATATCATATCTGTTGGAAGCATTACAAACTCAGTCAAGGGAATTGATATGAGTTTAGAAATATGATTATTTTAGTTTAGACAGTAATTCTGCCACTGCCTTATTTTTTGGATCAATTTCTTTGATTTTTTCACAACATGCAAGTGCTTTTTTTGGTTCTCCAAGAAAATAGTGGGAGTTTGCTTTGAGAGTCAAGACCTCAACATCATAAGCGCCAATATCTAATGCCTTTTCAAAATATGGAAGGGCTGTTTGATATTGATTTCTCATATAGTATATTCCACCAACAATAAACAAAACATTTTGTTCATATGGTGCTTTTTGTAGAATTTCTAAACCCAATTTCAAGGCGTCATCATATTGTTTTTGTTTGACTAGCTTTCGTAATTCCTTTCTTTTTTGTAAAGTGTTTTTTTCTTTTGGTTCTTTTGGATTTTTGCTAAATAGACCTGCCAAATCAAAATTATTTAAAATCAGCTAAATAAGATAGTTGGGAAATCAGGCTCAGATTAGCTAATTGCAAGCATTCGTTCTATTGCAGTTCTTGCCTTGTCTGCAATTTCTTTTGGCACAACAACCTCATTTTTTTCTTGGACTAGTGCATCGTATACTTTTTTCAGTGTGATCATTTTCATGTATTGGCATTCTGCTTTTTCAGATGCTGGAATGAATGTCTTGCCTGGATTTTGTTGTCTCATCTTGTATAATATTCCAGTTTCAGTTGCAACAACAAAGTTCTTTGATGTAGAGTTATTCACATGATTTAGCATTCCTTCTGTGGATAAAATTGAAACTTTGTTATTATCAAAACTTCCAGATGCAACATCATACATCATTGGAGTGGTGCAACTGCATTCAGGATGTATTAGAAATTCAGCGTCTTGCAGTGAATCTAGTTTTTTTGCAATGTCTTCTGGCTTGATACCAGCATGAACATGACACTCTCCTGCCCATATGAACATGTTCTTTCGTCCGGTAACTTTGGCAACATAAGAACCCAAAAACATGTCAGGTAAAAATAAAATTTCTTTATCTGCAGGAATTGCCTTTACTACATTTACTGCATTTGCTGAAGTACAACAATAATCTAGTTCTGATTTTATTTCTGCAGTGGTATTGACATATCCAACAGTGATTGCTCCAGGATGTTGCATCTTCCAGTTTCTTAACTCTTCGACAGTAATTGAATCAGATAATGAACATCCAGCTTGTAAATCAGGAATCAAAACTTTTTTGTCAGGACAGATAATTGCTGCAGTCTCTGCCATAAAGTGAACACCGCAAAACAGAATTGTTTTCTGTGATACCTTGGCAGCTTGTCTTGATAGTCCTAGTGAATCACCTGTAAAATCTGCCACATCTTGAACATCTGGAATTTGGTAATTATGAGCCAAGATAACTACGTCTTTTTCTTTTTTGAGGCGAAGAATTTCATTTTTGAGGCTTGTTTCTTGAACTAACATTTGCAAACACCATAGTTATCAGTAGTGATTTAAAGAATAAGATCAGGTCCGGATTAATCTAAAAAACAGGCAATCATGGCAATTCTTGCCATATTACGTGCCAATGGAAATGCCATCAGAGCAGTATTTTCGCAGAGTCTCAATTGCAGATAAAATTGCAAGCTTGCTTGTCTTTGGATTTGACTCGTCTGGGACATTTTCTACTGTTATGGTCATCTTGCCAAACTTTCCTTGAGCTATTATGTTGTGAGTGTTTTTGCTAGTGTTTGGGTCTGCAACAATTTTCACTATAGTCTTTTCACTTCCAATTCCAGACAGACTCAGCAATGCTGCAACGTTGATGTTTGCAGGAAAAAGAGATACAGCTTGTTTTGCTTTTCCTTCAAAGATAATTGTGGGCTTGTCTATTTTGTCCAGATCAATATCTGATGTCTCAAAGAATTTTGCGCCTTTTAGAGACTTTGGATGTTTGGTTGTAGTGAGTGTGACAGAGTCTAA
>SYJQ01000048.1 GCA_005798405.1 Nitrosopumilaceae archaeon
AGTACACTTACCATCGAATCTGCAATTCTGGCATTGGAGCAATCTGCTCAAATGAAGGATGCAATAAAAACAATCAAAGACGAGCGAAAAAGAATTATTGAAAATCTTAGAAAATACGATGCCTTTGAAGTCTTTGATTCCAAGGCTAATTTTGTCCTCTTTGATGCACACGGCTCTCACAAACGAGTCTATGATGCCCTAGCAGAACAAGGAATATCGATTAGAAAATTAGGAAAAATTGGAAAACATGATGGCTGCCTTAGAGTTACAGTTGGTACTAAAGAAATGAACTCTAAATTCTTACTTGCAATTCGTGATTTATTAGGATGACATTAACAAAAAAACAGTCAGGAATCTACATTGATGATTCCATTTCAGACGATCTGATCTCAGCAGATGGCATAATCTTTGATTGTGATGGCGTGTTAATTGATATTACAAAATCATATGATCTTGCAATATCTAAAACTGTAAAATATGTATTGAAAAATTTCTCTCCAACCACTGACAGTATTGAAATTGATTCTAAAATTATTGATGGATTCAAATCAAGTGGCGGATTTAATGATGAGGTAGATCTGACATATGCAGTAATTCTTTCTCTAGTCGCTGCAAAAAAATTAAACAAGTCTCAGCATAAATTTATTTTTAAAGTTATATCAAATACTGATCCCTCTGGAATTTCATCTGTAGAAAAATATCTTGAAAAACTTGTTGATGTCAGCGACATAAAAAACCAATTATCATACCCTGGAACTCATCATGATAATCCATTATACAAAATATTTGATCAGATTTTTTATGGACCTGAACTTTACATCAAACTCTTCAAACAACCATCTCAATTTTCAGAACCTGGATTGATAGAAAATGATGTTGTTATAATCAATAATCTTCTAGCTGAAAAACTGCAAAAAAGATTCTCTTCGAAAATTTCAATTGTGTCTGGACGAGGAAAAGAATCAATCAAATACTCTCTCAAATCACTATTGGATAAATTTGATCTGAAAAATTCTGCATTTCTAGAAGATGAGCCAAGAGAACTTGCAAAACCAAATCCTGAATCATTAGTTCGTTCAATTAATGGTATGAACTGTAATCATTGCATTTACGTTGGAGATTCGATGGAGGACTTTATCATGGCTAAAAAGGCTACAAATTTAGGCCATAAAACTACTTTTTGTGCAATTATAGGAACCAGCAAAAATCCGCAAGAAAAACTGAAATTATTTGAGCAAAGTGGGGCTCAATTTGCATTGGAATCTATTAATCTGCTTCCGAAGATGTTAAATTTAGAATAAGACAAAGCACAGCTCCTGTGAAAAATATGACACCAAGAAAAAGTTCCGTAAACCGCAGTACAAAAGAAACCAGCGTATCTGTCTCTGTTAATTTGGATGGAACAGGAAAAACTAGCATTCAAACTGGAATTAATTTTCTTGATCATTTAATCACATCTTTTGGAAAACATAGCATGATGGATCTTAAGGTTAGTGCAAAATCCAATGATAAAATTGAACATCACTTGATTGAAGACACTGCAATTACTATGGGCTTGGCTATTGACAAAGCTTTGGGAACCAGAAGTGGCATTACCAGATTTAGCTATGCATCAGTACCGATGGATGAATCTCTGGCTGAGGCTTCAATTGATCTTGTAAAAAGACCATTTTGGAAATTAACCTTATCAATTAAACGAAACACAATTGAAGACATATCAAAAGAAGACTTGGAACACTTTTTCCAATCACTACTTCAAAATTTGAACAGCTGTGTACATCTTACTGTAAAGTATGGAGAAAATGATCATCATAAGGTAGAAGCTGCAATCAAATCATTGGCTGTTGCATTTAGAGAAGCATCTTCATATGATAAAAAACAAAAAGGCATTCCAAGTACAAAAGGTTCAATGTAAATGGTAAATCTTGCAATATTTGATTACGGCGCTGGAAATATTTTCAGCCTAAAAAACTCACTTGAAAAAACAGGAGCTACAGTAGATGTTATTACTGATTTTGACAAGCCAAATATTTACTCTGGATTACTGCTTCCAGGAGTAGGAAATTTTGATCCTGCAATCAAAAGTATATGCAAATCATCAAAAACTGGCTTTAATGATTATGTAAAAGACAACACTCCTGTTTTAGGAATATGTCTTGGCATGGAAATGTTTTTTGAGAAAAGTGAGGAAGGAAACGAAGAAGGCTTGGGCATAATTAAGGGCGATGTAATTATTCTTCCACCATCAATGAAAGTTCCTCACATGGGATGGAATAATTTGGAAATTAAAAAATCTGGCAAAATACTTGAAGGAGTAAAGGACAGAGATTGGGTATATTTTGTACACTCGTATAGAGTAAAGCCTGCAAACAATGACATCATTACGGCAGAATCTGATTATGGAATTAAAGTACCTGCAGTTGTTGAGCAGGGCAACTTTTTTGGAACACAGTTTCATCCAGAAAAGTCTGGCAAAGTGGGAAAAATTATGATTCAAAACTTTCTAGATGTGTGTAAAAAATGAAAGTAATTCCTGCAATTGATCTAATGAATGGTCAAGTGGTACGACTCTACAAAGGTGATCCTGACCAGAAAACTGTGTACAGTGATAATCCTATTGAGGTAGCAAAAAAATGGGAAGCGAACGGTGCCGATATGCTTCACTTGGTGGATCTAGATGCAACACTTGGCAGGGGCTCAAATCTTTTAATAATTAAAAAAATTCTTGAGCAGACTTCAATTCCGATTCAAGTAGCTGGAGGACTACGAGATGAATCAATAATAAATGATGTTTCAAAAATTTCTAACAGGGTTGTTTTAGGTACATTGGCATTCAAAGACAAACCCATACTGAAAAAATTATTATCTAATTTAGGACCTGAAAAAATTGTAATCTCTGCTGATCATATTGATGGTGAAATAGTAATTCATGGATGGCAAAAAGAAACAGGCATTAAATTAATTGATGCCATAAAAGAATTTCTTTCAATGGGATTTTCTGAATTTTTACTAACAAATGTTAGTCGTGATGGAACTATGCAAGGACCTGACCTGAAATTTTTAGAGCAGGCATGCAAATTAGATAACGCACATGTAATTGCAAGTGGAGGAATCTCAAATATACAAGACGTACAAGATGTAAAACAAAAAAACGCGTTTGGAGTAATTTTAGGCAAGGCACTTTATGAAAATAAAATTTCAATTAAGGAGGCAAAACAAATAGCATGACTCTAACAAAAAGAATAATTCCATGTCTTGATGTAAAAAATGGTCGAGTAGTAAAGGGTCTTCATTTTGAATCAATTAAAGATGCAGGTGATCCTGTGGAATTGGCTAAAAAATATAGCGATGAAGGTGCAGATGAACTTGTTTTTTTGGATATTACTGCATCTGATGAGCAGAGAAAAACAATCAAGGATTTAGTTAGAAAGGTAGCACAAGTAATCGACATTCCATTTACTGTTGGAGGTGGTGTAAAATCACTAGAAGACGCAAGAAACATTTTACTTAATGGTGCAGATAAAGTAGGAATCAATACAGGCGCAATAAAAAATCCACACGTTATCACTGAACTAATGGAACTATTTGGAAGGCAATGCGTTGTAGTTGCAATTGATGCCAAAAGAAATTTTGATATTCAAAAAGATAAAAACCTCTTTTCTGAAAATGGAAAACAATTTTGGTTTGAAGTTTTCATTTATGGCGGAAAGGAAGTAACTGGAGTTGATGCCATTGAATGGGCAAAAAAAGCTGAAAAACTCGGTGCAGGAGAAATATTGCTCACCAGCATTGACAAAGATGGTACAAAAGATGGATATGACATTTTGTTAAATAAAGAAATTGTCAATTCCGTATCTATTCCAGTTATTGCGTCTGGTGGATGTGGAAAACCAGATGATATGGTGAATGTTTTTCAAAAATCAAATGTTGATGCTGCTTTGGCAGCTTCGATATTTCACTATCAAACTCATGGTGTAAATGGAGTAAAGATGTATCTCAAAGAAAAGCAAATTCCTGTACGATTATAAGCCATACTTTATGATTTAAGATAATGAAAAAATTAATTGATGATATTGATTTTGCAAAAAGTGATGGACTAGTTCCAGTAATTGTTCAAGACGCAAATACAAAAGATGTACTGACTTTGGCTTATTCCAACAAGGAATCACTTGAGATGACTAAAAAAACTGGTAACTCTTGGTTTTGGAGTCGCTCTAGAAATAAACTTTGGATGAAAGGCGAAGAATCTGGTAACACCCAAAAAGTAAAAGAGATTCTTGTTGATTGTGATTCTGATGCAATTATCTATCTTGTAGAGCCATCAGGACCAGCGTGTCACACTGGTGAGAAAGTTTGTTTCCACAATAACTTGGAAAAATAATCTAACATTCAGGTTCTATATTTGTTCCAGGAACAACATCATCTGTTATTTCAAAATTTAAATTTGGATAATCTGTTCCTCTGAAAACCATTGTCCACTTTCCTGCTATGTCATCTACAGAACATATTCCTCTGACTTTGGAAATCTGAGGTTCTATGTAGTAATTGAATGCGGATTTTGTATTTCCATCAAATGGAATGGTCAAATATACCGAGTAGTGTGTGTCATTTAGTGGTCTCATAACTGCAATCTGGCCTTTCTCATTTGAATTTAATCCTCCAATTATAATGAAAATTTTTTCACCTATTGCATATTGACTACGATCAATTTGAAACGGTCCTGATGTAATCCACTCTCTTTCCTTTGGCAAATACTCATTTTCCAAATTAATTTTTTCAACCTCGTCTAATTTTTCTTGAATTTCAGGAATTTCAGTTTCTGGTGTTACTTCCTTATCTAACGTATCTTCAACTTCTATCACATCTGATTTTTCATTGTATATCAAAACTATAGCCAAAACAATCACAAAAATACTGATCCCTGTTGCAATACCTACTATCAGTCCTTTTTTCACGCATTTTATCTCCTAAAAATATCTAAAAACCTTCCTCATAATTGAAAAATCTCTAAAATACGAGTTTCCTTTAAATTCATAAACTTTTTAATAAATTTTGACAATTTTTCATTATATTTTTTACTGAGTAAAGTTAAGCACTACTTAACTTGATATTAGGATTTTTTATGTATTGTCTAAAAGGAGAAAGTAATCTTGGTTAGAACATCGTTACAATGCAGAGAATGTAAAAAAGACTATGATACTGCCTTCAAGTATATCTGTGATGACTGTTTTGGACCACTCGATGTAAAATATAATTTTCCTACAATTACCAAAAATACATTTGCAAATCGTGAACACACCTATTGGAAATATTTTGAATTATTGCCAATAGAAAATAAATCCAATATTGTCAGCATTGGTGCAGGAATGACACCTCTTATCAAAGCCGATAACCTCGGAAAAAAATTAGGGCTAAACAATCTTTACGTCAAAAATGATTCTGTAAATCCTACATTTTCATTTAAAGACAGGCCAGCAGGAGTTGCAATATCAAAGGCAAAGGAATTTGGATTGTCTGCAGTAGGTTGTGCATCTACTGGTAACTTGGCATCTGCAACTGCAGCACATGCAGCTAAAGCTGGATTACCTTGTCATGTATTTGCACCAAGTAATATTGAGATGGCAAAGATTGCACAGGCATTATCATATGGAGCCAATTACATTGCAGTTGATGGAACATATGATGATGCAAATAGAATAGCTGCTCAGATTGGTGACAGCAAAGGAATTGGAATTGTAAATATTAACATGCGTTCTCACTATGTGGAAGGCTCAAAAACACTTGCATACGAAGTTGCAGAACAACTTGATTGGCAAGTTCCTGATCAACTAATAGTTCCTGTAGGAAGTGGTGCAATGCTTAATGCAATTTGCAAAGGATTTGAAGAACTACAAGCAGTTTCATTG
>SYJQ01000049.1 GCA_005798405.1 Nitrosopumilaceae archaeon
AACTTTAATATAATTAGTAATTTTTTTGCAAATCAGAAATCAATTGCTGGCAATTTTTGATGTTGAAGGGGTTCTATATGATGCAGAATATCTCCCCATTCTTGCAGAAAAACTCAACAAAGAAGACGAGATTTGGGAAATTACAAAACAAGGTATTCAAGGTGTTATTAATTGGGAAGAAGGTCTTAGAACAAGAGTAAATGCATTAAAAGGCCTTGAGTATGATACATGCAAAGAAATTGCTGACGCATTGCCTATAATGACTGGTGCCAAAGAAGCATGTAGAGTTCTAAAGGCTGCAGGATGGAAATTAATGGCTATCTCTGGTGGATTTACCATAATGACTGATAGATTAAAAAAAGAATTGGATTTGGATTATATTTTTTCAAATGAATTGGTATTTAAAAATGGAAAACTGGATGGTGTAACACTACACGTTGATTCTGACAAATCAAAATCTGCCAAAATCAAAATTGCTGAATGGAATGAAAAGAAAGAAAACATCATATGTGTTGTAGATGGCGCAAATGATGTTAAACTATTTGATGTTTCTGGTTTAGGTATTGCATATAGAGCTCAAGACGTCGTAAAAGATTTGGCGACTACCACTCTGGAAGAAAAAGATCTCTCAAAAATACTTGATATTATTAATAAACACTATCATTTGAAACTGGAAACGACGGCACCTGCATAAACAATATCTTACTGTATTTTTACAACTATTATAATTGCAAATCATTCCAGTCCGCATAGAAAAAGAAATAGAGCCATGTGACGATATATCTAAGTTGATAATTGATTCTGTAGAAATCCATGATGGCGATATTTTAGTCATTGCTCAAAAAATAATCTCAAAACAAGAAGGTCGGATAGTTGAATTGTCTTCTGTGGTACCTTCATTATTGGCAGAAGGCATAAGTTCACAATATGAAAAAAATCCACGCATTATAGAATTAATTTTGAAAGAATCAAAACAAATTATTCGAATGCAACATGGAATCATAATTGTTGAAACAAATAATGGATTTATCTGTGCAAATGCTGGTATAGATGAAAGCAATGTCAAAAATGGATTTGTGACATTACTTCCTTTGGATTCTGATGCATCTGCGTATAAGATTCGTAAGGAAATCATGGAAAAAATAAACAAAACCGTATCTGTTGTTATTTCTGATACTTTTGGACGTCCATTTAGAATGGGGCAAACCAATCATGCTATTGGGATTTCTGGCATGAATCCTATACTTGACTATGCCGGAACCAAAGATTCTTTTGAAAAAACACTACGGATTACTGCAATTGCAATTGCAGATGAATTATGTTCAGCAGCAGAACTAGTGATGAAAAAAGCAACAAACTGTCCTGTTGCAATAATTCGCGGGTATGATTTTAAAAATGAAGATTCTGGTATCTTTGATCTTATCCGTCCTCAAAATGAAGATCTTTTTAGATGACTGGTATTTTACAATAGAATTATAATCTAAAGAAGAAAATTTTATTTAAATTGATTCTAAAAACTGAATTACATTGTCATAATTCCTTCTCAAATTTTCATGTAGGTGATAAAGAAGCACCTTATGATTGCAATATTTCAATAAGGGATCAATTAGAGCGCTCTTATAATTTGGGATTGGATGCAATCTTTGTTACCAATCATAATACTTTGGATGGATATGATCAGCTATTACAATACAAAAAAGACCATTCAAAATTTCAAAATATCGAAGTTTATCCTGCGGAGGAAATCACTACCGATACAGGTGCACACGTTTTAGCATATGGTATTCATGATGAAATTCAACCTGGAATTACTTTGGAAGAAATAATAGATCAAGTTAGAAAACAAGGAGGAGTTTCATCTGCGCCACACCCCTTTAGTTTGCTAGATGCACTACGTGACAGTGCAAAAAAATGTGATATGGTTGAGGTTTTCAATAGTAACAATGTTGATATCCTTTCAAATGCCCGAGCGACCCAATTTGCATTAGATAATAAAATGACACAAGTAGCTGGTAGTGACTCTCATGTTCTATCAACACTGGGACGCTGTGTTAACATGGTGGAATCTGAAAATAATCTAGACAGTATATTACAATCAATGAAGCATGGGAAGATTGAAATTTTACAGACTGGGTATGCATTACAAAACGAAACACTTGATCATCTAAAATATAAAATTCATAATTCAAAAGATTATTTGATTGATTACATCTCAGAACACTATCCTCATGCTAAATGGCTTTTAACTTTTTTACTAAAGGTATATGATGTAAATCAAAACAGCCATGTTTGGTCGTTATTTTATAAAATAGCGCTTTTTCTAATGAAAAGAATTTCTCAAAAAATTAATTTCCAAAATTATGATCCTGAATTTATGCGAGAACGAAACCTCGGCACTATGTTCAAAATGGCATTGTGATAAATAATCCTCTGTGGTTCTGATTTGTCTGTTATGCAAACCATTCATAAATTTATTATTCTGAAAAATCACGAAACAACAACTTATTGATGATCAATACGCTTTGTTTTTTGAAAATAATGCATATGTGCCACCTATAGCATATGACATTGCAATTAACAGCCTAGATAATAAAACTGCGATATCTTGATTAGACGCAAATAATGTTGTATCGATTTCAACGGCTAATGGAATTGTCAATAATGCAATTAACCCAACCAAAATCTGCTCTTTGTTGTTTTGCCTGCTAAAAAGTTTCATGAACACATATGTTGAAGAATTTCCTAATCCTATCCCTAGCAAAATCATATACTGAAAATATTGTGGAAAAACTACGATTAGAGCAAACGGTAATGCCCAACAACAACCATTTATTATTTTCACATGTAGCGGCCAAGACAAACTATTTTTCATACGATTTCGTATCAATGGAATTTTTTCCTTAAACTTTAAAAAATAACCACCAAAAATTATCCCGAATGTTCCAAGCCAAGCAAATCCATGAAAATAACTAGGTGCATCATTTAAAAATAACATTTCACTTACCACTGATGCAATTCCCACAGCGATTGCTACACAAATAAACAAAAATCCAAAAATTCGTCTAATTTCATATTGAATAGAATCCACGTGATTTAGCCCTCACAGAGTAATTTATGAATTGAGTGTCACAAAATGAAATTGAATATTCTAGATGTCTCCCAATACATTTAGTCTCAAAAGTTAATCCGAGCTAATTTTGCTAATATAGCGCTTGTTAAAATAGATTTTAATATGACAAAACTGGTATCATGAATTAGATATTATCATGTCTGAGTCAAATGAGAAAAAATTAGATGCTACTGGATTGTTTTGTCCCGAGCCTGTATTTAGAACTAAAATTGAAATTGAAAAAATGCAGGTAGGACAAGTGTTGACTGTTTCTGCAGATGATCCTGCAGCTGAGGATGATATTTCAAGATGGGTTACACGAAACGGACATATATTATTGGACATGAAAAAAGATGGCAATACAATTACTTTTCAAATTAAAAAGGTAAAATAAAATAAAATCATGGCATCTGTTACTAGTTCTGACATTTTAAACCGCGTAGGCAATACCCCACTTGTAAAATTAGATTCTTTGTCAAATTCTAAAGTTGAATATTTTGCAAAGCTTGAAGGTCACAATCCTTTTGGTTCTGTAAAAGATAGGGCTGCATATTGGATGATTAAAGATGGCGAGGAAAAAGGCAAGCTTACCAAAGGAAAAAGTATCATTATTGAACCCACCTCTGGAAACACTGGAATTGCCTTAACTGGTATTGCGAATTTACTTGGTTACAAAGTTGAGATAGTAATTCCTGAAAAAGCCAGTAATGAAACAAAGGATATTATTAGAAATTTGGGAGCCAAAGTTTTTGAAACAAGCGATGATCTATGTCCAAAGGTCGGGGCTGGAACTGATCAAAGTATAGCATTAGCAACATCCATAGCATCATCGAGGCCTGACACATATTATTCTCCAAATCAATATGCAAACGAGGCAAACTTTATGGGCCATTATGTTGGAACAGGCCCTGAAATTTGGAAACAAACTGATGGAAAGGTCACTCATTTCTTCACTGGTGTTGGAACTGGGGGCACAATTACTGGAATTGGAACATTTCTTAAAGAAAAAAACCCGGATGTTAAAATTATTGGATGTCAACCACAACAGAATCATCTAATTCAAGGGTGGAGAAATTTTGAAGAATCCGCAAAACCTGATCTGTTTTTAAAACGAGAAAATGTTGTTGATGATTGGGTCTCCGTTAGCAACGATGAGGCATTTTCTGTTGTAAAAGAGGTACTTAAAAAAGACAAATTACTAATCAGCCCATCTTCAGCTGCTGTTTATGCATGTATGAAAAAATACCATGTTGATGGAAATGGGTGTGTAGTTGGAATATTTGCAGACGATGGAAGAAAATTCAAGAGCGTTTATGCTAAACAAAACATAATGACTGAAAAAGAATTTGAAGATGCTCTTAAAGAAGCAAAATATATGTCAGAACTGGCGTATTGAGTTTTTTATTCTAAAATATTTTTCAGATGTATCTCATAAAACTCTCGAAAAAATTTATTCATATCCATTTCATGGCGTAGGCACTGATTACTTGATTCTATTAATTTTTCTCTTAGATCTTTACTCCATTTACTTTGCTGTTTGTCTTTTGATTTAACAATTGACGGATTTTGTTTTACCTCTTCCATGTTTGTTACTAGTTTTAATCCAAGTTGGTGCAATTTGCTTATGCTAAGTAAAAACAATCCTGATTGTTCCTTGTCAACTAAACTCATCAATGCATGTGCTTGAGTATAATACTCTGTTCCCTTTTCATTATATTTTTTAAATTCATTTATGCGATTTTGCCAATATTGCTCTGTTGTATTTTCTACCACTTTGTAATTGAATTGAATCTCTGATAGTTCTTTGCCTAACACAGCTAAATTATCACTATGTTCCTTTGCTATTTTTTTTATTTTTTCAAGATCTTCTGTCATGACATCATTGAATTTTTCTACAATAAAGAGTTTGAAATCTAATTTTGGGCATGATTTTTCCATGAATTCTTTGACATCTTTGAATATTCTGTCATGCATTTTTCACAAAATGAATCCCACTCCCCAATTTCTAAATCACTGAAAAACTCTCTTGTCCACTCATACGATGGTTCTTTTCTATATTGAAATTGCTGAATTGTATAGATGTCTTTTTCATTAAACTTATTCAAACATTTTTTACATTGAGCGTTTTTCATCTAATGTTTTGTGGATTGAGTTGATTATTTAGGAATTTTCTGTAAGATACTTGTCTACGTCTATTGCAGCCATACATCCAAATCCAGCAGCAGTTATCGCCTGTTTGTAATTTCTATCGTGTACATCCCCCGCTGCAAACACTCCTTCAATATTTGTATGTGTTTTATTTTTTAAAATAATGTACCCTTCTTCATCTAAATCAATTTGCTTTTTGAAAAGTTTTGTATTTGGCTCATGACCAATTGCAACAAAAAGACCTGCAACATCAAGTGTTTTTTCTTCACCTGTTTTGAAATTTTTTAATATTGCTTGACGCATTTTTTGATCCCCTTTGATGTCTATCACTGCAGAATCCCAATGAAATTTTATTTTGTTGTTTCTCATTGCTCTTTCTTGCATTATTTTACTTGCACGTAATGCTTCGCGTCTATGTACCAAGTGTACTGTTGTTGCAAATTTGGTCAGAAATGTAGCTTCTTCTACTGCAGAATCTCCTCCTCCAACTACTATCAATTCCTGATTTCTAAAAAATGGACCATCACATGTAGCACAATATGATACACCTTTTCCTGCAAACATTTGCTCTCCTGGTAATCCTAATTTTCTAGGATTTGCTCCTGTTGCAATAATTACTGCTCGCCCCTCATATTCTTCTGATGCTGTCAGAACTTTGAATGGTTTATGTCTAAAATCAACATCTACTACTTCATCGTCTATGATTGTAGTTCCCATTCTCTGTGTTTGTTTTCTCATTTCAATCATTAAATCTGGCCCCATTATCCCTTTTTCAAATCCTGGATAATTTTCAACTTCTGTAGTGTTGACTAGTTGTCCACCTGGTAGTATGCCTGATAAAATAAGTGTGTCATATCCTGCTCTTGAACAATAAATTCCTGCAGTATATCCTGAAGGCCCTGCTCCTATAATCACCACATCAAATTTTGTTTTCTTTTTATCTGGCATCTTTGGTGGTTCGTCTTTGTTTTCAAGTAACGTCGCACTAGAGTCTGCAGCCATCATGATGTGACGTCTTTGAATTTCATTAATTTAAGTTATTAATTGTCTAATCAGTCATGATTAATCATGATGACTTTGTTCTGCTAACTAGTTCTCTTGTAGGTTTCATGAAAATCTTTGCAAATTGTGTATGCAATATCTTGTATGTGAAAAACCTCTGATATGTTTTTTTTACCCTTTGCAATTTCTCTCATAATTGTCATGCATTTAGTATTTTTTAGCGCATCAGGTTCAATATCATCTGTCCAGATCTTAAAGCATTCCTCAAAATCCAAACAGAACTTCAAAATAATTGCTTCCCAGTCTTCAGATGTTTTTGGAATGCCTATGGTGTTTGCTAATTCTTGAAATTCACTTTTTCTATCCCTAAGTAATAAATTCAGAGTTTCTCTAACTCTTTTTTCATCATATCCTACAATTAATCCGATTCTGTCCATGCTTAGAATTATTTCTTCATTGTTAAAAAGGAATCTGTTTTTCCATCCATGAATATCTCATTTCATAATATGGATTCTTTTCACAAACAATTATGGTAAAAATTTAATGACTTGTCTGAAAATCTAATATATGGCACCTAGAAATTTTTCCATATTCAAAGCGGATGGCAGTAAGGTCAAATTTAACGCAAACAAAATTTTGAGTACCTGTATGCGAGCAGGAGCAAGCAGAAAAACTGCCCAGAGAATCTTAAAAAAAGTACGTTCAGATGTTTATCGCGATATGGGGACTAGTGATATTTACAAATTAGTTTTACAAGCTATTTCCGAAGAAAAAGATTCAATGGGGTTGCATCAAAGATACCAGCTTAAGGACGCAATTATGCGTCTTGGTCCTTCTGGATTTGCTTTTGAAAATTACGTTGCCAATTTACTAAAATATTATGATTTAGATCTTTCTGGAATCAGAGTTCAGGTTAAAGGTAAATGTGCTTTACATGAAATTGATCTAATTGGCATGTCTAATTCTAGACACTTTATGATAGAATGCAAGCATAATTCACATCGTGGCACATTTGTTGGACTCAAAGTAGCGCTTTACACCCATGCAAGATTCTTAGACACATCTCCTAGGTTTTTTGGAGAGATTATTTTTTGTAATACAAAAATATCTGAAAATGCAAAAAAATATGCAAATTGCATTGGCCAGCAAGTTTTTTCTTGGAGATACCCATCAGAAAAAAGTCTCGAAACAGTCATTGAACAAAATAAATTGTATCCTATCACAATTCTTAATCTTACTTCGCATGAATTGGATATTTTTTCTGGTATTGGTATGATGATTGCAAAAGATCTTCTTGATTATGATGAAATTAAATTATCTAAAAAAACAGGTATTCACATAAAAAGAATACATAATTTACAAGCACTAATCAAACAAATCTTGCAGTATCCTCTGTAATGCACACAAAAAACTCTTGATATGACATGTTGATTATTTGATAATTTAGAATCTCAATGTTTTTAACCTTCTCTAATCTGTTCATACTTGTGACTAGTGATACTTTTTGTCATTGTGGTTCTTGTGGCCATGAAACAATCAATGAATGTTATACTAAACAATGTCCGTGCTGTCTAAGTGATCATCAAGGACCTTTTGGAAAAAATAGATAAATTCACGCATCTATTTTTATTTAATCTTAAAATGATGTTTATTTTCAACTGGTTAATTTTTTTAAGACATGTTGATGATCCTCACATAATTTTCCTATTTCCAACTGTGAGTATAGAAGGTCTTTTTGCCAATGTGCGTTAAACAGTCTACATTCTTTTTTATCGCAAAACGCTTGTGCTGTTTCAAAATAAAATATCGCTTGTAACAAATAACCTTCTATGATTTTTGATAGACGTATATCATTATATTCGAGATATGTCCCTTTGTACTTTTGTTTTATTGACTCTACATTTATGCCCTGAGTAAAATTTGATATCAAATCTAAATAATACTCTCTTGGTTTTGCAGGCGCTTCAATTATTCCTGTTGTTGAAATTATTGAAGGATTTGCACCAATTAACGCTCTTCCGTGATATCTGTAATCGTTACAATCATAGGTGCATGTCAATTTGTTTGTAAAAAAAATATGAAATAAATCTGATGTTCTTTCCTCATTTGGAATTAATTCTGTCAGTACTTTCTGAACTTCAAATCCGTCATACATGATAATGTTTTCTGTTTTTGCTGTGTCTTCAAAATTTGTTTCTTCAAAAAAAACTTCGTCTGTACTTGGTTTATGTTTTTCATATGGTTTTCTAGGATTAAAAATTCTACATGATGCAATTTTTGAGGCAGTATCTTTTTTTGCATATTTTAGAATGCTGTCTCTTGTTACCACTTTAACTGGAAATGTCTCTTTGAGAAAAACAGCAAGTCTTTCAAGTTGAATCTGGGATGCTGCAGGCTCATCATACAAAAATATTTTTGAAATCTTCAATGAATCAATAAACTTTCGATTGTTTATCTTTCTAACTCTTTAATTTTTTCAGCTGTTATTTCAGCTGCTTTTCTTCCTGAAAACAACATTGAACCATAAGTTGGACCCATTCTAGCCAGTCCATGTGTTTCTGTTACTGACATTCCCGCTGCTACTAGTCCAGGATATACCTCACCTGTTTTGTTAACTACG
>SYJQ01000050.1 GCA_005798405.1 Nitrosopumilaceae archaeon
ACCGAAAAGATAAAATCTTATATACCACGGTACTTTATTGTACGGTAAGGGAAAGTAAATTGCCGAAAGCTGGATTCAAATCAATAACTGTTTCAGAAACTGTTTATGATAAATTCCAAGATGTATATCAAAAAAACAAAGACAACCTTGCAATGAAAGGTGTCAATAGTTTTTCAGGTTATGTCACTTACATGTTAGAGGAGATGATGCAAAAAGATAAGACATTTGCAAGATATGCTCCAAAGATTGAAAAAATTTCTGTAGATGATGATCGTGTGATTCTTAAAGATAATATTAAAAACCGAATCGCTGAAGTCGCTGTACAAAAAGGAGAATTGTTCTGTCAGCTATGTGAAGAAAAAGATTGTGTCCACATTGGATTTGTATTTTCACTTCCTGATGTTTATGAAATTTTGAATTCCAGAGGAATAAAACATCCAAAATAAAGAGCAGTGGAGGAGGTGGGATTTGAACCCACGAACTCCTGAGAGACAGGATCACCCATTTTTATGATCTTAAGTCCTGCATGTCCAAAAGCACAATGTGCTTACTTTGGCCAGGCTTGATTACTCCTCCAAAAGGGTAGAATTTTGTGTGAAATTTAACAGTTTAGAGATTTTTGAGCCATAATCAAGAATTATAAGGATTTTAGATTGCTAAAATTTGTGCTTCGATAGCTCAGCCTGGTAGAGCGTTACCTTGGTAAGGTAAAGGTCGCGGGTTCAGATCCCGTTCGGAGCTTTAATAATTTTTTATTAATAGTTCAAAATGACCAGTTCTTTTTTTAGAGTTAGAATTAATTGATCTGTTTGCCTCTATCCTAGTAATTTTCCATGGACTCTTGGAAAAAATATCTGCAACCTCTTTTGAATCAGAATTCGATAGTAATACTTTACAACCTCTAGAATCTAATTTTAAACAAAGTTCTGCCAATCTGGTTAGATCATCATATGTAAAATCTTTGTTAGTATAGCTTGTGAAATTTGCAGTTGCACTTACTGGTTGATAAGGAGGATCAAAGTATACTAAATCTCCTTTTTTGGCATCTCTTAGTACTGCCTCAAAATCCCTACATTTGATTGAAATTCTACTAGACTGTAAGATATGACTTACTGCACGAATATTTTCTTCATTTACTATATTTGGATTAGAGTATTTTCCTAGAGGTACGTTGAACTTTCCTTTGCTGTTTACACGATATAGTCCATTAAAGCAGGTCCTATTCAAGAAGATCAATCTAGATGTTTTTTCGATCTCACTTCTTGGATTACTTTCACGAATTGAGTAATAGTATGACGCTGAATCTTTTAGATAATTTTTTTCATGATTTTTTAGAGAAGCAATTAAAGTATCAATTCTATCTCTGATTGTAGTATAAGCCAATACAAGATCAGAGTTTAAATCAGAAATACTACATTTTTGACCATTTTTATCTGTAAGAATATGAAACAATAATGCACCACCGCCAAGAAACGGTTCATAGTAGGTACCAAAAGATTCAGGAAGATTTTGATTTAGTGTAGGAATTAACTGTCGTTTTCCTCCAGCCCATTTTACAAATGGTTTTGGAGTAACCAAAATCTGATCGTATTGTTGCTTCACATGTAATTATCACAATATCACATATTGTCAAAAGAGACAACAAAAGATCACAACATGTACAATATTTTTTAATCAAATTTCAAGATCATACAAAGTATACACTAATGAGAAATAATAAAATGAAAAGGAAAAGGTTGGAGTTTTAGTCCCACTTTGACCAAGCGGCCATCCATCTGTATGTCCAAGTGTTTAGTTTACAACCTAGCGCTGTAAATGTAACTGACAAAACTGCACCCGCACCTGCACCCAGTGCTACTGGACTGTTATAGAATTTACCTACTTGAGGCTCTATTGGTGTCATGTATGGTGGCAATGTTGGTCTTGGGTATTTGAATGCCGTTTCTAGTGGGTCTGCTACTGTTATCAGGTTTACCATGTTGAATAATGGTAAAGACATTCCTACCAGTACTCCGCCAAACAGTATCAAGGAGTGCTTGTTCCTCTTTGTTGCCCAATAGGCTAAATCAAGCAGCATTGCTGATGGTAACCAAATTGGTGTTACAATGAAGTCATATGGATAACCTAGTGCAAACCATGCGCCTTTTGCTACCCATGTGTATACTGTCATAATTAGGCCGTAGTACGTTGCTGTTCCTGGAACACCTGTAAATGTCAGGTAATATGTTGCACCTACTGCAAGCATCAACGTTTGCGATATTGAAAATACCGTGAACGAAGTCCAAGCCCAGTCAGTATAGAAAATGTAGTCTCCTGCATTAATTGTTAACAGTGTTGAGTTAACTGCAACTACTACTATGAATAAGTAGTGAGTACATCGTCTTAGCCAGACCATTAGCAACTAGATAAAACGGTCAGTATATAAAATTTTAGAGTGTGATGAAGATCGTTGTTTTTTGGTAAAATAAAGTAAAAAGAAGATGTCTGAAGGAGTTTCCTTCTAAAATCCGACATATAGTGATATGATTACAGTACCTACTGCGGTTGCTCCGATAACTGCACCAACTAGTGCGTTGCTGTTTTTCTTAGAGCCTTCTTCCATAACTTTAACACAGAAGAGGTAACCAATCGCTTCAATAATTGTCAGAACAATGAACGCATAATGACCACTGTTTGTTGGATATGCCCAAGGATAATAGAAATATCCTGCTGCAGTACCACCAAAAGTTGCTAACCAAGCTGCAATGTAAGAAATGGTGATCATTCCAGTCATGTTTTCGACACGTCTGCCAATCATTCTTTCTACATCAGAGCTAGATGCGCCACCTGCGCCACTTGAACCAAATCCTTTCGGAAGAGTCATTCTGGAATTATACTATTCAGAATCCTTTTAAGTCTTTCTTAAACGGTCGGTCTAGTACGATCTTCGTGACATTTAAAATAATAAAAGAGAAAAAAGTGTGCTTTTGCACTTTGTTTATCTATGGAATTGCTCTGCTGTACAATTTGCCTTCTAAAGCCATCTTGTACATCTCTGCAACGTACGGATTCTCACCTGGAGTTTCTGCACCTAGTTCTACGAGTCGAGCATATACTCTGACTACGTATGCAAGTGCTCCCATGAATGCTACTACGACACCCATGTTAAACATCCAGTGATTTGGTACTGCAAAGATTTCTTCTACAAACCAGAAGTGCCACATCTCATTGACTCCAATTGTAAACATGGTTGCAAGGTAACCAAGAATGGTCATCTTCAATCCAGTGTTAATTGAGTTATTTGGACCTCTGAGTACTGGTACTTTTCTATCATAGATTGCAGCTGCTGCCCATCCAAGTGGTAATGTGATGAAGTGGGAGTATAGCCACCAGTGTGCTGGTGTAAATGCACTATCTCTGATAGAGGTCTGATGTAAAGAACCATCAACGAAGTTGTCTACTTCGACTGATGCTGCAGTGGATCCCATAGCAATGACGATGAGCCAGATTTTCTTTAGTCTCTGAATCTCAACTTCTTTTGGGATTAATGCGGGCATCTGTGCCATGACTACCATCATGTTAATTCTAGATATAAAGCAAGGGTTTTGAAAAAAGTGAATTATTAAAATTTTCTCACAAATCATACTGTAAATTAGCATAATTTTTCATATAAAAAACAAATTAATTTGAAATAATTACATCATATTTCTGTTGATTTCATTGTTAATCATCAATGATTAACATACTCACAACATATCGATCCTCGTTATCAAGGTAAAATATATAACAATGTGTATTATCAATCAGGATATTAGGACTATGGTCGAAAAAAAGATTTTCGTATTAGGACTCACTGTCGTACTTGCATTAGGTACACTTGGTTTCAACTGGGTTGATTCCATACTTCCAACTGCAGATGCACACGGTGTCCAAGCACAACTCCAGAGTCGTTTCATCAGAATTGAAGATGAAACTTTCAACAGACAATCCCTGCAAACTGGCGAAACCTTGACTGTTCAAGGTACACTAGTCAGTCTTGTAGAAAGAGATCTAAGAGGATGGATTTCCATTTTCTCAGAGTCCACTAACGCAGGTAACAGATGGGAGATGTTGGCAAGAGACCCACCAGGAAACGTCTTTGACATTCCAGGTAACGCTGTTGTCGAATATTCATTATCTGCAAAAGCACTTGAAGCAGGTGTATATCACGTACACACCCAACTCAACGTAGCAAAAGTGGGTCCAGGACTAGGTCCAGGTCAAACAGTAGTCGTTGAAGGAGACCCAATTATCAAACCAATTCCATATACCAACATCGCATATCAATCAATCATCATTGGTGTCGGTTATGTGATCACGTTTGCAACACGACCCTGGCAAGTTATCTAAACCACCCAACTTTTCCTTTTCATTTTCTAAATATCCAATTACGATTTACGTAAAGAATTATCACAGATAATTAACCAAGTTTTATCTGCAAGAAAAAACTAGAAAGATAGTGCTAAGTTTTAAAATAATAAAAATAGATATTTTTCAAAGTTATTTCTTTGGAGATGTTGAATTTCGTAATGACAATTACAAAGTAAACATACAAAATCAAAAAAGAGGAAAGGTACTCAAATTACCATTTGGGATTATTCCAAAAAAAGAGACGATGATAGTAAGAATGACAGGACCAGGAGATCTCTTTGTTGAGGACTATTTACCCTATTGTGGAGAATCAGAATGGCTTGAAATTGATTCTGATGAAATTACTTATTTTTTTGCTGATCATCAAGACCAATTTGACACTATTGAGATAATGGATAAGTAACAGAAAGAACTTTAAGTGATTCTCAAAAAATTACCGTATGAAGTGGCCAGGTATGGGGGATCCATACAAGAAAAAAAAGATCATACGATTTTTGGGTTTGAGTGCAGGTGTAGGATTCATCACAGTTCTGATTACAGTTTTAGTAGTAAACCCATTCATGGGCGAACAACCGCATAATGCATGTATAAACAATATAGAAAAAAATTGGAAGATGTCATTTACTGTTGAACTATACGTAGATAATCAAAAAGCAGATATTCCAGCAAAGGTTGGATTTACAGAAGGATGTCAAAGAGCAATTTACACGCTTACTGATGATGGAACTGTTTATGCAGAGTGGAAAGAAGATCCAGAGTTTGAAATAGGACACTTTTTGTATATTTTCAAATTTCCTCTAAGGGATATGGACGAGTTAAAATCAAAGATATATGTGAATGGTAGAGAATCGGAGAATTTTATAAAAACACCATTACAGAACGGATATAATTACAAGGCAGTATTCATCTCAAAGGAATATGATGAGACAAAAGACAAAGACTTCTTACCTCAAAACTAGGCACAAATTTAGCAATTCCAACAAAGACTTTGAATGTTTCACAATAAGACTTTAACAAAAATAGACATATTCAAAATTTTAAAAATAATGAAAAGAAAGGAAGTAATTTACCAGTATTTACCGTTGTCTGGAATTAGACCGATGCCTTCTCTTTCAAAGTGTCTGTCCAATTCATCGACCCATCTCTCACGGTTGTCTTTGTAAGCCCATCCGTGTACACGTAACCAGAATGAGATAATTCCTAGAAGGAATATCGAGAACATCATGGTTCCGAAGATGTAAATCATTACATCATAGAATAATGGATCATAGTTTGGTCCTAACTGACCTGTAAGTGAAGACAGGATACTTAGGAAAGTTCCTACGATAGGAGTCATTGTATATTTTGGCTCTATTTGTGCGATATATACATTTCTTTTATTATCAAAAAGTACGAGATCAGTATCCACTAAAGGTTACAAAATAAAATAAGAAAAATAAGGTTTGTTTATCCTCGTCCCATTGCTGCGTATTTGCCTGATCTTCCTCTAATGAAGAAAGCTCCTGCAATACCACCAAAGACTGCAGCTGCAATTACAGATGCACCGACTACACCACTTGCATCAAGATAAGGTGTACCTGATCCAGATGCTGGATTAGCTTCTGCTGATTCGATTCTTCTTCGTTGAATCTCTAGTGCTTCTTCTAAGGTGTATTCTCCGGTTTCTCCTTTGGAACCAACGTTACCCATGTATTGTGCAAATGCAATTGCATTTTCTGCATAGTAACCGATGGTAAATACAGCGATCAAGGATGCTGCTAGAAGTATTGTTTTATTCATACAGTTTACCTGTTCGTTGTGATGATAATGTACATATTTAACTTTTATTCTAAACCCCAAAATGAAGATATTATGTACGAGATCCGGAATAAGTAACGTTTAATTTTGTTCTAAAATCAGCCAAATCATGGGACGATTACATACACATAGACATGGAAAATCACATACTATTAGACCAGCAACACTTCGTGCACCATCATGGATTACACAGAGTCCCAAAGAGATAGAGGAATTAGTTGTAAAGTATTCCAAAGATGGATTAACACCTAGTCAAATAGGATTGAAACTAAGAGATCAACATTCAATCCCGCTAGTTAAACCAATTACAAAGAAAAGTGTTGGGGAAATATTAAAAGAAAACAATCTTCAAGCAGAAATGCCAGAAGATCTGGATAACATTGTAAGAAAAGCAGTAGGTCTTCAAAAACACCTAAAGACAAACAAAGGAGACAACAGAAATGTAAGATCTCTTGAGTTAATTGAGGCCAAAGTACATAGACTATCAGTCTACTACAAAAGAATAGATCGCATTCCTAAAAACTGGAAATATAAATCCGTAGTTGCTCAATTAGAGTGATGACAAAAACTCTTGATGAGTCGCTTTCGTTTTTCAAAGACAAGATTTCAGACTGCATAAAATCTAGAAAATCAATATCAGTTACAACTCATATCGATTGTGATGGATTAACATCAGGCAGTATCATCACTAAAGCCCTAATCAGAGCAGGTGCAAGATGCACGGTTAGAACTTCAAAAGAATTTAGTAAAAAGGTAATAGACACTCTAAAAAAAGATTCAAGAGATTTTCACATAATCACAGATCTTGCTGGAGGTTTTGCAAGTAATTTAGATGAATCATTAGGAGAAAATTGGATTGTATTAGACCATCACCAGATTTCAGAAAAAGAACATGATAATCAAAAAGTCATCAATGCATGGAAATACGGCATTGATGGAGGTACTGAAATTTGTGCAGGAGGAATGGCATATCTTGCAGCAATGGCATTAGATGATAAGAATTCTGATTTGTCTGCAATAGCTGTTGTTTCAGCTTTAGGAGATAGACAAGATCAGGGGGAAAGAAAATCATTCATTGGAAAAAATTATGAAATTGCCAATACTGCAAAAGAAGAAGGACTAGTAGACATTGATCTAGATTTACTGTTAGTTGGAAGAGAGACCAGACCGTTACCAGATGCTCTTGCATTTACTTCACAGCCTTTTATCGAAGGTCTTACTTGGAACAGAGACGCATGTCTTTCACTTTTGAATTCTTCTGGAATTCAACTAAAGGAAGGAGGCAGATGGAGAGTACCAGCAGAACTAAACGATGAAGAAAAGAGAGCAGTAATTGAAACCATTACAAAATTCACATCTGGAAAAAATGCAACTGAGATAATGGCAGAATTAATTGGGTATACCTATACATTCCCAAGAGAAGACAAAAGGAGCTTTTTGAGAGATGGACGAGAATTTTCAACTATGCTCAATTCATGTGGAAGAATAAGTAGATCAGGAGTAGGAATTGCAGTTTGTATGGGAGATAGAAACAAAATACTAAGAGAAGGAGAGACAATACTTACAGATTATAGAAAAATGATTAGAGAATACATGAACATCTTAACAAATGAAAGATGGAGAGTTTCAGAAAGCAAGACATGTGTTATGGTAAATGGTGAAGGAATTGTTCCAGAAATGATGACAGGTACAATTTCATCATTAATTGCAGGTTCTCCAAAGAACGCTGGAAAGATTGTAATTTTAAGAACAGGTGGTGAAGAAAACACTATCAAATTTTCATCAAGAAAATCATTTGGATGTAAATCAGAGATTAATTTAAGCGAGTTAATGAGAACAGGGGCTGAAAAATTTGACGGGGTTGGTGGAGGTCACAATGCAGCAGCTGGTGCAAAAATAACTAAAGACAAATTAGATGGATTTTTAGATTATTTAGAAGTAAATGTCGTTAACATGTCAAATACAGGTAATTCTCAATAATCTTTCAAAGGAAAAGGCTGAAACTGTAAAAAAAGCATTAGAGCCAGATAATGTAAATTTTCCAGAAGGATTGAGTCTTTATGTTGAAAATATTGATAACAAACTTGTTTTTAATTTTGAGAGTAAGGAAAGCATGAAAAAATTGATTAGTACTATTGATGAAGTTTTAGAGCATGTCCAGGTTGCATTAAAAGTGATTGAATAATGTTAGATCCAAAATTAATCAAAGAAAGTCCTCAAATTATTAGAGATATGCTCAAAGCAAGATCAGTAGAATTTGATTTCGATGAGTTGATAGATTCAGATCAGAAAAGAAGAGAATTCATTTTGAAAACAGATGGGTTACGAAAAAAGAAAAATCAAGTAGCACTAGAGATTTCCCAAAAAAAGAAAGCAGGAGAAGATACGTCATCGATTTTAGCTGAGATGAAAAATATTTCAGAGGAACTTGCAAAATTAGAATCATTGCAGGAAGAAATTGAAAAAAAATATTCGAATTTGGCATTGACCATTCCAAATTTAATTCATGAATCAGTACCTATTGGAAAAGACGAATCTGCCAACAGAGAAATTAAAAAATGGGGTAAAATTCCTGAATTTAATTTTAAAGTAAATGATCATATAGATATTTCTGAAAACTTGGATTTAGTTGACCTTGAAAGAGCGGCCAAAGTTGCAGGTGCAAGATTTTATTATCTAAAAAACGATCTCGTACGATTAAATCAATCACTCATTCATTATGCATTAGATTTTCTTGCAGAAAAAAACTATTCTTTAATTCAGCCACCATATATGATCAATCGCCAATCCATGGAAGGGGCGATAATAGCTGATGATTTTGAAGAAGTAATATACAAAATTGAAAACGAGGATCTTTACATGATAGGAACATCAGAACATGCAATGGCTGCCATGCACTCTGATGAAATAATAGAAGGAAAAGATCTTCCTTTAAGATATGCCGGAGTAAGTCCATGTTTTAGAAAAGAAGCAGGAGCACATGGTAGAGATCAAAAAGGAATTTTCAGAGTACATCAATTTGATAAAATCGAGCAATTTGTTTTTGCACGACCAGAGGAATCATGGAAAGAGCATGAAAGAATGCTATCAGTTGCTGAAGATTTCTACCAAAATTTAGAAATCCCATACAAAGTAATGCTTCTATCATCAGGAGACATGGGGAAAGTTTCTGCAAAAACATACGATATAGAGGCTTGGATGGCAGGACAAAATGCCTATAGAGAAATTGTTTCCTGTTCAAATTGTTTAGATTATCAAGCAAGAAGACTAAAGATCAGATTTAGAGAAAAGACAAACGAAGAAACACAGTATTTGCACACATTGAACAGCACATTAATTGCCACATCACGTGTTCTGGTTTCAATAATGGAAAATTTTCAAACCAAAGATGGTCATGTTGTCATTCCAAAAGTTTTACAAAAATACATGGGCAAAAACACAATCTAGTCACATACCCTTATATTTTGGATTCAAAGGTCGTTAATAATTGGCACGTAGAAAAGGACGAGTAAAGGACAAATGGCGAGAAAAGAAATGGGTAACAGTTAGCGCTCCAGATTCGTTTAACAATGTTCCAATTGCATATGTTCCAATTACTGACGAAGAAAATGCGGCAGGTAGAGTTTTAGAAGTAACATTATATGATATTCTAAAAGGAGATCCATCTCAACATCAATACAAAATGTATTTCCAAATTAACAAAGTAGAAGGTGAAAAAGCTACTACAATTTTTAAAAGATATGAATATTCTAAAGAATTTTTACGTAGTTTGATCAGACGTGGTTCATCAAGAATAAATTTCATTATAGATATCAAAACTAAAGACGGGTATGTCTTTAGAATTAAAGTACTCGCTCTTACACATAGACAACTCAATACATCTAGAAAACATGCATTACGATTGATTGCAAGAGATGTAATTAACAATACAGTACCTCAAATGACAGTGGATCAATTTGTTCAGGCTACATGTTACAGCAAGATTAATTCAGACATAATGGCTGCGTTTAAGAAAGTGATTAGAGTTAGACATGTAGGTCTTGAGAAAGTTAAGCTTATCAGAACAGCAGAAAAAGAAATAGCATTACTTGAAGCCTAAACAACAACGTATTCTTACAGATAATGGTTGACAAATTAGAAGTAACAATTGATGTAATTATACATGCTACAGAAGAAGTTTCAAAATTCTTGAAATCTTTTGAAGATATCTTTGAGTTAAAAGAAGAAGATTTCACAGTTAATCAAACTACAGGTCATTTTGAGAATCCAATAACAACATTAAATGCCAAAATTGAAAAAAATCAGGCTCAGAAGTTTGTTGAAAAATTAGTTAAATCGTTATCAAATGATCAGATAAAGGATCTAGTTGAACAAATAGAAGAAAGAACTGTCGACTCCAGACTCCATATTAGATTTGACAAACAAGATTTCATCAAAGGAAATTTAACATTTAGGGAAAAAGACACAATAAAGATGAAAATCCACACGCCAATTTACAACAAAAAAGACACGGTAAAAATATTCAGCAAAATATTTCAACTAGATTAAATAGTAATGACGAGACAATTTAATTTGGGAATGAGGAGATAATAGCCGCTCCAGTCTGAGCGAAAGCTTTGAAGACGCCGCGACGAACCGACCCCATTTTTGAATTGAATATTGATATCAGACGTTTTTTTACCTGTAAATATGGTATTATTTTAAATACGGATAAACGGGCGTTCTTTTGTGGCAGATTATGACGTCATAATAGCGGGAGGAGGATTAGCAGGTACTATTGCTGCTCAATCAGTTTCACATTATTCTAATCAAGGATTAAGAATTTTAGTGATAGATAGAAACGCATCAAATTTACCTGGAATGAAAAGTGTTGCCGGTTGGATTTGTGGAGATGCAGTTAGTAAAGAAGCTGTAGATTACATGTCAAACAGAATCAAAGTGAATTGGAGTGCTCCAGAAATTGAACACAAAGTCAAAGGAGTAATGGCATTTTCTCCAGATAGAGAAACATCAATTCCATTTGATGGTGCAGGGTATATGCTTAACAGACAAGTTCTACCACAACGTCAAAACGAAAGAACATTAGCAATGGGAGTGGATTTTGATTTTGAAATTAATCTCACAGGATTAGTGTATGATGGAAATCAAGTTGTGGGAGTTCAAGGAATAGACTATAAAACAAAAACACCATACAAAAAGACAGCCAAAGTTGTAATCGATGCAACAGGAATGACATCTATGCTTCGAAATCAGATTTCAAATACAACAAAGATGGAAAGAAAAGTAGACCGTAAAGATGTAGAATCAACAGGAAGACACATCATGTATTTTGAGCAGGGTGAAGAAGATCTAACTGAATTCAATCCTGATTACTGTATAATTCATCTTGATCAGGATATTGCTCCAGGAGGATATGGATGGGTATTTCCAAAAGGAAAAAACAAAGTCAATATTGGCCTAGGTGTTGAAAAAACACTTCTAGAAAAAAGAAATCAAAGATTAGGAAAAAATGATAATGTGTCGATGTTGATTAATCAGTATCTTGAAAGAAATCGTGCAATAAAAAATCCAAGACTTTCAGAAGATCCTCAGGATAAAAATAATGCAACAGGTAATTTTCAAGTTTCAGTTAGAAGACAAAATGATTGCATGGTTGCAAATGGATTTGTTTTAGTTGGAGATTCAGCATGGATGCCAAAACCACTTGATGCTGGAGGTATTGGTCCAGCATTAGTTGCTGGAACAATTGTTGGAAAATGTGTTGTAGAGGCAATTCAGTCAGGAGACGTCACAGAAAAAGGATTGTGGAAATACAATAAAGAATTCATCAACGAATATGGCTATAAAACAGCAGGGTTGGAAATTTTTAGAAGATTGATTCAAACACTCACAAATGAACAAATCAGTTATGGAATGAAACACTTTTTAGGAAATATGGATGTTGAAGCAATTTCAAAAGGAGAACATCCAGATTTTTCAAATGTTACAAAATTAGGAATGCTGATTAGAGGTGCACTTAACAAAAAGCTTGCAGATGGCTTACGCTTCACTACACAACAAAATAGACTGCTAACAAAACACTATTACGATTATCCTGATTCGCCTGAAGGATTTGATGACTGGAGTAAAAAATTGCACCATATTCTTGATGAATCTAATGCTAAATTATCTCAATATCAAAACTAAGCTTTATTTGTAAACTAATTAAAAAATATCACATGTTAAAAGAGATATCATATTTAGATTGGAATAATTCAGGTCAAATTTTAAACAAAGCACAACAAGCAGATCTTTTTGTTTTGATAATCGGACCAAAGGGTACTGGAAAAACATCATTAGTCAGAGATTTTGCAAAGAGTAAAAATGCAAAATTAGAATCAATAAATTTCAGCCTCAGAACACGAGAGAGCCATCTAATTGGAACAAAAACTCTAACAAACGGAACAGTGAGTTTTGATGAAGGTTTATTGATCAAATCAATGAAAGAGGGCAGCATGCTGTATTTAGATGAGATAAATTCTGCTGAAGCAGACGTATTACTCCGATTAGATGAAGCATTAGATGACAGACGACAAATAATTCTTAAAGAATCAACAGGTGAAAACATAAAAGCCAAGGAAGGATGGTTTGTAATCGCAACTATCAATCCCCTCACACATAGTGGAACCAAAGAATTACCACCACAACTACTAAGTAGATTTCCAGTCAGAATAAGTTTAGAATATCCACCTGAAAATATAGAATTAGAAATTGTCAAGAAGCATGTTTCTGGAAATCATGATTCTGAAATAATTCAGGCGATAAAGCTTGCAAATATACTTAGACAGGCAGCTGCTGTAGAAGAGTTGTTTTATTCTCCGAGTTTAAGGGAGACAATAGCATTCGGAAAATTATTAGACGGTGGAATGTCTTCTAAAGATGCAGCAAAAATTGTTTTTGGTAATGTGTATACACAGTGGGGAAATATTGAATATCAAAAAGTAAATGACATCATTACATCAATGTTTGGCAATTAGATGCAGTCATTAAAATTACAAAATGAATCACTAGTTGAAATTGCTACATTTTTAGTTAGAAGATGGTCTGAAAGAGAAAATATCACAATAAAGTTTTCAGATAAAATGGAGACAAAAACAAGATTAAAAGAAAACAAAGTCATTATGACGCCTATTGAAAAAAGAATAGGGGACGATTTTCAGAGATACAGACAGTTTAGAACATCATTATGGTATGAAGCTATGAGAATCAAATTTTGTAAAAAAATTCTCAGCAACGATCATGCATTTGGATTTATTCTAAACACTATGGAAACCCGAAGAGTGGAGCATTTAGGAAGAAAAATTTGGAAAGGAATGGACGAAGAAATCATATTAAATTATACATACATGCTTGTGTCTAGACCCCAATTACATACAGTTTATGGAAAAGCAAGAATTGTAGAAGCATTTTACCAATATTTTATGTTTGGAGCATTCAAGGGTGAAGTTCAAGCTAGTCATTTTGAAAAAATAAAAAATGCTTCAGAATTTGCTAAAAAAATAGTTGATGAATCTATAGAGAAAGGATACGATACAGAATGGCTGGAAAAAAAGATACCCGAAATTATTAAAATTTTAGATATAGATTCATTGCTTACAATTCCAATATCATTGTCATTTATGAAAGCAGAGATGACAATTTCGGAGGAAGAATTATTAAAATTTCTTTCAGTCATTTCAAAAAACAAAGAAGGCGATTTTGGAAAAATCGATTCAAATGCAGTGTTAAGAGGTGATAACATCTATGATGAATACAAGGTATTATTAGACGAAAATAAAAAAAATGATAAAAAAGGAACTATTCCAGAATCAATAGGAATTCAAATTCCAGTTGTTACCAATGTAGATGAGACAGCAATATATGATGTAAATTTGATAAATAATTTAAAAACAAAATTCAGAGAATTGAAAATGGGATGGAAAGAACAACACCTTGTCAACGGAGATGAATTTGACGAAGAGAGTTACATTGAAGGGAACAAACCATTTTTTTCAGATATCAAAAAATCAATTAAAACAAAAATTTTTATTTTATTAGATCATTCATCAAGTATTGCATCTGATGCAATAGAATACAAAAAAGCTACGATTGCACTTTGTGAAGTTTTATCATTACTAAAAGTCAAGTTTGCAGTGTATGCATTTAATACTGAAAATAGATCAGTTGTTTGTTGGTCTGTAAAACCAGATGATATAAAATGGAATAGAATAGCTGCAAAAAAATTAGCTCAAATTGTTGCTAAGGGATCTACGCCATTAGCAGAAATCTATGATAAAATGTTTCCAATTATAGAATCAAAAAGACCAGATATTTTTTTGACGTTAACCGACGGAGAGCCATCAGATCCTGATGCGGTTAGAAATAAAATAAAAAATCTTAAAAGATTAGGCATTAGCATGATAGCCTTAGGATTAGGCCCAAATACAATTAGATCTATTACCATAGCAAACAATCTCAAGCATCTAGGATATGAAAAAACATTAGCAGTAAGCCGTCTAAATGACATACCAAAGAAGGTGTTATCCATACTTGAGCAAACCTAAATTTTGATAATTTAGAATAAGAAACGAATTTTATTGTATAAAAAGGAACTAGGCATAAAATTGAGATAATTCTAAATTATGCAAATTTCTAGTTAAATTATGGGAAACATATCAAGTGTAGATCAAATTTTACTAAATCGTTTTGAAGAAGAAATTTGGAGTAAAATTCCACATATTCAAGAAGTTAACGGGGTAAAAAAGATCGTAAATGAAACTCCTTTAGTAGATTTAACACAAGATTTCAAAGAATGTGCAAAAAGTGTCTTTAAAGTGAATTTAGATAACAAAGATCTAAAAGTATATGGTAAATTGGATTCCACTTTATTGAGTGGTTCAATAAAAGCTAGGGCTGCTACACACATTATTCATGATGCAATTATTTCAGGAAAACTAAAAGAAAATCAAACAGTAATTGAAGCAACTTCTGGAAATTTTGGTATTGCTCTTGGACAATTATCAAAACTTGGCATAAGTGTAGTAGCATTAGTATCAAGAAGATTACAAGAAGGTGTTTTCAAAGAATTGAGAAATGAAAATATTCGAATTATGGATTTAGATATGGATATTTGTCCTGCTCCTGGAATGGAAAATAAAGCAAAAGAATTAGAAGCAAAAGCAACTGCAGCAAACATAAGATCACAGTTAAAAGAACTGGGATTTAATACAGAGATTTTTGATAAGAATATTAAAGAAATTGAAGCCCTTCTATCAAAACAAGATATTATCAATTTGGCAAGATTTCTTGCAGAAATTTATGATCTATTCTGTCCAAAACAATATGATAATGAATTAAACATAGAAGTACATAGAGAGGTAACTGCAGCAGAGATTGATCAACAGCTACATGACAGAGGAGAATCATTAGAAAATTATCAAATAGTTTGTTCATTTGGAACTGGTGGAACATCTGGAGGTTTGAGTCAATACATCAACCAGAAATATGGAAAAAAATCTGTTCATATCGTCTTTCCTTCAGCTGGACAAGATGTAGCAGGAATAAGAACAAAGGCTAAGGCGTCAGGATTGAAACTATATCAACCAGATATTTACGCTGCAGAACACGAAGTTGATTTTGAAAAAGCAAAATTTCTACTAAAGTTTTTTGTAGACAAAGGACATGATATGGGAGAAAGTAGTGCCTTGGAGCTTTATGCGATTTTACAGATGATGACTTCTAAAAATGATGGAAAATTTGTAGCGATGATTTGTGACGGAATTGAAAAATATAGAAAGAATTTTGAACAAATATCAGAAAAACAAATTCCAATGAGAATATCTTTAGAAGATGCTATATCAGTAGCAAACGATTACGATAGAATTGTTTGGGTTCATACTCAATACACACCACGTGAAGAAGGAATTGAAATTATTGCAAAATCATTATGTGTAGATAAATCAAAAATTTCTGTCCTAAAAGCTAGAACTGTCAATCATTTGTTATCAACTCAACAAATTTCAGAAGAACTGAAAAAAGAGTTCGAAGGTTCTAATGGAAAATCACTGTTAGTATGTATGGCTGGAAATACTTCATTAATGACGGCACAGGTTTTAGCGAGTAAAGGCATTGTAACTCAAAGTTTGAATGGAGGAATTACAGATTTGCCTGAAGGGAGAGGTAAAAACCCTGGTGAATATATCCAAATAGCTAGAGAATAATACCTTGAAGTGTCTTTCAGTATCCCAACCTTTTGCAGAATTAATAATTACAGGGAGAAAAACTATCGAATTAAGAAAATGGAATACAAATTTTCGGGGAGAATTTTTAATACATGCTCCACTAAAAATTAGAACTAATGATTGTAAGAGATTAAAAATGAAGCAAAAATTCATCACTGGTGCTATAATAGGGAAAGCTGAACTGTATGATGTTAAAAAATATAATTCAATTAAAGAAATTAAATTGGATCAAAAATTACATTTTGCTTCTAAAAATTATCAGAGTAAAACTTTTGGATTTATGCTAAAAAATGCAAAACCAATTAGAATTCCAATTCCTTGTAAAGGGCAATTAAATTTCTTTGATGTAGATTTACCTAAAACAAAAATGAAAAAGAAAGAGATCATTTCAGAGATAATAGACGAAGAATACAGATACCAGTGGATTGGACATCATTAAGACGTCATTCACAAGGATTTGAAAAAAAGCGGACTAGTATATATAAAGGTCATATATAAAGTCCGTCGACATGCCTCAAACAAAGCCTATTGTTAGTGTTGAAAACGTAGTTGCTTCTGCATCAGTTGATCAAAAAATTGATCTTAATGAAATCACTGAAAAATTTCCAGATACAGAATATCATCCTGAACAATTTCCAGGACTAGTTTTTAGATTACAAAATCCAAGAACAGCAACGCTGATTTTCAGAACTGGAAAAATGGTATGTACAGGTGCAAAATCAGAAGATATGGCAATCAAAGCAGTAAACACAGTGGTTCAAAAACTACGAAAAGGTAAAATTAAAATCAAAAATGACGCAGTAATAACAGTTCAAAACATCGTAGCAGCAATTAACTTGGGTGGTAAAATTCACTTGGAAAAAGCAGCCAGAACTTTACCAAGAAGTATGTATGAACCAGAGCAATTTCCAGGATTAATCCATAGAATGTTAGACCCAAAAACAGTCATACTGTTGTTTGCCTCAGGAAAGCTAGTTTGTACAGGTGCAAAGAAGGAATCAGACGTGTATCGTTCTGTTCATAATTTACATTCATTATTAGAAGAAAAAAATCTAATGATATATGATCAGTAAAAAAAAATCCTCACACTCAAATTAATCATAAAAATTTAATCATAATTGACTAAAGACGTATTTGAAAAAGAAAAAATCAGATTAACTCCTGAAAACGGATTTGATTTAGTTGGAATAGATTATTTTGCAGATTCAGATAATCAGTTGTATTTAGTGGAACATTTTGAAATGTATCAAGATGCATTAAATGCAAAAAAAGAACGTAAAAATTCTGATGATTATTTTATTTTGTATAAAGGTTCAGGTGGAGAATACCTTTGCAGATAGATTGTAAAAAATATCATAGCTTCACTTAATTTTACAAACTATCTTATCATTGACGATGTAAATTCACATTCAGTGACAGATAAAACTGCAGATTTGATTGATACATTTTATGATAAGGAAAAAGTGGATTCGGTTAACTCAAATGCACAACAAATTATTAGAAAAAGCCCCAAAGCAAAATATCAAATTTTTGATGAGATAGAATTTACTCGTGGCAGGGAGATACTTGGAGATCTAATAGTTCATGGCATGATAGCCTCAGGAGGTACAGACATAGACTGGCTAATTGAACATAATGGTGGTTTTATCATTCTAGAATTCAAGGGATTTCATAACGATAAGATCAACATTGCAAAAGGACAGATGATTGCATACGAAAAACTACACGAGAAATTAAATCAAGCTACAAAATGTCATCTATACATTATTGGTTGTGATGAAATAGATTTTTCAAATCCAGATTCAACAGTTTGGATTTTTGAAATGAAGCAATGGAAGATGGGTGCAATTCCAAAAAACACAAACGATATTTATGGTGATGATTCAGGAAAACAAAACAAATTCATTGTTTATCGTGAGTATATGGAAGAGATCACCATAGAAAAACTACGAGAGATCATAGATTCACATTGGAAGGGGTTTGAAAAAATTATGTCCTAAAGGAGAATGTTTTTGATTCTGTTTCCAGATCATTTTCTACTTTTAATGTGAATGTACCAGATTTATCCCATCCGTCACCTCCAGCTATTGCCAATGTGGAGAATCCACCATTGCTTTTCACAGAGATCTGTTCAGACCAAACTAATTGACCATCTTGATTTTCTATTGAGAGATTTATCTTTCCAGAGGTGGTAGAAATTCCACTAATGGAAATAATATCCCCTTTTTGATATGTAGATAAATCAGTTTGAATTGAAAGCGTAGATGATGAATCCATAGGAATTTGTGAATCGTCAGGTTTGATATAAGAAACTCCAGAAAGAGATGCACCAATTATAATTATTATTGCAAGTAATGCCACACCTATACCTAAGAACATTTTTGTATTTTTAGATTGTAATTTTACAATTTGTGGATATGTTGTTTGTGGAGTTTCAATTTTTTGTTTTGATGTATTTGAAAATATCACATCTGGAATAGATTTTTCTTCAACCTCAGGTGTTCTGCCAAGATATTTTTCTGCTAATGCTCGAACATAATTTCTTTCATAATTACTAATTACTTCATTATTTTCACATGCTCTACAAATTTGTTTTAGAATACGTTCATCACCTTTTTCTTTATCCAATAAAGTCTTGACATCATCAATGAGAGGATCTGTCATGCGTGTTTTATTCTCCTATTAGATTATTTATGAAGTTACCTTGTTTAAGATTACTACGAATCAATACAAACAGGCTCAAATTTCATCTCATTAAAAAACATGAGCCTAAAGTATTGTTGGGAATACTTTTTTACAGTTATCTAGAGTAAATTTTTTGAGCTTGTATTATCACTGTTCGAATGTAATCTTTTGCAGTAGCATCAGATACACCCATCTGTTTTATTTTTTGATATAGATCATATTCTTTTGGATTACTCAAATAATATTTTAAAAGATAGTTGAGTCGATGTGATCTTTTTTCATCACTTTTCATGATTTTACTTTTTTTCTGTGCTAAAAAGGTCAGAGGATAATAATATAACCAGTTGATCTTAATGTATCATAAAATTTCAATAAAAACATATGATCTTTTTTAAATAATAGAAATTTAGGGAAACAAATGAAACGAATTGAGGCAACTATTCAAACCGATAAAACAGGCCCAGTTTCTGATGCTATAAAAGAGATGGTTGGAGGATTTACCATACTGGAAGGAAATGGTAGAGGTTCCGGTCAGAGGCAAACTATCAGAGGAGGAAGAGGAACAGGTACTTTTATCGCAGAATTCAACAAAGTTGCAACTGTTAGTACAATTGTAGAGGATTCAAAAGTAGAGGCAGTTATCAAAGCAATTTCTGATGCATCATTTTCAGGAAAAGCTGGAGATGGGATAATTGTTGTAACTACGATTGACGATGTTCTAAATATTGCATCAAAAAAGAGAGGTTCTGAAGCCCTCTAATTATTTTCTTTTAATCAAAACGAGACAAAAAGATTAACTGAGAATAGTATTTTTAAAAGAAGAATAAAATTTCAAGGTTCTCAAATTATAAGGTAGTCTGAAAATAAAAAATCATTGAAGGGACTATATTGGCTTATTTTAGGACTGTGTGTTTGGTTTATTCCACCTATAATTTTTGAAATAATTGTTACATCTACAGATTCAGCAAAGATAGCTGAGGAAGCAGTATCGGAGTTTCCAAGTGAAGCGGTAATTATTTTGTTTGGAATAACTTTACCAATAATGATTAAAGGAGTAATCACAATTCGAAAAGAACGTAAAGCGTTAAGAAAAGAAGATTCAGAAAAAAACAAAAAATCTAAGAAATGATATGATCATCTGAGAGGATAACAATTGTTTCCTCTCAGTGAGTTATCCCTTTGGGGGACATATTTGTTGAAGGGATGGACAGTTATTACAATTTTAGTATAAAAGCGAATGATTTTACTATTTCTGTAAAATTTTTAAAAGTTTTACATTATGCCTGATCTATTTGGATTTTTAGAGGGTAAAAAGATAAAAATACATTAAAAATCAATTTTTAAAACAATAATGAAGTATTTTTACTACCATTAATGAAATAACAAATATTGTCTGGTCGAATAAATGATACTTTTTACCAACAAAAACTAGATGAAATTTTTGAGGAACAAGACATTAGATTTGCAGGATTTGTAGATACTAAAGGGAATTTAATAAAAGGTGAATTTAGAGAAGGAATTATTCCATTTGAAACTGATGAGGAACAACAGAAAATATTTAGAGAGTTAGCATATAGAGTGTCAACTAGAAAAAATTTTGATTATTCTATGGGTCCAGTAAAATATTCAGCTTCACGACGTGAAAAATTAGTCATGATGAGTTTTCCACTAAAGGATAGCATTCTTTTGATCACAACAGAACCAAATGTAAACATAGATAGGATAGCATACAAAATTATTCAAGTTCTCGGAAAAGAATGGTGGGAATTTTCTGAGCAATAAATAATAGACAAAATTCAGATAAAAAATAACACGTCATGAAAATTTATTCATATTTAGGTTCAAAAGCAAACAAATTTTTAAAAAAAATAGAATCAGGTAATAAATCATGATGTATAACTATTAGCGTGACAGTAAAAACAAGATATATCTTTGGATGTAATCACGATAATAGAAATATTTTATCAACTACAATTTTTGAAAGAGGATTAGAAATTCCAGTTATTTTTTGTGATGATTGCGTTACAGTTTGTAATATTTGCCTTAAAAAAATGAAAACTAGAACATATGACAAACTTGAATTGTGTGAAAAATGTTATTTTAATGTGATAAAAACGGTACGAAGTTAAGATTCTTGTTGATCAATCAGATTTAATGTCATAGTAGTTCTAACATGAGGTAGTTTTCGGTTAGCCTTTGTAATTATGTTTTCCAGTATTTTGTATTCAGATGTTTCGACTTTACAAATAATATCACAGAATCCAAATACACCATCATCATAGATCATAGTTTATGAGAACATATGCTGTTGCCAATTAAGACTTCAATTACTCTTGTCCTTCTATTCCCATCAAAGTTAATGTTGACCTGATTTTGGGAATTTTTCTAATCTTCCAAGTTATAGTTTCTCGTAATGTTTCAACTTGTTTTGATTCTACCTTTGCCAATATATCATATGCACCAAATATCCCATGCACTTCTGCAACCCCTTCTATAGATTTTAATTCAGAAATAACTGATTCTTCAGAACCCAGATCACAGTTTATGAGAACATATGCTGTTGCCAATTTATTCCTCGCCCATTTTCATATTCCTATTATCATCTTAAAATATATAAGAATAAGCTAATTTGCTTAAATATTAACTACTAAAGGAAAGACAAACTGAATAACTGTGTAGTTAGAATAAAAATTAACTCAAATCTGTAATGTGTAATAAAATATTCTAAATTAATTATCTAAATTGAACATATGCATCATTCATAATTTTTTCAAGTTCTGAAATATTTTTCGATGTAGATATTTTTGGTCGAAGTTTTGCACCACCTGTCATTCCCTTAGTAAATCTCATTGCCTGACCCTTGATGTTTGAAAATTTTATGTTGTATTCAGTGGTAAGACAAAGATAATCGAAAAACGAGTCTAGTTTATCTTTTAATGAATATTGTTTGTAAGTTCCAGTTTTTAGATAATCATTGATTTGTTCAAATAAAAATGGATTTCCCATAGCACCTCTACCAATCATAACATAATCACAGCCAGTTTGATCAATCATTTTTTTAGCATCTTCAGGAGTGGTTATATCACCATTGCCTACAATAGGAATGCTAGAAATTTCTTTTAATTCTTTGATCATTTTCCAATCAGCGTTGCCGGAATATCCTTGAGTCACAGTCCTTGGATGAAGTGTAATCATCTGTATTCCCTCATCCTCTGCAATTTGTGCAATTTCTTTGAAAAGGTAGCGACTAGCATCTGTAACTCCTGAACGAATCTTCAAAGTGACAGGTTTTTTTACTGCATTTACCAAAGTGCTAAAAATTTGTTTGGTAAGATTAACTTCTTGCAAAAGCGCTCCACCTGCCATTTGTTGTGTTATGTGTGGTGCTGGACAACCCATGTTGTAATCAATAATGTCAAAGAAAGGCTCTACAATCTTTGCAGCTTTTTCTAATGCTAGAAGATCAGAGCCAAATAATTGAACTGAAAGAGGTCTTTCTTTTTCAGAATATTCTAAAAATTCCTGAATAGTTTTTTTGTTTTCTTTTAGTTGTTGCTCTTTTGCAATTATACTATGAATACTAGTAAATTCTGTTACAACCAAACCTGCACCCATTTTTTTACATTGTAATCTAAGAGCTGGATCACTTACGCCAGCCATTGGAGCTAAAAAGGCCCTACTTGAAAATTTTGGAAGCATTGTGACTGTTTTGATGTCTTGACATATTTATTATATCAAATTGATGTTTTTGGTATTCAGGAAAAATCAGAGATATTAATTTTAATAATCAGGACAGCCGTCTGAATCTCTGTCACCATCATAATCTTCTGATTCTAGAGGACATAGATCTTCGTCATTAATGATATTATCTAGGTCATCATCGTGTACAAATCTTTGTTGTTCTGGAGCAGTATCTGGACAGCCATCTGAGTCATTA
>SYJQ01000051.1 GCA_005798405.1 Nitrosopumilaceae archaeon
ATCAAATCCTTTAGGTAGTGTACCTTTTGGTTTTGTAACTTCAGCAGGCTTTGCTTGAGCTGGTTTTACCTCAGCTGGTTTTGCTTGAGCTGGCTTTACCTCAGCTGGTTTTGGTGCTGCTGTTGGTTTGGCTTCAAGTTGTGTTGCCAAGTTATTCAATTTAGCTTCTAATTCTGCAATCTTGTTCTCAAGATCTTGTTTTGTTTGCTTTTTAGCAGCTGACATTTAATTGGGATGAATTTCCGGGGTTTATTTACATTTGGGTCAATTACCAATACAAAATCTGATCAAGTTTTATATGCATAAAGAACATAGTTGAATCAATGGATGATTTTGAGAAAGAATATCCTGGATTTGATTGGAAGAATACGCCAGCATACAAACATCCAGGTGGTAAAGATTGTCCATGTCCAAAACATGAGTACATCCGAGAACAGATCAATTTTACAAGACAAGTCAACCAGAAAGGGAAGGAACCATCAAAGATAACTCTAAAATTTTGCCCAGATCACTACAGAGTGTACACACAGGAAGTAATTCCAGCTATGCCATTAAAATATAGAATTTTGACAAAAATTGCATTAAAACTCGGAGCTATTCAGATAGAGCAGTTAAAGTACATGGAATCAGAATTATGTTTTTACTGTAAATTTGGCTCTGGTGGTCATGATAGAAAGAATGAACTTCCACCGATGGGATAAAATTTCTATTCTGGACTAAGTAAAATTTTTGGTTTATTTGGAGTGTCATGATGACATCGTTTACCACATAACGGACATTGTTTTCTGTCAAGAAAAATACATTGACAAATATGAGAGTCCAGATATGATTTTGCAGGTTTGTTTGGTTCACCAGTTCCATTACAAAAAGGACATTGGGACCCCAATAACTCAATTGTGCCGGTTCCTTTACACACAACACATTTGTCTTCTACCATGACAGATTTTCCTAGTAGTACAAATTAAAATACATGTACTAAAATGATTTCAAAAGTATCTACTTTACGTAAATCGAGTTAAGCTTATACTTGATCTACATTTAGGAGTATTGTGCCAATTGAAGATATTAATGAATTTGTAACAGAATTAGAAAAAAAAGGAGAATTGAAGAGAATCAAAACAGAAGTAGATTCGAATTTAGAAATTGCAGAAATTCTAAGAAGAGAGATGTATTCAAAAGGCCCAGCCATACTTTTTGAAAATGTAAAAAATTACAACATGCCAGTATTAGGTAATGCATTTGGATCGATGAAAAGATTAGAGATTGGTTTAGAGATGAAAGACTTTACAGAAATTGGACAAAGAATTGTAGATATGACAAAAATGGACATCCCTTCAGGATTTTTAAATAAAATTAAGAAACTTCCAGAACTTTCAAAAATGGCAGAATCGTTTCCTAAATTAGAAAACAGTGGTCCAGTAACTGAGATTACATCAAATTCTGCATCTTTTGATGACATACCAATTTTAAAATCATGGCCAAATGATGCAGGTCGTTTTATTACATTAGGATTGGTGGCAACAAAACATCCAGAAACAGGAGTAAGAAATTTAGGGGTTTACAGAATGCAAATTCTAGATAGTACACACGCGTTAATGCATTGGCAGAAACACAAGCGTGGAGCACAACACGGGGAAATTTCAAAAGAGCGAGGAGAAAAAATTCAAGCTGCCATAATCATAGGATGCGAACCCGCAACTATTTTCTCGTCAATAGCTCCAGTTCCAGAAGGACTTGACAAGTACTTGTTTGCAGGAATTACAAGAAAAAAAGGAATCAAAATGGTCAAGTGCAAAACTATTGATTTGGAAGTACCCGCAAATGCAGAAATTATTTTAGAAGGATATGTTGATCCATATGATATCAGAGATGAAGGTCCATTTGGAGACCATACAGGATATTATACACCAGTTGAACCATATCCAACTTTCACATTAACAGGAATTATGAGAAGGAAAAAACCAATTTATGTTACAACTGTAGTAGGCAAACCAATTCTAGAAGACGCGTATATCGGAAAAGTAATTGAGCAGTCATTTTTACCGCTGATTCGAATGTTCCATCCAGAAGTGGTAGACTTTAGCATGCCAGCTGCAGGATGGTTCCAAGGTTTTGCAATAATATCTATCAAGAAAAGATATCCAGGTCAAGCAAAAAAAGTAATGATGGGATTATGGGGAATGGGGCAGCTTGCTCTAACAAAAATGTTTGTCGTAGTTGATGAAGACATTAACGTTCATGACATTAATGATGTAATATGGGCAATAACAACAAGAGCAGATGCGGCGCGTGATACTATTATCATCAATAACACACCTACAGATACACTTGATCCAGCATCACCTCTTGTAAACTTGGGTTCTAAATTAGGAATAGACGCAACACAAAAAACAAGAGAAGAAGGATTTGAAAGAGAAATTCAACAGCAAGTCAAAGTCGATACAAATACAAAGAATCTAGTAGATTCAAAATGGTCCAGTTACGGACTATAACAAAGCAATTGGATTGTAGAAATTATCTCGTTCTTCTGCCTGATATCCAATTTGATGGATAGCATCTACAATTATTTTGCCAGTTAGTTCAGTAGAGCGAGCGCCTGTGCACGATACCACCTCTTCTCCAATCAATGTGCCTCCAAAGTCATCAGCGCCGTATTGAAGAGCAAGTTGTGCCATGCCAACCCCATTTGTAAGCCATGAAGATTGAATGTGTGGGATAAGCCCATCAAAAACGAGTCTAGATATGGCTATCATTTTTAGAAGTTGAATTCCTCCCGTACCATATTGCACCAAGTTTTCTTTTTGCATCAAAGTGTTATTTGGTTCAAAATTCCAAGGAATAAAGGCCATAAATCCTTTAGTCTTTTCTTGTAACTTTACAATCTTAAAAAAGTGATCAACGATATCATCATTGTTTTCCACATGGCCATACATCATTGTTGCAGATGCGGGCAATCCAAGTGTGTGAGCTTCGTCCATTATTCTAATCCAATCAGCACTCGATATTTTTTTGGGACTGATCACATCTTTTACGGAATCAACAAGGATTTCAGCTCCGGCACCGGGAATAGATTGAAGTCCTGCAGCCTTTAATCTTGACAAGACTTCTTTTGTAGATGTTTTTTCAATCCTAGAAATCATATCGATTTCAGATGTAGAAAGTCCATGTATACCGATTTGTGGAAATTTTTGTCTAATCATTTTAAAGGCATTTTCATAATATTCAATTTTCAGATTTGGGTTATGCCCACCTTGAATCAGAACTTGTCTTATCTTAAACATCTCCCATGCAGTCTTTACTCTTGATTCAATCTGATCAAGAGTTAATGTGTAAGAGTCTGCAGAACCAGGTGATCTGTAAAAGGCACAGAATTTACAATCGGTGATACAGACATTAGTGTAATTCAAAATTATGTTATTTACAAAAGAAGCTTTTTTCCCAAATTGTCTTCTTGTGAGATAACCAGAGACAAGACCCATGAGATGAACATCATCTGATTCTAACAATCTAAGGCAGTCCGCAGGACTAGGTCTATTCCCACTTAAGGAGTTTTCAAGAATGTCTCCAATAGTACTTTGATTAATTTGTTCAGTAGTTTGACTCAATTAACTTGTTCAGTTACATCTGTGATTTCTATTTATTCCTTGGTAGAAAAAAATGTTAAAAAGAATTCAACTCAAAGACCAGTTCATGCACGAATCATACAATATAGAGCTGAAAAATTCACGTTATTTTTAAGTAGGGCACTAAAAACAGATTCAGCCATGGTATCAGGTCATGAGATTCGACTCAATCGAATTCTTAGAAAAGGAAAGATGTTATGCATTCCAATGGATCACGGCATTTCTAATGGACCTATCGAAGGTCTTACAGATCCAGCATCTATAATTTACAAATGTGAAGCACATGGTCTTACAAGTGTGATAATTAACAAAGGAATTCTCAAAACATTACCAAAGCCGACTAAAATTGGAGTTTTAGTTCATTTTTCAAGTAGTACGTCATTATCAATGTCTCCAAATCGCAAGATGTTAACAGGTACAGTAAAAGAAGCAGTTAGAATGGGTGCAGATGGAGTTTCACTCCATATCAACATTGGAGGAAAAGAAGAACCTGAAATGTTAGAACAACTTGGAATGACAGCAGATCAATGTCATGAATGGGATATGCCACTTTTGGCAATGATGTATCCAAGAGGAGAGAACGTCAAGGATCCGCATGACCCTGAAATTGTAGGACATGTTGCAAGAATAGGTGCAGAGTGTGGAGCAGACATAGTAAAAACAGTGTACACCGGAGACATAGATTCATTTGCAAAAATTGTAAAAAGTACTCCAGTACCAATAGTTATTGCGGGGGGACCAAAAGCAAAAACAGATTTAGATATTCTTCAAATGACAGAAGACGCCATGACAGCCGGAGCAAAAGGAGTAACATATGGAAGAAACATTTTTGCACATAAAAGACCAGAAAAAATGGTAGAAGCACTTGCATCAATAATTTTCAAAAAAGAATCCGCAAAGGAAGCAATGAAAAAAATTGAGTAAGACTAGAGAATTAATAATTTCACCCAAAGTGTCTCAAACACAGTTAACAAAATTTCTTCCTCAATTACTAGAAGAAGGAATCAAAATGGTGTATCTTGATCCAAAGAAAGCAGATTTTAAAAAAATAAAGATAGAAACAGTATATCCATCATCAGCTGCAAAATACATAGTAATTGAAAAAGGTGGGGCTGTAAAAGTAAAGGGTAAAAAAATAGGCAGAAAATTCGAAGTTTTATCCAATACAGATATTGAAGAAATTTTAACCGAAGCAAAAAAAGGATTGGATTTTGTAATAGTAGAAGTAAAAGATTGGAAGATAATCCCACTTGAAAACATAATTGCAAAACTTCACAAAATAAATACTAAAATCTTCGCCATAGCAAACACTCCAGAAGAAGTCAGGAAAATGTTTTCAATTTTAGAAGTAGGTGTAGATGGAGTAATTTTCAATACAGCCTCAATTAATGAGGTCAAAGAGGCATTGGTATACTTGGGAACCAAAAATTTTGATTTGAAACCAGCAAAAATTATTGAAATTAAAGAGGTTGGAGACGGAGAGAGAGTATGCGTAGACACAGCATCTATACTCCATAAAGGAGAGGGGATGTTAATTGGAAGCAGATCAAACTTCTTGTTTTTAGTACACAATGAATCAGTAGGGTCATCATTTACCTCACCAAGACCATTTAGAGTCAATGCGGGAGCAGTTCATTGCTATACACTTTCTCCAGACGGCACGACAAATTATCTTTCAGAAGTAGAAACAGGATCAGAGGTGTTGATAATAAATTCAAAAGGCAATGCAAGAAGAGCCACAGTTGGAAGATCAAAAATAGAACGACGTCCAATGTTGATGATCAAAGCATCAGTGGCGGGTGAAGTAGGAGGAATAATTGCCCAAGATGCAGAGACTATTCGTTTTGTAAAACCAAATGGAGAATTAGTATCAGTTACACACCTAAAGAAAGGAGACATTGTGATGGTACATGCCAAATCTGCTACAGGTAGACATTTTGGAATGGAAGTATCTGATGAATATATTTTAGAAAAGTAAAGAAAATGAAATACAAAACATGCGTATCAATTGCAGAAAATTCATCAGACAAAATTAAACAAAATCTAAAAGATGCGTTAAAAAAATCAGATTATGTTGAGATACGATTAGATTTTTTGAAAACAGATGAAATACCTAAAACGCTAGAAAGTATCAAGAAGAATCTAGAAAAAACAGTGTGCACATTAAGACCAAAATCAGAAGGTGGTAAATTCGAAGGTTCTGAAAAAGAAAGAATTGCAATCCTAAAATTAATTGCAGAGTACAACCCATTTTTATTAGATGTTGAATTTAACACAATTAAAAAAAACAAAGAGTTAGAAAAATACCTAAAATCATCAAAAACAAAACTACTCATTTCATGGCATGATTTTAAAAAAACCCCAAAATTTTCAGAATTGCGAAGCAAAATGAATCAAATGTCAAAATTTTCACATAATGTAAAAATTGTAACTACAGCAAAATCAGTGGATGATTCAACCAGAATACTTCAGCTGTACAGGAATATCGGAAAAAATAAGTTGATTGCGTTTGCAATGGGAGATAATGGCAGAATATCAAGAATTTTGTGCCTGTATTTGGGCAGTCCATATACCTATGCATCATTAGGAAAACCAGTGGCACCAGGACAAATCAGTATAGATGAAATAAAGAAAATCATCAACTTGAAAATAGGTTAAATAGTAAATTACAAAGTTATGTAAAATAGATAATTAGAAAACAGTCTAACATATAATTTTTAAAAACATATTTTGATGAATATAATCAATTACAGGGTTGAGAGTTTAAATCAATCATAATAATTTAAAAGATAAGATGTCAAAGACATTTGCAGTTATAGGAGATCCAATTGATCATTCATTGTCACCCAACATTCACAGTGCGGCGTTCAGAGAATTAAATTTAGATTGTTCATATATTGCATATAGAATAGCAAAGGGGGAATTGGAAGAGGGAATAGAGTCACTTAAAAAAATCAAAATAGACGGATTTAATGTCACAATTCCACATAAAGTTGAAATGATGAAATATCTAGATAGAATGGATGAGTCATGTAACATCATAGAAGCTGTAAATACAGTTACAAATGATGATGGGATTTTAAAGGGGTACAATACAGACATGGATGGATTTTTAGATCCATTTAAAAAAAGAAATATGAGTGTGAAAAATTTGAAAGTTCTGCTATTAGGAGCTGGAGGTGCCGCAAGAGCTATTGTTGCAGGTTTTGCAAAGGAACATGCACAGAGTATCACCATAGCAAATAGAACTTTGGAGAATGCAAACAAAATGGCAAAATTTTCAAATGAGTTAGGTCTAAATGCAAACGCAGTAAAAATAGACGATGTAAGAGACAGTGCAAAATATTACGATGTAATTGTAAATGCAACGTCGGTTGGATTGAAAAATGAATCCAGTCCAATTTCATTAGAAAGCATCGATCCAAAAACAATTGTGTATGATATTGTATACATGCCGATGAACACGGATTTTCTAAAAAAAGCAAAAGATAGAGGGGCAACAATAATCTATGGATATGAAATGCTGTTAGGTCAAGCAACCAGAGCATTCGAAATATGGCATGGTATGGAAGCACCTTATAATGCCATGAAAAAAGCATTGTTGGGAGGAGTTTAATGGCAAAAGCAAAGGCTACAGTACATGGTGCAATATCACTAGTAAATGCAATTGCAACCAAAAAGGGGGCAACGTTAGGAATTGAGTTAAAAGTAGACGCAATAATTGAGACAACCCCAGGAAAAGGAATCAGCATCATATCGGAAAACAAGAGTCTGAGTTCGAGATTGATCAACAAAACAATAGAAAAAATCATTACAAAAAAAGAACTTGATGAAAATAAGATTGAAATTACTTTAGAGTCAGAAATACCAACAGGATACGGATTAAAAAGCTCTAGTGCAATTTCATCTGCGGTTGCTCTTGCATGTTCTAAAATTTTTAAACCAAAGTTAACAGACAAACAAATTCTACTTGCAGGGGTGGAGGCATCAATAGAATCTAAAGTTAGTATTACTGGAGCATATGATGATGCATGTTCATGTTATTATGGAGGATTCAATGTTACAGATAATTTCAAGAGGAATTTGATTAATTCAGAGAAAGCGCCTGCAAATTTGATTGCGGTGATATTTATTCCAAAGAACAGAAAACGTGGAAATTTAAAAAACCTAAAAATTCTTTCTGCAGTATTTGAAAATGCGTGGGAGTTAGCTAAAAAAGCAGATTATTGGAATGCAATGAATATCAACGGATTAGCAACAGCTGCGACATTGAATTCAGATCCAAAAATAATCATAAATTTACTGGAAAAGGGAGCATATGGTGCATCGGTTTCAGGAAATGGTCCAGCTATTGCAGCAATAACAAAAAAAGAAAATGAATCCAATATCAAAAAAGTATTTTCTACACTCGAAGGAAATGTAATAGTTTCTAAAGTAAATAACAAAAAGGCAGAAGTTTATGAATTGTAAAATAGAAAAATCAAAAATATCAGGGCACATTACGTGTCCAGCAAATAAGAGTTATTCTCACAGAGCAATTTTTCTTGCATCACTTGCAGGTAATGATAGTAAAGTAGACAATGTATTATTTTCTGCAGACACAATTGCTACAATTGAAGCGTGTAGAAATTTCGGAGCAGAGATCGAGGAGATAGATTCTGCCATAATTGTAAAAAAACCCATAAAAAGCGATGAAATTGTGCCTGAAATCGACGCAAAAAATTCAGGCACCACAATTAGAATTGCATCTGGAATTGCGAGCACATTCACAAAAGAAATTACATTGATAGGGGATTCGAGTCTTCAAAAAAGGCCAATGAAACCATTGTTAGATGCACTAGAAAGTATGGGAGCTAAATGTAGTTCAACAAATGGCATGCCACCTATCAAAATTACTGGAAGAATTTTGGGTGGAGATGTTTCCATTCCAGGGAATTTTTCGAGTCAATTTATTTCAGCATTATTAATTTGTGCACCATTAACAGAAAAAGGAATCAATTTAACTATAGAGGGAAATTTAGTCTCAAAACCATATCTCGATGCTACAATTGCAACAATGAGGAATTATGGAGTTACAGTACAAACATTGATCCCATACAAGAAGTACAGCATTACACCCCAAATATACAAACCATCATCATTTACAGTCCCGATGGATTTTTCAAGTCTAGCGTTACTTCTTTCTGCATCTGTATTAAATGGGGAAAATGTCATAATTCATGGCAAAATTGGAAACTTACCTCAAGGAGACGAAGTGTTTATTGATATATTAGAACAGATGGGAGTAAAAGTTTCAATAATAAAAGATCAGATAACAATTCAATCTCCAGAAAAACTTAATGGTGGACGATTTGATTTAAGCAATTCACCAGACTTGCTACCACCACTGGCGATTTTAGCATTGAAAACAAGAAGTTCTATCGAAATAGTAAATGTCAAACATGCAAGATTAAAGGAGACAGACAGAATCTCAATTTTAGCTAGAGAATTAATCAAAATTGGAATCAAAGTACAAGAAAAGGATGACGGATTAATTTTAGAATCACCAACGGAATTACGAGGTGCGTTATTGAATTCTGAAAATGATCATAGATTATTCATGGCATTTTGCATATCTGGAATGTATGTGGGTAATTGCATTGTGACAGACGGTGAATCAGTAGCAGTGTCATATCCAGATTTCATAAATGAGATGAATAGATTAGGTGCAAAAATTATTGTTCAATAAAAAATCAATTTTAAAAATTAACTAAAAGGGGTAAGAGGCGCGACCCTGTATAGGGTGAAAAGCATTCTCCTCACCCGCAACGCCTTTGCGAAGATAACATGTGTTTTTCGCAGGGCCGCGCAAATCATTTGTTAGAATTTGCACGTTTTTGCATGTATTGTATAGGTTATCATGATATTTAAGAATTATTTATAATTATTACAATTAATTGGAATAAAAAGTATAATTTTTAAGGAAGCATTAAAAATATTTAAAACAATGCAAAAACGATGAAATTTTGCAGTATTTCAGATAATGAGGAATTATAAGCATCAATTTACTTTCACAGTATGTTGCCGGGAAGTTCAATTGGTCAGCGTCTTGTGTTAACTAGTTTTGGTGAAAGTCACGGTAAATCCATAGGAGCTGTTTTAGATGGCTGCCCAGCAGGATTGGAAATTGATGAAAAAGAAATTCAAAAAATGTTAGATCTTAGAAAACCAGGTCAATCATTAATTTCTACTCAACGTAAAGAGGGGGACATTGTAGAAATTATTTCAGGAGTGTTTAGAGGGCATACAACGGGTGCACCAATCACAATGATAGTTTGGAACAGTGATCAAAAATCAACAGATTATGAAAACTTGAAGACAAAGCTCAGACCAGGACATTCAGATTATCCTGCAATGATGAAATATAATTATTTTAATGATTACAGGGGAGGAGGTAGATTCTCTGGAAGATTAACAGCAACTCATGTTATGGGTGGTGCAATTGCAAGGAAATTATTAAAAGTGACATTAGGTGTTGAGACAAATTCATTCACCACACAAATTGGAAAAATAAAAATGGAAAAGAAATTTGATGAAAAAATGATTAATTCAATTTACAAAAATGAAGTAAGATGTCCTGAAGAGAACACCGCAAAAAAAATGAAAGACTCAATATTAGATGCAAGAAAAAAAGGAGATTCACTTGGAGGGGTAATTGAGTCAATCACAACAAATGTGCCAGTTGGAATTGGAGAACCAATTTTTGGTTCATTGGAATCGGATTTGAGCAAAGCAATTTTTTCAATTCCATCTGTGAAAGGAGTGGAATTTGGATCTGGATTTGAAGGATCTGAATTATTCGGTTCAGAAAATAATGATCTATACACCATAAAAAAAGGAAAGATAATTACAGAAACCAACAATTCAGGAGGAATTTTAGGAGGTATATCAAATGGGATGCCAATAACAATAAGAATTGCATTCAAACCTGCATCATCCATAGCACAGAAACAAAGTACCGTAGATATTAAAACAAAAAAAATTACAACATTACAAGTAAAAGGAAGACACGATCCATGTGTAGTTCCAAGAGCACCACCAGTGGTAGATTCGTTAGTGGCTCTAACTTTGGCAGATCATGCTCTTTTATCAGGAGCAATCAAGCCGGTATTATAGCGATATGTCAGATATCAACCAACTTCGCAATAGAATGGATGAGATCACTATTGAGATGATAAAGATGCTAAAAACAAGAACAGATATTTCTAAAGAAATTGGCGAAATCAAAAAAAGCATAGGAAAAGGAGTTACAGATGAAATTCGAGAAGACAATCTGCGTTCAAAAGTGATTGCATTATGTAATGAATTAAATTTTGACGAATCAATTGCTACAAAATTTTTAAATTTTTTACTTAATGAATCAATCAAAGTGCAATCAGAGAACAAACAAACACATCTATCAATTTTTCTCAAAGCAAAATCAATGGAGCAAGAAGGGAAAAAAATTATTCATATGGAAGTTGGGGAACCTGATTTTTTACCTCCACAGATCGTAAAAAAAGCGCTTGAAGAAGTTTTTGATCAAGGATTTTTAAAATATGGCCAAGCAAAAGGGTTACCAGTGTTTAGAGACGCACTTGCAAAATATTCATCTAAAAAATATAATGCAAATGTGGCACAAGAGAACATAATGGTTAGTCCAGGTGCAAGATTTTCAATTTTTACTGCAATTACCACATTGTTGAATCCTGGAGATGAGTTGATTGTCATAGAACCAGCATGGCCAGCATACAAGGACTGTGCATTAAATTCAGGAATTAAAATTAGAACCATCACTACCACTTTAGAAGGCAAATGGGAACCCTCTATTGAGCAAATTGAAAAAGTGATCAATCCAAATACAAAAATGATTGTATTGAATTATCCAAACAACCCAACAGGAAAGATTCTTCCAGAAAAATTACAAGACGCAATTGTAAATTTAGCAATAAAAAATAATTTATACATTTTGAGTGATGAGATTTATTCTCAATATGCATTTAAGAAATGGAAAAGCATACTTTCCTATAATTATGATAAAAGCATAATCACTCAATCATTTTCAAAATCTCATGCAATGACAGGGTTTAGAATTGGGTATGTAGTTGCAAGTCCCAAAATTATCGATTTACTGTCAAAACTACAAGCACTTTGTCTTACAAATGTGTCGGAGCCTATTCAGTATATTGCTATGAAAGCATTAGAAGCAGACATATCAAACAATACTAATACAGTACAAACCAGACTAAATGTAATGACAGATAAGGCAAAAAGGATGGGTTTGGATTTTGTTGAACCTGATGGCGCAATGTATCTTTTTGCTCGTATCAATCAAGAGGGGTTTAATGGAGTGGAATTTGCAAACAATCTTTTAGAGAAAGGATTGGCAGTAGCACCAGGGGAAGGTTTTGGAGAATATAAGAATTTTATCAGAATATCAGTCTGTCAAAATGAAAAAAGGCTTATGGAAGGAATGAATATACTCGGGGATGCAATGAGATAAACAATGAAAAAGAAAATTACAATAATCGGCATAGGAGGTCAAATGGGACAATGGTTTGCGAAATATTTTCTAGCTAATGACTTTGAGGTAACAGGTTATGACACTGAAAATAAAACTCAGGGAAAAGGAACAATTCAATCGGATTCACTGGTAGGTGGGATTTTAAAAGCAGATTATGTCGTTTTATGTACACCTACAAGAAGAACTCCTGAAATTATCAGATTAATTGCAAAAGAAATGAAGCGTGGAACATATCTTATTGAAATATCATCTGAAAAATCTAAAGTAGTGACATCATTGGCAAAAATGCCAGCAAAAATTAATCCAATATGTATTCATCCGATGTTCGGACCTGGAGCAAAATCAATCAAAGGACAAAACATAATTTCAGTCCCAGTAAAAGATGCAAAAAAAGAGCTAGCAGTTGCAAAAGAGCTTTTCGACGGAGCAAATTTTGTAACGATCGATGCAATTGAACATGATAAAAAAATTGCAGTGATCTTAGGATTAACACATTTGATGAATCTTGTTTTTGCAAATATAATTTCAAAAGATGAGAAAATGTCATTAACCGAAAAAATGTCAGGAACAACTTTCAGAGTTCAAAAAATTCTAGCTGAGAGCATCATGACAGAATCACCAGAGTTAATTGAAACAATTATTGCAAATCCAGAAATTAGAAGAGTTGCAGAAGAGCTTTGGAAGGACATAGGCAGATTACTTACAGCAGTACAAGAATCAAAAACTGAAGAAGTGATAAATTACATTAAGACTTGTCAAGAAAAACTCTCAGCAAATACAGATTTAGAGGAATCATATAAAAAACTGACAAAAATGGTTAATGCAATTGAAAAATAAAAGAAATGCGTTCAACCAAAATAGTAACATCTTTTATTCAAGATGATGGAAAATTACTGATTCTCAGAAGAAGTGATAAAGTAAAAACAATGAAAGGCCTTTGGGCAGGAATTAGTGGGATTATAGAAAAAAATGAGCATCCGTTAACAAGAGCAAAGATCGAAATTTATGAGGAGACAGGAATCACCGAAGATGGAATCAGATTCATAAAAGCAGCAGAGAGAGTAAGAGTGAACTCACCACAATATGAAAATCACGAATGGGAGATATTTCCATTTTTGTTTGAAGCAAAAAACCCCAACATCAAATTAAATTGGGAAAATTCAGAATACATATGGATTACAGTTGATCAGTTGAAAAACTACAACACAGTACCTAGTCTTGAAAAAGTATTACAAAATTTGTTGTAATTTTTCTTCTTTTTCATATTTTCTTTGTTGTGGTAACATCACATAGACGCATGCTCCGCCACACATTGTACATGGAACGTTATTTCCAGGACGTTGACCGGTTCTACTATGAATTCTAGCTGCCTCCTCAGGATCAATAGATAACGCGATTTGTTTCTCCCAATCTAATGTACGTCGAGCTTCAGTCATTTCCATATCCCATTTTATTGCCTTATCACGAATTTTTACCAAATCAGCTGCATGTGCAGCAATTCTATATGCAATTAGACCAGCCTTTACCTCTTCAGCATTAGGCAATGCAAGATGTTCTGAAGGAGTGAGATAGCATAGTAAATCAACACCTTCACTTGCAGATACTGCAGCACCGATGGCACTTGCGATATGATCATGTCCAGAAGCAACATCAGTTACCAAAGGACCTAAAACATAGTATGGAACATCTCCGATTAAAGATTTAGCTAATCTAACATTTGCAGCTACTTCATTTAATGGAACATGTCCTGGGCCTTCTACCATTACTTGAATATCTTGTTCATGAGCACGTTTGGTTAATTGTGCCACATTGATCATTTCTTGAACTTGAAGTTCATCATGAGAATCAAGTATGGAGCCAGGTCGTAATGCATCACCTAAACTAAATGTAACATCATATTTTTTAGCAATTTCAATAAGATAGTCATAATGAGTCAGATATGGATTTTCCTTATCATGCTTTAACATCCAAGCAGCAGTAATTGTTCCACCTTTACTTACCACCCCACCATATCTTTTAACTTTCAGGATTCTTTTTGCAATGTCTTTTGTAATTCCACAGTGAATAGTAGTATAATCAACGCCATCTTTTGCATTGTTTTCAAATGCATTTAAAAAATCATCTTCAGTTAAATTTAAAGGATTTTTGTGGACTTCTATACCATAATTGTATGCTTCGTAAATAGGCACAGTACCAAATGTTATTGGTGCAACTTCCAACAAAGTTTGTCGGATTTTTCTAACATCACCACCATCACTTAGATCCATTATTGTGTCAGCGTGATATTTTACAGCTATCCTTGCTTTTTCGATTTCTTCTTCCAAATTAACATTAAGTGTAGAAGTACCAATGTTAACATTCACTTTTGTCTTGAGACCTTTACCAATTCCAACATTGTGAATTTTTTGATGTCGGGTATTATTACTAGGGATGATAATTGAGCCACTTGCGATTTTAGGTATTAACCATTCTAATGTAACGTCTTCATCTTTTGCCACTCTCTTCATCTCTTCAGTTGCAACACCTCTTCGTGCTGCACTCATTTGAGTACCCATTGAATAATGTATGATTTTGCCTGATTTAAACAATCATGAGGTGCAATCAAACATTATGATCGCTAAAAAATCATTAGCCCCATAATCAAAAAATCGATCGATTTTATATGTACTACAAATGAGAATAGCAAAAGAATTCATTCATCGTGATAGAGAATTTCAGAGTTTGAAAGATGACTTTGTTCTTTTGAATGTGTAAAACAGGCATCATAAAAAGCCCTAGAAGGCAAAATCACAGAAATAAACTAGATTTCAAATAATACCCGTTCTGATTATTATTGTCATGTTCTCTCCAAAATAGGCATGATCAAACGTTCAGAATCATCGGAATTGAAATTTGGTTTAATTTCTCCAGCCCTTTGAATAAATTCTAATTTAGGCAAAACTAGAAAGATGTATTTTCTAAGATAGTAGTTTTTGGTTTAAGAGATTACACGAGTATGTTTTCTATTTTGTTGAGCTCCAAGTTTCAGTAATATCATATTTGCTAGAATCATCGGATACAAAATATTTTTTTCCACATTTGAAGCATTGCCAAAGAAAAACATCATTAATTTTCTTTTGGTACTGCATAGGCAACAAACACACAGTACAAAGTAATTCATCAAGAGAATTATTCATCAAAGGAATTTTTTTATTCAAATTAATAAATAAAAATTATTTTAGATCTATAAATGCTCTATCATGATCAAAAAAGGAATCAATATCAGAGAAAAATAGATTAGGACAAAGGGTTTTCAAAATATAGAATGAACTTACTTTCAATAGGAGGGTCTGATCCATCATCAGGAGCAGGAATACAAAGCGATATCAAAGCATTTGATTCATTAAATGCTCATGGATTAACAGTTATCACTGCAATAACAGGTCAAAATACTTCTAATTTTGGAATGATTGAATCTGTATCACAAAAAATATTGAAAAACCAACTGGATTCAGTGATGTCAGATTTTAAAATAGATGGAATAAAAATTGGAATGGTGTACAACTCAAAAATTATAAAAACAATATACAAAGAATTAAAAAATTCAAAGATTCCAATTGTGATAGATCCTGTAATTAAATCCACAACAGGTGGATCGCTTATTGAAAAAACAGCTATCAATGATTTTAAAAAATTTCTAATTCCATTAGCTACAATCATCACGCCGAATAAATTTGAAGCAGAATTTTTATCGCAAATTAAAATTAATTCAAAAAAATCGCTTCAAAAAGCTGCTCAAAAAATTCAAAACATGGGTGCAAAAAACATCATAATAACAGGGCTTGAGATAAAAAAAGGATGTATTTCAGATTTTGTTCTAGAAGAAAAAAATCAATATACAATAACAGGTAAAAAAATTCCAAAAACGAATCATGGTAGTGGGTGTAATTACTCATCAGCGTTATTATTTTCACTAGTATATGGAAATCCATTAAAAAAAGCAGTGAAATTTTCAAAACAATTCACATATAATTCAATTAAAAATGCCAAAAAAATAGGGCATGGTATAGAAATTACGCAAATAAAAAACAAAGATGGAATTCATTTAGAATTAACTAATGCAATCAGTAAGTTTACGGAGATCAAAAATATTTACAAAAATATTCCTGAATGTCAGACAAATTTTGTTTTTTCAAAGAAAACCCCAAGATCAATTAAAGATGTTCTGGGAGTATCAGGTAGAATAGTAAAAACTGGAAATACAGTAACAATGGCAGGAAATTTGTCATATGGGGGATCAAAACATGTTGCAACAGCATTAATTGAAATGAATAAAAAATATTCAGAAATACGCTCAGCGGTTAATCTAAAATATAATAAAGAATCAATTTCAAAATTGAAGAAAGCAAGAATGATCATTGCCAGATACGATAGAAATGCAGAACCAAAGAAGATCAAAAACAAAGAGGGATCTTCCGTGCGATGGGGTGTAAAATACGCTATAAAAAATTTAAAAAAATCACCTGATGTGATTTATCATGAGGGAGGTTTTGGAAAAGAACCCATGATAATAATTTTTGCCAAAACGCCTGTAGAGATTATTGAAAAAATTTTAAAAAGCATTATTTAATTTTAAAGTAAAATAGAAATTCATACTTCAACATAAATAGTCATATCTCAAATAGAAATTCATGAAAGCAGTAATTCTTGCAGGTGGATTAGGCACAAGATTACAGCCATACACGACATTTCTTCCAAAGCCCATGTTACCATTAGGGGAGAAGCCAATTTTAGAACATCTGATTGAGTGGACAAGTAAAAACGGGATAAAAACAGTGGTGTTATGTGTTAGCTATCTAAGAAAAACTATTGAGGATTATTTTGAAGACGGTAAGAGATTTGGAGTGAGTATAGAATATGCAATTTCCAATAAACCACTAGCTACAGCTGGTCAACTTAAGACAGCTGAGAAATTTATCGACGACACTTTTGTTTGTATGTATGGCGATTCTATATTTGATTTTAATTTACGAAGTATGATAAATCAACATAAGCAAAAAAAATCATTTGTTACAATGAGTTTGTATGAATACAAAACAAATTTACCATATGGAGTAATTGAGACCAATAAAACAGGTAAAGTAATTGCTTGGAATGAAAAACCGGAAATAAAGGCAAACATCAACATGGGTTGCTACGTAATGGAGTCAGAGATAATGAATCTAATTCCAAAAAACATACCATATGGAATGGATGATGTAATTAAAAAAGCAATGAGTAAAAAGAAACCAATCGGTAGTATTGTTTCTAAAAAAGGATTCCTAGATATTGGCAATAAGGCATCATATAGAAAAGCAAATCAAGAGTTTCTTCAAAAACTAGGAAAAATATAAGAAAAAATGAGTAACATTACAATTAGAAAATTACAAAAAGAAGATCTATTAAATGGATTTTTACAGACATTGGATTCACTTCGTAAAACAAGTGATATAGATATGAATACGGCAAAAAAAATATTTGATAAAATAAATTCAAACCCAGATCATGTTGTCGCGGTAGCAGTAATGGAAGGAAAAATAGTGGGTTCAACCACACTTCTGATTGAAACCAAGTTTATCCATAATGGAGGCAAGGTCGGACATATAGAAGATGTAGTAGTAGACAAAGAGCATCAAAGAAATGGCATAGGAGAGAAAATCATTACATATCTTTTAAGATATGCCAAAGAACAAGGGTGCTACAAAACTATTTTGGATTGCGCTGATGATGTAAAGCCGTTTTATGAAAAATTAGGTTTCAAACATAATGCAAATGCGCTAAGATTTGATCACGTTTAGAAATATTCTTTTTTTGGACGTTTCTTGTTAGTCTTTATCAGAATAATTCCAACGATCATTATAGGGATAGAGATGCCCATGAATAATGGAGGAGTTATAATTACAGCGTCTGTAACATAAGAATTAACGAGATCATCTAAAAGAGTATAACAATATGCCATTCCAATTAACAGAATTATTCCACCACCAAGTATCATAGAACCAATTTGTTTGGAGCCATATCGCCTTGAGAGAATAAAAGAAAGTGCAGATAAAACAGATGCAGGAGCAACTCCAATAGAAATGAATTGCAGAATTTTTGGACTAGGATCAAATGCAACACCAAATTCAAAATTTGCAGGAATGTCAGTCATAAAATGATAGATTGAAATTATTTCGCCAACAAACATCGCATATAACCCAACACTTGCAATTGCAACCCATTTTTCTAGTGACATGATATTATCAAAATCGAGTTGATAATTAAACTATTCAAACAATGCCAACTAGATTAGCTAATTCTTTTCGACATGATGCACCAAGCTTTTCTGCTGCCTGTTCTGGAGACAAATCATTAAGGAATATGCCATAACCTCGTTCAAGTCCTGACCAAGGTTTGGTTACGGGATAAATTTCAATATGCCAATGAATTTGTCGGCTATTTTTCTTTTCAGGAGATAAATGAAATACCATATTATATGAAACATCTTTAACTGTTTTTGATAAACCCCCAAGTGTAGCTCGTAAAATAAGAGATAGATCATTAATTTCTTTTTGAGTAATTTTAGAAAAACTAGTGGTGTGCTTTTTTGGAGATATACAAAACTCATAGGGATATGATGGTGCCCAAGGACAATATGCAATAAACCCTTCAGTTTGAAGAACTTGTCGAGGACCACCCATTTCCTCATTAACAGTTTGACACATTGGACATACGCCTTTTTCATTAAGAATCTTGTAAGATGATTCTGCCTCTTCTTCAATAATTGGTGGAATTGTTGAAAATGTCAAGACGTTCAAATGAGGATGTGGATTTTGGCTACCTGCAGATTCACCCTGATCAGCATAAATTGAAACATATGTCACACCCTTTTGAGTATAGAGCCAGCGTAATCTATCCTGAACAACTACAAGTATGTTTGACCATTGCTCAGCATCAATAGTAGCTAATGTGTCCTTTTCTTTAGGAGAAGCAACTACAATGTAATGATAACCGTAAGCTGGTTCACTATAATGAGGTCTATCACTGTACGAATTTTCAGTTTCAATTGAAACTATAGGATTCTTACTTTCAAAAACTCTGATTGACCAACCTTCAACATATTCATCTTCACTATCTTGAAGGCGTTGTAACATACCATCTTTTGCGACAAGTGATAGAACAGAAGGGTTTGTCATAGATTCATTTCCAGGAGCAAATGGAGATTTTTTTGGATCAATGACTTTGTCATCTTTTTTAGAGACAATCATAAAACGCTCAGAAACATAATCTTTGCGCATATCTCCCATAATGCATACTTGAAGTTTAAGTATGTTAAAACGTTTTCCAATAGACGAAAAAATTTAAAAATAAAAAGAATCAAAATAAAATTATTATTTTAATAAAAATCACATAATTAAAAATTCAAAGAGAAGTTATAAAAATAATCAGAAAACTTTCCAAGTATTGAAATTGTTTTATTTTGATCGCATATTTTGATGCAAGCTTTAAAGGAGAGCAGTAAAAAATTGGGAAATATGAGTAGTATAAAAAATTCTGAGATTCATATGATTTACGTTCTTTTAGATGGAGTTGGCGATCTTCCTCATCCTGATTTAGATGGTAAAACACCACTCGATGCTGCAAATACTCCAACTCTGGACAAATTAGCACGAAATGGAGTCATTGGAGAAGTTATTTCGGTAGGAAAAGGAATTGCACCAGAATCAGATATCGCAGTTTTCAATATGTTAGGATATAGATTTCATCATGTAGATTATGCAGGTAGAGGGGTCATAGAAGCAATTGGAGTTGGAATTGATTTCAAAGATGGAGACTTGGCATTAAGAGGAAATTATGCCACGTTAAACGATGAAGGAATAATCATAGATAGAAGAGCAGGGAGACATATAGAAAAAGAAGATGCAGATGAAATTGCAAAAGAAATTGAAAATAAAATTAAATTTTCATTTCCAAACACATCAGTTGTTGTATCGCCCACAATAGGGCATAGAGTCACAGTGAGGATCAGAACAGAAGGTGAAAAACTTTCATCACAAATAACCAATACCGACCCCGCATATGCTAGAGTAGAAGGTATGGGGATAGCAAAAGCGGTAGGGGATTTTTTACGAATTGAGAAATGTTTCCCACTTGAGGAAACAGAAAATGCTAGGAAAACAGCAAAACTAGTTAATGAATTTACAGAGCAATCACTAAAAATTATGAAAGAAAGTTCAATCAATAAAAAAAGAATTGATGCAAAAAAGAAAAGTCTGAGCTGTATTTTACTTAGGGATGCAGGAAACAAGTATCCAGATGTCAAACCCATAAATGAAATGTATTCCATGAATTTCTCATGTATCGTAGACATGCCAGTAGAACTTGGAATTTCAGAAGTACTAGAAATGAAAGCATTTGAAGCAGGTGGATTAACAGATTATGAAGAAAAAGCAAAGGTAGCTGCAAAAGCAATGCAAACTCAAAATGCAATCTATGTTCATCTAAAAGGCCCAGATGAATTTGGTCATGATGGGGATGCCATTGGAAAAATGAAAAATATCGAGGAGATTGATCAGAGATTTTTCAAAACATTACTTGCAAATATTGATCCTAGTAAAGTAGCCATAGTTATTTCGGCAGATCATTCAACTCCGTGTATTAACAAAGGCCATAGTGATGATCCTGTTCCAATTTTAGTGTCAGGAAACTTTATCAAAAATGATGGAACTACTAGAATGACTGAGAATCAAGCTAAGAAAGGAAGTATAGGCCTCATTCAAGGAGCAGATGTTGTAACAACAGCTCTTAATTTAATTAAATCTCAAATATAACCAATTCTTTAGTTTTTTGCATTTCTTTTATTTTATTTCTAATCCTATCAACATCAATAGAACCATACATTGCAGGAGAATCTCCTAATTTTTCTAATGCACGACTTAACATACCAACACCAATACTGCTTTCATCTTTTTGTCTATGAGCAAAAGCAACAGCAAGTAGAATTATTCCTTGTACAAGTTCTTTTTCTTTACCAAAACATTTTTTCCAAACACCTTCCAAAGATTCATGACTTTCCCAAAATCTTTCGTTATTAAAATAAAAAACACCATCTTTGATTCCTTCTTCTTTTTCAATTTTTTCTTCAACAACGTGTCGTGTATTGTCTAATTCACCAATAGGACTTAATTTTTCAATTAACAAATCCAACTCGACTGGATTGATTGAGACATCGAGTTCTACAAAGTTACTTGCTACTCGGGCAACTCTTATAGAGGCTTGCATGTCTGAGCAAATCTCCCTTGCCCTATGAACAAGATCAGAAGAATGTATTGGTCCATATCCATTATTTTTTAAATGAATCATGTATCGTTCCATGTGGTTATTTGACTGAAATTTCATAAATTTGTTCTCTAATTTCAATCAAGGTTTATATGAAATATCTTAAGGATTTTGGATACATGTCTATCATTCAAACGGTAAATGACGTAAATAACACCTTCTTATCAAGAAGAGAGTTAGTCTGTAATTTTACAGGATTGGGTGGAAAACTCAAAAAACTTGAAGCCGTGGATATGATTACAAAAGAATTCAAATTATCAGGAAAAGTTGTTGTTCCTATGAGGTTACAAACTCATGTTGGAAAACCATTGGTCACAGGAACTTTCTTTGTTTACGAAGATGAAGCACTAGCAAAAAAACACATCAATCCAGTAATATTTGAAAGATTAGAAAAATCAAAAGCTAAACTTGCAGAAGCAGAGAGTGCTGCTACAGAAGCACAGCCGGAGAAATCTGAATAATGGCTGCAAAAAAAGCATCAGCTGGAAAAAAAGGTTCCAGTCCAAACGTCTACAAATATTTCAAAATCGAGGGAGATAAATTAACAAGAGGTAGAAAAAATTGTTCCAGATGCGGAAAAGGTGTTTTCATGTCCAAACACAAAGACAGAAACACTTGTGGAAAATGTGGACTGACAGAATTTAATCAATAAAGTTTTTCTCTACAACAAATTTTGTTTAATTTAAAAAAATGAAGAGCAAAGAAACGTGTAGAACATTAAAAAATCCAAATAAAACATAATAATAAGATAATTTTGATTAAAAAATAATAGAGAAAAAATGGATTATGAAAAATTATGCGATAAAGTATTGAAAATGGATCCATTCATTAGATTTACAGGAGTGTTAGATTCTAAAGGAGATTTAATAGTAGAGAAAAATCGTGACGATGCACAACTACTCAATCCAAATGAAGTGAAAATGTCAATTCACTATACTTTTGAGAGATGGACACGTCTTCAAAATTTATCTTACAAATTTGGTAAGGAAAAATCATCCATTACAGAATACGAGAAAGTTACTTTGATCAGTTTACATTTTAATGGGAATCTCTTTTTGTTAAGTACAGACCCAGGTGCAGACTATATGAATATAATTTCCAAAACTAATTCCATAATTACAGATTTACAAAACTGATTTTCCAAGAAATAGTAATTTTATTGACGTGTAAAAGAATTTAAAAACATGAAATGTGTAGAAAATTAATACATCTTTTTCTTACGAATCTTAACACTTTTTTGCTCTAATTGGTCTATTCTATGTAGAAACATAGGATCAAGATTTATTTTAGATAATGATTCAGCAGATAATTTGACGGTATTAGCATCAAGCGAGATATTTATTTTTGGAAGATTTTTCTCTAACCAAAATTTCATTACTTTATCTTCTAACTTATGATCTCTAAAACCTGCAGGAAATCGTTTTGTAATATGATCTAATAGAACTCTATCTTTGAACACTGCTTTGGGTTCAAACAATCTGGTCTCGTCAGCATAAACACTTTCAAATAAATTTCCAGTGATTTCATCGGAAAGTAAATCCATTTTAGAAATTTTTCGAATTAATTCAAGATAATGTAAAAATTCATGTGCTAAAATTGCATGGATTGTGCCTTTGAGACCATATGCAACTAATGGTGCAGAAATCTGAATCACAACATGGAATTTATCATCAAAAAATATCGGAATAGTACGAGCAAACAATATTCCAAACTCATAAGAATTTGGATGAGGTGATGAAATAACAATCGATGGCTCTACGTAAGCAATAGGATAACGTATTCCAGATGCTTTTTCAATTCTGTTAATACCGTCTACAGTTATAGGAAAACGTTTTACAATGAGATCATAGACATTATCTGGAATTAATCCCTTAAGACGTGCCTCTTTCATTCGTACTAACGGATCCAATGTATCCTCTCGAGAAATTTGACTGTAAAAAGGTTGATTCTATCTGGATTTTGGTTTCCCTGATTTTGCTGTCTTTTTTCTGCGTCGGTCAGCTCTTTGATCGGCATGTCTCTTGTGCTTACCTTTTTTTCGTATTGGCATGATTTATGTGAAAAACAGGTATTAGTTAATTGTTAGCATTTTAGGTCAATTTCAAGAAAATCAAACGTTATGCACGTACACTTATCATTCATGAGTTGACAAATGTTGGGAGTCACATCGTCACCATCCACAAATCGTTTAACAGGTAATCCTCCCTCGGCTTTAATAAATAAAGTAAAGCGATTTTCCGCAGTTTTTTTATATTTTAAATCAGAAACAATCTTTTCAGAGCGTTTTCCAGATTTTTCATAAACAATGATTGGTCCATCCAAAATATTCTTCAAGTTCTTCAGAGTTGTAGAATGAATTTTGTTTCCCGTAGAAATCGTCAATTCTATAGAGGATGTAAATTTGATAGGAGGTTTTGGAGGCTCAGAGATTATTTTACAATTATAGATAGTAACAGGACCAGAGATTATTTTTTTGGGCAGAATAAGAGATCTTTTGAATGGACTGAGAATTTTTACAAAAAATGGCCTTCCAGAGCCTAAAACCAAACTAGATTTATCTTCACCGCCAACCCATGTAAATTTTGCAATTGTCCCTCCAAATTTGTTAAAAAGAAATTCTGAAATTTTACCTTCTACGCTGGTGTATTCAGAAATACCATGAAAATTACAAGATCTACATCCTTTTCCAGAACAATTATCACATGATTTTTGTTTTTGAGATAACCCTCTATCAGATTTTGTGTATCTTCCATGTAATAAAATTGGTTTTGAACGTAGTTGACACGATTCATCTTTAAAATTAATTGTAAAAGTAAGATCAGGGTTTAAAAAATCAATTTTTTTCTTTGTTTTTTTAGTGAATTGTTTTCCAAGTTCTTTGGTGATATCGGTTTTAACACTGTCGATTCCCTTGAGCTTGTATTTTGATCTTATGTAATCATCACGATCTATTATAGAGGGTTTGATCAAAGCACCTACAACCATAGATGAAAAATCATATTCGGAGGAAGAATCCAACATTAATTTTAGATATGGTGTAAGATTGTCTAAAAGATTTTTACAAATAAAACATTTTTTGACAGATTTGTTTAAAGATAATTTTAATTTTTTACCAAGAAACTTGTTTGAGGAGGTATTGATTTGTTTAGAAAAAAGTCTACCTAAGCAGTTGTCACATAACTCATAATCTTTTAGTATTTGATTTGCGCTAGGAATAATATCATTAAAAGTCATTTTGAGTTCTAATTTTCAATAAACAATTAACAGTCTAACCAAATCCCATACGACGTAGTGTACCTTGCATTTGTCTCCCTTTTGATGCCTTCATCATATTTTTTGAATTTTTGTAATTTTTTAGTAATTCCTTAACTTCGTGTTCTGGCCAACCTGATCCTCTAGAAATTCTTTTAATTCTAGACGCATTCATTATATCAGGATCTGCTTTTTCGGATTTGGTCATACTTTGAATAATGAATCTCCATTTTGATACTCTTCCCTCCATCTGATCCAATTGATCATCTTTTACCATGCCAGAAAGACCAGGCATGTTATCAAGAAATCCTTTCAATGAGCCTACTTTAGTTACTTCTTCTAATTGATAGAAAAAATCATCCATGTTCATTTTCCCACTTGATATTCGTTTTAGTCTAACATCATCTCCTTCATTTTCCAATCTTTTTGCTAAATCTAAAACTGCTTGAATATCCCCCATACCAAGTAACCTACCAACAAATCTAGTGGGTGAGAATTTTTCTAAATCATCAATTCTTTCTCCAGTTCCGATATACATGATTTGAGCGCCAGTAGCTGCAGAAGCTGCGATTGCACCACCGCCTTTTGCAGAACTGTCTAATTTTGTAATAATAATTCCTCCAACAGGAATTGTTTTATGAAATGCCTCAGCTTGATTGAAGCATTGTTGCCCAATTGTTCCATCAATAACGAGTATTGCAAGATCAGGATCAGCAACTTTGTTGATTTGTTGCATTTCGGCTAAGAGATCTTTTTCTTCTTTGTGTCGTCCAGCTGTATCAATTATTATTACATCTAAGGGCAAATCTCCAAAATACTTTAAACCATTTTTTACTATGTCAGGAGAATCTTTGTTGTTTGGATCACCGTATACCTCAACATTTGATTTTTCACACATTGTTCGTAATTGAACTAACGCGCCAGGTCTGTATGTATCGGCTCCTATCACACCGACTTTGTAACCCTGTTTAGTCAGGAATTTAGCAAGTTTTGCAGTTACAGTTGTTTTTCCACTTCCTTGTATTCCAAGCATAATTATCTTGTTTTGTTTGCCGGGTTTGAAATCAAAATCAGTTTCTTTACCGAGTAGCTTTGCAAGTTCTTCATATAGAATCTTCACAATGTGATCTTTTCTGGACAATCCTGGTGGCGGTGTTTCATTTAGTGATCGTGCTTCCAATTGCTTTGTAATTTCAAGAACTAATCTTACATTGACATCAGATTGTAATAATGCTCTTTGAACATCTTTTGATAGTTCTTTGATAAGTTCCTCGTCTATGCCAGAGGATTTTACAATTTTTTTGATGGCATCACGTAGATTATTCTTTAAACTATCAAGCATTGTAATTTAGCCTCGCATCCACTATTTCAAACCTTCCTCTATATCCATCCCAAGTTTTTTTTCCTTGAATAATTTTAATTGGGTTTGAAAAAAGAGGACAGTCTATCACAAAGGTTTCTGCTTCTCCACCTTCAAAATTCAAATTAAAACCAAATTTTTTAGAGAGATCGTAAAGAATAACAATATCATTTTTTGTGATTATTTTTCCAAGCCACGAATCGTCTAATCCACCTGATGACACACTGGAAATGATAAAGATAAAATTGGAAAAAATCAATTCATTCATGTATTCAATCGGATCAAGATTCCATAATGGTGTGATTGATTTGAGATTAAATTTATTACATAAATTTTCAAACTTTTCTTTTTGAAATTGACTTTGAATACCACCATGAACTAGTCCTTCTATTTGGTATTCATCTATAGATTGGATTAGAATTTTTTCTAATGAGTTTATTTCGCTGTTAGTTTCGTCTGAGTCAGATTTGACTGTTAGTTGTGGTATTTGCATTGACTGTGATTGCAGATGTGTCCATTGCAAATTTGGATAATGTAATAAATGACTTTCATCAGATTTTGGAAAAACGCTGAGAAGACATTTTATTTCATGGCCTTGTTTTTTTGCCAAATAGATAGAATACGCACTGTCTTTTCCACCTGAAAAAAGAGAAGCAAGTTTCATTTCAATAATTTATCAAAATATCAAAGAAAATAGGTATGGATGCTTCATTACTCATAATCCTCATCATATATCAGACGGCTTTTCCGCTCATCATCAGCATCCATACTAATTTTTTATACACATTATTTTAGTTGTAAATGTTATTGATGTATCCATTTCGTAATGCAAATTTTCGGCAAACATGTTCTTGTAGTCAGTAGACAGGGGTCAAATATATCCCATAATGAAACAAAGATAGGATAGGCATAGAATAAAATTACTGTTTTGAATTTAGTTGTGATTCTAACTGGTAGAGTTTTTCAATTCTCTTGTATGTCAAAGGATGTGTTCTAAAAAATTCTCCAAATTTATTAAAACTATTTTTTCTTTCCCAGTCCATTGCTTTTTTTACTTCCTCCTCAGAAATATGCTGGTCCTTATAGTATGATGAAAATTTTGTTACTTCGTAACTTGAGGCAACAGGATCAACTGCATAAAATGATCGTAGCGCAGAATTTTTTACTTCTTGTTTTTGTAAACTTAGACCATATGTTATTTTTGCCAACGCGTTTGCAAGTACAGATGGTCTTACTTGATGTCCTGCAAAGTTATCTGCATAAAACTCCCTGAGCCGTGAAAAATACATGATAAGAAGATTAGTTACAAAATAAACTGCGAAAGCACCAATTCCAATCAAAATAGTTCCTCCGGCTTGATTTTTTGAACGATTGCCAAAAAAAGTAGACATTGCAATAAGATATGCAATTGTTGGAATTACAGATAACACGGTCATTACAACCATGTCATTGTGTTTTATGTGACCTATCTCATGAGCAATTACTCCTTTGACTTCATCTTGAGATAATGTGTTAAGTAGACCACGTGTTAGTGTCAGAGTTGCAGATTTGTTAGTTCTGCCAAAAACAAATGCGTTTGGCATACCAATATTTGCAATTGTAATTTTTGGAATCTTTGCATTATTTTTAATACAGATTTCATGAACAGTTTCCTCAATCCACGGAAATTCAGATATGTTTAATGGCTGCATGTTTGTGCTCCATCGAACTATTGTTGGACCTATTGCCCATTGGAACAATCCCATTAGTATTCCCAATCCAACTATTGCATACATTCCAATATTGAAGTAAAGCCCTAAAGAGGCAAGTAGTGCAAAAAGCAATCCAAAGACCAAAACCATAGTAAGACCCATTGAAGCTACAAGTTCTCTAGCCATTGTAATGTTTCACGTTCACAAACACATTATTAGACTAAAATACGTATAGAAAATCAATTTCAGTAGGTAATTGGTAGTGTTAAAATGAAAAATAACACGGGTTTAAAAAAATAAAAAAGGGTTTTTTATCTATTTGGGCTATATTCACACAACCCAGGATAGTCCGCACATTCTGAATGATTAATAACGGTAAATTTTGGATTTCCTTTATCATCATTATTGTAGTATATGAGTAGCCATGCTTGATTGTTTGTAAAGTCGGTTTCAATAAAGTTCTGTGCAGGATTTGCTGTTAGTACTACAAAGTAATAGCCTGAATCAATATTTGTTACATCAAGCTCTTGTCCTGGAATTGAGTGACGGTATTGATCCATCCATCCTGGACTAACTCCTTGAAATTGCCCATCACAGCTTGCATATGCTCTTTCATTATCTGGTGAATTATCACTAATCTTTACCCAGTCAATAAGACAAGATGTTACTTTTTCAGCACTAGCAGTTGTTTTGTCTTCAGGATTTGGATATGTGTCATTTGGTCCATCTGCAGAATACAATTCGTATGACGTTACAGCAGCAATATGGAAATGCTTGTGTGCTGGATGATATTGGAATTGACTTACGGTATATTCATTCCATAATGATCCATCAGACTTCAATAATTGTTGTAGGGCTAATTGTGGTTCAGATGGAGTTGCGGGAATTCCTGCTCTCATTTGCCATTGACCCTCTCCAGTATTTGCTATAGATGTAGAAATTCTAAGAGTGGTTTTTTGATGAGAATTTTGTAAACCAATTTGTTGTGGTACAGCTTCTCTTAGATCTGGAATTAAAGCTTTTGCTGTAATTGCACCAACTGGAATATTACAAACATATTCACTAATAGCGTTGATGCACACTGGATCTATTATCAACTCATCTTCTGCTTGCACGTCTTTGATTGAGGATATTGTGATTATGCCAACTGCAATTAATAATACTATGGCAGATGCAATTACAATATTTTTGTTAGATGTTGTCATTGTTGATTTAATTTCATAATAAGATAAAATCATTACTATACAAAAAGAAGCATGGAAATTCCTACTTGTGGAATTTTGAAAAACTATTCACGTGAGATGTGTTTAGAAACTAAAGAATTACAAAAAAATACAAATTAACATATGTGAATTTTCATCAAATTGTAAACGCTCAATTTGAGAATAAAACACAAAAATTAGATACTTAATGACGATAAAATTGATGTGTGTTCCAGACTTAACTTTTGATTCTCATAATTTTGATTCGGTCCATCACTTTCCAATATTCAACATTTTGGCCATTTGCAATTGTTCCGTTTATTTCCTCATCAACTAAAGTGACATCAATTGTCTCAAAAGTCTCTGAATCCATAATTTGGATGGTTTCACCAATTATTGAGATGATTTGACCAGTTCTTTTGTCGATTAGTGGTATGTGCACCTGCATGCTGACAGGTCCTACATGAGGTCTTTTTTGACCATCAAAAACACCCACACCTACAATTCTAGCCTTTGCTGCACCGTGTTTTCCTGGTTTAGATGTATCATATTCTACAATTCTGCATGGCTCGCCATCTGGTTGATCAGAGACAGGCAATAGAATGTACGATCCTATTTTTAATGAACCAAGATCAGCAGGTTTACTCATGAAGAAGCAGGTTTTTGTCGAATATTTAACTTTTCTACTTTAGCTTTTCAAGAATTGAAAGACTCAGTAAATTAGTCATTGTCAATCCTTTTCGATTTACGTCACGTTTAGTTTGTTCACAATATTTCTTTACACTCTGATGACCCTTTTCACTTGCAACCTCAATGATCACAATATGTTCAGCGTATGGAAAAGTGAATTTCGATGGCAACATACAAAACGTAGTCATATGACCCAACCCACTAATTTGGATTTTTTCTCTTTTCAATAAGATGTTTGCAACTTCTTGTAAATCCTCTTCATATTCTCCATATTCTAAATAATAAACAGTAACAAAATTTGTTTCACCAGATACTTCTCTTTGAAATAGTTCGTCTTTAATGTTGAAAATAAATGATGTTTTTTCTTGATTGTGTTTATTTAGATCATCTGTGATGTATTGACTATCTTTGAATTTCCCCAAAATATAGTGATTTGTAGAATCAGAAAAATAGGGTTTACTTTCATCAGAGAATGTTCCAGTAACAAAATACAATGCCTCAATATTGTTTGAAGACATCCAAGATTCTTTTAATTTAAGAGATTCAGGATTGTGTAAATATGGGGCACAGACATAACCAGAATAAGATAATTGTTGTTCAGACACAAATAATTTCTTGAAATATGCTATTTATGCGTATAGAGAGAGTGCGATCATTGATTAAATCAACCAAACCTTCGATAGTTTTTTAATACTAGAACACTTGGTTTTTTTGTCCCAAGCTAGCTCAGCCTGGTAGAGCTCCCGGCTGTAGTTGTTGGCTTAAGATGGCTGACCGAATAACAGCATATCAGGCATACAGAAACCGGGTTGTCGATGGTTCAACTCCGTCGCTTGGGACCATAGTTTTTTTATAAATTTCTAAAAATAATAAAAAAATAGACTAATTTAAGAAAACAATGATGAACTCTTAAATTAATAAAAATATCTATTGTCTATGCTGTTTTTTTGACTTTTTGAGCAGCTGGTCCTTTTTGACCTTCGCCGACTACAAACTCGACTTTATCGCCTTCATTGATGAATCCATCAACATCTGATTTGTGAACGAATAGATCGTCACCAGATTCTCTTTCGATAAAACCAAAGCCTTTTGTGCGGTTGAACCACTTTACGGTGCCTTGTTCCATTTGATTACCATAAGAAGTATTCCGTATATTAAGATAAGTTATCAAAATAGATCTAACACTTGGCAATCATACGCAAACCAAATTCAAATCAATATCGCAAGTTTGCAAGACTAGAAGTCTTTTGCGATATGATTATTGTTTTTTAACCATTCCACCTGAGGTAAAGTAAATCTCCAAACAATATCACCACGTTCATTCTCTTTAAAATCCCAAGGTGCAATTATGACTATATCATTATCACGTATCCACACCCTGCGCTTTAATTTTCCTCTAATTCTACCTCTTCTAGTAATACCATCAGTACATTTTACCATGACATTTTCTCCGCCAAGCATTTTAAGGACTCTACCGAAAAGCTCGCCCTCTTCAGGTAAACGCATTTCTTTTAAATCACTTTCATTTTTAACTTGGCGCTTACCCATAACCTACATTACAGTTATGAGCATATAA
>SYJQ01000052.1 GCA_005798405.1 Nitrosopumilaceae archaeon
AGCAAACGGACTACCAATCAGCTACTCTTGGGTTCAACTAATTGGTACTGGAGTACAACTTGACTCATACACTGGTTCATCTGTTCAATTTACAGCTCCTCAACTTCCTGATGAGACTGAAATGATTCTATCATTCCAAGTTACAGGTTACTCTCCTGGAAATGGTTGGGCAAATGCATTGGCATTAGTTAAAGTAATTCCTGCAAATGGCTCTCCTATAGCTGATGCCGGTCCAGATCAAAGTGTATCTGAAAATATTCACGTTAAATTAATTGGAACTGGTACTGATCCTGATAATGATAAATTACGATATTCTTGGACACAAAAATCTGGAATGAAGACTGAACTTTATGAACAGGCTACATTCTCTGTCTATTTCTTTAGTCCTAACATTAGCACTCCTTCTGAAACATTAACTTTTGAGCTAACCGTTACCGATTCACAAGGTAATACTGACAAAGATGATGTTAATGTAACAATTAGCACTGTTAACTTGCCACCAAGAGCATCTGCTGGTCCAGATAGAAAAGTAATTGGAGACTCTAATGTCTCTGTTACCGGTTTGGGCACTGATCCTGAGAATGGTCCAGTAACATATTCTTGGAAACAGATTGCAGGTGAGACTGTAACATTTGATACCACTAAACCATCATTTTCATTCAAGGCCCCATCTGTAGTTTCTGGTGAAACTAAACGAATGGTATTCCAATTAACCGTAAAGGACTCTGAAAATCAGAGTGGCTCTGATCAATTAATTATCATGGTAGTTCCGGCAAACAGTGCACCTATTGTTGATGCAGGTGTTGATCAAAGTGCAAATGAAAATACCACATTAAACTTGATGTGTACCGCAACTGATCCTGACGGAGACATGATTAATGTTTCATGGTCTTCATCTAGCAGTGAAGTTGTAATTGCCAATGCTGGCTCTCTGAGCACCACAGTGCAATTGCCAGCAGTAGTAAAAGATCAAGTAATTACTATGACATGCAGTGCAACTGACGGAAAACTATCCTCATCTGATAGCATGAAGATTAGTGTTGTAAACACATTGAATCTCCCAATTGTAGCAGATGCTGGTGCCGATCAAATTGTAAATGAGCATGTCAAAGTTTCACTAGATGGCAGCAAGAGTAATGATCCTGAAGGCCAAGATCTATCATACATGTGGAGCCAAGTATCTGGCGAGCCAGTTGTATTGTCATCCGTATCTTCAGTAACACCATCATTTACATCTCCAACTGTAGCTAATAATGAAATCAAAGTATTGGTCTTTGAACTAAAAGTATTTGATGACAATGGCAGAGAAGGCGTTGACACTGTAACAATTACAGTTGATCCAGTAAACGCAGCCCCAACTGCAAAAGCATCAGCAAAACAATCTTAATTCTAAATTTATTTCAAATCTAGTTTATTTCATAAATATTGTATTTTCAGTTGATTTAATTTTATTACTTTAAGCGATAAATACAAAAGATTGGTTGAAAAGGTATTTTGTCGAGACAAAGTCATCAATTCCTGCAGTTATTTGTTGTCGTGGTGAAATCCATATAGATTTGATAATTTTTTAAAAACTGATATGACCACATTTTCTACAACTGATACTACCATTTCTAGTGTATTCATGGTTGCAATTAGTTTGGCTAATTTTTAAAACAGAATCATTTGATTCAATGTATTCCTCTGATGATACAATTACATTTTTTTCTAATGCATTAGTATAGAATTCATAACAACTCGTAGAACAAAATAGTGCATTTTTTGCACTGAATATTTTTCTACAATTTCTGCAACTTTTCATGTTGTTGTTTGCTCATTAATTGATTTAAAGTATGAGAAAATTAGATTAAGCTAATTAGCACTAGATACATTTCTAGAATTATACTTTATACTAATATAGAAAAAATTATGGACCTTGCAAATTCACTCTGAATGTGGTACTTCAAAAAGTAAATGAACTTAGTTTTGATGATGCTAAAAAATACACTAAAATTATTACAAGTATAATAAATGATTTTTCAGACTCGAATTTTGCATAGCTAAACGCCAGAATTTAGCTGAAGCTATTTAGCTGTGCCTATTTTTCCTCATGTATTTATAATATAACGATGTTATGTCAAACATGTCTACTGAAAATCTAAACATGGATTATTCAAAGTATGATTTTAAAGATTCAACTGACTTGTATGTGCATCTAAGCAAAAAAGGTCTCTCAAAAGATACTGTCATTGCTATTAGTAAAATGAAAGATGAGCCACAATGGATGCTTGATTTTAGATTACGATCTTATGAAATTTTTATGAAAAAACCAATGCCAACTTGGGGCGGTGATCTAAGTGTTATTGATTTTCAAAATATTTACTATTATGCAAAGGCTACTGAAAAAACTGAAAAGAACTGGGATGATGTTCCAGCAGAAGTAAAAGCAACTTTTGATAAACTAGGAATTCCAGAAGCTGAAAAGAAATTCTTGGCAGGTGTTGGCGCACAATATGAATCCGAAGTTGTTTATCATAGTTTAAGAGAAGACTTGGCAAAACAAGGTGTTTTGTTTTTGGATACTGATTCTGCACTAAAAGAATATCCTGAAATTTTCAAAAAATATTTCGGTAAAATAATTCCACCAGAAGATAACAAGTTTGCAGCACTAAACAGCGCAGTTTGGAGTGGTGGCTCATTTATCTACATTCCACCAGGAGTCAAAGTCGACATGCCGCTGCAAGCATACTTTAGAATTAATGCAGAAAACATTGGACAATTTGAAAGAACATTGATCATAGCTGATGAAGGCTCTGAAGTCCATTACATTGAAGGATGCACTGCACCAGTTTATTCATCCGAGTCTCTGCATTCAGCAGTAGTTGAACTAGTAGCTCACAAAGATGCAAAATTACGATACACAACAATTCAAAATTGGAGTAGTGATGTATACAATCTAGTTACCAAACGTGCGTATGCATATGAGGGTGCAACAGTAGAATGGATTGATGGCAACATTGGCAGTAAACTCACAATGAAATATCCTGGAATCTATTTGTTAGGTGAGAGAGCATATGGTGAAACACTATCAATTGCTTTTGCAGGAAAGGGACAACACCAAGATACTGGTGCTAAAATGGTTCATCTTGCACCAAACACCACATCAAAAATTACCTCAAAATCTGTGAGCAGATTAGATGGCAGATCAACATACAGAGGATTACTTAATGTTGCAAAAGGTGCAACTAATGTCAAATCTACTGTAAGATGTGATGCATTGCTGCTAGATGATACATCAAAAACTGATACTTATCCTTACATGGAAATTAATCAAGAAGACGCTACAATTACACATGAAGCAACTGTAGGAAAAATCGGAGATGAACAAATCTTCTATCTTATGACCCGAGGTTTCACTGAAGAAGAAGCATTATCTCTAATTGTAAATGGATTCATGGAGCCATTTACAAAGGAATTGCCTATGGAATACGCCGTAGAACTAAACAGACTCATCAAGCTAGAGATGGATGATTCAGTGGGTTAATCCACTAGATTTCAATTTAGGTTAATCATGTCTCAAATACTCTCAAAAATTAATTCTCGTCACGTAGAAGAAATATCCACATCACAAAATGAACCTGACTGGTTAAAACAATACAGACAGAATTCATTATCTCTTTATGATACTTTGCCTCTTGAGACATCTCCATTATACAACAAATACACTGATGCAAAAAGAATGGATCCACAACAAATTTCTTTTTCAACTTCTACTGCTAATGCAATACCAAGTTTTCTTCAAAAAAGATTACATGAATTAGAAAAAGAAACTTGCATTATACAAATCGGAAGCAACACACACAAAATTCACATCTCAGATGAGCTAAAATCAAAAGGACTAGTTATCACTTCTATTAATGAAGCAATAAAAAATAGTCCTGAACTAGTCAAAAAAGCACTGGAGGCATCAAACTCAAAAGAAGATAAATTCACTGCACTAAATAATGCCGCATTTAATTCTGGAATATTCATTCACATACCACGTAATTTGGTATTGGAAAAACCAATTCATATCTTATCTTGCTTATCTGATGACGGAATTTCAACTATTGCTAGAAATGTCATCTTTGCAGATGAGAGTAGTAAGGCAACAATTGTTCAAGAATTGTATTCTTCTAAAGCAGAAAAACAGCAAGCATATCTTGAATTGTTAAACACAAACATTGCCCAAAACGCACAACTTGATATTACAACATTGCAAATGATGGACCAAACCACAGTTAATTTCTCTACTAGAAGAACTGATTTGGGGCAAGATTCAAAAGTTAATTGGTACTCTGGCTTGTTTGGCTCTATGTTGTCTAGGTACAAAATAGAATATTTTCTCAATGGCACTGGAGCATCTGCCAATGATTCTGAAGTGATATTTGGAAACAACGAACAGTCTTTTGATATTCAAACAAATGTGAATCACGAAAGTCCATCCACTGATGGCAGGGTTGTAGAAAAATCAATCTTGAGAAATAAATCTAAATCTCTTTTCAAAGGAATGATCAGAATAAAAGAAAAAGCCACAAAATCAAACTCCTTTTTGTCAGGCCGCTCCATTTTGCTTGACAAAGATGCAAAATCTGATGCCATTCCTGGCTTGGAAATTTTCACAAATGATGTCAAAGCAACTCATTCTGCATCTGTTGCTCAAATTGACGAAGAACAGATCTTCTATCTTAGAACCAGATGTCTAAGTAAGGAAGAAGCCGAAAGGACAATTATTGAAGGATTTTTAGAACCACTATCAAGAAAAATGTCATATCAAGTACGAGCATGGATTGCTTACTTGATTGAATCTAAATGGGATTCACGTGAATTGACAATTAACACTGATGAAGAATTAACAAAGTTTGTTGAAATTGAAGAGACACGTTACAACGAAGATTCTGAAATTGAGCAGCATTACAAGTACAGGTGATAATCTTGGTTCAATGGATAAAAGCTTGCAAATTAGATCAAGTAAAAACTGGTCAGTTGTTTGGATTTTCTTATAATGATAAAAAAATCCTTTTGGCAAATCAAAAAGGAAAAATTTATGCAACTGATTTGATTTGCACTCATGCCGACGCTGATCTTTCAACAGGATTTCTTAGTGAAGAAGGTGTACGATGTCCCTTACACCTCTCTGTTTTTAATTTACAAAGTGGAAAGCCTGAAAATCTCCCTGCAGAAATTCCACTAAAAACATACAATGTTAAAATAGATCAAAATGAGATCTACGTGGAGGTTTAGAAATGCAAAGTGTACAAACATCTTTTGAAAATTTACGAAAAGATTTTCCTATTTTACAAAGAACTGTAAGGGATAACAAGACACTTGTCTATTTGGATAATGCATCTACAACACAGAAACCGAATCAGGTAATTGACGCAATCAACGATTACTATAGAAACCATAATGCAAACATCCACAGAGCAGTCTATGCATTGGCAGAAGAGGCGACTGAACTTTATGAGGCAACAAGAGACAAGATTGCAAATTTTATTAATGTAAAAAATAGAGAAGAAATTATTTTTGTCAGGGGTACCACTGAGGCAATAAATCTAGTTGCATATGCGTGGGGAAGAACACATGTCAAAAAAGATGACATCATAGTTACAACAGAATACGAACATCATAGCAATATTGTGCCTTGGCAACTCTTAACTCAAGAAAAGGGTGCCAAACTAGAATACATTGGAATGGATGATAATGGTGAATTAATCTTAGATGATCTTGACAAATATCTTGCTACAGGCAAAGTCAAACTTGTAACATTTAGTCTAATGTCTAATGTACTTGGTACTATTACCGATGCTGAAAAAATAATTTCAAAATGTAAAGAATACGGAGTATTGACTTTGATTGATGGGGCTCAAGCAGTTCCTCACATGCCTGTAGATGTTGAAAAATTAGGCTGTGACTTTTTTGCATTTTCTGGTCATAAGATGCTGGGTCCTACGGGAATTGGGGTTTTATGGGTAAGAAAATCAGTTCTACAAACAATGAATCCATTTCATGGTGGTGGCGACATGATAAGAGAAGTTCACAAATATGAAACGACATGGAATGATTTACCATACAAGTTTGAAGCTGGTACTCCAAACATAGCAGATGTCATTGGATTCGGAGCTGCAATAGACTATCTTACAAAACTTGGAATGAATAATGTACGAGAACATGAAATTGAATTGACAAATTATGCTATTGAAAAATTGTCTCAGGTAAATGGACTAACAATCTATGGAACCAAAGATATCTCAAAACGAGGCGGTGTAATATCATTTAATTTTGCAGATGTTCATCCTCACGATGTAGCACAAATAATAGATGAAGAAGGGATTGCTGTAAGATCTGGACATCACTGTGCTCAAGTATTGATGGAAAGACTAAATGTTGCAGCTACATCTAGGGCAAGTTTTTACATTTACAATACTAAAGAGGAAGTAGATTCATTGATTAACTCATTAAACAAAGTTGCGAGGATATTCAAACTATGAGCAGTAATGCAGACATTTATCATGAAATGATAATTGATTATTCAAGAAATCCAGTCAATTATGGCACAATAGAAAATCCAGATGTTACATTTCATGACTCAAATCCCCTATGTGGTGATAGTATTGACATTGATATGAAAATTGTTGATGACAGAGTATCTGACATTAAATTTCATGGCAAGGGATGTGCCATTTGCATGGCATGCTCTTCTGTACTGACTGAAATTACAAAAGGCAAGGGAATTGAAGAAGTAAGAAATATCACTAAACACGATGTCTTAAGTGAATTGGGATTGGAAAATCTACAGGCAGTACGAATAAAATGTGCATTGCTCTCTCTTAAGGTGCTAAAATCTGCACTTTATTCATATCTTGGAAAACATATGAAAGATTCTCAAGATGTAGATAAGTTAAAAGAAGAGGCAGCCAGCTTATACTAGTATGGGTAATTTTACTCCTGCAACTCCAATTCAACTTCAAATCAGAAAAATTATTTTTGAAAATCATAATGGCGCTGATGAAAAATTCACCAACGATGAAATTTTTGAGAAAATAAAACAAAATGGGGATTTGGATCCTTCATGGATTATAGATGATATAGAATCATATTTTCATGAACTTTGTGATTCTGGCCTTGCCAGAAACATCGCACAAAATTTCACAACTATTTGGCTCAAGCTATTTGATCCTATGGAGAAACGCCATTGCAATGCTTGTAATTCAGATGTGTATCTTGGTGTATCTGAAAAACAAATTTGTCCAAACCCTACTTGTAAATCATCTATTTAGATCTGTGTTTGATAGCTGCATCTTCTAGTGCTTTTATCATTGGAAGCTTTTCACCAGTAAGATAAAGGACTAGTGCACCACCTGCGGTACTGATATGATCTATTTTTTCTGCTAATCCGTATTTTTTTAATGCAGATGTTAGATGACCCCCACTTACTATTGTAGTTGCCATGGAATTTGCAACTGCAGTGAGCAATCCCTTTGTTCCATAGCTAAAGTTCTCTTTTTCAAAAAATCCTGCAGGACCACTTATGAAAACAGTTCCTGCACCTGCAATTAATTTTGAATAATGCTCTACTGTTTTAGGTCCTAGATCATAAATTTTGTCTCCTATCTCAAGCTCTCTTACATCCATCTCTACTCTCTCACCGTCTTTGTCAATTGCAATATCTACTGGAGTGGAAAATACGTCTGGGTATTCTCCAATCAGAGAATGAGCTTTTGCTACTACCTCATCTTCTCTTTTAATTCCAAGTGGATATCTTATTCTTCCCTGTGCACGCATGAAAACATTCCCGATCAATCCTGTTAATAATACGTGGTCTGCACGACCGTTTTGAATCAATAATTTGATTGCCTCTAATCTATCTGAAACCTTGGAGCCTCCAAGCACAATCACATGTGGTGCCTTTGCTACTGTCATAATTTCGTCAAGATTTCTTACCTCTCTTTCAACAATTCGTCCTGCGGATGCCGGTAAGACATGTGGAAATCCTACTATTGATGGATGTGATCTATGTGCACTAGGAAATGAATCCAACACACAAAGATCAAATAATTTTGATAACCTGCTTACCATGATGGTATTTGCAGCTTCTTGTGGCGTAAATTCATAATTTTCTTCAGCACATAAACGTAAATTATCTAACAATAATATTTCACCATTTTTTAAATTCTTTATTTCATTTTGTGCTGCAATCCCTATGACATCTTCAACATACTTTATTTTTTTACCAATTAATTTTTCAAGAACTTTTGCATGTTTGTCCATTCCAGTATAGTCTTTGTTTCCTACTCTTCCTTGATGAGAAGCGACAACTAGTTTTGCCTCTTCTAACGATTTTATTGTCTCTATTGCCTCTTCAATACGTTTTGTCCCTGAAATCTCCATTGTTTCAGGATCTATTGGACAATTCATATCCACTCTCAAAAAAACCGTTTTACCTTTCAGGTCAAAATCATCCAGTGTGAGTACCTTCACGACTTTTCTATTCTCCCCTTGGTTAAATTCTTTGAGCCGATCATTTTTGTTATGATTTAATATTTACCAGATAAATTATTTTCAATACTTATCTACTTGAGAAAAATTAAAAATAACATGCTTGAGGTTTACTTAATTGCAGAATTGGATTTTTGATATTAGGTCACGTTCATTTGTTTTACTTGTAATTTCATTTGTCGTTATATCCATGTTAGTTTATTTTCATATAACTGACAGTTTTGATAATCTTGTAATTTCAGCTGTTGCCGATATCGTTGGAAACCCTTCATTGGATATCGTAATGCAGATCATTACAGAAAGTGGTGATACGATTTGGATGTTGGGTTTTGGTATTTTGATGCTTTTAATTAAAAAAACTAGGAGAATTGGAATCACTCTGATGATTTTGATTGTTTTGTCCACTCTGCTTACTGGATACATAAAGTGCGGAATTGACAGGGATAGGCCTGACTTTGATTATGAAGGTACATCATTTCCTGTAAAAATCAGTCGTGATACATTTGCATTATTCTGCGAAGGCGGATATGACGCATCTTATCCTTCTGGACATGCAGCAAGGGCTATTATTTTTGGTATTATCCTTGGATATGCCTTATCTGAAAGATTTCCTCGAGGTGCATACCTGATGCTTCTGTATCCTCTATTGGTGTCTATTAGTCGAGTTTATGTTCTTCAGCATTTTCCAATGGATGTTATTGGCGGAACTATTCTTGGTGTAATGCTAGCTGGTGTAATGGCTAAAAGAACAAAACTGTACCAAATATTTGAAAAATCAAAAACCTAATTCTGTCAATCCTTTGTTACTGATCAAAACTATGGCATAATGATTTTCATCATAATGATATGTCCAATATCTTATGTCTCGTATCTCATTTTTTTGTCTAAGCCCATAAGTGACTCCTGTAGTCACTGTATACCCTATTCTTTTTGCAAGTTTTGATTCTTTTGGCATCAAAACTCTGAATCCTTCTTTTCTGTTGTTAAATCCTAACTTCACCATATCTTCAACTGCATCTGATGCATCTTTGACATCTTTTAGATCATATGTTTTTGATACTGGTAAATCTTTTGGATGAAAATCCATTCTTTTTTATTAGTTCTCTTTACTAATATTTTTTTCAAAAAATCGATTTTTGCGATCAATGTATGTTAATTTTGTTAACTGGTAAGTCAAATCATGATTATATTCACAACTTAACCGACCACTCTGTCTTTATCCAATCGTTGACCTCTTTAGAAAAATTGATAATCAAACTAAGACAAAAAAAACAAGCAGCAACTAATCTTAGGAAAAAAGCTGAAAGACAACTACAGCAAGTACGATCACTTGAAAGAAGATCTTCATCTGGTTTGAATTCAATAGATCGAAAAATTGAATCTGAAAAAGAGGATGCAACAGATGTATCTGGAGTTTTAAATCAAAAGACATCTCAATTGGAAAGTATTGAAAGACTGGTTCTAGCAGCTCATGACCACCTCAACCGTGAAAAAGAGGCACTTAGTCAAGCAGAATCAGAAGTGGAATTTGCTAAAAATCCTGAGGAAGAACAGTATGCCAAATCACGATTAAGTACAATACATGACCGTATCCAAGAGTTAGAATTTGAGATAAAAAACAGGGAAAAAACAGCAAAAAAGATTGCCGAAGATGTTGCCAAATACAATGAGATTAAATCAAAAATTAGCACAAAAATTCAAAATCAATCTAAATCAAAGCCATCATTACGTGAAACCCTTAGTTCCAGCCACAAGGCAGCTGAAAAGTTTGTTAAAGAACTAGAACATAAAACTAGAGCCGAAGAGTCTGTTGCAAAAGCACTCGAGAAAGCAACTCTTGACCTTCAAGCATTACTTGCAAAGAAAGCAACAAAGAAAAGATCAAAGGCTCCTTCAAAGAAAGCAACAAAGAAAAGATCAAAGGCTCCTTCAAAGAAAGCAACAAAGAAAAGATCAAAGGCTCCTTCAAAGAAAGCAACAAAGAAAAGATCAAAGGCTC
>SYJQ01000053.1 GCA_005798405.1 Nitrosopumilaceae archaeon
AATGGCAATTCTGTTTGCATCAAGTAACACCTTGATTGGCTTGATATGATTTTCCAGCGTTGCTGAACTTAATTGGCTTGATTCGACTCTTTTCTTCTTTGATGTATGTCGCAATGATATCAGTTGCAAGTTCCGGATTATTTTTAGCCAGACTCACAAAAGCCTTTACAGGAATTTTTACATCTGGATTTGGTTTGGATGTTTTTTCATATATCTCATCTGGAATTGATCTCAAAAATACTTCGAGTGATTTTTTATATTTTCTTGCAGTATGAGGACTTTTGATGTTGGCTAGAAATAATTGATAGGGATCATTTCTGTTATTAATTTCATCATAACTTATCTTCAACGATGTATAATGTGGCGAGTCGTATTTTAAGACCAATAAGGGTAGCGGGTCTAGTGGAAGTTGAACCGTTGATTTTCATTATATGTAAACTCAAAATTTTCTTTATACCATAAATAATGTTAGTCAGAGAGAAACAGATTTTAGAATCCAAGTACAATACTATACAATGACTGAGCCAAAAATGCTCGGAAGATTTAACAAAATCGTAGAATCCTTAGATTAAAATTAAATAAATGGTTTTGAAGCAAGTTTGATATCTTCAGCTTTTATCGTTTTTCTTCCCGCATGTGATGCCATATCTACTGCACTTTTTGCAATATTGTTGGCTAATTCTTCAATTATACCTCTAAGTTCTTCTGCTGATTCATCGCTGACTCTCTCAGCGCCTGCTTTTTTTAAAATTCTGTACATAGCTGAAATGCCAAGTTCTGATGATTTCATTAATTTCTCTTTTCTTTTTTCCGATAAAAGATTGTGAGTAAAAAAATATCACTAAGGAATCGATTTATACAGACTATTTTCAAAGTTGAAGCAATGACTTGGTTATATGATTCTCATATTCATTTATCTGATCCAGAATATCAAAATGATTTGGATTATATAATTAAAGGAATGGAAAACATGAAAATCAAAGCTTGTTGCGTGTCTATGGATATTGTAACATCGAAACAAACTCTGGAACTTGGAAAAAAGAGTAAACTCATTTTACCTTTTATCGGTATTCACCCTGAACGTGTAAACGATGATCTAGAATTAATGATAGATCTAATTAGTGAAAATCAACAACATATTTCTGGTATTGGGGAAATTGGACTAGACCCAACATATGTAAAATCTACCGAGGATAACAAAAGACAAATCTATTTTTTTGAAACTCTTCTCTCTCTTGCAGAAAAATATCAAAAACCAATTTCCATTCATTCACGTATGAGTCTTGATGAAATCTTTTCCATAATGACTTCCTATGATACTAAACATGTATTACTTCACTGGTTTGATGGAAGCAAAAAACAACTTCAAAAAGCAATGGATATGGATTTTTTTGTCTCATATGGTCCTGTTATGGTTTATGCAAATGACAAACAGATGTTATTATCTAAAACATATGAAACAAAAATTCTTGTTGAAACAGACGGTCCGGTAAAATTCTCCAAGTGTTTCGAAATGAAATCTGGACAAATAGGTTTTATTCCAAGCGTTGTGTTCTGTGCCTCAAAAATTCTTGGTAAATCATATGATGAAATGGCATCATTATTAGAAGAAAATTCAAAATCGTTCCTTCGAATATAGGTATAAAAAACCCTAGTTTATCACATGATTAGTGGATAGAATTAAGCGTCTTTCATATGAAGTACTAGATGAACACAAGCAAAAATTTGGAGAAGATTTTGCTGGTAATAAAAAAGTCTTAGATCAAATAGCTATAATCCGTTCAAAAGGACTAAAAAATGAAATTGCTGGTTATATCACCAAATTTATCAAAAAAGAAATTCGTGAAGAAAAAACAAAACAATCTCAAATAGAATCTTCTAAAATTGAAAATTATGCCTTAAAAGAAAAAATTTCTGAAGATGATGTTGCTGAAGACCAAGTTATTGAAATGGTGTCTGAATCAGAAACAAGTGAAGATACAGAATAAACTAGATAATAAAACAAAAAATTAATTTTATGCATTTTTGATGATAAATATATGATAATGATTAAACTCATAGGAGGAGCAAAAAAATCATTTTCTACTGATAAATTAGAAATCAATGAATCTGACATCTCTATTAAAGAACTACTTGATTTACTCTTAGAATTAAAACCTATTAGTACTCCTAACTTAGATGTTGAAAATATACTGATAGCAATTAACGGTGTTGATTCGTCTGCTATGGATGGAAAAATGACTAAAATAAAAAATGATGATGTGGTAAGTATTATCCCTGTTATACATGGAGGTTCATCTAAAAGACTAATTTTCAGGCTCTCCAATAAATTAATTCAAGTAATTGAAATTCAAGGTCAAAAACAAATCGATGTTACCTATATTGATAAACTTAGAAAACAATTTCCTGACATTAAACTTCAAGCTATATCTAGTAATTTCATTTTGAATAATTACCATCTGAAAAAAATTATCTCTTTATCTGTTTCCTCTGATAAAAACAATCTTTTGCTTTCAAACAAATTCGAAATAGATATTTTAATGCGTTTTGCTATTTCTTCCCAAATTTCTTCTGCAATTAATTCTGCTGGAATCAAACCAAAACAAAACTTTGTACTCATTGCTCTTGGCAATAAAGAAACATTGGATACACTTTACAAAGAATTGAGTTTGATGTCTGTCAAAATTTTTTCAAAAGACAATACTCCATTCATAAAAAAATATTTTAGAATAACAGATAAACAACTTAATGTTGTTTTATCAAAAAATCCTCTTGAAGATATATTGATAGAAAGAGCAGCTATTTTACTCTGATATACTTCTCTTAGTTTTTTCTACACTCAAAATATCTGTTTTTTTGACAATCGCAATTCCTGTCTTATTTCCTAGCACTTCAATTAATATGATTTTGTCAGGAAATTCTAACGATACTTTGTTTTTAATTTTTTTTGCAATATTTGAAATTAATTCTTGACTTGAAATATTTGAATTTCTCTTCTCAATTGATATTCTATATGATTCTTCATTGGAAATCAATTTTATTAAATCTGAAATTCCATCCTCAATACTCTCAATTTTAGTTTCTGTGATTTTTTGAACAGGGATTACTCTGAGACAATATCTTATACACCAAGGTTCGTCTAGTATCATTTCTTTTATTTTTTTTATAACTTCAATTGGTTCTATTTTTGTTTCAGCCGTCAAAATTCCAGACATATTTGTAATTGATATTATTGGTTCAGAATCACCCATTTTTTCTAAAATATCTGTAATTTCTCGTCTAGTTTCTGTTTCTAAGTGTCTGGCACATGTAATTATTAGATTCAAAGCATCTTCATAATCTCCTTTCGTGTTAAAACCCCTTCTCTGTGAATTTTCAATTTTCCTTCTTCAAATTCAATTATTGTTGATTCTCCACCACTTGTTATTGTTCCTCCGTCTAAAAATAGATCGAAATCTTGGATGTTTTGATAGCATTCTTCTGGATTTCTAAATGGACCCATTCCAGAAATATTTGCACTTGTTCCAACCAAAAAATCACATTTTTCTAAAAGTTCTAACGTACATTGATGTTTTGGAACTCTAATTGCAATTTTGCTATCTATATTTAGTGATGCTTTTAGTTTTTCATCTGTTAATTTTAAAATCAGTGTTAGTGGACCCGGCCAAATTTTTTCTGCTATCTTTTCTGCATTTTTGTCAAATTCTGCAATTTTCGTTGCAACCTCTTTTGAAAAAGCCAAAATTGGAAGTGATTTTGAACTTTCTCTTGACTTAATTTTATAAATTTTCTGAATTGCTTCTTTATTGTAAGGATCACATCCAATTCCATACACTGTATCTGTTGGAAAAACAACAATGCCTCCACTTTTGATAATCTTACTTGCTTTTTCAATGCCTTCTTTATTACACTTGACTTTCAATTACTTTTTCTGTATTCCTTTCTTTAATTATTCATTTTCATTTGAATACATTTTTTAACGAATAAAAATCTCTGATCATAGAAATGTCAAGTCCATCGTCTGAGTACGAAGATACAGATTTTCAAGATGATTTTGATGATGATTTAGACGAATTTGAAGAAACAGACGACTAAATTGTCAAACCAAAATTATCTGCAAAAGTTGTGAATGTGTAATAAGCTTGAAGAAATTCTCTTCCTGATTGACTAATTCTGTATTTGTTTGAACCCTGAGTATCTATCTGTTCTAATAATCCTTGAGATACTAATGTCTTCAAAATTCTAGAAATTCTAGAATGTGAAATGTTAGCTTTTCTAATAAGATAAGTTACTGTGGCTCCATCTTCATCTTGGAGATCATCACGTGTAGTAGATAATATGTCTCCAATAATTTTCATATGTGTTCTGTATTCCACCATGTCTATCCCTGTATACGTTAATTTTGTAATTTCTATGAGAGTGAGTTGATATTTTGCAATATACTAAAAAGATAAAAGAATTTGACAAATTTCAATTTTGTAATTAATTTGAGCCTGGCAACTAATTACTCTAAATTATCATCAAATTTTATCTTAGTTAACGGAATTTTACTTACTGGAATAAACAATGCAATTAACCCTCCAATTTTGGTAATCATAGAAATTGAATATAGTATGGATTCTGGAAATACAAATGAATACCATCCTAAAAATTCTCCAAGAGCTAACAATGCCAATCCAACTGCTACGGATATAGCTCCTTTATTTTTATTTTCAAAATATGATAGTATTGTTTCAATTGCTCCATATGCAAGTAAAATAAACGAAACAGATCTAAAGATATGTTCTATTTGTACAGAAGAAATTAAAAATAATGGAAAAATTCCAACCGCTCTGAAATATCTTGATTTTGGAAAAAATGATTTGATACTATGTGAAAATGCTATGAAGAAATATCCCACTGTTTGAACAATAATTCCTAAAGTCTGAATCCATTTTTCAATATTGCCTGATTTTATTACAAAATCTTCCATCATGTATCCTGCCCATATTACAAAAAATCCAACACTAATTGAAAAAAATGCAATTGTCAATCTAAATAATGTTGGACTACCTGTATTTCTGAATCCAATTAATGACATTATTCCTATTGCAAGTCCTACCAAAAACCCAACCAAATTTAGTATGTTTTCTAATAAAAATTCCAATGATGTTTAACAATTTATCAATCTAATTATTTTAATCTGCTGAATGATTTCACTATGTTGTTAATCCCATTCATCTAATGATCCTGCTGATTGACCTTCTGTACTACCGGTATAATCTCCAAGAATATCTGAATATGTTGTCTCATTATGTGCAACAAATTTAACATATTCGCCATAACTCATATCTAAATCACAGTTTTCGCATTTTACAAAAGAAAAATCCATAGATAATTCTGCAGTTTTCTTACATTTTGGACATTTTATCTTCACACTTGATTTTACGTTTGTTATCTATTATTGTTTTATATTCAA
>SYJQ01000008.1 GCA_005798405.1 Nitrosopumilaceae archaeon
AACAAAAACAACTGGAAGAAAAGAAAGCTGAACGAGATGCAAAATCAGAAGAAAAACAAAAACAACTGGAAGAAAAGAAAGCTGAACGAGATGCAAAATCAGAAGAAAAACAAAAACAACTGGAAGAAAAGAAAGCTGAACTTGAGAGCCACAGAGAAAATCTTGCAATAAAACAATTAAAAAAATCAAATGAATATGCAGAAAAATTAAAAGAAATTAAAGAAAAATCTCAATACAAAATTGAAAAAAATATATCTGACAATAAAGAAAAACTTTCAGAAAAATCTAAATCATTTGAAGAAAAATCATTTAAAAAATCTGAAGAAATTCAGAAAAAACTTACTGCAAAATCAGATAAACTGGATTTAAGAACTAAAAATGTTGTTGATAAAATAAATGATGGAAAATATATGGGAGAAAAAATTACCTCGTATGATTATACTGAAACATATGAATTAATTTTTGATTCAGTAAAAGTTTCTATGATAAATGATAAATCCCAAACATCATCACTAACTGGGAAAATGAGTTTCTCCACATATGATAAAAGTCAATCTAATCTTAAATTAGAATTGGATGAATGTAAAATCACTGTTGATAACATAGTCTATAATTGTGGATTTGGAAAGGCTAGAACAGTATCTTCTGGACCCTCTGGTGCTAAAGACTCCCTTGTAATCATGGCATTTTTAGAAGATGATGTATTGGAAGAAGTTCATGCAACTCTGAAAATTTTCCTGAATGCTGATATTCCAATTAATAAAATCGAACAATCACAAGTTTCAATCCTTGGTCCACAAAGTAAAATTTCTAATATGTGGATTCTTAATGGAACTGCAACTTTAAATAAATTAGTTTCAACTTCTGAAAATACTCCAATTGGAAATAATTCAACCGTTGTACCTGATGACGGAATTTCTAATGGTGATAATTGATGAAACATAATGATTTTCTTTTTACGTTTTATGTCCTATTTTCTCTTTTCATAATTCATTCATCTGTTCAATATGCAATTGCAGATACAGGTGTTGTTTCCGTAGATTCAATTGATGTCAATTATGACATTAATAATGCTAATATCGAAACTATTTTTCTAGATCCTGATCTTTTTGAATTAATTATCACTATGAATTCTCAAGCAGATGGAACTGTTGAAATAACAATTCCTAGAGATCTTTTGGATGCAAAATTTGAATTATCTGATGACATGTTTTTTATTTTAGTAGACGGGTTTGAAACTGACTATGTTGAATCTGAATCCAATTCAAATTCTAGAACTATAGTGATTCCATTTTTTAATGGGGATTCTGTAATTGAGATTATTGGAACAAATGCACTAAATCCATTTACTTCAAATCCAGAAATAAAAATTCCAGATTGGATAAAAAACAATGCTGGATGGTGGTCAACTGATCTCATAGAAGATACTGATTTTGTATCTGGAATTCAGTATTTGATTAAAGAAGGAATAATGACTATTCCTGAAACCCAGTCAGGTCAGTACGTAGAACAAGATATCCCTTCTTGGATAAAAAACAATGCTGGATGGTGGGCTGATGGATTAATAGAAGATACTGATTTTGTATCTGGAATTCAGTATTTGATTACTAATGGAATCATGCATGTGTAATTTAGGCTCAATTATCAGCTAAATTATGCATGGATTTTAAGTCCTTTTTGAACAATTCTAGACTTTCTGGAATTGTTATTGTGATTGAATCTTTTAATGAGAGATTTTTTGTCTTTTTTTCATTCCATACTTTAGAATTGAATTCTGTTATTTCTTTTGTAATTTTATTTTGACTCTCTCCTAATTCTGATGTTGCTTGATGTTGTCTGTGAATACTTTCTGATGAATACAAAGTTTTCCAAAGATATTCTGTGATAAACGGTGTAATAGGTGCCAATAATTTTAAAATGGTTGATAATGTTTTATGCAAAGTGTATATTGCACCATCTCTTTCTTCATCTGTAAATCCAATTCCATATGCTCTTGCTTTGACCATTTCAATATAATGTGCAGCAAAAAGATTCCAAGTAAATTCTCTAATTGCAATTGCAGGAATGAAGAAATTATACTCGTCGTATCCTTTTTTACATTCTTTGATCAAATTATCTAATTCTGATAATATCCATTTATCTGTGGCCATTGGTATACCTGATTCAATCACTGGAAAACTAGACAAAAATCTAGACACATTCCATAATTTACTGAGAAATTTCTTTGTTGATTCAATTTTTTGTTCATTGCATCTAAAATCATACCCATGATTAATTTCACTTGCACTCCAAAATCTAAAAGTGTCTGCACCAAATTGCTCAATCACAGGTAAAGGATCAATTGCGTTACCTTTACTCTTGCTCATCTTCATTCCTTTCTCATCCAACCCATATCCCATAATCCATGCTTCTGACCATGGTTTCTTTCCAGTGAGTTGTTCACATCTTAGAAGTGTATAGTATAACCAAGTTCTAACAATATCTTTTGCTTGAGGACGAATTGAGGTAGGATATACTTTGTTGAAAAATTCTTGATCCTTATTGTATTTACTTACAAAAAGAGGTGAAACGCTAGAATCCATCCATGTGTCAAATGTTCTTTCTTCACCAAAAAATTCATTATTTTTACACTTGGAACACTGACTAATAGGGCACTTTTCTATCCACGGTTTGTAGTATTTTCCAGGCTCAGGAACGTGCGGCTCAGAGCAATTTTTGCAATACCATATAGGAATTTCAGTACCATAGTATCTTCTTCTTGATATTGGCCAATCAATGTTGACGGATTCTAACCAATTCATCAGAATTTGTTTGTGCATGGCAGGATAAAATGTAATTTCCTGTCCTAGTTTTTTCATTTTTTCAATCGATTCTTTTTGTTTTAGATAATATTCTTCCATTGGAATTATTTCAATTGGGTTTTTACTTCGTTCAGATACTGGAGTTCTATGAATTATGTCTTCTATTTTTTCCACAAATCCTTTACTTTCTAAATCTTCAATAATTTTTGTTCGTGCTTGTTTTGGTTTTAATCCGACATAATTTCCTGCAGATTCTGTCATCTTCCCATCTAATCCGATTGCAACAATCTCTTCTAATTCCAATTCCCTAAATAATGCAACATCGTTTTGATCTCCGTAACTACAAACCATTACTGCACCAGAACCAAAATCTTGATGGGCAGAATGATGTGTTCTTAGTTCTACCTCTGCATTAGTAATTGGTACAATCACTTTTTTACCGATAAAATTTGTATATCTTTCATCTTCAGGATTTACAATTACTGTTTTACAAGCACATATTAGTTCTGGTCTTGTACTTGCTATGATTATTTCTTTATCTGTGTCTTTAATTTTAAATTTCATGTAAACTAGTTTAGTTGGTAAGTCTTCATAAATTATTTCGGCGTCTGCTATTGTTGTACCTGATACCCAATCATAATTATTTGGTCTGTTTGCAAGATAGACTTGACCTTTTTTCCAAAGTTCAATAAATGTAGATTGTGTCAGTGTTCTATATTCTTCAGAGTCAGTCCTATAGTAATTAGAAAAATCTCCACTAATTCCCAAGCTTTTCATAATCAATATCATTTCAGCTTCTAAATCATCAAGTGCATCTCTGCATAATTTAAGAAATTCACCTCGTTCAGTCTCACGCATTCTAATATTGTACTTTTTTTCTGTGTAAATCTCCACAGGAAGGCCGTTTCTGTCAATCCCTATTGGAAAATACACATTTTTTCCAGCCATTCTTACAGTGCGTGCAATCATATCGATCTGAGAATAATGTGCAGCCGCACCGATGTGCCAAGGTCTACCTGATGGATAAGGAGGTGGTGTATCTATCGTAAAATTATCATCCTTCGGAGAGAAATCATAAATTTTCTCATTTATCCATTGTTTGAGAATCTCCTTTTCTAACTCTGGGTTCCAAGCTTTTTCTACAATTTTTGGTTCCATTTCTTAATTATCTTGAAATATTTGAAATAATATGAGATCCCTTATTGTATCCTTCATAAATGTAAACGCCAACGGCTTCTACATTATGAGGTAATTTAGGAGCAAGGAGTTTGATTATCTCACTTGAAAGATTTTCGACAGTAGCTTCTCCCTCCAACAGGTATGCCGTATTTATTGGAACTTGAATGTCAAACATTCCTTTTGGACCATCAAATTGAATTTGATAATGTGAATCGTCTTCTCTTTTTAGATATTTTCTGTTAATGAAAAACTTATGATCAAACTCTGCAACAACTTCTTTGATTATTTTTTTTGCAATACCGAAATCAACAAGAAGATTATCTTTCATTTGTCCAACCAACTCTACCATGACAGAAGATGTATGCCCATGTAAAATTGAACATTTCTCTACTAACGGAAGAATATGTGCATAATCAAATGAAAATGATGCATCTTCTAAAAATATTGAACCTGTCTGTGGTGTCTTATCGTAAAATACAATGTCTTGAAGTTCTTTAATTTGTGCTACATATTTTGCATGGCCTATTGCCATTACTTTTTGTTCTGGAAAATCTTCTTTGATCTTTTTGTATTTTGTTATGTCTTCATCATTATCAATTACTTCGATGAGGCCTTTTTCTGTTTTAAAATCAATTGTAACTTCTTTACCATTTTTTAGTGTAATTTTGTGTTTGTATTGGTATTCCTGATCTAGAAATGTGAGCATCTGAGCTACTGTTAACTCTGTTCTGGTTTTTAGCAGATTTCCTTTTTTATCGATATATCTAAAATCCGAATCTAGAATTGTGGGACTTGTAGCCATGTGAAATAATTTGCTTTTGGATATAATATAAATTCTGTAATGACTTTGTCTGAAATTCTTTGATTTTCTCTATTCTAATGAATTTAGAATTTTGGCAAGATTGACATCATTTTTTGTAATGCCTCCAGCGTCATGAGTTGTTAATTCTATAGTTATCCTGTTGTAGACATTAAACCACTCTGGGTGATGATTCATTTTTTCAATCTCCATAGCAGCTCTGGTCATAAAACCGAAAGCTTGATTGAAGCTCTCAAACTGAAATTCTTTGTGCAGCTTTTTGTTAACCACACTCCATCCTGATAGATTTTTTAATTCTTCAATAATGTCATTTTCAGATAATCTCATCATATTTTTTTAGAAATATTCTTAAATTAAAAGATTGATTCATTACCTTTCTATACAATCTAAATTATGAACGATAATGAATGAAATGAATAAAAAACTGCTTGAAAATATTCAAAATTCTATTTCTGAAACTGTTAGTAAAAAGAAAATTGGAATTGCATTTTCTGGCGGTGTTGACAGTACACTGATTTCAAAAATTTGCTTTGAGATGAATTTTGATATTACTTTGTTGACAATTGGATTTACTGACTCTCATGATATTTTATTTGCAAAAGAAGTTAATTCATTTCTAAAATACCCTCATCATATTTTAGAAATTAATCCTGAAACTTTTGCTGATATTACAACAAAAATTTATGAAACTATAAAGACTGAGAACCTTTCATGGAATGAAAACTGTATTGCATTTTATTATGTTTCTAAACTTGCAAATAGTTTGAATCTTGATACCGTAATCACTGCAAATGGAATTGATGAATTATTTTGTGGGTATAATGCATATAGAGAAGCATTTTCTGGTGGAGAATCACAAATAATGGAAGTGATGAATACAAAATTAGATAATGAACTAAAAATGATGAAAGCTGTAAATCTAATTGCATCTGAATTTAAAGTACAAATTCTTCAGCCATTACTGTCTGCAAATTTTATAGAGTATGCAAAAACTATTCCAATTTCTGAAAAAATTCACGACTCTGAAGACTTGTATAGAAAACACATTATTAGAAAATTAGCAAGTGAAATCAAAATACCTGAAATTTCATGCACAAAACGAAAAAAAGCATTACAATATGGTTCTAAAATTCACAAAGCATTGCTAAAAACTAAATAAATTTACTAGTTGTTTTTTGAACTGATTTCTTTACATTGCTAATTATTGTAGATGATGCACCAAGATGTTTCTCTGGTGAAAAAATAGAATTAATCTCTTTATCTGTAAGAATTGAAGTGAAAGCTTTATCTTTTTTTATTGCATCAATATACTGCATTCCTTTGTCATTTGCCTCAAATGCAACTCTTTGAACATCTCTGTATGCAACAAATCTTGGAACGCCTTTTTTTATTAATGCCTCTAAAACAAATTCTGCAAATATTTGCCCCTTTGTAATGTATAGATTTTCTACAATTCTCTTCTCATTTACCATTAAATTTGAAACTATATTGCTCATGGTTTCTAGCATTTCATCTATCAGAATAGCTGCTGTGGGTAGCACAAATCTCTCATTTGCTGAATTTGAAAGATCTCGTTCATGCCATAATGGGATATTTTCAAATGTAATTGCTATTTGACTGCGTAGAATTTTTGATAGTGATGAGACTCTTTCACTTTTTATTGGATTTCTCTTTACTGGAACTGCACTGCTGCCCATTTGGCCTTTTTTGAATTGCTCTGCAACTTCGCCTATTTCTGTTCTTTGTAAATTTCTAATCTCAATTGCAATTTTTTCCAAAGTTGCACCAATAAGTGCTAGTTCAAAAACATATTCTGCATATCTTTCTCTGGGAATTATCTGTGTGGTTACTTCTGCTGGAAATAGGTTTAATCGTTTTGCAACTCGTTTTTGCACTTCAAGTGATTTTGCACCCATCAATGATCCTGTTCCAACTACTCCAAGTGTTTTACAAATCAAAATTCTCTTTTTAATTTCTTCAATTCTTTCTACATGTTTTGCCATTTCTGCAGCCCAATTTGCAAATTTTAATCCAAATGATATTATGCTTGCATGTTGACCATGTGTCCTACCAACCGCTGGAATTTTTCCGTGCTGAACTGCTCTTTTTGCTAACAGTACTGCCATTTTTGCAACTTTAGGTTCAATAATTTTTAATGCATCTCTCATTTGCATAGAATTACTCGTGTCTACCAAATCATTACTTGTTAATCCATAATGAATCCATGGTCTTGCATCTTTTGTACATTTTTCACTCAATGATTCAACCAGTGCAGCTGTATCGTGATCACTTTTTGCTTCTAATTCTTTGATTCTTTTTACGGTAATTTTTCCTGACATCGCAACATTGTGAATTGTTTTGCCAGCTGTTTTTGGAATAATCCCTATCTCACTTTGTGATATTGCAGCTGCTCCTTCAATTTCTAATTGATAATTTACTTTTTTTTGTTCACTAAAAATGTCCATCATTTCTTTAGTACCGTAACGCCCACTATCTATCGGTAAAATTGCCAATGATTACTGTCTTAAAACATCGAAAATAAATCTACTTATGATTTAAATTGGCTTGAGGTAAAATTTTACCATTCCTTATGTCTACTATAACTCCTAAAAAAATTGGAGAAAATCAATATCTTATTGAGGCAGATTCCAATCTTGGAATGAAAGTTCCTGTAAAGATCTATGCTGATGAGGAATTATTACAGAAAATGTTAATGGATAGAACTATCATGCAGGCAAAAAATGTTGCAACTATACCTGGAATTGTGGGTCATAGCGTAGTCTTACCAGACGGTCATGAGGGATACGGATTTCCTGTAGGAGGTGTAGCTGCTATGGATGCTGAAGAAGGGATGATTAGCCCAGGTGGTGTAGGGTATGATATCAATTGTGGTGTAAGATTACTTCGTTCAAATTTAACTGAAAAAGATGTTCGTGCAAAACTAAAAGAACTTGTAACTGATCTTTTTAGCTCAATTCCTTCGGGTGTTGGCTCCAAAGGAGCAGTAAAATTAAGTCACTCTCAGCTAGATGAAGTTCTTGTACGAGGTGTAGACTGGGCAATTGATAATGGATATGGTTCATCATATGATGCAGATGTTTGTGAGGAAAATGGACAAATAAAAAATGCTGATCCAAATAAAGTTTCAGACAAAGCAAGACAAAGAGGAGCACCTCAACTAGGAAGTCTCGGCTCTGGAAATCATTTTCTTGAAGTTCAAAAAGTATCTGAAATTCATGACGAAGAAGCAGCAAAAAGAATGGGGATTAAAGAAGGAACTATTACAATTTTAATTCATTGTGGGTCGCGTGGTTTTGGTCATCAAGTATGTAGTGATTATTTGAGAATATCAGAACAATCTATGGAAAAATATGATATTCATTTAGCAGACAGAGAACTCGCATGTGTTCCAAATACATCTGAAGAAGGTGAATCATATAGAAAAGCAATGTTTGCAGCATTGAATTTTGCATGGAGTAATAGACAAATGATTACTCATTGGACAAGAAAATCTTTTGAGCGAGTTTTCAATCAAACAGAATCTGATCTTGGAATGAATTTAGTTTATGATGTTGCTCATAATATTGCCAAAGTTGAAAAACATAAGGTTGATGGAAAGGAACGAAAACTTGTAGTTCATAGAAAAGGTGCAACACGTGCATTTCCTGCAAATAGAGACGAAGTTCCATTAAAATACAGAGATCTCGGACAGCCTGTTTTAATTCCAGGCTCAATGGGAACTGCAAGCTGGATATTACTTGGACAACCAAATTCAATGGATTTGAGTTTTGGTTCTACTGCACATGGAGCTGGCAGAACAATGTCTAGATCAAAAGCAAGAAGAGATTTCACGGAAGACAATGTTAGAAAATCACTCAGTGATAAGGGCATATTTATCAAGGCATTAACACGTGATGGAGTTGTGGAAGAGACTCCCCAAGCATACAAGGACGTTGATGCAGTAGTCAATGTTTCTCACAATCTAGGAATAGCCACTAAAGTAGCAAAATTGGTGCCTATAGGTGTGATAAAAGGTTGAGTGACGAAGATTCTGAACTTGAAAGATTAAAGGCAAAAAGACTTGCAGAAATGCAACAAAATATTTCTACTCGACAAGAAATAGAAAAATCTACAACCAATCTACAGCCACAAGCAACAAAACATCCCAGAAATATTCTTGTTGAACATCTTGGATTTAGGGGTCTAGAAGTTTTAAGAAATGCCGAATTACAATTCCCAACTGACACAAAAATGGTTGTGGAAAAATTATCTGAACTGATCACATCTGGAGAGATCAATGAAACTATTGATGGCGGAAAATTACTATCTTTATTCAGATCAATAGGTCTTAACATAAGAATGGAAACTAAGATTAATGTTGAACAAGATGGGAAGTTTGTATCTTTATCTGATAAATTAAGTAATCATTCATCAGATGATGGTGAAGAATAGTGAATATTGTTTTTGAAATAAGTACAAAAAATTACGGTGATGATCTACTGCTTATTAAAAAAACTCTATCTCACATGGAAACTCTAGTTGGTAGTTCTAATGGATATTCTCTTAGTGAACCTTCCTCTAAATTTGGATGGACTTTTTTCAAACTATCTTTCAAACCTATCTTACAAAATGGGATTGAGGAAAAATTTGCAGATATGTTAAGTAAATATAGATTGAATAACCAATCTCAAAAATTTACCAAATTCATGACTGATTATTTTCAAGCTAAAGGTTGTAAGATAAGAATTAAAATAATTGACTAGACTCTTCTTCCTCTTTTTCCACCCTTCTTTCTGGTGGTGTCGTGAGGAATTGGTGTTACATCGTCTATTCTTCCAATTTTAAATCCACCTCTTGCCAAAGCTCTGATTGCAGCTTGTGCACCTGGACCTGGTACTCTAGAACCTACTCCTCCAACAGCTCGTACTCTGATATGAAATCCTGTGAATCCTTTTGTATGTGCTACTTCTACAACTGCATTTGCAGCTTTCATAGCAGCAAAAGGTGATGATTCGTATCTATCAGCATTAACATGAACTCCACCTGAACTAATGGAAACAGTTTCTCCACCAGTTAGATCAGTCATGTGAATAATTGTATTGTTATAACTACTGTAAATATGCGCAATTCCCCATTTTTCAGGACCATCTGTCTTTGTCTCTGGTCTCAATTTTGTTTGAACTTCTTGTTCTTCCTCTTCAACTGGGGATTCTTCAATCTCAGCTTCGATTTCTGACAATGTGTACTCACATCTTAAAGGGTTTAAAAAACATTGATTTTCTGAACCTGCCTTATTTTGGGCACGTTTGGATTGTCAATTATTACTCAAATACTATGTTTTACTCTTTATTGTATGGGGTCAATCCTTTGGCTTGTGATAGGCATTGTAATTGCATCTGCATTACTAGGTTCATTGGCTTTTGAATTCCTAATGCCTAACAACAACATTTCACCCATAATTGCATTAGAGGAAAAATGTAAAAAAATTGCCAAAGAAGGATTTCAAATACATACATCGTATCCTGATTTTCAACCCGATCAACTTCCTACAGCTGATATGAATAGATTGATGTATCTTGATAAAATATGGATTGATGACTGCGTTGCCAGATTACCAGCAGAATCAATTTTTAATATAGTTCAAAAAGTAGAACGAGACTTTTACTCTGGTGAATAATTTATTTTCTGAAGTGATGCCAGCCTAAATCTCTCAAAGGAATAAATTTTTCTTGTTTTTCAATAAATACTCCTTTACCTTTGATAACATATCCTATTTCAATTATTGGTGTTTTTAATAATGCTGCATTTTTTTTAATTAATGATTTATGTTTTTTTGAAGTAGTAAATACAAATTCGTATTCTTCACCTCCATGAAACACTAAATCATTTGGTTTGATTTTATTTGATTTAGCAAATTCTACCAAATCTTTTCCAGTTGGAATATTATTTATGATGAATTTACACTTGCTCTGATTTGCCATTTCATTTAATGTGGTAGAAAGACCATCACTAGAATCCATTGATGATGTCATGTATTTTCTATTTTTTATTCCAAAATCTAGTTTTGGAGTTGGATTTATAACTGATTTAATTGCTTTTTTGACAAAATTCTTCCTACCTTTCTTTTTTCCAAGTAATATCTTAAGACCTGCAGCTGTATATCCAAATGGACCTGTTACAAATATCACATCTTTGTTTTTTGCTCCTTTTCTTTTGACTATTTTATCTGTTGTTCCAAATATGGATACATTGATTACAATTTCTTTTCCTTCGTTTGTGTCTCCTCCTAAAATTCTAATGTTAAATTCATCCGAAGCGTGTTTAAGTCCTTTTGACACATCACTGATTTTTGCATGAGAAATTGTCTTTGGTAAATTTAGTGAAATCATTCCATATTGAGGTTTGACCCCTTTTGCAGCAAAATCACTAATGCATGCTATCATGCTTTTCCTTGCAGCATCATACATTCTCATTTTTGGAGGCATATCTGTGCTCTGAACAAATGTATCCACCTTTGCAATGATTTTCATTTTACCAATTTTGAAAACTTCTACATCTTCTGAAATGAATTTTTTATTTCCTAATTTCTTTTGAAAAATTTTGATTATTGCTGATTCATCTAATATTGTCATAACATTGTTTCACTAATTCTAATGTGTTTTTCACAATTTTCTTGCATTTATCTACATTGTTTGATTCTGCTGAAACTCTTATGATGTCTTCTGTATTTGATTTTCTAATCAAAACCCAACTATTTTCATCTATTATTCCTTTAATCCCATCTTGAGTTATAACTTCAGAATACTCTTTTGCCAATCTATTTGATACTTCATCTATGACTTTATCGTGAAAAACAGATTCCACTTTAATTTTCTCTCTTTGTTGTTCATAGCTTTCCATAAAATCTAATATCTCATTAAATTTTGAATTTCCTAACATCGAAGCTATGAGGCCACTTGTAAGAATTCCTTCTCTGCAATAATTAAATTCTGGTAAGATAAATCCACCACTACTTCCTTCTCCACCTGCTTGAGCATTTGTTTTTAACATCAAATCTATTACATTTGCTTCTCCCACTTTTGATCTCTGAACGCTTCCACCTTTTTCTTTGATGAATTTTTCAACCGAGATACTTGTATCTATACTTAATACAAATTGTTTGTATCCTAATTCCAAAGCTTTTGCAACTCCCAAACCCAATGTTACATCTGGAGTTTGTTTTTCCCCTTTTCTTACAACTACTAGACGATCTCCGTCTAAATCAAATGCAAATCCAATCCCTTTTTCAGATGTTGCAGCAATTAGTTCTGATAAATTATCTGCAGTTGGATCAGGACCTCTAGTGCAATTATTTAAATCACCATTGATTGTTTTTACTTTACATCCTAATTGTATTAACAAATTTGGTGCAAACTCCTTTGCAGCTCCTCCTCCTATGTCGATTGCAATCTCTGGTTGATTTTCTATATTTCCTATGAGTTCTTTTGCATCTTCTAGATATGATGATGTAATTTGTTCTTCAATTCCAATCTTTGATTTTAAAATTTCTTGGTTTTCGATGATACGTGGTAATTCTTCTTCATTAATTCCTCTCCCATTTATGATGAATTTTATCCCATTCCATTCTAATGGATTATGTGATGAAGTAATTACTAATCCTGCTCCATATTTCCTTGACTCACGAAAAACTACTGGAGTTGGCACTGTTTCTAAATTGTATATGTTTATTCCATTTTTCATTAATGTTGCGGATGCAGTTTCTTTGATCATCATTCCTGATGGTCTTGTGTCTTTACCTATTACACACTTTTTGGATTCAATTAAAGATGAAAAATTATTACAAAACTGCATTGTGTCTTTTAGATTAAAATCATCACCAAATACCCCTCTAATTCCAGAAATTGTTTTCTTCATTTGATCCAACTCGGAAAGGCTTTTTATTAACTCTGATGGCATAACCGAAAAGTGCCTTGGTAGCTCAGCCTGGTAGAGCGAACGCCTCGTAAGCGTTAGGTCGTGGGGTCGGAGCCCACCCGAGGCTTATCATAATTTTAAATTGTATGAATATTTTTTATTTTTAATCATCAAAGGTTTCAATATCTACTTGTAATTCTTTTCCTAAACCTTCCCACCATTGTTTAGTTTCGCTTACCATGTTCCCCTTACAATTACCTTGAATTCTCCTTTATAGATCTGTCGATTGATCAATAATTGATCAACATTATCTAAAATACTACATTTGAATATGTTTAGACTTGATTATTTTCTTTCTGTCTTCTTTTTTTACGATAAATTATGATTGCTAATGTTCCAGCTGCACAACCAAAAAATACTGGCCAACGCAATTCATTTCCTATCATCCCTAAATAAGAGTAAACCGTTCCACCAATCAATACAAATCCGATCAATTCAAGAATCTTAATCATTATTTTTCTATTATTCCACACTTAAATCAAAAAGATATATGGTTTTGTAAATTACACTTGTTGTGGATAAATATCTCTTAATCGTTATGATTTTTCTGATTGTTGGAATTCCTATTGCATTCATATCTCCTGCAACAGGTGAAATACGAGAACAACCCTTTATTCCCTTATTTTATGCCTCGATTGCAGGCATATCTGTAATTATTCTCTATAGTTCATACAAGGAAAGAAAACAACGACAAAAAGATAACATAAAACGAAGATCTAAAAAATAGATTTAAAGTTCTAATCCAAAGGATTCTGCAATACCTGCAAATTTTGCATAAGATTCCAGATACTGTCTTCCTTTTTCAGTTATTACAAATGTGTTTTTGTTGTCAAATTCTATTTTATTGATTAATCCAGAACCTGTTAAATTTTCTAAAAATTTTGATAATCTGGAATGTGAGAGATTTGCCTTTGTTAACAGTGATGTTGTTTTGATTCCTTGTTGACCTGACTGTTCAGTTGCGGTCAAAAGATCTGCAACAATTTGCATGCTTGTTCTATAGGAAACCATACGGTAGTAAGTATAAAACCGAGATATAAGGGTATTACCACCAATTCAGATCAGATAAATACGCTCTAACCTGATTTTTGTTGTATTGCCATCTAATTCACTCAATCCCTGGTTTGAAAATTTTATGGGTGTTGCATATCGCTATTATGATCTTAGAATGAATATCGTACCTTTATTTGCTGATAGAAAAGAGGCTTCAGCTATTTGGCATGATACAATACATTGGTGGTTAGATCCGTCCATAAAGATCAGATTTGTTGAGATCGGTGATGAGTACTGGATCATAATTGGTTCAGATTCTCAGCGTCCTGAATCCAATCATTCTTTTTTTAAGGTTTTACAAAAATCTGAAAATTATGAGCGATTCAAGAAAGGACATGGGGGTGAAGCATATTTACGATTAGGGGTTTACGCAAAAAAATCTAGAAAGGATGTAAAAAATGACGCATTATGTGATTGTGGACATGCAGCAGAGGATCATGATGAAGGTGATGATGATGTGTGTTTATACAAAGAATGTAATTGTAAAAAATTTTCTAGTTTTCAGGTAACTTTACTAAAAAGAAAAAAAACAATCACTGATATTGTATTTCTTGAAGAAAAAAATGTAAAAGAAGATCCACTTGCCTGGAACTGTCTTTATGTTAACAAATATTCAAAATCTGATTAATCCTACTCTTCTTTGTTTACTCTAACGTGATCTCCTGGATAATGCGTATCGATCTTTTTTGAATAACATTTTCCACAAAGTGGACCTTTAATCCCCCATTCTTCCATGGGATTAAAATGTAAAGATATTTTTTCATTACAGATTGTGCATTTTTCTTTAGATCCCAAAGTAACTCTGCTCTCTTTAATCTATATAAAAAAGATTCTAGATTTAGGAACATATTTGAAAAATCATGTTAAATAATACTGGTTTATAGGAATTCTAGGTAGGCAGTCTGACCAATGTAAACCTCCTGCAAATTTTTACTTGGTTAGGCTTCTACCTATTTTAAAATCTAAAACAAGTTATTTGCAAGTTTTTTCAAAGCCAAAATTTCTTCTTCTTCTTGCCTTATTTTTTTATCTACAACTCTGAGCATTGAATCATTCCATACATGTTGTGAGAAAAAATTATGCTTTGTGTTTGCTAATTCTATTTCATCATCTACTACAGTATCTTCTAAAAATTTAGTCACTACTACATCTGTAATTTTTAAAATTCTAGAATTTAGTTTAAAACTACGAAATATTGGTTCCATTTTTCGCACATCACTTTTAAAATCACCTCTTGTTTCTAGGATTTTTTTATGTAAAATTCTAAAGTAAACTCCAACATAAAACAAAGTTGCATATCTTTTTGTTTTATGTCCGCCTTGTTTTCCATATTTTAATGTCTTTTTTGCATACTCTTTAACAAGATATGGATAAAGTAAAATTCTATAATCGTCTTTTAAATTATCATTGAATACATCGTCATATTTACTTCCCCTTGGAAGAAATTGAGCTGGAGAACTATATGCTTCTGTAGGTCTTTGTTCAATTCCAGCTACAAGAGCTTGAATGGCATCTTTTGCCACAATTACTTTTTTATGATTATCTGGAAGATATTCATTATATATCGAATCACCTTCGTATTCTGATTGTTTTGATTTTGATTTTGTATCAAATGATCCTGCTTGAATCTCGTAAAAATATCCACAATTTTTTAATTGAGATTTAATAGATTTATGAAAATCCATTAATGAAACAAGATCTTTTCCTCTAACTGAATTTTGTGAATTTCTATATTTTGTAATATTGTTTTGTTCTTGTTCATCATCTGCTTTGATTATGGTGACTGTCATAGAACCATCCATATTTTTGGTTCGTTTTGAATGATCAAGAATTGAATTTGATGTCTGTGCCCCGTTTACAATCTGTGGTGCATATAGTTCAATCATGTTGTCTCCCAACTCTTCAAAATCGCTAACTACAATTGTAATTCCATTATTATAATAGAAAAATTTCCCTGGGTTACTTTGAAGTGTTTCTCGTAATCCTTTATTCACCGTTGTTTTAAACTGCATCCATTGTCTGATGTTTGATTCAAAAACATAATCTCTGTTCTTACTAACAAATTCTGTCAATTCTCTTAATTTTAAAATACCCAGAATTGTATTGTCATGTCTGAGCATCCTCTCTAATTTTATTGATGATCTTTTTCCTGCAGCAGGCTTTTTTATTCGCTCCCATAGTTTTTGAATTATCTTTTCAATATCTATGATTTCAATCAAGTCATCCTGATACTCTACTTTTTGATCTGTGACATAACAGCATTTAATTTTTAGATTCTTTTCTTTGATTTTTGTAACAAGCTGTGCTAATTCAGGCCTCATTTTTGATACATCTTTTCCAAGTAAACGTTTTGCATCTTCCTTGAATTTGGCAATTGCTTCAAATGAATGAGATGTTCCATATTTTGATTGAAATAAACGGATAGTATTATCTGAAAAATCTACTGGAAGATATGCATCTATTCCAAGATCATTTGCACCGTCTACAATAGCATCTGCGGCATCATCTTCTGTAGCCTCAAATACTCGTGTAAGGACCCACTGAAGAAAATTATTGCCCTTTTCTACTTCGCTTTTTGAATTTTCAGCATATTCTTGTATGCTTCCTTTGACGTTTTCTGAAAATCCTTCTAAAGGTAAGCTAGAATTCTTCTGCACTAACAAGGTATGTGAACCTGGAATATACTCTAATAATCCATTGCTGTTTTGAGTCAAGTGGTTTATCTAATATGTTATATATTTAGAGAATTTGGTAATTACATAATAACTTCATTCTATATGTGATGTAATTTGGAAAGAAAAAGAACAGTGCTAGGCACAATCATTGGAATATTTGTAATAGTGTTGGGAATTGCAATTTTATTTCAAAATAATGCTTTTGTTCAAGATGTTAATGAACCAAAAATAATTCTTAAAGGAGACGTTGTCATGCCATCAAAAGTTTCACGTCCGGGATGTGAAAAAACTGATTCTTGTTACACTCCATCAAAAATTGTAATTAAACAAGGCAACTCGGTTACTTGGGTAAATGAGGATTCGGCATTTCACAGTGTTACCTCTGGTTATTATGCTGATCCAAATGGGCTTTTTGACAGTGGATATTTAGATCCTGAAGCATCATTTACATTTGTTTTTGAAAATATTGGAACATATGATTATTTTTGTACATTACATCCTTGGATGAAAGGGCAAGTGATTGTTGAATTGCTTTAAAATACTAAAAGGTACCCGAGGGAGTCGAACCCCCTTGTATAAGCTTTGCAGGCTCACGCATAACCGTTCTGCCAGAGTACCGTTTTGAAAAATATGAAATGAATAATTAAACTCTTTAGATTCAGACTCTACGTTTACGTATAATCTTCCGGCTCTTATTAAGAAGTTGTAAGGAATCAAAATCAAATGTCATTTCTATCTAAAATCAAAAATGAGGAAACTTACCTGAATACTCTACGAGTACGTTCTCCTCATACTATACAAGGCATCAAATATTCACTAAAAAAATTCCAGATATTTGTATCTGATACCTACAAAGGAAAAACTATCGAAGACGTATTTGATGAGCTAATCAAACTAGATAAAACAAATCAGGAAATTGCAATAATTGATTTATTGCAAGACTTTGTAAATTATTTGGATGGTATAGGAATTTTACCAATTACAATGAAAGGATATTTTGGAAGTGTAAAGCGATACCTGAGGTATAGGGGATTTAAAATATACAACGAAGACATTTCACAGACTATAATACTTCCCAGAGTAGTAGAAGAAGAAAAACACCCACTATCCAAAGAGGAGATCAAAAAAATTCTGGACAACTCTAGCGTAAAAAGAAAGGCACTCTATCTGACTTTGCTTAGTTCAGGCATGAGAATAGGGGAATGTGTGTCTCTGCGAAAAAGAGACTTTGATGTAACCACCAATAATAGAATCACAATAAATATTCCTGGCAAATTTACAAAGACAAAAAAACCAAGAACAACATTTCTTAGCAGCGAAGCTGCAGATTACATTAAACCAATTCTATCCAAAATCAAAGACGATGATCTGGTATTTACCAAGAATCCAAATTCCGATAAAGCTAAACTGACTGAAGAGGTGACATTTGATAGGATACGCAAAAAGACTAATCTAACTGACAAGTATGATTCAAAAACACACAAGATCAGTCTTCAGAGCTTTAGGGCATATTTTATTACCAAATGTAATAGGATAGATTTTGGAGTGGGTCATGCACTGGCAGGACATGGCCTATACATGAAAAGATACGATAGACTGACCATACAAGAAAAGCTAGAATATTACATAAAGGCAGAACCTGAACTGTGTGTCTATAGAGATTCCACTTTAACAAAGCAGCAAAGTGATGAAATTGATGAGCTAAAAGCTAATCTTACAGCCTTGACAAAGCGATACGAACTTGATACTGTCAGAAAAGACTCAGAGATATCAAATCTTAATCATGATCTAAATGTGGTAAATAGATTTTTTGAAGAATATTACAATCTAAATGACATTGCATTAAAGATAAACAATGACTTGAATACAAAGAGTAGATAGTGTATGTTAGTTATTTATTATTTTATTAATACTATAATAATTAATATTGTATATATAATTAGATATAGGCATAAGTCTGTATGTTTTGTTTAAATCATATCTCTTTGACAAACAATAAAGTTAATTTGTAAATTTTTTACATAGCTAGATCAATACTATATTATGATATTTGTTAAGGGTTTATTCAAAAGAAGAATAACAATAATGAAATTGTAAAACTTGCATAGTCGGAAATAATTAAAAATAATAGTTCATAGATAAGTTCAATCATGCCTAAATTATTGTGTATTTATCATGCCTGTATATGGTATTTCGTGTTTTGGACAAAACACGAACGCATTATGCCTACTACTGCATAAAATTTTTGAAAAACTGAGATGGCTTTATGATCATTTTAAAAAAGAGAAATTAAATTAAAATGAAATATTTTAGTTTTATATAATATAACATATCATATTTCCATGTCTTATGAAATTGTTCAACTCAAAAACCATCACAATAGAAAAAAAATATTTTTATTTTTTAAATAATTTTTTTATTTTATTTTTTATTACTAATGAATATATGATATGTTATGATATGATGTTGGAGTAAATTATGACATCTAGGCAACAAATTATACGTGCAAATAAACTCAGAGATATTATCAAGGAACACGGTAGAATTCACAAATACGACTTGATCAATAAAGCAAATATGTCAATATCTACATATGAGAAAATTAAACCATGGTTTGAATTTACTTTTCCAGATTTTGTAAGATATGATAGGACAACTTTAGAATGGGAATGGATTGTTAAAGAAAATTAGACATTTCAAATTTTACTGAAGACAGGAAACTAGTCTATGTTTTTTTATTTTTATTTGTATTTCATAGATTATGACATTTTTCATGAAAAAGATGTTCAAAGAACTGTTAACCATCTAAAATGAGATGTAACAAGAATTCATAATTGCTAAAAATATTCTAAAAATTCATGATTTTTACGTATCCGTATTTTCATACAATCTTGTCTAAATTCTTTATTTTCTAAGATCGTTTCAACCGGATTTGATATTTTAATAATTTCACCATTATGAGATTCAGTGTTAACATCTACATTGGGAACAAAGTATATCTAATATTTTGAACCTAATTCTTTAGCTTTTTTGATTTCATTATAACTCCAATACAGAGAAAATGATGGTCCTGCAGAACCTTTAACTTCTATGAATCTGTCAAAATGAAGATCGTTACTTTGTTTATCAAATGAATTAAATAACTAATTGAAATGTTATAATTTAGAGTCTATTTTGTACTGAAATTCAACTTTATGATCTATTGTCTCTTCCAAATAGTGTCTTGTGATCATCTAGATCAATTAACTGAACTAGATCTTTCTCACGTAAATAGAGATAGATCAAGCTGTGACTTTTTGTAATATGTATAGCGAAACAAAATCTATATTTTCCGTGCTTTCTTTCTCCAATAGTTGTAGGGTCTAGAGTATCTTTCAGGTTTTCTAAAGCTCGAAAGTAACCATCAATTATGGATTATCATATTTGAATTTCTTTAATTTTTTATCTATGGTATTATCACGAGCTTCAACTTGACGCAAAACGAACTTCTAATTGCTGGGCTTTTTGCTTCCAGGCTTCAATATTTTCTCTGGCTTGGATTTTTAGAACTTGAGTTATCATTCTAATGTGATCTTTTGTAACTTTGCTTAATCTCTTTTGTAACTTTGCTTAATCTCTTTTGTAACTTTGCTTAATCTCTTTTTTCCTCAATTGCCTTTCTGTGTGTATCTTCATCAAGTGTGGTCTTTTCCAGTACATCCTCATAGTATGAGATGGTATTTTTGGCTCTAGTCAGAATCTCTTCTAGCTCTTTTTGTTTTTTAATGGCAATGTTTTGATCAGCTATTGCCAGATCTTTTGCAATCTTTTGCATCATGTACTGTTTTGCCTCTGATTCTGCAAAGGGAATATTTTGAACGGTATATTGGTCCGATGTAATCTGGTATGAGTCTGGATTTTTGCTCTTTATCTCCAGCAGTGCCTTTTGTCTGTTGATTTCGGTATTTTGTATAATCATTTGCTCATATTCGGCAGTCTCTATCTGTATTGCCTCAAGTGTATCTGAATAGATTGTATTATCAACACCCACTTTCATCTGCGAGATTCTCTCTTGGGAATCTGCAATTGCTTTTTCCAGTCTCTTTTTTGATATCTCTAGTGCATTTTCAATTATTTTCTTTTCGTGTTCCAATCTTTTTTCCTTTAGTAAAATAGATTCAATTCTTGCCTTTTCTGCGGCATCAGATAGCTGTTTTTCCAGTTGGTCTTTGATGGCTTGTTTTTCTAGCTGCTTTTTGTAATAGTCATTTTGGATTGGTATCTTTGGATTTAACTTTGGATTTATCTCTGGAGTTAACTCTGGATTTATCTCTGGAGTTAACTCTGGAGTTATCTCTGGAGTTATCTCTGTGTTCTGTGATTGAACATCTGATGGTATCACAGTTGATTTTGATACCTCAAGTGCATCAGGGATATATCGCAAGATAAAATCTCTATCAGTATCCCAGGACTGGATTGCCATGCTGGAATAAACTGGTTTATCAAAGGATACGTCAAATGTTACCAGTAATTTATCATCTATTGTTTTTGTCTGTATGTTATTTACAGTAAACATTTCATTTGGATCATATACTGCCTTGTTGCCATTAGAGTACCATTCCACATAACATCCAGCGTTTGAAAATATTTCCGTCTTATCAAGGCACATGTACAATCCGACCATCTCCACATCTGATGGACCTTCTGAATCATAAATGGCAGCTGTAACCTTTACTGGCATTCCGGTGTAGGTGCGATGAATTGGCAAAATGTTTGTAAATTTATCCAGCAGGTATTTTTTGCCGTTTATCTCAAGGGACCACTCAAAGTTATTGCCAGAGGTGTACATTGTTTTTGTGTTACCACCACCAGATGATGTGGATGCAGATGATACGGTACCGACTTGTCCACCTGCTCCATATGGCGAAAGTGATGTTACAGTTGCAGATATTTTGTTATTTGCAGTGTCGATAGTTATGTTGGGTACTGTCTCCCATCTTCCTTCGGTATAGTGCAAAAGACTCAGGTTTGCCTCTGTAATTCCTGCAGGAAGTGCAGTATCATCGTATGGTATTGTAATTATCATACTGCCAGTATTTGTTGCATTAACTAGTGATACATCCATCACACTGCCGACATTTTCAAAAATGGTACTGCCTGATGTGATTTGTCTTTTTGATGAATCAGTCGCAGTGGAAGAAGATGGAATTGATGATGGCTCAAAAATGTCTACAGCAAGTGTTCCGTCTACAGTTACAGCAGCAAACTCCATTGCAAAGCCCAATCCTGGAATTGAGACAGTATTGTTAGTTGATGTGACAGATGCAGTAATGGCAGTTGGATCTATATTTGCTGGAATTAATTTTCCTGGTGCCAGATATTGGGATGAATTTGGAA
>SYJQ01000054.1 GCA_005798405.1 Nitrosopumilaceae archaeon
GTAAACCTTTGTCCTTGATTCCAAGAACATCACATGCATCATTGACTTGTTTTGTTGCGTTTGCAAAAGGATCTAGTTTTACCAAGATATCGGTTTTGGAATATCATATTATATTAAGTTTAGTTCAAGATATCAGATCGCGTAGTATGCAATTACGAATTGATTAAAGATATACCTTTTTTTGATTCATCTTCCGATCTAGTTTATCAATTGCCATATAAAGTGCACCAATGTTAACTTCTAAAAATCCAGATATGTAAAACATTGCACCGTATTTTTCACCAATTTTGTGGATCATGTTATTTTTTTCCAATACTTTTGTGTGATGTTGAACAGCCTTGTAATCTAATTGAAGTTCCTGTGCTAATTGATGTGTGTTGTATGATTGTTTAAGCAAGAGTATGATTATTCGAAGTCTTGTAAAGCCGCCTCTTGTATTGGTAAACAAATAGAACAGCAATTTGCTAGTCTGTTTGTCTGGTTTTCTTTGTGCCGATTTAGATCTTAAAATTTCCTTGAATTCTATGAGTTGGGCTCGAGTCATTTATTTTCGCTATACATTATGAGAAAAATTTGCTTAAAACACTATTTCCAGATCTTGTCCATATCTGTTACAGTTCAACAGAGGACAATTACCCTTAAATTGACTGAGCAAGAACTTGTCGTATTATGATGGCATCACGCGGTTACGATATGACCCCTACAATGTATTCGCCTGATGGCAGAATTTACCAAGTTGAATATGCCATTGAGACGGTAAAGAGAGGCACATTGGCCATAGGAATTCGCAGTAAAGAAGGAGTAATTATGGCAGTTGAAGAAAAACCACGTGCACTACAAACTTCAAATGTAACACAGAAAATTTTTCAGGTGGATTATCATATTGGAGTAGCAGCTGCAGGATACATTCCAGATGCTCGTGTTCAAGTAGACAATGCCAGATTTTTTTCACAGGGAAATAAGATGACTTATGATGAATCAGTAGAGGTTGCAACTGTTGCCAAGCATTTAGCAGATCAATCTCATCAATTTACACAGTATTCAGGAGTACGACCTAATGGAGTTGCTTTGATAATAGCAGGAGTTGATCAAAAGGGAGAATCAATCTATGTCACAGATCCTAGTGGAACTTATGTACAGTATGCAGCAATTGCAATAGGTGCAGGTTCTGATGAAGTAAATGCATTTTTGGAAAAACATTACAATTCCAATATGAGTTTGAGTGATGCAGCATCACTAGCAATTGCAGCAATCAATCTAAAAGCAGAGCAGAAAGAAGGATTGAATCACATTAAAATGGCCAAAGTCACTACAGAGAAAAAAATATTTGAAAAAGTGCCAGAATCAGATTTACAAAATTATTCTAAAAATGCATCTAAATTTACAGCATAAATTCAGATTTGAAAACTATTCAAACTAGTCTATAAAGACGATAAGTATGGGATTAGGAAGTTACTGGGGAGAAGTCATAGAAGTACTTCGCGAAATCATTCCAGTTTATGACAAAGTAAATTCATACATCTCACTTGGCAAGGATGTAGAACATAGAAACAGAGGAATATCAGGAAGAGTGTTTCCAGGAAATAAAATTCTCGATGCAGGATCTGGTTTTGGAAACATGTCTAAAACAGCACTAAAGATATGTGATGGAAAAATTTCAATTACACTTTATGATCCTCTGGTACCAATGTTAAAAAACACGGGAACTTATTTTGAAAAAACTCCAGATTTGATAAACGGTGTTTTTGAACATATTCCATTTAAGGATGAAGAATTCGATGCTGTTTTGTGCGGATATTCCCTTAGGGATGCCATCAATTTGAGAATTGCAATTTCAGAGATTCACAGAGTATTAAAAAACAATGGGAGATTTGTGATTGTTGATTTAGGAAAACCAGATGAGGCAATAATTAGATTAGGAGTGTCGTTTTACCTCAGATTCATTCTTCCAATACTAGCATTAATTGCAGGAGGAAGACTAGGTTTGAAATTCGCTACCCTTTATGGCACATACAAAAGATGGCCACAAAACAAAAAGTTGGAAAAATTGTTACTGGAGAAATTTTCCAAAGTAGAGTTTGAGAAAGATCTTATGGGCGGAGCAATAATGGTTGCCGCATACAAATGAACAGAGTACTGGCACTTGTAAACATCACAGGTTTAGTCATAGGTATTTCTTACGGATTACACGGCCCAATATTACCAATATTTGCAAAGAATGTCATCGGGGCATCATATTCAGAACTTGGTTTTATCGGATTAGCAAATTTCATTCCATACATGTTCATTCCAGTATTTGTAGGAATTCTTCTTGACAAATTCAACAATGGTTATTTGCTAGCAATAGGGGCGGCAATTAATTCAGCATCAATCTATCTTCTTTCAGTAGCGCAATCGGTTCCAGAGATAATGGGATTTAGAATAATGACTGGAGTAGCTCATGCATTTTTCTGGCCGCCATGTCAAGCCATCATTTCCAATCAAAGCAATGAGCAAACTAGGGTCAAAAACATTTCGTGGTTTACAATGTTTTTTGTAATGGGGTTTATGATTGGCCCATTATTAGGAACAGTATTTCTTGAAGGTCTAGATATCACATATAGAGTTCTATTTCAAATAACTGCATTTATTTTGGCTGGTGCCATAATTTTTTCTCTTTTGATTTCCAAAAAAAGCATTACAAATCATCATGAGACATTCTCACTTTCATCAATTAAAGAGATGAAAAAATTTCCAGAAGTAATAATATTGTTAATTTTTTGCACATCATCTTTTGGGATAATTCTTTCGATTTATCCTGCTTTCTTAGATGATAGTGGAATGTCAGATACGGATATTTTGTTACTGTATTTTGCTTTTGGAGTTTCAAGAGTAATATCGCTTGCACTGGCAGGCAAATTCTCTAGAAAAACAAGTCATACATTGATTGTTGCCACCATAGCCATCTCAGTGGGATTAGCAATTTCGGCTGTTTCGGATTCAATTATCATGTTTGCAATAGCAATGGTGTTAATGGGATTTGGTTTTAGCATATTTTTCCCCTTGACTCTTGAAATAATTCTGAGCAGAACAAGTAAAGGAATATCAGGAAAAATAATAGGGGCGTACGAGACGGTTTTTGGTATTGGATGGGCAATAGGACCAACTCTCGGCGGACCAATAGCACAGTCTTTTGGTAATCAAATGCTATATCTGGTATTTTTTATCATAGGAATTGCAGTTACAGTTTTGGCAGTTAAATGCAGAAAAAAATTAGAACCAAAGAGAATGTAAAATTCTAAAAGCATTACGTTTAATTTCAAATAACTGGATTCTACTCTATGTTTGATAATTCATTGAACATATTGGGTAGTGAATGGATAATCATAGTTTTTGTTGCATTAGTATTGATTTTAGGAACTAATCAACTTCCCAA
>SYJQ01000055.1 GCA_005798405.1 Nitrosopumilaceae archaeon
CATGTCAGTTCACCATCTTTTTTCTGAATTACACTAACATCAAATTTTTCAAGATAAATCAGCTTGTTTGGTTTACCAGATACTGTTACCAAGTCGCCTGGATAATAATCAGATTTGTCAGTAACAAGTAAAAGAGATAGTTTTTCATCAGAACCAAAAGAATAATCATTTGCAACTGTGAATATTGACTCAGATTGTTTGTTTGAATACGATGCTTTTACTTTGTATTCACCTTCGCTGAAAATAGTCACAGGTAATTCAAATAAGCTCTGGAAGTTTCCACCTTGATCAGGATAGACAGATGCCTCATGTATTTGCTTAAATGGAGTTTTGCCGTCCAGTATACGTATTGTGATTCTATCTGGAACTACTAACCCTTCAGAACCTTGTTCTCGTTGAATGACATTACCAATAACTTTTAATTTTTCTCCAGCCTTGTAGAGCGATTTTTCAGTTGAGACATACAGTGGAACTAAAGATAAGAAGTCATTTTCAGGATCAGCCGATACTTTGAAGAAAACATCTTTACCGTGAGAAGCTGTGGATACATGAATTTTGTAAATACCATAGTTTGTTTTAGAGGTGGAACGGTCATCGGATTTTATAGCCAAAGGCTTTTCAGTAATTGGTGCAATCCAAGACCAGGAAAATCTTTGATTATCAACAGTAGCACCAGAATTAATTATACTTCCATCAGGTTTTGTAAGAGAGACTTTAACAGAGTTATCACCAGTTGGAGGAATCAATCCATTCAAAAGAACGGTTTCGCCTAAACCATAAACTTGTTTATTCAAAGTAAGTAACGCACCATCATTTAATTTCAATGGATCGGTAATTCCGACAGTAACAGTTTTTGTTAGTCCACGATATTCAGCTTTTATCACATAGGTTCCTTCAGTAAATGCAAGTTGAGAGATATTTGTTTGAACTGAAAATCTTCCAGAAGATTCTGGGATTGCAGTAAATTCGTATGCAACAATTATTCCATTATGCTCTCTAGTTTTAGCACCACCCACTTTATCCAGGCCAATAATTTCTAAGGGACTTCCATCTTCATGAGATATAGAAATATTTACAGATGAAGCTTGAAAACTTGAACTGCTAGCAGGGTTTGTGATAAAACCACTGATTGTCATAATGTCACCCAAATCATAAGTTACCTTATCTGTTGAAATGGAAAGTGGGTCAGTACTTACAACATATGCACTGGCATTAGTTACGGCATGAATTATTTTAGATGCAGAGCCAACATCTTTTGAAACAGAAATTTTGTAATCACCTAATCGGATATCACTGTCTGGAATTTTGAAAGAGTATGTAAAAGAACCATCACCTGATACTTTTACAATATCTAAAATTTTAAAACCAGAGTTGCCACCACCGAGTGCATTTGTAGCAAGTGCAGCATTCTTTGTCTGGACAATTTCCAAGTCCATAAAACCTACCCAGACATTATTTAATCTGCCAGTAATTTCAACAGTTTCGCCTAAATTGTATGCCTCTTTATCAGTCCACAGAGATATTGGTTTTGCTTCCTTGATGTCTTTGATCACTTCAAAGGAGGCAATAGCAGATTTGTCAAAATACACACCTGTTATCTGATATTTTCCATAAACAGGATTAACGGTATTAAGATACACATTTGTAGAAAATTTTCCATTTGTAGGATACAAGCTGCCAGTAGAAATTATCTTTCCACTTGGATTCTTTATGTTAAATTTCAAGCCTTCAAATGGGATTACTTTGGTAGTAAAACCGGTAATTGACAAAGTGTCACCTGGAAGATACTGTAGTTTATCAGTAGCAATACTAAGAGTACCATCTTCTTTGATATTTTCTGCAATGATCTCATCACCTACAGAGAAATTGGTTTGAGAGGTTCCTCCCCCGTAACTAACTAAAACAGAGTAAACGCCTTTGTTAATTCCAAGAACTTGTTGAAGATTCAGTGTTGTCTTATAATTCAAATTAAGATCAGGGTAAAGTGAAATGGTTTTATCATAATTAGGACCAGATATTTTTACCAGTATTTCATCAGCATGATAATATGGTTTTTCGATGAATACTTGCTTTGAGACTTTTCCTTGAATTGTAGCTGTTTGACCAAACAAATATGAAGATTTATCAGATAAGACAGATACTGAGAGACCTTCTTTTTCTTGTGTTGTAACTAACTTCCCATTTGAAGACCCTGCAGTAGAAGTTGAAAATTTCCAATCATTTGGGTTATCCAAGTCATACCCATCAGATGTTCTTTGCCAAGACGAGAAATCATTTTTCATATCAGACAACAAAGGAGTCTTATCAACAACTACGCCATTCTTATCTTTTAGTTCAACTAATTCGTTAGTATCAGTAAACCACAAACTTTGATAGGAATATGTCAAAAATTTTCCAGATTCAATAAAAGTGCCAGAAGGAATAATCATTGTTTTTTTCAATATTGTAGTGGATGCAATTTGCCAACCACCTATATCGATTTTGGAACTAGTTGGATTATAGAGTTCAATCCATTCTGTTACAGATTTGGCATCATCTCCTGGTGGATTAATATCAATTTCATTAATTACTACATGATCAGCAGATTGGGCATTTGCAGAAATAGCTAGTCCGCCAAGTAACAAAATAGAAAATAAAATAAAGATATTCTTCATGTGTTTTTCCTATATTGAATGCCTGAAAGCCTCATTTTAGAATGGAATTGAGGAAAAGTTGAGCTAGTTGTTAAAGTCATATATCTCAAAATCATCATAAAAAATTCGCTTTTTATCGTTTTAAGGCATCCGTAGAAGTTATTCGTTAATAGAGTCACAGTTGGGGCACTTTTGATTAGATATTTTAGAACCACAGTCGGCACAGATGCCTTCCCCTATCTCTTTTTCAATAGACTTTCTTCTATTTCCAACGTAGAATTTTATCCCAAAGTAAAGAGCAATTACAATTAAAGCCGCATATAACGGCGCCATGAAGGGAATTAATCCAATCATAAAAAGCAAAAGACCCACAATCAAAATTATGTCTCGTTTTTCAAAATTCAACAGAATTAAAATTATCAAGAATTCATAAAAACATGCCGGAGCTCAGAGCCATTAGTTTTACTTCATATCAAAGTCATTACTCTAACTCTTCCTCATTGCTCGGCAGTAAAATTATGATGTTATTTGATAATAAGATAATGATTTAGTGGTGGGATCGGCGTGATTTGAACACACGACCTCTGCGTCCCAAACGCAGAATCATACCAAGCTAGACCACGATCCCAGTGAATCCTAAAAGTCGCCCAATTTAAGCTTGACAGATAATCATTTTAAAGGCATTCAAAAGAACAGAGACGCATTGCAATTAGATGATTATATCAAAGCTGGAAAAATTGCTGCAGAAGTAAGAGAGATGGTCAGAAAAAAAGACTGGGTTGGAAAAACAGTTTATGAAATTTGTGAAGAAGTGGAAAATCAAATTAAAAAACGAGGAGCAAAATGCGCGTTTCCAGTAAATGTGAGTATTAATGAGATAGCAGCTCACTACACAGCCGAGCCAAATGATCCAATCACAATTACAGATTCAGATTTAGTTAAAATTGATCTCGGTGCACAAATTAACGGTTACATTGCAGATACTGCAGTTACAGTTTGTCATGATGCACAGTATGACGGATTAATTCAAGCTGCAGAAGAAGCATTAAGCAATGCAATGTCCATGATAAAAGTAGGGGTCAAAGCAAGCGATATTGGACGGACAATAGAAAAAACAATTAAACAAACCGGGTTCAAACCTATTGCAAATCTTAGTGGTCATTCTTTAGGGCAATATACAATACATGCAGGAAGGTCAATTCCAAATATTTGGTCAGTTGGTGGATTTACCCTAGCAGAAAATACAGCTTATGCATGTGAGCCATTTGTCACTACAGAGAAAGGAGGTGGGTTTGTAAGAAACGGAAAAATAAAAAACATCTTTGCATTAAATTCAAGAAAAAAAACAAAAAACGATGAAGCAGATAAACTACTTGATTACATCTGGGAAAAATTCAACATGTTGCCTTTTGCACTAAGATGGATTACAAAAGATTGGGAAGAAAAGAAAGCAAGAGAATTGTTGGAACAGCTTGTCAATAAAAAAGCAGTTCAAGCATATCCAGTATTAATTGAAATAAATGAACAACGAGTAGCTCAAGCAGAACACACGTTTATTCCAAATGAGAACGGAGTTACAGTAACAACTATTTCTCAATAGATTCGCCAAAGATTCTATCAATGGCAGAAATTCCATTACAGGAATCACATTTTGGGGCTTGAGCAAAGAGAAAATCTCCTTCCTTGAATTTTCTTTTTCTCTCCAAATTACACGAATTACATTTTTCTACGGTATATGCAAGAATGATTTTTTCTTTTGAGAACATTATTGCGGCACTCCCATGGTATTTCCAACACCAATTAACAAAATTGACTGGCCGGGTTTTGTGTTATCATGGATCATCTCATATATTTGTGAGCGTACAGTGTCAGCTTTGTCTGCGATTTCTTTAGTCATCAGGGTTATTGCTTCTTTTACAGATTGTTTAATCACAATTGCAAAAATAGGAATGTTATTTTTTGTTGCAATGTCTTCTATCTGAAATCTTTCAGTTCCAATTCCACCTATTGCTGCACCAAATCCTTGTGAAACAGTTGCAGAGTTTTCTCCTTCCATCTTTAATGCGGCATCTACCATAATGATGACATCAGGCTTGTTTTTAGAAACAATCAATTCTACTGCATCTCCAGGTCTGCCAACAGTAGAACCTGGGCCTTCAGCTTTTAATAAAAACAGTTTTCGTCCATCATACTGGATTTCACTAAGAACAGTTTGAAAAGCAATTGATTCTTTTTTAGTGTCAAGCATCATTTTGCCTACAACCATAGGTCCAATTCCATCACCTATAGGCTGACCCATTTTAAAAGCAGGTATGGCTTTGTGCATAGCTTCTGCTTCCTCCATTATAAAAGGTAAAATCATTTGAAGAGGCAAAATCAATGGATAGTTATTCTGTTTTTTTGCAGTCAAATAAAGATGATTGATTACTTTGTAAATCATTTGCAAAGAAGTGGCAATTTCAAGTAGTGTTTGAATTTTGGTTAGCTCTAATTCACTTGTTTGAGGAGATATTGATTTGACATGTTCTCTGGAGTGATCTTCACGCGCTCTTACAATATGTCTGACTTTGGCAACAATTCCATTTGGATCCATATCAACAGGCATTATAGTAAAATAATCTAAAAAGCGGTCAATTTTTTTAGTTGGATCATCTATGGGATTCATATTTTTTTTAACATAATCAATCAATTCGTTTCGAGATTCAGTTTTGTAAAGTTCTAGTTTTTTGATTCCTTTTTTTATTTCTCCAGATGTAATTGATAATTGAATTCTCTGTCCATAAAAGACAAAAATAATTATCGGAACAATCCAAATCAACATCATGATTGGATTGGTGTCATCACTTGATCCAAACAATTGATTAAAATCGATGCTTGTAAAATCCAACAATTTCAGAACAGGTGGTTCCAAATTAAATCATTCGTATAAGGCACAGTAAAAATCCAACGTTTTGCAGAAATTGTAAAAATAGTCTACTCGAAGGTAAAAAAATGGCGAGTGCTTTTATTATAGTTATGATAGAAAAAACCTGAATATGCCACAAACAAAGCCAATTGTAAGCGTGGAAAATGTTGTAGCCTCTGCTTCTGTGGATCAAAAAATGGACTTGAATGAGATAACAAGAACGTTCCCAGATGTGGAGTATCATCCGGACCAATTTCCAGGATTAGTCTTTAGGCTAAAGAGTCCAAAAACAGCTACTTTGATTTTTACCTCAGGAAAAATGGTGTGTACGGGATCAAAATCTGAAGAAATGGCAAGAAAGGCAGTAAAAACAGTAGTACAAAAACTTCGAAAAGGTGGAATTAAAGTAAAAAAAGATGCAACTGTAGAAATTCAAAACATAGTCGCATCAATTAACCTAGGTGGAAAAATTCATCTTGAACAAGCTGCGAGAACTTTGCCAAGAAGCATGTATGAGCCAGAGCAATTCCCGGGATTGATTCATAGAATGTTAGATCCAAAAACAGTAATCCTGTTATTTTCTTCTGGAAAACTTGTTTGTACAGGGGCTAAAAAAGAACCTGATGTATATAGATCAGTGAATAACTTACATGCATTACTAGAAGAAAAAAACCTAATGATCTACGATTAATCATAGACAGAGTATCTTAATTTATTTTCTAATTATTTTATAGGACTTCCTAAAGGCACATCTTCATTTACAGTTAACCAAAATGGTTTGTCATCTACATCTGCTGCCAAGAGCATTGCATTTGATTCAACACCAGCCATTGTTTTTGGTTCCAGATTTGCAATAACAATCACAGTTTTTCCAATAATATCTTCAGGTTTGTAATATTGTGCACCACCGATTATCACGTTTCTTTTTTCATTGCCAAGATCAATAAGCCCTTTAATAATTCGAGTTTTACCAGGAATTGGCTCAGTTGAAATAATTTTTGCTACACGAATATCTAATTTTGCAAAATCATCATAAGTCACATTTGTCATGAGAATCACTGAATTATCTTGTTAAAATGAATTTCGAAATTTCACATTAGAACTTTTTTGTCAATGCCACTAGTCTCTATTTCATATTTTAAAGCAGCTGGGAGTTCAACATATTTTTTATTAACCAAGACAATTATTTGATCATCAGGAACATTTACCATTTTCAGTAATTTACCACGTTGATGCGCATAAGCATTTTTCCAAAATCCTGCTCCATCAAAGGTTCCAATTTTTGGCATGTATCGTGAAGGTTTCATTTTTTTAAGGGTAATTGACTGTGACGGAAGTTTGGCAATTGCCGTTAGAACTGGAGTTACTGTTCTGGATTTTAGGCATGTTGCCCATCACAGTCTACTCCTCTACATATAGGAATCTAATATATTTACTGCGGAATTAACGAGTAAAAGGCATGGCAGAAATCGAGGTCTCAGTGGAAATCAGCGCTCCAGTAGACAAAGTTTGGGATGTAATATCAGACATAGATAATGAGCCAAAATTTTGGAAGGGGACTAAAGAGATTAGAAACATTTCAAAAAATGGAAATATCGTAAACCGAGAGATAACCATTGTATTTAGAGATCAAAAGTGCATGCAAGAAGTAAGACTACAACCTAAAGAAAAGATAGAGGTAGTATTTACAAAAGGAATCATAGATGGTAGCAAAATCATTACTTTGACTGGAAAAGATGAAAAAACGATATTGAGTGCCAAATGGGATATCAAACTTACAGGTATGATGGGAATGTTCACAGGAATGATAAAAAAACACATTGAGAGTGGAACTATACAAGCACTGCAGAAGATCAAAGAAGAAATAGAGAGATAGAATTCATGGAATTAATTTTAGATGTTTTGAATTACATACTAGTTGCAATTTTAATTGGAGTATCTACGGCATGGGCATTTCTAATCAAATCAATGATAAATTCTGTCAGATTAACTCCTTACCTAGATAAATTTGAAAAAAAAGAACATGTCAACCCCAAGGTTTCAGTAATTCTCCCTGCAAGAAATGAAGAGGAATTCATAGGAAAATGTTTAGATTCGTTAATTGATCAAGACTATAAGAATTATGAAATTATTGTAATTGATGATTCATCAGAGGATGGAACAGGTAAGATAATTTCAGAATATGCAAAGAAAAATTCCAAAATAATATCAGTGGTTGCTCAAATAAAACCAGATGGATGGATGGGGAAAAATTGGGCATGTATGCAAGGATACAAAAAAGCAACAGGTGAACTTTTACTATTCACAGACGCAGACACTAAACATTCACAAAATGTAATTTCACTTGCAGTATCGCATTTACTTTCTTTTAATTTAGATGCATTATCAGCAATTCCAAAAATGAAGACGTTGGATTTTTGGACAAGAATCACACTTCCAATGATTTCAACGTTTCTTCATACAAGATTTTCAGCCATACGAGTAAATGATCCTTCAAAGAAAACAGCATACTTCTTTGGCAGTTTTTTTATAATCAAACAAAAAACATACGAATCAGTAGGAACACATGAGGGTGTAAAACATGAGATTATCGAAGACGGTGCACTAGGTAAAAAAGTAAAAGAGTCAGGACATAAGATGAAAATCGTCAGGGGAGACCATCTGATAGAAGCAGTGTGGGCACGAGATAAGAGCACACTATGGAATGCCCTCAAGAGGTTGATGATTCCATTATACCTTCAGAGTCAAAAAATAGCGATTGGAAGTTTTTTTGCAGTCTTGTTCTTGCTTTTTATGCCATTTCCAATTTTAGCATATTCTGCATTATGGGCATTAGAAACAACATCATTCTCAATGCTATTCATTGTGTCATTTTTTGCTTCAATGATGATTTACATTGGGGCCATAATCGAAGTCAAAAAGCTATTACAGTTAAGATTGATTGATGCATTGTTTGCTCCATTAGGAGGTTTGGTTGTAGTATTAGGATTTTTGAGTGGATTAGTCAATGCAAAAAGTAGCACCGTGTTTTGGAGAGGAAGAAAATATTCCATGAAAGATCATGTTCAGAATTCGATAAATGTATAGGAATGCTTTTAGATGGAAAATCAAGAGATGATTTCGCATGGATAAGTCAGGAATTCTAGTAGGAGGAGTCACAGGAGCTGCCATTGTTGCAGTTATTTTTGCAGTAATTTTGATAACGCCATCTACAATTGAACCTGAAAAAATTACAAATGAAAATCATATTCCAAGTGCAATAGGAGAAACAACTCCAGCATATTCAAAAAATCTTTCGTTAATTGAGATATTTGAAAAATCAGAACCAGGAGTAGTCAGAGTCAATGTTCAAAGAACAGAGCAATCAAATGGGACAAGTGGAGTTGGCTCGGGTTTTGTTTTTGATAAAAAAGGACACATTATTACAAACTCCCATGTTGTCAAAGATGCAAAAAAAGTAGTCGTTACATTTCTGGATGGTCGTTCATATAATGCAGAAATAATTGGTTTTGATGAATTTACAGATATTGGAGTTATCAAGGTTAATGCGGATTTGTTGTTGTTACAACCACTGTCATTGGGAGATTCAGCTAATCTAAAAGTTGGAGAGCCAATTGCTGCAATTGGAAATCCATTTGGTCTATCTGGATCCATGACATCAGGAATTGTCAGTCAGTTGGGTAGACTCTTACCTTCCGGATTAGGATATTCTATTCCGGACGTTATTCAAACAGATGCAGCTATCAATCCTGGAAATTCCGGAGGACCATTGTTGAACATGCGAGGAGAAATTGTTGGAATAAACACTGCAATACAGTCCACTACAGGTGAATTTACAGGAGTTGGATTTGCAGTTCCATCTCAGACAATAGCCAAAATTGTTCCAAGCCTAATAGAAAATGGAAAATATCACCATACATGGATGGGAATTTCTGGCAGAGATATTGATCCTGATCTAGCTAAAGTTTTGAACCTAAAGGATGCGGTGGGATTTCTTGTAATTACAGTAGTTGAAAATAGTCCAGCAGCAAAAGCAGGCTTGCATGGTTCTGATGAAATAGTGGAAATGGATGGAGTGAAATATCAAGTTGGGGGGGACATCATATTATCAGTAGATGGTAAACAAGTAAGAAAAATAGATGATATATTGATTCACCTACAAAGAGTAAAATCGGTTGGAGATGAAATGGTTTTAGAGATTCTAAGAGATGGAAGAACAACTAACATTACACTTACCTTAGAAGAAAGACCGAATGGAAATTAAAGCGATACAAGCATAAATACTTCTAGACAAGCACAACAACTATTGAACAAACTTGTGTTAAACTCTGAGAGTTTAAACAATGTTTTAGAAAACAAGATAATTTCTAGAGATGAAATAATTCAAATCTATGAAAATTCAAAAAATAATCCTAATGAGTTGTTTTCAACAGCCCAGATGTTGAGAAAAAAATTCAAAGATGGGTCAGTGACATTTTCAAAAAAGGCATTTTTCAACATTGTAAATTTATGTAAAGATACATGCTCATATTGCACTTACAAGGCAGAACCTGGCGAAGAAAAAACATCAATGATGTCAAAGCAGGAAATAAAACAATTATTGAGTATTGCAAAAAAATACAGGTGTGTAGAAGCATTGTTTGTAACAGGAGAACAACCTGAACAAAAATATCAAGAAGTACGAGATTGGCTAAAAACTAACGGATTCAAATCAACTGCAGAATATTTGATTCATGCATCAGAATTAGCAATAGAGAATGGATTGTTTCCTCACACGAATGCAGGAAACTTGAAAAAAGAAGAACTAAAGGAATTACAAAAAAGTAATGTATCGATGGGCATAATGTTAGAAAACATAAGTGAAAGATTAACAGAAAGAGGAATGCCTCATTATTTGGCGGCAAGTAAGAGACCAAAAGCACGGCTGGAAGTATTGGAAAATACAGGGAAGTTGAGAATTCCAATGACAACAGGAATACTCGTAGGAATTGGAGAGACGCCAATTGAAATTATAGACTCCATTTTAGCTATAAGAAAACTTCATGAAAAATATGGAAACATCCAAGAAGTAATTGTACAGAATTTTCAACCAAAACAAGACACTGTAATGAGCAATTTTCCCTCCGCCAATGAAAACTATTTCAAAACAGTTGTGGCATTAACAAGAATAATCATGCCAAAAATGAACGTGCAGATTCCTCCAAATTTATCTCCAAATTCATATCACAGTTTTCTATCACTGGGGATTAATGATTGGGGGGGAATTTCACCACTTACTCCCGATTATGTAAATCCAGAATTTTCTTGGCCAGAGATTAAAAAAATAGAACAGAATTCAAATGATGCAGGATTTGAATTGAAATGCAGATTCCCCGTGTATCCAGAATTTTTTTCATTTATTGGCAAAGAGTTAAGAGATAAGATGAAGGGTATCGAAGATGAAGAAGGAATGGTAAGGCAGGAGTATTGGAAATGAGTACAAACATAGAATCATTACTTAAAAATTCAGACTCTTTTGTTTCTGAAATTTTAAACAAGGCATTATCAGACAAAGAGATAACAGCACAGGAAGGGTTAAGGCTGTACAATACAACAGGAATAGATTTCCATTTAGTAGGATTGGTTGCAGATGAGATTAGAAAAAGAAGAGTTGGAGATACTGTCACATATGTAGTAAATAGAAACATCAATTTTACCAACGTATGCATAAAGCAATGTGGTTTTTGCGCATTTAGTAGAGATTTTAGAGAAGAGGAAGGATATTTTCTTCCAACAGAAGAAATTGTTAGACGTGCAAAAGAGGCTCATCAGTTAGGAGCAACAGAAGTTTGCATTCAAGCAGGGCTTCCACCAGACATGGACGGAAATTTGTATGAAAATATTTGCAGAGAGATTAAAAAAGAAATTCCAGATATCCACATCCATGGATTTTCACCAGAGGAAGTTCTCTATGGAGCATCAAGATCAAAGACAACAATTAGAGAATATCTCAAAAGACTCAAAGAGTCAGGAGTGAATACTTTGCCAGGTACGGCAGCTGAGATCCTAGATCAAAAATTAAGAGATGTAATTTCTCCTGGAAGAATCAGTGTAAAAGATTGGGTAGAGGTTATCAAAACGGCACATAGTCTTGGAATAAACACGACATCGACTATGATGTTTGGACATATTGAAACTACAGAAGATAGGGTAAACCATATTGCAAAAATTAGAGAAATTCAAAAAGAGACTGGCGGATTTACAGAATTTGTTCCACTTAATTTCATTCATAGTGAAGCTCCAATGTATAAACATCAATTACATAATGAGATAAGGCAAGGAGGTAGTGGTAGCGATGTATTGTTAACACATGCGATTGCAAGAATTATGCTAAATAATTACATAGACAATATTCAAATGTCATGGGTTAAAGAAGGACAAAAAATGTCACAGTTGTTGCTAATGTGGGGAGCCAATGATTTTGGTGGAACTTTAATCAATGAAAGCATCTCCACATCTGCAGGTTCCAGTTATGGTCAATTGATAAAACCAAAGGAGATAAGAAGAATGGTAAGAGAAATCGGAAGAGTGCCGGCAGAAAGAAATACCAATTATAAGATATTGAAAAAATTTGACAGTAATGATGAGACAGATGACGAATTAGATAAAATTTCAGATTCATCTAAATTTGGATCATATGCAGAATTAATCAAAATTAATAAATTCAAATATAAGAATCCGAGAAGCGAAATGAAAAATTAATAGAGAATTTCAGGCACAAAAGAGGTGTAAAAAAACCATCCAGATTGATCAATAAAGCTCAAGTTTAACATTAATAAGGTAATGTACCGTACCATACGGTATGATGCGAGCAAGACTAACATACGTACCAGTAGAAGTAGCAGATCAATTCGAAGATTTTATCATAAAAAGAGACGTCCAAATACTAGATGCAGTAAAAGCAAGAACCAAGGATTACAGTACATTATCCCTTCTGAAATTACTATATCAGCTTAGAGGAAACCCGATGACATTTTCCGATTTGTATTCAAAATCAAAAATAAGAATGAAAAAGTCATTTCTGAATTATCTACATCTTTGTGTAGATTACAATTTTATTCAAAAAGAAGCAGTTGGGGCAAACATGATTTATTCCATAACAGAGAAAGGAAGAACAATGTTGAATCTGTTTATTCATAAAAGTAATTAGACAGAGTAATCGATGTAAAGAATGCAAGAAGGGTTTCCAGAGGCAGAAGTATTTGAGATAAAAAAAAGAGAACTCAACAGTCCAATAATATTTGCAGGATTTGTAGGTGCAGGTCTTGTAGGACCACTTGCAATCAGTCACATCATTGAAGAATTAAAAATGGAGGAAATTGGGTTAATGAGATCAAAACATCTTCCACCATCAACTGTTTTTATGAATGGTAGATTACGTCACCCCTTCAGATTTTATGCAAACAAAGAAGGTACAATATGTGCAATAATTTGTGAGATAACATTGAGAATGGAAGGGTTGTACTCGCTTGTTTCTGCCATTTTGGATTGGGTGGATAAAAAAGGATCAAAAGAAATCGTAATTTTAGACGGAATAGCAAGTGATGAACATGATGATAAAGCATATTGTGCGGCAGGAGAAGATCTGATAAGAACAATGGCAGATAAAGACATCAGTATGATTCCACAGGGATTCATCACCGGAATTCCGGGAGGAATTTTAAATGAATGCATCGTAAGAAAGATTCAAGGAATCGCCCTACTAGCAAAAGCAAACAAAACATCACCAGACCCAGCAGCTGCATCGACGTTAATAGAGGCACTAAATAGATTCTATGATATGAAAATAGATACATCAGATTTGAAGAAGGAAAAAGAGAGGATAAATTCAGAATTTAGCGAACTGTCTCAAAAATATGTTGAGCATCGAGAAGAGTTTGCTGGCATGTACATGTGATCCAAAAACTAGGCAAATTCTTTTATTCACAGCAAATACGCATGAAACATGGTCTTAACCTACAAAAAAGCAGGCGTGGACATAACTAAAATCAAACAAAGTCAGGCAGCAATAGGCAAACTAATCGAATCTACACACAAACTCCAAAAAATGGCAAAGATCAAACAGGGTTTTGGTCATTATGCAGGAATTGTAGAGATTCCTGGAGGAAAATTATTAGCTACTCATACAGACGGAGTTGGAACTAAAGTAGTAATTGCAAATTTAATGAAGAAATACGATACGATTGGAATTGATTGTGTTGCAATGAATGTAAATGACATTATCTGTATTGGTGCAACCCCAATTTCATTTGTGGATTATATTGCTGCAAACAAAAATGAACAAAGAATTTTCAAAGAAATTGTAGAAGGATTGGTAAAAGGTGCAAAGAAATCAGCAATGCCAATTGTAGGAGGAGAGACAGCTATTATGCCAGATGTGATCACAGGTGACGGATTTTCATTTGATTTAGCCGGAATGGTGGTAGGTCTTGTGTCAAAAAAAGACATGATACTTGGAAATAAAATAAAAACAGGAGATGTAATCATAGGTGCAAAAAGTAGTGGAATACATTCTAACGGATATTCATTAGCAAGAAAAGCACTTTTGACAAAATATTCTGTAAAAGACAAAATAAAAGGAGTTGGGATAATAGGAGAATCTCTTTTGACACCTACTGAAATTTATGTAAAACCAGTTTTAGAAATAATTCAAAAATGCAAGGTGAATGGATTGGCACACATTACAGGTGGGTCATTTACAAAATTACTACGTCTCAAAAAAATAGGATATGAAATAGATTCACTGCCAATAATTCCACCCATAATGAAGTTAATTGAAGATCAAGGTGTGAATTCAGTTGAGATGTATAAGACATTTAACATGGGAGTAGGATTTTGTGTTATTGCATCAAAAGATCAAGCAGATAAAATAAAATCAATATTTAAAAAACATAACATATCGAGTCAAGAAATAGGTCAGATTACATCCAGAAAAGGTGTTTTTGTAAATTCTAAAAAAATAGCATAATAATTAGACAGTTGTGAAATAATGTTCAACCAATAATTACCTTATATGAGCATATTTTATTTGAGAATAGATGTCAGAGATCAATTTTATTTCTACAATAATAGGCGTAGGAATACTCCTTTTTGCTGCCAAAGTAATGGCAGAGTTGTTTCTGAGATTAAAACTTCCAATAGTTTTAGGAGAACTTATAGCTGGAATAATAGTAGGACCGTTTGCATTAGGAGGACTTTTCATATACAACGGAACATCGTTGGTTGAAATCACTGAAGAGATAAAGATACTAGGAGAGATAGGGGCAATAGTAATTTTGTTTATGGCGGGACTAGAAATGACGCCAAAAGAGTTTCTCAGGGGAGGAAAAGCAGCATTCATAGTTGCTACAGCTGGTGTGGTGGTTCCATTTTTTGCAGGATTTGTGGTTTTTCAAATGTTTGGGTTTGATGCATTACAATCTATGTTAATTGCAACTGCACTTACAGCAACAAGTATTGCAATTTCAATCCAAGTTTTAAATGAATTTGGTAAAATCAAAACTCCAGAAGCACGTCTAATAATAGGAGCAGCAGTTATTGATGATATTTTAGCAATTGCGGTATTATCGGTTGTTTCATCAATTGCAGGAAACGGGATGGTAGAAAACATAGACATTGCAGACATAACAATTACAATTTTACAAGTATTAGGATTCTTTGCAATAATATTAGTATCAGCAGTGATATTAATTCCAAAATTCATCACCCCAAGACTATGGAAAGCAAAGGGTAGTGTTGAAGGAATTGCTACAGCATCGTTTTTTGGCACTGCCGCATTAGCTGGATTAGTAGGATTATCCCCTATTGTAGGAGCATTCGCAGTAGGAATGGCATTGTCAGCTACCAAAATATTTGAAAACATACGCAATTATATTGAAAAAGTTGGATTGATTTTTGCCCCATTATTCTTTGTGATTATTGGAGCACAAGTAGACCTTAGAGGAGTCAATTTAGAAATTTTAGCTTTAAGCGGAGTTATCATAATTCTTGCAATTGTAACTAAGTTATGTGGGTGTGGATTACCTGCAATGTTGTTTTTGAAAAGCAAAGAGCAAGGGTATAGAGTTGGAATTGGAATGATTTCAAGAGGAGAAGTAGGCCTTATTGTAGCAGGTGTAGGAATATCAACGGGAGTTCTAACTTCAAATGTATATTCAACGATTGTAATCATGGTGGCAGCTACAACGATCATAACACCGATTTGGCTAAAAATGGAATACAGGAAAGACCAGAAAAGAAATACCACACAATAAGAAAATATCAACAACAGATTTCCATCAAAATTAGTAATTTCATAACAAGTTGCATCAGATACACGACATCAAACAAATTCTAGAGGTATTTTTGAAAAATTTAACCACTACTTTACTATTAACACTGGAATTTTTGACGAGTGCACAATATAATTTGAAACACTTCCCAAAAATAATTCTTTGATGGCACTTCTTCCTCGTGATCCCATAACAATTATTGAGAATTTTTCTTTTTTGTCATGAGCTAATTTTATGAGATTGTATCCGACATCCCCACGCATTAATTTTTCTTTCAAATCTATACCGTTTTGAGCAGATAACGATTTGGCATCAGACATAATTTTTTTAATTTCCTTATTCCATTCCTTATTTACAGAGCCTATTCCTTGAAACTCTGAATGTGCAGGTATATTGAAAGAATACGCAGCTGTGATTGTAGCTTCGAACTGTTTTGCCATGTATATAGCCATTTCAAGTGCACGTATAGAATTCTTTGAGCCATCTATAGGAACAAGTATTTTCTTTATGTTTTGCACAATCAACTCATAAAAGAATAGAATTTAAAATATACTGTCACTCACAAACAAAATACAAAACACCCAAACCCAAAAAATAATCCATGGTAATTAGAAGAAACACAATAATGAAGGGTATGCATTATTTCTTGAAAATACTAGAAAATTGAAAATAAGATGTTTAACGAATTTATGTACAAGACAATATGATTATTCATGAATAAGTTGGAGCCCATATTTTCAAAGGCATGTGGAGAAATCATGCAAAATCTTCTAACTGTAGATGAACCAACTAAAAAACAAGTCAAAGAAGAAATTAAAAAAATATGTGCAAAATATGCACTTTCACGAATTCCTAGAAATCATGAAATTCTTTCAATGGCAAAAGATTCAGATTTTTCTAAATTACAAAAAGTATTACTTAAAAAACCAATCAAGACAGCATCAGGAGTATCAATAATTGCATTAATGCCAAAACCGTATGCATGTCCACATGGAAGATGCACGTATTGTCCAGGAGGAATTGAGTATAATTCACCTAACAGCTATACAGGAAAGGAGCCTTCAACGCTTAATGCTATTGAAAATGAATATGATCCAAAACTCCAAATCACAACAAAAATTGAAAAACTGATTGCATATGGACATGATCCATCAAAGATGGAAATAGTAATTGTGGGAGGAACATTTCTATTCATGCCAAAAGACTATCAAGAAAATTTTATCAAATCTTGCTATGATGCAATAAATGGAATTGATTCAAATAGTTTGGAAGAAGCAAAGTCAAACAACGAACACTCAAAGATAAGAAATGTTGGATTTACAATAGAAACAAAGCCAGATTATTGCAAACAAAAACATATCGATGCAATGTTAGATTACGGGATTACAAGAATAGAGATTGGAGTACAAACATTGCAAGAAAGAGTATACAAAATTGTCAATAGAGGGCATGATTACAATGACGTTATTGAATCATTTCAGATTTCAAAAGATGCAGGATATAAAATTGTGGCACACATGATGCCGGGTCTTCCCACAATGACACCAGAAGAAGACATATCTGATTTTAAAAAATTATTTGATGACCAGCAACTTAGACCAGACATGTTGAAAATTTATCCATCACTTGTCATAGAGAATACTCCACTTTACCAAGAATACAAACGTGGTGAGTATACTCCGTATTCGGATCAAGACATGATCAGAGTTCTAACTGAAGTAAAGAGAAATGTCCCAAAATGGGTTCGAATAATGAGAGTACAAAGAGAGATATCGCCAAATGAGATCATAGCAGGTCCAAAATCAGGAAACCTCAGACAAATAGTACATCAAAATCTGAGCAAACAAGGTATTTCATGCAAATGCATAAGATGTAGAGAGGCAGGATTATCAAATAAAAAGACAGATGATCAAAATCTGAAATTAAACAGAATCAATTATGAGTCATCTGACGGAAATGAGATATTTTTGTCATATGAAGATACAAATGATTCAATCTATGGATTTTTGAGGTTAAGAAAGCCAAGTATTTTTGCACATCGAAAAGAAGTTGGGAAAAATTCTTGCATCGTAAGAGAATTACATGTATACGGTAAATCCTTGAAGTTGGGAGAAAAAGGAGAAAATGAAATACAACATTCAGGGTTAGGGAAAAATTTGATGAAGGGGGCTGAAAAAATTTCTAGAGATGAATTTGATGCTGAAAAACTACTAGTAATCAGCGCTGTAGGAACAAGAGAATATTATCAAAAATTAGGGTATTCGTTATATGGGCCATACATGACAAAGTCATTGAATAGAGAATAAAACATGTCAGAGCAAGAAATATTTGGAAAAGGAACTTGGATAGACAAACTAGCTCATGAATTATTAGAACGTGAGAAATCATTAGGTAGAAACTTAGATCTTTTAAGGGTTGAAAGTGGACTAGGAGCTTCAGGAGTACCACATATTGGAAGTCTAGGAGATGCAGTTAGAGCATATGGAGTAAAACTTGCACTAGAAAATTTTGGATATAAATCGGAATTAATTGCATATTCAGATGATATGGATGGATTAAGAAAGATTCCAGAAGGATTTCCAGATTCTTTAGAAGAACATTTGGCAAAACCGGTTTCATTAATTCCAGATCCATTTGGATGCCATGAATCATATGGAATGCATATGAGTAGTATTCTTTTAGACGGTCTTGATAAAATGGGAATAAAATATGAATTTAGACGGGCAAAAGACACATACAAGAAAGGATTACTAAAAGAACAAATCCATACAATTTTACTAAATAGTTCAAAGATAGGAGATAAGATTTCAGAACTTGTAGGTCAAGAAAAATTTCAAAAATTTCTCCCATATTTTCCAGTTTGTTCAAACTGCAACAGACTCTATACTGCGGAATCTTTTGAGTATCTTGCAGATGAGAAAAAAGTAAGATATAATTGTCATGATGCAGAGATTGGCTCAAAAATGATCAAAGGGTGTGGCCATAATGGAGAAGCAGACATCACAAAGGATTTAGGAAAACTGGCATGGAAAGTAGAATTTGCCGCAAGATGGGCTGCATTCGATATAAGATTTGAAGCGTATGGAAAAGACATTATGGATTCAGTCAAAGTAAATGACTGGGTATCAGATGAAATTCTGAATTTTCCACATCCTCATCATGTAAAATATGAAATGTTTTTAGACAAAGGAGGGAAAAAAATTTCAAAATCACTAGGCAATGTGGTCACAGGACAGAAATGGATGGAGTTCGGCAGTCCAAAATCAATACTGTTACTTCTTTACAAAAGAATAACGGGTGCAAGAGAGCTAGGATTTGAGGATATACCATCGTTAATGAATGAATATAATGAATTAGAAGACATATTTTTTGGAAAAATCAAAGTAGACAATCAGGCCAAGTTAACAAAATCAAAAGGCCTCTATGAATATGTAAATCTACTAGATCCTCCAAAAGAACCAAGCATCCATGTAAACTATAGACTACTAGTAGAATTAGCTAAAATGTTCAAAGAAGATAGAACTGAAAGAGTAATGAAAAAGCTGATAGACTATGGAGTAATCAAAAATCCAGATCCACAAATAGAGAAACTAATAGAGATTGCAGGAAATTTTGCAGATGAGTTTGATCAACAAGAAAAGGTAGAAATTGACATGGATGAATCAGCAAAAAAAGTGTTAAAGATACTAGTAGATGCGCTTAATGCGGAAGAAAATCCAGAAGACATTCAAAATACAATATATCAAATTGCAAAATCAAACGGTGTGGAGCCAAAGGATTTCTTTAAAATTTTATATCAAATAATACTTGGCACGTCAAGAGGTCCCAAGATTGGACCACTTATCTCAGATATTGGAAGAAAACAAGTTGCAAAAACAATATCAGAATACATCTAAGAAACATGGTCCATAATGAACATAACAAATCTAGAAACAGTGGCAGTTTTGGATTAATAATATTTGGAGCTCTATTGTTATTTTTAGCACCCAACATAAATCCAAGTAATCCGATATTAGGAACCATTGCGCTAATTGGTGGGATTGTTATTGGAGGTATTGGATTTTATCTCAAGTTTATTGCTGGCAGAGTAAAAAAAGCCTAAAGAAACGTTCATCTTTTGGGAAATTTTGTAGATAATTATGGGTCTTTTTGGAAAGAAAAAGGAGCAATCAGGTGAAAGAATATATGAAAAAAGTGAAGAACTCATCCTAAAAGAAGCACTTGAAACAGAAGTAGAAAACTTGCAAAAAGAATTCAGATCAAAGCAAGAAGAAATTGAAAGCATAACAAAAAAACTTCAAAGTGTAAAAGAAGAGTACGATGTAGCAACAAGTAATTTGATGTCTATAAAAAAAGAATCAAATCAAAAAAAAATGGAACTAGACACGATATATTTAGAGTATAAAGATATCAAATCAAAAATAAGTAATGCCGATGAAAAATTCAGCAAAAACAAAAAATCAATTGAAGAGATAGATAAGGTAGAATCAAACCTTACTAAAACAAGAATAGAACTTGAAAAGAGTACAAAAGAGTATGATGAAATTAGAGAGAAAATTGTGGAAGAACAATCTGCTCTTCATAAAATACGTACACAGCAAATTCAAGCACAAAAAGAACTAGAAGAAATTGGTTCAAGGTTATATAATGCAAAACAAGAAATAAAAAATCCACAAGGTAATCTTGATGAAACAAGTGTTTTTACATTTAAAGAAAAAGAATTCATCGAAGGAAAGACAGCAAGTAAAAGAGAAACGAAAGGAATTATCGAAGCAGCAAGTGTGGTAGTTGGGTCATTAAAATCAAAATTAAGCATGGCAGAAAAAGAATTAGAAACAGTTCAGACATTACTAGAAAAAGAACGTAATGATCACATACAGACTAAAAGCGAACTTGAAAAACTAAAAGGAAGATCAAATTCAAACTAGCACGAATATCAAATTGAGAACAGTAGGAATAGATTCTAAACTCAACGCATGAAGTCTACAGCATACATAGAGAAAAAGAAAAATCCGATACCCCCGCCAAGAATAGCAATCCATGCGGCTATTTGTTTAATTTTAGACATTACAAGTAAATTCAAAAAAACAGGTTATTGAATCTATCAATAATTAAAGAATCAAAAACGTGTGTTAAAAAATGAAATGTGATTGATGTCAAAAATATTATTGAAACCAAACATTGTGAAAGAATTACCCGTAAATCAAGCAATGCTCACATTCACAGTTTGTTTGTTGCTTTAGTTTTACCAAACATTTTTTGTGTTGGCCAGCTTGACATTGAACACATACCTGATCTATGTTATCAACACTGGTGTATTTTTTTGATTGATCAAAACCAAATCCACCATCTTGAGGTCCAACCATGTCTAACTTTACATTAAAGCAGTATTTCTACTTCACTAAGTAAGCGCTTTTTCAATTGAATTTTTTAGATCTGTTCTGTACGTTTCTATTATTCCTCTAATTTCAAAAACATCTACAAATCCTCCGGCATATGTTTTTGTTGCCTTTAGAAGATAATGTAAAGTGCCCTCTTCAATCTTTCCCACATAATATCCATAAAGAAAATCAACTTGATTATCACATTTCCAAATTTGTTTAACATTTGGAAAAGTTTGGTGAATTTCAGAAGTAATGTCTCTTATTCTTAATTTCACATAATCATCAATTGATTTTCTTATTGATGAATCATTTAGCATGTGTGAAAGTAGTTAGTAACACTTGTTTTTTAGTCATTATTTTTATCAGACTTTTTTTCGGAGTCAGGTTTATCCCATAAATGCATAGTTCCACGAATCATAAAAGAACCAACAATAATTGCAACAATTCCACCTACAATAAAAAGGAAAAACCTACCTATGCTTTTGATATTAACCAACAAATACAATACGTCTAATGTATAATTATAATTGTCTGACAAACAAGATTATAGAAGAGCAAAAAAGGAGCAATTAGCAGTGAAATGCAATAACAAAAAAGGTGGGTGCTATCATGACAATTCAATCCATTTTGAAGGAAATGGTAAATGTCTTGTAAGAGGGTGTAAATGCGAAAAATACCAACAAAAATAAAACATAGTCATCATGACAATTCGTCAAAAACATAAATGATTAAAACATAGATCTAAAGTTAAACAAAATAGCAAAATAAAATTATAGAGATTTAATCTAGATTGAAGATAATTTTCGTTCTAATTCCAGAATTTCATTTTGATGTATTTCAGATTTACATTGTGCAAATTGTTTTTGAGCATTAATTATTTCAGTTAGTGCCTTTTTGTAATTAGGATCACCTTCTTTGATAATATTACATGAGTCAAGGGAAGTCAAATGTCCAGTGACTGTTGCCATTGCACCTTTTTGATTGAATTTTACAATTCCACCAAATGCTTCAATTAGCAGGTAGCCGGATTCAGATTTACATTTGTAAGTAATTCTACCTGTTTCAGTATTAAATAATTGAGTTATTCCTCCAGGCATTTTTGTTACAATCACTGTCATGAAGTATGAAAAGAATATCAGATATTAATGATTTTAGAAAAAAGAATCACTATACGACATGTGCACCAGTATCGGCAACAGATGCTGCAAGAATTTTGTCTATCTCATTAATAGCAATCTTGTCTCTGCCAATTAGTTCAAACTTTTGTAGTAGTGTTTCAAACTTTGTTTCCTCTTGGACTTGCTCATTGACAAACCATTCCAAAAATGCATATGTAGAATAATCTTTGTCTTTTTGTGCAATTTCAACCATCTTGTGAATAGCGCTGGTAACTGTTTGTTCACTACTTAGTGCAGTTTTCAAAATAGATTCCAGAGAGTTAAAACTGCGAGCAGGTAATTTTGTTGCAGGAATTATAGCCGGAGATCCTAAATTATTTAAATAATGAATAATTTTCAGCATGTGAGTTCTTTCTTCATCAGATTGAGCATAAAAGAAACTCATACCACCTGTATATCCAGTGACTTCACACCAAGATGCCATTGCCAGATAGTTGCTTGATGCGTTTGCTTCAAGAACAATTTGGTTGTTTAATGCATCATGCATATTTTTAGAAATTTTCATACTTTGTATTGGCATAACTTGATTAAAAATTATTGCATTTATGATAATTGAAGATTTTGATATTATACTAAACATAAAACAGATTACACTTTTAATCAAAGATACGCCATACCAGATGTAAAGAGACAAACTATTCACACAATGTAGAGATGTTAATTTCAACATGATAAAATATGTCCAGATAAAATTAAAGTTAAATATTAGCAGATAATAATTTTCTTATGCTATTTGGAATTTTTGCAACACATAGTCCAGAATTGTGTCCTCTAAATAATGAGAAGAGTAAGAAAATTTTCATCAATCTCAGAGTCAAAATGGAAGAAGAGATGAAAAAATACAATATTAGTAAAATTGTTGAATTTTATATGTCTGTTTTAGAACATGAATGGATAATAGTTATCGATGCAGTTCATGCACATGATATTGAAAAACTATGTATCGAAGTAGGAATTTCATCTATAAGTACTGTCAAAATAGTTCCAATGAATCTCTATGATCAAACAGTTAAAAAATTTCAATCAGAGAAATAGTTAGAATCATTTCTAAAACTCAGTCTAATGAATTTTGTAGAATTGAATTTGTTTCCAGACGATTTCATAAGTTTTTGAAATTTTCAAATTATTGTAGAATTTTTGAAGTTAAAAGACTATTTTGCAAAACAATCCACAGTGTGATCATTTACCATGCCGACTGCCTGCATGAAAGCATAACAAATTGTAGGTCCAACAAAAGTAAAGTCTCTGTCCCTTAGATCCTTGCTCATTTTTTCAGAAATAGGGGTAGATGCAGGCAGATCAGAGAGTTTTTTGAAATTATTTTTTATTTGAATGTGATTGACAAACTCCCAAACATATTTGTCAAATGACCCAAATTCTTCCTGAATTTTCAAAAATTGTTTTGCATTGTTTATCGCAGAGACAATCTTCAATCTATTCCGAATAATTTCTGGATTTGCGAGTAATTTCTCTACATGTTTTGGAGTGTATTTAGAAACTTTGAGAGGGTTAAAATCAGAAAATGCTTTTCGATATCCTTGTCGTCGCTTAAGAATTGTAGACCAAGACAGTCCAGCTTGCGCTCCTTCTAAGATTAAAAATTCAAATAATTTCTGATCATCATGTTGCGGTATTCCCCATTCGCTATCATGGTATTTTATGTTAAGATCGTCTTTTGCCCAAGCACATCTAACTTTCATATTAAGATCAACCAATTTAACACAAAATAATAGTTACTAGATCGAAAATAAAATATGAAAATGAATCAACAATTGCTTCAAATCAATAGAAATTTCATAATTTGCTTTATTGTTTCAGCGTCACTTTCTGCAATTGTTGCCCAGTCATTATCAGAGTATGAAAATCATCTAACAACTACGGTCACAATAATAACAGGATACATAGTATATTTTGGAATTTTCTCAGTTTTGTTTTATTTGGATAATAAAGTCAGATACAAGCAAATGAGTTCAAATTTAATTAAAAAAGAGATTCTAAGCATGATTTCATCATTTGGAGTAGGTGAAATTATTTATCTTGCAATACGATGGCCTTCTTTGTATTATTTTCTTGAAATGAACATAGAGCCATTCATCGCATCACTGGCATCAGAAATCATATCTACTGCATGTTATATGATATCAGTTACTATTTTTTTAAGAAAGACAAAAACATTCTAAAAATATTATTTCAAATTAGAATCAAAAAATTCAAGTGTTTTTTTCCAAGCATCTTGGGACTCTTCAGGAGCGTAATTTAGACCTGATGGATTTGCAAAAGCGTGATCAACTCCAGGATAAATTATTATTTCATTTTGAATTCCTAATTCATTTAATGAATTTTCAAAAGTATGAACTGTCTCAGGTGTAATGCCTCCATCTAATTCAGCAAAGATTCCAAGAATGGGCCAATTAATTACAGATAGAGGTTCAGTATCAGTAACTAGGCTGCCATAGTAAATTACGGTAGCGTCAAGTGAAGGGTTATTCAATGCCAGATTAAGCGATTGACCTCCACCAAAACACCATCCAATTGAACCAAGGTTTTCAGGAGAGTAGTAATCATCAAGATAAGATATTGCAGAATTCATGTTTTGAATTCCATTGTTTTTATCAAATGAGGTAATTAGCTGTCTTGCTTCTTCAGAAGTGGTAGCTACATGTCCATCGTAAAGATCAACTGCAAGTACAACATATCCATGAGATGCCAGTTTTTTGGCCATGTCTTTGACATTATCATTTAATCCCCACCACTCATGAATCATAATTACACCTGGAAAAGATTCTTCAGAGACAGGTCTTGCCAAATAACCAGTATTGGATTCAGAGTAACTAACAGTTTCAGTTTGCACGTCATATTTTCCCATCATAAAAATTTCAGAATTATTATTTTCCTCAGAATAAGTTAACACGTGAATTGCCCAACCGCGTTGAATTAATTTTTCAACGCTGGATAATTTAATGCATTTTGGAGTACCGTTAGATTGTTTTAATACTAATTGAAATCCATCAGCACAGACCACTTCAACATGATGTCCTTGTTTTAGTTGTTTTATAGGCGGTAATTCTGCGTTAATTGACATTACCGGAAATGAAATAATCAAAATTGCAAATAACGGAATTAGAATTTTTGAATTATCATGCATTGTAGTTTGGCCACAAGTCTCTGAAATTTAAGTAAAGCGGGCTCGGTCGGATTTGAACCGACGACCTAACGCTCCGCAAGCGTTCGCACTATCCAAGCTGTGCAACGAGTCCAACAAATTCTGGCTATCAAATTTTTAAAAACGTTTGGTATTTGTAAAAAACTATGCTTCTTTTTCTGCTTTTTTAACATAGACATAATTCATTATCAGACCTGCAATTATGCCGCCTAGAATTGGTGCTGCCCAATATATCCAATGGAATTCCCAGAATCCAGAGATTAATGCAGGACCAAATGTTCTTGCAGGATTTACAGATGCACCAGTCAATGGGATTGCAACTAGATGAATCAAAAACACCATTCCACCAATTGTAAAACCTGCCCATCCAGGAGATGCTTTTTTGTGTACAGCGGTCATGAAAATTACAAGTACTAAGAAAAATGTCAAAATTGCTTCAACTGCAAATCCAGATTCAGCACTTTTGTTAAGAAGATCACTTGGTCCACGTTGAACACCAAAGATTGCTTTTGCTCCAAGTTCTGGTAAAATTACTTTCAGAGTAGCAGCTGCTGCAACTGCACCAATTAATTGTGAAGCGATGTATCCAATGCCATCAGTAATTCCAATTTTTTTAGTAATCATCATTGGAATCGTTACTGCAGGATTGATGTGAGCACCAGACACATGCCCAAATGCATAGATCATTAAAGCAATAATTCCACCATGTGCAAGTGCAATGAATAAGACAGATTGAGTAGTGAGACTTTCGCCAAATGAAACGGCTACAATTACTGAAAGAGGGCCAAAAAATACCAATGCATATGTTGCAATTGCTTCAGCAAGATATGCTCTAGGGTTTACCATTAACCAAAAAACAATTCAAATTCCATATAAAAGATTCGAACAGATATTTTGATCATTTGAAGTCAAAAAGTAATTAATTATGGAAGAAAGATTGAAAACACATGGTAACTGAAGGAGAGACAGTCCCAAAATTTGAGATAGATGATGCAAATGGAAATAGTGTAAAATCCAGCGATTTTAAAGGTAAAAAACATGTCATATACTTTTATCCAAAAGACTTCACGCCAGGTTGTACAACAGAAGCAGATGAATTTTCTAAAGATTACAAAAAATTTCAAAAAGAAGGAATTGAGATAATAGGTATTAGTCCAGACGATGTAGAATCTCATAAAAAATTTTGTGATAAAATGGGAATAAAATATCCACTTCTTGCAGATGTTGATAAAACAGTATCAAAGCAATTTGGGGTTTGGGGTAAAAAGCAATTCATGGGAAGAGAATACATGGGAGTCACAAGAAGTACGTTTTTGATTGATGAGAAAGGAAAAATTTTCAAAATATATCCCAAAGTAAAACCAGCTGGACATTCAAAAGAAGTACTAGATGATTTTTTAAAATTAAATTAAAAAATAATTAAAAGAAAAGAGATTAAAAATTAGAATCCTTTTGGCAATGTGCCTCTAGAAGTTTTTGGTTGCTCAGAAACAGGTTTTGCTTCAAATCCTTTTGGCAAAGCACTATGCGTTGCATTTGTTCTGGTTTGTACAGCTTCTTCAACAGCCTCTTGATATGATTGTTCTTCTTCAATTCTTTGCTGTTCTATTCTTTGCAAGTATTCTCTTTCATAATCTTCTAACTGCTCTTTTCTGGATTTTCCAGAATTATTAGCATGTGATGAAACTTGAGATTGTTCAGTTCCTTTTGGCAATGTGCCTTTACTTGGTTTTGGTGGAGGTGCCTGATATGTTTGAGCTTGTGCAACTGAACCGTCTACAGTCAAAGGTATACCACTAAAACTACCAAACGTTTTGTCTGCTGGATGATGTGCAAGTCTTGC
>SYJQ01000009.1 GCA_005798405.1 Nitrosopumilaceae archaeon
GTGTCAATTGCAACCATTTTGAATGAATCAACAATTCGCCATTTATCAAGCTTCTTGAAAGACTCAATAGGCATCTGCCTGAATCATGCCTTGCGGGCAGTGATGACCCTATCCCTTTGATTGATGATGAGGATCTTGAGTTCTGAGCCTGCTCTTAAAATTTATGATAGATATGATAATTCATATCATGAAATCCTTAACCGAATATCTTACCTATAATGTAAAAACACGTAGGGCTTTTGTCAACATTACTCCGGATATAAGAAAACTAGTTCTCAAAAGTAAAGTGCAAGAAGGACTTTGTCTTGTAAATGCAATGCATATCACAGCAAGTGTCTTCATTAATGACAATGAAAGTGGATTACATCAAGATTATGAAAAATGGCTAGAAGCACTTGCACCACATGAACCAATTGATCAATATGATCACAACAAAACAGGCGAAGACAATGCCGATGCTCATCTAAAACGACAAATAATGGGAAGAGAAATTGTTGTTGCCATAACTGATGGCAAATTAGATTTTGGTCCATGGGAGCAAATTTTCTATGGAGAATTTGATGGACAAAGACCAAAAAGAGTCTTAGTTAAAATTATTGGAGAATGATTTATCCAAAATCTGCATCGCGTTTCTGACTCTGTGATTCATTCTTTCTTGCAGAAGCCCTGAATTCCTCATCATGATTTTGAGGTCCATGACCGCATTTTACACATGCTACTCTGAACCCATCCTCATTTTTTTGCCAACTTTCACAGCCACAAAAGCATACCATGTATAGTATGATTTTCTAATATGATATATCCTTTGGGATAAATTGAAGAAATTTATTTTTAAGCTGATTTACAACATTCACCCATTGGAATCTCATGATCATGTGGACATTTTCTTGGATGCTTTAACATAGTACAAAGAGCATCAGTGAATTGTTTGTTCATGTGATGTTCAATACCACACACCATCTCTTCATCAATTGCAACTTTTAATGCACTATCCATCAAAACTTCCAACAATCTGCTATTTCTCATCATGCTTGAACCAATTCTTTCTCCGTCTTGAGTGAGAGTCACGCCTGCTTTGTTATAGTTTACAAGATTTTTCTCATTTAATTTTTTGAGCATTTGTACAACACTTGGTTGTCTAACGTTGAGCATTTTTGCAATTGTGCTGATTTTAACATCTTCTCCCCTTTCCTTAATGTGCCAAATTGCCTTTAGATACATCTCAACATGTTCAGCTTCTGCAGTTCCTACAAAAAGAGTTTCATCATTTTCGTCATTTATCGCATCCATATTATACCGCCTTTGAATCTTTTAATAAATATTCAAAATATTGTCGTGCAAATCCGGCTAATCCTGCATGATCTGCCCAAATTGCAACCAGATCTGATGTATTCATCTCCCCCATTTCTGGACCAAGTAAAATTACAACATATCTTTTATCTGAAATTATACCTCCACCAAAGAGTCCTTTTTTTATTTTTACAGTTGCAACTCTTCCTATTGCCTTGAGGGAATCTTTATCCATTTTATCTGAAGTCAGTATTGTAATATCCACACCTTTGTCATGCAGTGATCTTAACTTTGGTAATGCCTGTCTGACTAATTCCTGTCCTGCTTCAGGTAATGCGATCATCACTTCATTTCTGCAAGACTCTACCATCTCCAAAATTTTTGAAGCAATATTTATTGCACCTGATAACACCCATATGTCAGGCCTCTCACTAGTTCCACTTTTTTCATACAATGGTACCAATTCATTTAAAATAATACTTTGATTTTGTGAAAAATCGTTTTCCATTTTCTGTTTTGTAGTCTCTAATCCTGTAGATGGAGATTTTGCAAAGTATTTTGTTGGTCTAGAATCATCAGAGCCAATCCATCCTTTTTCTTCTAATGTTCCTAGCACCTCATAAATTTTTGAATAAGGAACACCTGATTTTTGACTAAGATCAGAGGCTGTCAATTCTCCTGTTTTGAGTAATGAGGAAAATGTTCTAATTTCATAGCTAGTAAGACCTATTTTTTCTAGAGCCTTTCTTGTCTTATCTGATATGTTCATGCGATCTAGTCGATCAGTTTTGATATTTAAATCCGACATGCCTGATTCCTAAATTCCACACGGGGGCAAGTGTGAAATGCATTATATACCATCTCGGAAAAATTCATCATATAGTCATGGCATTAATTCAGATTTCCAATCAATCAAGTAAGAGTCTAGGAAAGAAATCCACCATTAGATTCACTCAAAGCATCTGTCCTGACTGTAACATGATCTTGGATGCTGAAGTATTTGAGAGAGACGATAAAGTCTACATGTCAAAGATTTGTCCAACTCACGGTGAATGTGAAGAATTATACTTTGGTTCTTACCAAATGTACAAAAAATTCAGTACATACTGGATGGATGGAAAAGGTGCACATGCTCCAAACGTAATGATTGACAAATGTTCATGTCCAAATAATTGTGGATTATGCTCAAACCACCTATCTCACAGTGGACTATCAAACATGATTGTAACTAACAGATGTGATTTAACATGCTGGTATTGTTTCTTTTATGTAAAGAAAGGCCTTGAAGGCGCTTACATGTATGAACCAGACCACACCCAAGTAAGAGGAATGATGAAGACTCTGAAAGCTGAAAGACCAATTCCTGGTAACTCTATTCAGATTACCGGTGGTGAGCCAATGCTCAGAGAAGATATTGCTGATATTATTAAAATAATGAAAGAAGAAGGCGTTGATCATGTTCAGATGAATACCAATGGTATCCGACATGCAATGGATCCAGAAGCTGCAAGAGAAGTAAGACTAGCTGGATGCAACAACTTGTATCTTTCCTTTGACGGTGTAACTGCAAGAACAAACCCAAAGAATCATTGGGAAATTCCATATGCACTTGACAGCTGCAGAAAGACAGGTACTACAGTAGTGTTTGTTCCAACTGTAATCAAATCAATTAATGATCATGAATTAGGTGGAATCATTCGATATGCACAAAAGAACATGGATGTAGTTCATGCTGTTAACTTTCAACCTGTATCACTAACTGGAAGAATGGGTAAAGGAGAACGTGAAAAATATAGAATTACAGTTCCAGATTGTATTCAAAGAATTGAAGAGCAGACAAATGGTGAAGTAACTGTTGATGACTGGTTCCCAGTACCAAGTTGCATGCCATTAACTAATGTTATTGAAGCATTTTCCAGCAAACCAAAATATGAATTATCTATCCACTTTGCTTGTGGTGCAGGAACATACATCTTTGAAGATGCAGAAACAAAGAAATTCGTTCCATTAACTAAATTCTGTGACATTCAAGGAATGTTGGAATTATTTGAGGATAAAGCAGAAGAGATTCGTTCTGGTAAAAACAAATACTTTACAATGCTAGAAGTTGTAAGAAAACTAAAGGGCTTTGTCGATACAAAGAAACAACCAGCAGGACTAGACTTGGCAAGAATGTTTGGTAA
>SYJQ01000056.1 GCA_005798405.1 Nitrosopumilaceae archaeon
TTAAAGTTTAAACTTGTTTTAGATCTAAAAACGTTAGTAATAAATCAAAGATAGTAATTCAACCAGATATGGGAGAATTAGAACACAAATACGAAGTAACAATAGACGTAACTGAAGCAAAACAAAAACTCCCAGACGCTATCAAGGCAGAGTTAAAGGAGTCAGGTATGATGGATGATAAAGGAAAATTAAAACTCAAAGGAGTTAGTCCAAAAATGCTCAAAAAAATGAAGCAGGAAATTGTGAATTGTCCAGTATTAAAAGAGGAAATTCAATTTGTCCAATGTTTCATCTGTCCAAACTTCCAAAGTAGAGTGATGGGAAAAGTGCTCTGTAAAGGCGACTCTTTAAAATAAAGAGCAAATTCCATATCAATCAAATAGCGAGTAAGTTATCACGAAAGGCTCATTAGTAAAATTATTTCTTTGAATTCTAGTTTGAGTAAAGAGGACATTGGAATTACAGTTTCAAAGGAAGCAGATTTTAGTGAATGGTATACCCAAGTGGTGCTAAAAGCAAAACTAGCAGATTATGCACCAGTAAAAGGCCTAATAGTGTTAAGACCTGATGGTTATTCAATTTGGGAATCATTGAGAAGTACTTTTGATGAAAAATTTTCTAAAAATGGAATTAGAAATGGATTTCTTCCAATATTAATTCCAGAATCACTTTTAGGAAAAGAACAAAAACATTTTGCAGGATTCAATCCAGAAGTATTCTGGGTAACACATTCAGGAGAAAATGAAATAGGAGACAGGCTGGCACTTAGACCTACTTCAGAAACTTTGGCGTATACAATGTATTCCAAATGGATACAGAGTTGGAGAGACTTGCCATTAAAGATTAATTTTTGGAATACAGCATTAAGAGCTGAGATAAAAGCTACGAAACCATTTCTTAGAACCTCGGAATTTTTATGGCAAGAAGGACACACAGTTCATGCAATCCAAGAAGAAGCAGAAAAAGAAGTGATGAAGATTTTAGAGATTTATAAAAATACTGTCGAAGATGAATTAGCTATTCCAGTAGTTACAGGTAAAAAAAGTGAAAAAGAAAAATTTGTTGGTGCAGTATATACGACTACTATGGAGGCAATAATGCCAGATGGAAAAGCTCTTCAGATGGGAACATCGCATTTCCTTGGACAGAATTTTTCAATTCCATTTGAAGTAAAATTTGCAGACAAAGATAACGTAGAACAGTTCGCATGGCAAACTTCATGGGGTGTATCATGGAGATTAATTGGTGCCATGATCATGGTACATGGAGATGATAAAGGACTTGTACTTCCACCAAAAGTAGCACCTATTCAGGTTGTAATAGTTCCAATTTACAAATCAAATGAAGCCAGAGAAGTCGTATTTCCAAAATTAGATGAAATTCGCCGACAATTAGAATCAAAAAAAATTAGAGTGTATGTTGATGACAGAAATGAGTTAACCCCAGGATACAAATTCAATGATTGGGAGCTAAAAGGAGTTCCGTTAAGAATCGAGATAGGACTAAAAGACATAGAAAAACAGCAGATTGTTTTAGCAAAAAGATACAATCGTGAAAAAATAAGTTTGGGATTCTCAGAAATTGAGAAAATCAGCGTGATACTAGACGAGATACAAAAGGATATGCTAAAAATTGCAAGAGTAAAGGCCAAAGAAAATACAGTCAATATTTTAGACTATACAGAGTTTAAATCAAAAATAGGAAAAGGTGGTTTTTTCAATGCGTATTGGTGTGGTAAAACAGAGTGTGAGGAAAAAATCAAAGAAGAGACAGGTGCAGACATAAGAGTAATTCCGTTTGGTAGTGAAAACACAGGAGGCAATTGTGTGTATTGTAAAGAGCAGAGCATTTCAACTCCAATATTTGCAAGAGGGTATTAGCAGATGACATCATCTGCAAATGTGAAGGAGAAAAATCCAATTTCAGAGCAATTCAAAGAAATCAGAAACAGAACACTTGAATTAGTAAAAACTTTGGAAAAAGATGATTTTGTAGTACAACCGGCATTTTTCACAAGTCCAGCAAAATGGCACATAGGACACGTGAGTTGGATTTACGAAGCAATAATGAGCAAAATAGATAAAAATTATGAGTTTTATTCTAAAGAATTTTCAGAGTATCTAAATTCATACTATCAACAATTTGGAGTTCCGCATGATAAAGGAGACAGAGGAATTATCTCAAGACCTACAACAGAACAAATTTTTCAGTATTTCAACACGATCAGTCAAAGAGTAAATCACATTATTGAATCAGAGTCACTCAGTAATGATGCAACCAAATTAATCATCATGGGATTTCATCATGAATGTCAACATCAAGAACTATTAGTTTATGATCTGCAATATCTGCTGGCAGAACAATATAGACCAATTAGAAAAAATGAAAAACCACACTCATCAAATTTTGAACAGAGATCAATAGAAATCAAAGGTGGGGTATACACTGTTGGATATAACGGATCAGACTATTGTTATGATATTGAATTACCAGAACACAAAGTGTATCTTGAAAACTATGCAATAGATGCATTTCCAATAACCAATGAACAATATCTAGAATTCATCGAAGATGGCGGATATGATACTTACAAGTACTGGCTTTCAGATGGATGGGAAAAGGTGGAGAAAAATGGATGGAAATCACCAATGTATTGGGAAAAAACAGATAATCAATGGAAAGTGAGAGACTTTCTAGGAATTAGAAAATTAAATCCAAAAGAACCAGTATGCCATGTCAGCTATTACGAAGCAGACGCATATTGTAAATGGGCTGGAAAGAGACTTCCAACAGAGGCAGAATGGGAAAAAGCAGCTTGTTGGAATGAAGAGAAACAGCAAAAGACAGTATTCCCGTGGGGTAATGAACAACCTACAGAACAGAATTCCAATTTACTAGAATCATATCATTGGGGATGTACAGAAATCGGTTCATACCCTAATGGGGTAAGCCCATCAGGATGTCATCAAATGATAGGAGATGTATGGGAATGGACTGCATCTGAATTTACAGGATATCCAGGATTCAAGACAGGGTTTGAGGAATACAATGACAAGTGGTTTGCAAATCAAAAAGTATTACGCGGCGGGTCTTTTGGGACACCAAAAATGTCAATACGTGGAAGTTATAGAAATTTTTTCAGATTAGATGAGAGATGGTTATTTTCAGGATTTAGATGCGCAGAAAATATCTAGAATTTAGTTTTTTGAAACCAAAGTCAATGCAAAATAATTATTTTCATCTAACCAAGTATTTTTAATATTAAATCCAGTTTGATGCATCAATTCACGTATTTGAGATAATGTGTATTTATGAGAATGCTCAGTGTGAATTAACTCATTTTTCTTTAACATTAATGAAATATTTGCTTTTTTAATACTGACAGATTGATCTATTAGAGATTTCAGATACATTTCAATTCTTTGATCATGTTCATTGTATATTGCATGGTGAGAAAAATAATTCAGATTAAAATCTGCATCTAATTCATCATTGATTCTAGATAAGATGTTAAGATTGAATTTGGCAGTGATGCCTTGAGAATCATCATATGCATTTTCCAAAATTGTTTTGTTTTTTACTAAATCAAGACCAATTAAGAAAATATCATCATCTTTCATAGTAGAGTGTATTTTCTTCAAAAATTCTTTGCCATCGTTAGATGTAAAATTGCCAAAACTAGAACCTAGAAAAACAATTAGATTTTTTTGGTCGTCATAATTGCTTAGAAATTCAAGACCACCTTGATATGTATCAATTATTCCAGTAATGTGGAGATCATCATAATCTTGTTGAAGTAATGCCGAACTTTCAGTCAAAATTTCAGAAATATCGATAGGAAAATATTCTATTTTTTCTTGAATACGATTTAAGATATCTAAAATCAGCCTTGTTTTTATGGAAGAACCACTGCCAAGTTCAACCAGCCTAAAAGAATCAACAAGATACAAAGGTAATTCGTCTTTGAGTTTTTTGAGAATATTAATTTCAGTTCTTGTCGGATAATATTCTGACAAATTACATATTTGTTCAAACAATTCAGATCCTTTTTTATCATAGAAAAATTTAGGACTGATAAATTTTAATGGCTGGTTTAAACTAAAAGATATTTCATCAGCAAAACTCTTTTCAATTTTAGTAGAATGTGGTTTAAAATATTGGAGTTTAGAATCTACATAGTATTTTTTATAATGTATGTTTTTTTGAATTGTTTTACTCAAGTAACAAATTAGATTTTATTTAACATAAATGCTTTATCCTGAATCAACAGGCACAAACTATATTTCTTGATATACTTCTTTATTCAATTCCATACATTGGATGAAATTCTGAGAATTGAACATTTAAGTAAATTTTTTACCAAAAAAGGAATTTTCAGTAGAAAAACAACCATGGTAAAAGCAGTAGATGACGTGTCATTCGCTCTAAAAAAAGGAGAGGTCTTTGTATTAGCAGGTGAATCAGGATCAGGCAAATCTACAATTGCAAAATTAATCCTCAAATCAATTGGTGCAGATTCAGGGAAAATAATATTTGAAAACCAGGAAATTAAAAATGATAAAAAAAGTTTAGAAAAAATTAGAATGAATTGTCAAATGATACATCAGGATCCATACGATTCTGTAAATCCACGAATGAACATAGGAGATATAATTTCAGAACCGCTTGAAATTCATAAAATTGGAAGTAAAGACGATAGAAGAAAAAGAGTCATAGAAGTGCTGCACGAAGTAAAACTTGAACCAGCAGAAGAGATCCTAAGAAAATATCCCCATATGCTATCAGGAGGACAAAGACAAAGAGTGGTGCTTGCAAGAGCACTGGCGTTAAGACCAAAAATAATTCTTGCAGACGAGCCTGTTTCCATGTTAGATGTTTCCATAAGGGCAGAGATGCTGGAATTAATGCAAGAGTTGCAAAAGAAATATCAGATTTCTTTCATATACATCACTCATGATTTAGCTACTGCCAGATACTTTGGTCAAAAAATAGGAATTTTGTATCTAGGGAAAATTGTAGAGATGGGATTAATAGATGATGTATTACTAAAACCAAAACACCCCTATACACAAGCTCTCATTGATGCGATTTCAGATCCGGATCCTGAAAATCTCAATAAAGAAAGAAAGATCAGAATCAATGAGCCATTAGATATTGATGTTTATGCTGGATGTAGATTCAGGGCAAGATGTCCATATGTTATTGAAAAATGTCAAAAAGAGCCAAATTTAGAAAATATTGAAAAAGAACACTTTGTTGCCTGTTATGTTAATCTAGACTAGGATGTTCTAACAGAAGGCATTCGTTTGTCTTTGTATGTAACAACATACGATACACCATTCTTTGGATAAACACCATAAATGAGTTTAGCTTTTTGGACTACAGAGTCTTTGAGGGAAACCATAATGAATTGACTTTCTTGAGAACGCTCCTCTAAAATTTTTGCCAATTTTTCAGAGTTTGGTGCATCAAGATGTGCATCTACCTCATCAAAGAGGTAAAATGGAGATGGTTTTAATTTTTGAAGTGCCAAGACAAAGACTATTGCAGCCAATGTTTTTTCACCTCCACTAATTGATGTAGATTCTCTTTTTGGTTTGTTTGGAAATTGAATCATGTAAGAAATTCCAGAATTGAAGATATCATCTTCATTTTGCAATTCAAGCCAAGCGTTACCACCAGTCATTTTATTAAAAATCAGGCGAATTTCTTTATCCACCTTATCAAATGCATCCAAGAATGTTTGTCGCTTATCTTTTTCAATATCTTCAATGAATTTTACAATGGAATTTCGTTCTTCCTCTAAGGAATTTTTACGCACGGACATGGAACGATATCCATAAGATACTTCAAGATATGTTTCAGGAGCTTTGGCATTAAGAGCATTAAGAGATGTTAATTCAGTAGTTAGTCCTTGTACTATTGATTCAACATCAAATGTTTCCATATTTTTAGCAAATCCAAATGATGAGAGAAGATGGTTTAGCTTAGTTTCATTTTCAATTAAATCGTGTAAATCACGAGTTAAAGAATCAGATTGTCTTTCAAAAGAATTGATTTCCTTGGTAATCTCTTTGTCTTTTTCTGAAAGAATTTTTAATTTCTCATCGTACTCTTTAAGTTGACCAATTGACGAACCAGATGTCGAGATAAGATCTTGTTCTTTCTCTCGCAGTTTAACAAGTATTTCAGTTTTAGATTCTTTGTTTAGTTCCAACTCTTTAATTTTGTTTTCTAATTCTTGTCGTTGTGAGTTTAATGAAGATTCTTCATCATAGAGACTTTTAATTTGCAATTTTTTTCGATTATCTTCAGTTTGTAACGCGGTTAATTGTGAATCTTTATCACGATATTCATTCATTATTGTAGTGTATAGTTTTTCAAGATCAGATTTTTTTACATTCACATTAGATAATTCATTTGCAATACGAATTTGTTCTCCACTGGCATAATTTTCTTCAACAATAGTAATTCGCGCATTAAGTGAATCTATGTGAGATTCATGTGTAGAGATTTCTACAAGTAAAGTGTTATTTCGTACATTTAATTCAGAGATTCTTGTAGCCAATTGTTGTTTCATATGTATTGCAGATGAAATTCTTGATTGTAAATTAGAATAATTCTCATCAGTTGACGCAAGGCCTTGTTCTGAAAGAGACAATCTCTCGGCATAACTCTGGATAGAATCTTCAAGTTTCTTTAGAGAGTGTTTTTTCTTTAAAACATATTTTCTAAGCAAACTGATGGATTCAAGCAATCCATCAATATCCGTACTCATGGAGATGATTTTAGTCAATTTTGAGATTTTTGAATTAATATCAATTATCACAGCGCCTCCTTTAGCCTCAAAATACTCTCCATCCAGAGTTACTGCCTTATGACCTAACTTGGATATACGGTGTGCAGAATCTCTAGAATCAGCAAGAACAACATTTCCAAATAAAAATGTCTTAAGTGCAGAATAAGAAGGATCACATCGTACATAATCGGAAAGCACACCAATTACACCAGATTCCTTTGGTAAATCTAATTTGAATTTTGGAATCGCATCAAGCGGAATAATTTTTAATTTTGGAAGATTTTTTGAACGGGCAACTTCTGCAATGCCAAGTAATGTTACAAAATCTGGAACAACAATTGCTTTAATCCAATCAGAGCTTACAGCGAGTACTGAACGCTCGTATTTTTTATCCCAAGAAATCATTTCATAGACTAATCCCTCAATACCAAGTTTAGCTGCATCCTCTTTTAGTTTGGCAACTGTGTAATCTTCATGCATTATTCCCTTCACGGTTTTAATTTTTGTTTCATATTGTGCAGCTGCTTTGCTTGATTTTTCTAAAATTAAGTCAAGTTCTTCTAAATCATTTAGTGTTTTAGATTTTTTTAGATTAAGTTTAGATATTCTAGATTTCAATTCAGAAATTGATGCATTATGATTATTGATCATAGATTCTAATCTAAATTTCAGAGCAGACAATGTCACTATGTCTTTTTCTAGATCAGATGATTTGGCAGAATTAGAGTCAATTTTAAGTTGAGACTCTTCTTTTTCGTTTTCTGCTTTTGAGAGTTTTAGTTTAGCATCATTAAGTTGATCAGAAAGTAATTTGATTTTGTTATCAATTTCAGATTTCTTAGATGCTACTACAGATTGTTCTGTCAAAATTTTATTTCTTTCAGAATCAAGTAATTCTAAATCATCGTTGATTTTTTGTTTTTTCATATTGGTTTCATTAATTGATTCTGTAGTTTGTAAAACGCGAGTTTCAATTTCACCTCTAGATAGTTCAATTACTTGAATTTCATTTTTAATTTCAGGAATTCTGAAATCAATTTGTTGAACTCTTTTGGTGGATGCGACAATTCCACTGTTATCAATTTCATATTGTTCCATTGCAGAGCTGAGTTCAGAATCAATCGCTGCTTTGGCCTGACTATAATCATTAGCTGCAGTCATTAATTTTGATTTTTCACTTTCAAGTGCATGTATTTCACTCCTAATCAGAGCACGTTCATCATCGAATTTTTTGATTTCAGAGGTGATTTTGTTAAATGTGTCTTCTTTAGAGGATTTTTGACTTGTGATTAGCCTTAATTTGTTTGATGTTGCAATTGCTTTGTATCGATTTAGCTCTCGTCCCAATATATCATGACGAAGTTTTTGATTTCTTTCCTCTTCAAGCTCATCGATTCTTTTTTTGATTTCGCCCATCTTGGCAAGTGCAATTTCCAATCTTCTGTCAGCATCATCTAGTTGTTTGATTGCCTCAGTTTTTTTCTCATCAAAATAAGACAATCCAATTAAATCTTCAATGGTGTTTCGTTTTTCTTCTGATGTGAATTCAGATATTCTAGTAACGGTTCCTTGTTGTACTGCATTTAGTTGACCCAGTCCAGCATTTGCAACATCAAGAAGATCTAATATTTGACTTCGGTTTGTAGGTTTTTTGTTAAGATAGTATGTATTTTCTCCTTTATCATCCATTTCCCTTGTGATTTCCACCACATCAGAATCAACTGGAATTTTTCTATCAGAATTGTCAAAGTGAACACTAGATCTTGCAATTTTAGGTCCATGTCTATTACCTTCTATATCATGCAAGAGAGATCTGAGTTTATCTACTCTCATCATCTTTGGTTTGTTTTCGCCTAGAGCAAAAATTATTGCGTCAAGGATGTTACTCTTTCCAGAACCGTTAGGACCAGAGATAGAAACTAACCCGGGTTCAAACAGAACAGTTGTATTTTTAAATCCAAATGATTTGAAACCAAAGATCTCTACTTTTTTAATGTGAACCAATGAAAATAATTTCTCATTTGGTTGGATAATCGATGGTTAACAAGTTTAGTTGACATAATTGATTAATTTTTCTTGGTTTACTATCATTTTTTTCGTAATGGTGATAATTATGAAACCGTAATCAGAATTACATATAGATTTTGTATGATGTTTTTTGAACCTAAAAATGAGCCTGAATTTAAACAAACGACATGAAATTAAAGCCAGATTGTTTTTCTAGCCTGGGTCAAATAGCTCAAAAAGAGATATGAAAATAAACAATCTTATCAACATACAGGGTTAGAGATTAGAAATTTTAGTGAGTTATTTGCCTTCGACGAATTTTTCACAGTCTGCTTTTGCTTGAACATCTGACATTTGTTCAATAGGATGCTTCATCAAATATGCACTGGCGGGGATAATTGGACCGCCTACACCTCTGTCAAGTGCAATCTTTGCTAGTCTAATAGCATCAATGACAATGCCTGCAGAGTTTGCTTTATCATCGACTTCTAAACGAACTTCCATATTGTAAGGAATGTTAGCCCACTGTCTACCCTCAATTCTCATAAACATGAGTTTTGTATTACCCAGGAAGGGAATAAAGTCAGATGGTCCAACGTAAATCTGATCATCGGCTAATCTTTCCTTAAGTTGACTTTGAACACTTTCAGTTTTAGAAATTCTCTTGGAGGCCAACCTATCTTGTTCTTTCATGTTTAGAAAATCGGTGTTTCCTCCAACGTTAATTTGATAAGTTTTTTCAATTTTTGTTCCACGATCACTGCATAATTTAGCTAATGTTCTATGAACTATAGTAGCACCTACCTGGCCTTTGATGTCATCACCAATTACAGGTATGTTTTTTTCTTTGAATTTTTTGGCCCATGTTTCATCAGATGCGATAAAAGACGGGATACAGTTTACAAAGGCAGTATTTGTGTCAAGGCAAATTTGAGCCCAGAACGCAGTGACTTGATCAGAGCCTACTGGCAAATACGAGACAATAATTTCAACGTCATTATCTTTAATGATTTGTTTGATTTCTTCTGCAAGTTGTGCGTCGGTTTTTGTTGTTTGTATTGGTTTTATTCTATTTTCAACCCAAATGCCAACTCCGTCAAGAGCAGGACTTTGGTAAACTTTGGCACCGGTTTTTGGCATTGTTTCTTTTGGAATCCAGTTTACCATGTTAGGATATTCATATATTGCTTCATTGAGTAGTTTGCCAACCTTGTTGTCGCCAACATCAAAGCCACATACAAAATCAATATCATGAATTCCGTATCCTGCTAGTCTATCATGAATTATACCAGTAATTTCTTGAGAAGGGTTTTGTCTGTAATACTCTATCCCCTGAATTAGGCCCGCAAAACAATTACCTATGCCTACCAGACCTACTCGAATTCGTTTTGTCATTCAGAAATTAGTGAAATCATGAAGGTTTTAAGTTTTCTTAAAAGATCATGAACTGTTATGAGACTAAGGCAGAATTTTATACTTGTCGCCAAGAAATCTCAACATGGTAGAACCAGGTCGTCCTGTAAAAGACATCAAAATAGATTCAAACACATCAATAGAAAAAATTTTTGATGAAATATCGCAATCAGGTGGATTTGAATCGGTTAATCTTTCAGATGGTCTCGATATTTTAACTGTGATGATTTCAGATCAAGAGTGTCTGAAATTTGTTTCGTTTGTTGGTGCTGTTGTATCAACAGGATTACGCGGAATTATCAAAGATATGATAAAAAATAAATGGTTTGACGTTGCAATTACAACTTGTGGTGCTTTAGATCATGATATTGCACGACACTTTTCAAATTACAAAGAAGGTTCGTTCACTATGGATGATGGAGAACTTGCAGATCAAAATATCCATAGATTGGGAAATATTTTAGTGCCAATGGAAAGCTATGGGCCGCTTATTGAAGAAAAAATGCAATTATTCTTAGAAGAAGAATACAAAAAAGGAGTAAAAGAAATGTCCACTGCAGAAATTTGCAACATGATTGGAAAACATTTGGGAGAAGATTCTTTTCTTTATTGGGCTTACAAAAATAAAATCAATGTAGTAGTACCAGGAATTATGGATGGTGCAGTAGGTAGTCAAATATGGTTATTCATACAAAAACACCGTGATTTTAAATTGAATCTAATAGCAGATGCAGATTTGTTGTCAGGATTAATATTCAAAGCAAAAAAATCAGGAGCTTTAATGATAGGAGGTGGAATTTCAAAGCACCATACATTATGGTGGAATCAATACAGAGAAGGTTTGGATTATGCGTTTTACATTACAACAGCACAAGAATTTGATGGTAGTCTAAGTGGCGCTCTAGTAAGAGAGGCGATTTCATGGGGAAAAGTCACACAACAAGCCAGACAAGCTACTCTGCATGCAGAAGTAACAACAATTTTGCCATTTATTTATGCAGCTTTAGTTTCAAAGCTAAAATAATCAAATCAGGTAAAAACTATTATTCAATAGAATTCAGTATAATACATTGTATTCTAAAATAAGAATTAAAGAATTAAGACCAATTAATTTAGAAGGAGGTTACCTAATAGACGGATTTCCGTCAGTAGGTTTTACCAGTGCAATTGCAACAGAATCAATGATACAAACATCACAGTTTAGTTTAGCAGGAATAATTGATTCAGATAGTTTCCCACCAATTAGTTTGATTAAAGAGGGCAGACCAAATTACCCAACAAGGCTTTTTGTTAATGATGAACTCAAAGTTTCAGTATTTTTATCATATCTTACTCTTCATGAATCATTACATAGAATTGTTGCAAAGACAATGCTCAAGTGGGCAAAAAAACAGAAAATAGAATTGATTGTAAGTAGCATGGCAGTAAAATCCCTAGATGGAATAGAAGGAATAGTAGCAGTGGGAAATACAGATTCTGCCAGATTAAAATTAAAAAAATCAGGATTGAGGGTTCTTGAATACGGAACAATTCCAGGAATACCTGGAATGTTACTTAATGAAGGAAGTATCACCGAACAAGATGTGATCGTGATTCTTTTTCATTCTGATGGTACAGGCCCAGATTTTAGATCAAGTGCAGAATTATGCATGGGTATGTCACAATTAATTCCAGGAACATCTTGTGACATTCCACTTTTACAAAAAGAGGCAGAGAAGGCAGAACAATCAATTAAAGAAACAGATACAGAATCACGGCAGTTAAAAGATTCAATTTATAGATAACAAAGTGCAGAATTACATGTTTATTTTATAACCACATGTTAATAGAGATTTGAAATTAGACGAGGTATGGATTAGCGTATGAATACTTTTCAATATCATTCATATCAAATACCATTTAACCACAATCTAAAATTTCAACTTCAGGTTTACAATCAGCATTAAATAAATTAATTTTTTCAACTAAAACATCACAGAATTCTGGATCAAGTGATTTTTCATATGATTTCAAATCAGTTATAATTGCAATATGTTGTATCCCACAAGAATTAAGAATAATACCAATTATTATAATAGAACAAACGAATATACAAATTAAAATCAAGTATCGAATAGTTTTAATTTTTTGTAATATCAATTTCTATTGTGGAAACATTACGTAGTTTACCATCTTGAGATGTAAGTGAATCAGATAAAATTCGGACATCGCTGATAACATATCCAACAGTGTTCATTCTTTTAACAATCATTTGAGAAACATCTACCGCTTGAGTGATTCTTTTACCTCTAGCTTTAATCGTAACAGTATGTCTTGTTGAAAGTTGTGTTAAAGTTGCTGAAACATACGTCATTATTGGTTTAGTTCCAACAAAAATTACATCTCGTTCTTCAGGATCATGTTTTGTCTCAATTGAAGGTTCACTAACTGGTGAAGGCAATTGTGGTTCTGATTCAGGTGAAGGCAATTGTGGTTCTGATTCAGGTGAAGGCAATTGTGGTTCTGATTCAGGTGAA
>SYJQ01000057.1 GCA_005798405.1 Nitrosopumilaceae archaeon
ACTCACTATTAAAAAATTCCTCATCAATGATTTGAATTTGGAAGCTGACTTTTGCGGATCAACCTTTGCGTAGCCCTGCAAGTATGCAAAGGCCAGCAAACTGATGCCAACATTTGACAATAGGAAATTGTGTCAGCTTTCCAAAGTATAATACGCGTTTCTAGAATAAAAATAGATCCTTTGTTTTAGAAATGTTTTAAATTTTGAGATTCTTGTCTTTCTATGTTAGGACGACAAACATTCATGCTCAGACTTGAATCTAATATCATCTTACGTGATTCTATGATTTAATGTGGTCCTTGTGAACTGGCTTTATGATATATGAAAACAAAAAAGGCGTAACCCTCAATTGCAGAACACAGAGAGATTTCCTCTCATGGTCAGGACGTTAAACGCCTGATTGCCTTTTTTTGTTCTGCAGGGTCACGCAGTTTATTCAGTCGAAATTGATATCGACATCATATAGTGTAAGAAGTTCAACTATTTAAGATTTAACATCTAGATTTATGATCTTGTTCTTAATTCATTGTAAATTTTCATATGTTTTTTATTAAATATTATAAATATTAACTATGATATGGTATATTTACAAATATTTAAAAATAGTGTTTTATTATTTACAAATGTAATGAATTTATCCCAAATCACTTTAATATTATTTAGTCATAAGTAGTACAACGAGGAACTGTCATAATTGTTGACAGTGAGGAGAAAAGGCGAAAAAGGGTTGAAGAACTCAAAATTCGTTTTGGTTTCCTGTTCACCTCGTTGTTTTTTGAAATATTTGTATTGGTATGAAATTTGGCAAATTTATGGATGATGAACTTGGGCAATGTCCTAAATGTTTTGGAATAATCTTTAGAGAACAAGGCGAATCTGCATCTTGGTTCTGTCCTACTTGTAATTTGAAATTCAAAACAGAATGAAATTATTTTGAAATAAATGATATTTCTGAAATGAAATTTGTAATGGAATTTTTTGGCCATGTCGTGGTCAAATCCATCTGTATTTTTGACCATGTAATCTAACTTATCATAGATTTGTACTGAGATGTATGATTTGAATATGTTTTTGGTAACAATTTGCCATTTGGAACTATTCACTGGTCTATTTTATTAGTGATTTTATCTTTGATATGTTTTCTGTGTTTAATTCTATTTGTGTTCTTTTTTGACATGAATTATTACTTGGACCATTAATTCATCAACTGTTTTTGCAGTTGCAGACCCTGCACAGTCCTTACCAGCATCGGAGCAGCTAATGCTTTTTGTCATGCTAAAAGATAGTTTACCGAGTATTTTTTCTTTTTGATATGAAAACAGATTCTAAATCCATACGCTTATGTTTACCGTCGTAATAGAAAAGTATGCGAAAATCATTAGGTGATTATATGCTTGAGCAGTATTCTTTGTCAGGCACAGGCAACATCAAATGGACAAAAAAAAATCCGACAGATACTGAAAAACCAAAAAAGAAAAAGGCAGAGAAAAAAATTTCTCCTACAAACATCATTTACACGGATGACAAAATCAAACGTGTAGAAAAGATCTTCAGAATAGAAAAAGTAAACACTGAATCAAAAAAAGAAAAAGCAGGCAAGAGATTTCAGACATCTTCGGCATCTAACTTTAAAATTATACCTGGATTTAGTCGGAAAGGACGATAATCTCAAAATATATGAAAATCACTGTTTACTGGCTTTTGGTAACATGAAATACAATGTATTTTAAAAGGAAAAAATCACTACTTTCATGGCAACAAGAACACAGACTCTAATCCCTATAGCAATAGCTGCAGCAATTATTGGAATTGTCGGAGTAATGTCCATTCCAAGTGACAGCAAGCTAGAGGCAGTTGAATTTCCAAGAGGCACAATCAAAATAGATGATATTGCATTACAAGTTCAAGTTGCAGATACAGAGCCAAGACGTGTTAGGGGCTTAATGTTTCAAGACCAATTACCATACAATCAAGGAATGATCTTTGTCTTTGAGAAGGCAGGAATCTACTCGCTTTGGATGCTAAACATGCAGTTTCCATTAGATATGATCTGGTTTGATAAAGACGGTAACATTATCCACATTGAAAAAGATATTCCTCCATGCAAGACAGCACTTGAGACTATGACATGCCAGAGTATTACTCCTGATGGTGAGGCACTGTATATTTTAGAAGTGACTTCTGGGTTTGTAGACAAATTTCAGATCACAAAAGAATCCAAACTAAATATAATTTCTATTTAGAATTGCAAAACCTTATGTTATAATAATAATTCAGACAATAAAATGAACAAAAAAGTTCTCACACCTGTCATTATTGGAGTCGTTATTGCAATTATTCTAATGTCTGTATTAGTTACAATGAATCAAAAACCCATTATAACAACTGAAAAGCCCATTGCTGAAATTCCTACAAAACCAATTCCATCAAGGGAGCCAATGCCAGTCAATAACACTGCAACTCCAACAAATCAAACCACTCCAACAAATCAAACCATTCCAGCAAATGACACTATCGTGCTAATTACACCGATTAGTCTTTCATATGATTCAAACTCTGTTTTAAAATCATCACTTGCATCAAAAGGCATTTCCATGTCAAGTCCATTAAAAATCTCTGGTGGCTCTGTTGCAAAATATTGCACATTTTACAGCAATGCCGAAAAGCAAAGATCAATTGAATACTGTACATCAACTGAGCTTAAAGATTCAGATGGCAAGTTTCTTGGAAATATCCACATGGTTGGAAGTACCGATTCCCCTAATGCAGTACTTGGTGTAATCCAAATAGATCCTAACATGTCCAATATTGATTCACTCAAAACTACATACGAAACAATGGTAAAATCACTTGTCTGTGATTGCTGGCAAGACCAAAAGCCAAGTGACCTTGAATCTGTCTCATCCTGGGTTGATATTGCAAAATCTCATCACCTTGAGGCAAAGGGAATTACTAGCAGCTCCAAACTTACCGGCTTTGCTCAAAAACAACTAGTATTAGAAGTCACTACAAACACCGAAGGATATCTTTGGAAATTCATAATATCTAACTAAATCCAAGAGATGCAGATAACGTCTATGAGAGAATGTCATGATTGATCAACTATGGTTAATCCCATTGGGATTTGCAGCTGGAGTACTTGGCTCTATGATCGGTCTTGGCGGAGGGATAGTCGTCGTGCCTGTACTGACTTTTTTTGGTTTTCCACCAACTTTAGCTGCAAGTAACAGCTTGTTTGCCGCTTTTAGCAATGCAGTTGGCTCTACTGTTTCTTACTCGCGTCAAAAAAGAATAGACTACTCCCTTGGATTAAAGCTTGGATTGTTATGCATTCCTGGAACAGTGTTAGGGGCATACATCTCAAGTGATGTGACACCTGGAATATTCAAAATATTGTTTGGAGTTGTACTAGTGTCATCTGCAGTCTATATATTTTTGAGAAAAAAAATAGAGACCAAGGAAAAAAATCTTACAAAATTAATGATAGTATTTGTAATTGCTGCAAGCTTTTTTGCAGGAATTATCTCATCCTTTTTTGGAATAGGTGGAGGAATTGTCTTTGTGCCATTAATGGTGGTAGGACTTGGAATGACTATGAAAAAAGCTGCTCCAACATCACAATTCATCTTGCTATTTGCGTCATTGTCTGGAATTATTACTCACAGTATATTGGGTCATCCTGACTTTCTTCAAGCGGGACTGTTAGCTGCAGGAGCATTTGTTGGAGGAATTATTGGCGCACGACTTTCTTTGGATATTCAAGAGAGATCTTTGCAGATTCTAGTTTCTGCAATAATTATCATAGCTGCAATAAAACTATTTTTTGATTCAGTATCAGAGAATATCTTAATTGGTGGCTAATTTAGAATATCAAAGTTGGAAATTGTGAATTCTCTAATATGTTTAGCATTGGCATGAACTGTATGATCAAAAAAGAAAAAGAGATTGAAAAGGAATGGAAAAAAGTAGAACAAGAAGAAATGAAAGAAGATGATCACCAGCTAGAACTAAAAGAAAACTATGAGCAAGACGAGCAATACGAAAAATCTGAAGACTAGGCTCATCGTATAATCTCCTCAAAACTGATGATATTTTTAATATTTTACTTGTTTTTATGAATTTTTTATATCAAAATTAAAAGTATATTGCAAGAGTTAACCAAAAAGTGATTTTTTTCTACCTTTGTTTTTTAATACTATGTTTTGTATTTTGCATTTCATTGAGTCAGGGACATCTCGCGGTGTTAGCTGGAAGCCAAATAGCTCACATAAACTAGTTAGCACATTTCATTTGCCTCCGCTTTTGAGGGGGCATCATAAAATTAATCTCTGGGAAACCTATTTCATGAAATTGGCTTCTCTGTGTTCGTCACATTCTTGGAGCAGTTCTCCATAATCATTGACTGTACAGTTGCAATCAAACGTCATGATCTATTTGACTGATTATTGCATTAAATCATTACTATGAAATTATTAGATTGCCAAAACGAGTTTAGAAAATAAATGCTATCTGCATTTTATTGTAATTGCCACATATTCAGCACTACCCAAAATATTCTTGTTTTCTAATGCTAATGCCAACCCAAATAATTAGCACTAGATCAACAAGTCATACCCATCTTATATCCAACAAACACCATAATTATGCCGAGGAGAAATGCAAAAAACAAATCAAATACAAAAGAAAGCTCCAGTGCTCACATTTGTGCTGATTCTGGCAGCTGCCACTTCAGTTACGCTAGTCTTTACACTAACTCCTTGGAACTTGATTCCAACGCTTGTAACTGAAGATGTAACTGTCATTGCCGTAATAGATTATGGCTGTGTTGCAGAATCGGTAATTGGACGCTCAGTTGTAGTCTCTGAGTGTAACGCCAAACCAGGTGATGTTATCTCTGCAACCTTTTACATCCCTGCAATGGAGCTAAATGGATACTATGATAGAGTCCAAGAAAAACTAGCAATGGTTATTCCATAGACTCTATCTTTTTTTATTTATGCCAAATCAAAAACAGATTATCTCTGAAAAATAGTCTAGAAATTTTAATTACGGTGCAATTGGCATATCCATTTCAAATTCATGTATTCCGTCTGTTGCAAATATATGGTATCTCATACCTCCCACAGAATCCGGAATTGGCCATAGCATGATTAGGTGCCCACTTTTGTCTGTTTTAGTCAATACTGATTCTGAAAAACTATCTCCTGATATTGTAATCTCTACATTATGATATCCATGCCATCCGTCTCCTTCAAATATCAAATATCTCTGGTTGTAAATTTGATCAGACTTAACACTAAGAGTTGTACTGAAATCTTTGATTGTTTTATCTGGAATGTCTTCTTTCTTTCTGTCTTCAGCAAGTTTTTCAAATATCTTCTGTTGTTTTATTTCAGATATCATTACCCCTCTCTGTCTTAATTTTTCCATATTCTCAACTTTGACACATGCTGGAAGCATGTTTGCAGTTTTAATTACAAGATGGTGTGATTCTTTGCATTGAATTAGATCCAATGGTATTCCTAGTCTGAATTGCCCAAGAGGGCCTGATTTGTTAATTGTTGGTGTCTTCACCACTATCTCATGGCATGGTCTATCTCCACAAACCTTAATGTCGCGACTAGATAGTCCCTTTTTTGCCCTTTGTTCATCAATCTCTGAGCACATCTTATCTCCGCATACTTTGGGCGAGTTGATTACCTTGTATTTTTTGACCTCTATGAGTTCTGCTCCTTCAGCTTGATCAATGCTTATTGTAATCAAAATTGCAAACACTAAAACAATAACAAACAACTCTTTTTGCACAATTACTGTTACATCTGGATTGAATTTTAGGTTTGTTGTAATGTTGTCATCTTTTTTTATTTTTTAAAAGATATTTCTTGTCCATTACCTATAGGGATTGTGATTGACTGAATGTCTTTGATTTCATTAATGTGTTCCAGATATTTTTTTATGTGTTTTTTGAATTTTCTTGGAAAGATGATATTATCTGCAGCGATTATGCCGCCTTTTTTTAGCATTGGCAAGCAGATGTCAAAATAAAACGGATACACTTCTTTGTCTGCATCAATAAATATAAAATCAAAACTCTCTTTGGTTCTTTTGGATTTGCCTAGTTGAATCAGTATGTCTTTTGCTATGCCTTCTTTGATCTCTATCATATCTGATACACCTGCTTTTTGAAAGTTCTTTTTTGCAAATTTGATTTTCTTTAGGTTTTTTTCTACTGTGATTATCTTTGATTTTTTACCAATGGCACTTGCAAACCATAATGTAGAGTAACCAAAAGACGTGCCAATCTCTAGTATCTTTTTGGGTTTTTGTATTTTGAGAAGCGTATTGTAAAATATTCCTGTATCTCTAGTTATTGCAAGCATTTTTTTGTCATGATGAATCTTTGTAAAATTCTCTTTCTCATAATCTGCTCTTTTCTCAAGGGAATGGAGAACCTGTGCGATTTTATCCAATTTGATATTATTGGGAAATCCTTGAATTTAACTAATAACTATCCCTGTATTGGGCTCATTTTATGACTGGGTTGTTTTGTATTTGTTTGACATAATCAGGCACACAAAGATTCCCTTTCCTGAAATGGCATCTGCTCTGTGCTTGACACCTTTTGGAATGAATACTGTCACAGGAGAATTTACTTTGTATATTTCATCATCAAGCTGAATCTCGTAGAACAGTTTGCCACTATCTGAGAGAATCATGTTTATTTCATCTGCATCATGTTTGTGCAATGTACTGTACTTTGATATTTTTTTATCAACTGCGTCAACAAAGTGAACAGCGGCATGAATCTTTGATTCTGATATTGTTTTTTTGCTTAGCATGGATATCCTTTTGATCGGGGCTTTTTTGTGAAATGCAACTTTGGATAGTGGTTCGTTTATCCCTTTTGTAATGTATTTTTTATATCGACGCATATTGTAAAGTGTGATTTTTAGTATAAAACAACTCTGATACAATTTATCATATAAACAACATATGATGATAATCCGTATGCAAGACAGAACTTCGGAATGGTTTGTTCCAAAGATTGGCCCAAGAAATTTCAGGGTTGGTGTTGGAATGTTGTTCTTGCCTTACACTGCTATTGTGACATGTTTTGCTGCATGGGGTTCACTTGGTGGTACGTTTGTTTTTGATCGACTTGTTGCAATATGTGTGATTTATTTTCTTGCAGTGGGTGTCTCTGCTCATTGCCTTGATGCAGTAGGTGGAAAAACCAAACCATGGGGTGCATTGCCAAAAAGAAAAATTTTAGCCATTGCGTTATTTTCACTCGTGGTATCTTTTAGCATTGGTCTGTACTATGCATTTTTAGACTCCTCGCTCTTGTTTCCAATAGGAATTGCTGAGGGCTTTTTCTTGTTTGCCTATAACTTGGAGCTTTTTGGAGGGAGATTTCATAACAATATATCCACAATCGTATCTTGGGGAATTTTACCCGTGTTTGCAGGCTCGGTAATCCAAACAAACTCTATCTCAATTGAGACGATATCTTTGAGTGTTATCTCTGCAATGTTGACTTATTTTCTAATTACGACATCAAGAAAATACAAAGGGCTCAAAATAGAAGGAATGGATTTAAAAAAAATAAAGAACAAAGAAAATATCTTAAAATTCATTACTTTGGTTGTTGTAGTGGGAACAATTTTGTTTTTTGTCATACGATTCATCTAGTAATTTGTTGCAATTCTGAAATTGATAGTTTGGATTAGGATTAATATGTCTGATATTTTGCCGTTTGCTGTGGACAAGTTACATAAAATTTTGGTTCCAATTGATGGATCAAAAAAATCATTTGAAGCATTAGACCGAGCTTTGACTCTGGCAGGATTTACACACGGCGAAGTTACATGTCTCAATGTAATTCCACATGTTATCAAGGAGGGAGGACCTAGAACAAAAGCAATGGATACACAGATTATATCTGAAGGTAACATTCTTTTAAAAAAGGCATCTCAGCATGCTGGAAACAAAAACGTGCACTTTAAGACAAAAATAATCCGAGGTTCTCCAAGTGTTGAGATAATAAAATTATCTCAGAGTGGAAAATTTGATGATATTGTAATGAGTACGACTGGTTCTGGGTCAGCTACAGGTGAGATGCTTGGAAGCGTCTCTAACTATGTATTGCACAAATCAAAGATACCTGTCTATCTGATCAAATAATTTATTCTAATTTTTCAATTCTGAATATCTAGTAAAAATTTCGAATTTACGTAGGTCTAGCGCAATCTTTAGTCTTTTTTCTTCAATTGTCTTTTGCATATCTACTGTGGATGTTGCTGTGACTGTTTCTTTATCGACTACACTGCCTATATTTTTCATATTTGATTTTGATTTTTTATGAACTTAAGGGGCAGTATGTGTATTTGATTACATACAATTTACATTCATTACCCATAATCTATCTTCTTTATTCTTACTTTACTGCCTTTGGTCTCTAAATAATGTCCGATAAAATTGGTCATTTGTTCTCCAATTTTAAATCCCAATGCCCCTTTCATCATTCCTGATTTTTCAATTATTTCGGCCATCTCTTCGCTAATCTGGATATTAAAAAATGTCCAGCCAAATTTTTCAAATGGTTTTTCAATTGTATACCCATTTTTTACATTACATTGTATTTTAAGGTCTCCAAGTGCTTGCCTCACCAAAATGTTCTCCTCTTCATAACTTCTGGTGCTAATCTGAAATAATGGATTCAAGATCTGTTTGTTGAAAATACTGCCAGTCTATATTGGTTGAGGATTTTATCTGTGCTCTGGGTGTGTTTTCTTTAGCACAAACATTATCTTAAGTTCAATAAAATTCAAAAAAAACATACTGAAAATTAAAATTGGAATTGTATTGGTAGCAGGAATCTTGGGAGTTTTAGGAATTATGGCATTTGTTACATATCAAAGAGAAACAATTCCTTTGGATTGTTCGGGTGATGCCAGGTGTTTTACAGGAAAAGTTACCAAAATAATTGATGGAGACACAATAAAGGTAGATGGAGATTCTATACGATTTGCATTGGTAAATACTCCAGAAGAAGGAGAAGATGGTTTTTATGAATCACGAAATTTTATTGCAAGCATATGTCCTGTAGGTTCCACTGTACTTGTTGATGAAGATGATTATCAGACTGGCGGAAGCCATGGAAGAACAATTGCTGAAATTCACTGCAACGGTGTAAGTTTAAACGAAAAAGTCTTAGAATCTAATTTAGCAGAAATCTCAAAGGTTTTTTGCTCTGAAAGTGAATTCTCTTCTGAATCATGGGCAAAAAATAACGGATGCTAACTTGTATGATTCTGAATTATATTTTTACTCTTACGTAAATTCCAAGACTTCGCCTTTGGCTAGTTTTTCTCTGAACTTTTTTCTATCTTTTTCTTTATCGTTCATGGCATATTGTGTTCATCATAGAATTTATCACTCACTGTGTAAAATATGAACAAACATGTCATAATGAATGAAAATAATGGACAAATTTTAAGAAAATTATTTTTACATTTATTTTTCATTATTTCCCATACTATCGCAATGAGGGAAGATTTTGCAGAATATACAAGATGTGATGGATGCAATGCATCATTGTTGCTCTGCGATTGTAATTGCCCTAAATGTGGGAAAAGAGCAAACTGTGAATGCAATCTAAAACCAATTAGATACCGTGATCTAGGTTACTAATTTTTTAATTCTATACCAGTTTTTCTTTGATATTACTATGATCTCGCCATCTGGATTTGTTCCTTCATAATCTATTGCAATCTTTCCAAACTGATCATCAATGTCCTCTTTTGCAGACACTGTAAATTTTATCTTCAATACTTCATCTACATATAATGGCTTGAGGAATCTACTACTTCTATTCTCCCAACTTGTATCTCCGTCAGTTCCTACAAATAATATGTGATTTCCGTAAATTTGACTCAGTCTTGTAAATTCACCCTCCATTCTTGATAAAATGGCTCTGCCTGAAACTAGTTTTTGATTTTTATTTTGTTTGTCTTCTAAAAATGCATTTTTTATTCTGGAGAATTTCAGATACTCTTCTAGTTCTTTTTCTGAGATGCTGCATGTGGAAAAAAATACATCTCCGACTTTGATCTCAGAGAATTTTTTCATCCTTATCTTGATTCATCAACACAAAATGTAACTTCAGATGAATCTGCAGCACTATCTGATACTAGGAAATTTAACGCTTGAGCTATTCTCTCATTGTTTGACTCCGTACCTGTAACAGAACCTGCAAATACAGAGAATATTCTAATCTTTGAGTTAAGAACATCACTTAGTTCTTGATTAACTGTAGTTGTAAACGGTCTTAGTGCACCGCGAAATACCTCTACTTGGGCTCTTTGAAGTCCTGTGACCTTTGCACCTGTAGGTAAGTCCGGACCAATTATCATCATGGCACCCTTTGCATCTTTGTACAGTCTTGGGTCCTTATCTCCGCCTGGAACAAACTGCTCCAGTGTTCTTTGTCCTACTATGGCTGGAGTTGTGATGAATTTTTCAATTAGTTCTTGCCATTTTGCTCTTGGCAGTTCTGTTAGTTTTGAAATGTTTGGTAATTTTCCTGTGATGTGAACTACAGCTAAAATTTTTCCAAGATTAGTATTTGCAGTGTTTAGCCATCTCTGAACATCGTCTGGATTTTTGAGATTTATTGTATGGGAATGGAATTTTGAGCTAATGTATTCTTGCAATTCCTTTGGAGTCGATTCAGAGATAAAGCAAGCAACCTTACCGCCATTTTTTGTGACGTGCTGAGCCAGATATTCTACTCTCTCTGCATCTGATTTTTCAGTTGCGTCAACTGTAAAGACAACTGATCTTCCGGTAAAGTCTGGTTGATGAACACCTGGAGTTGTGGTGCCTATATGTGGTTTGACTGGATAAAATACTCTGTCACCAGGAATTATCTTGCCGTTTAGTATTTTTGCAATTTGATCATCACAAAGATTCAAAACAGATTCTGCAACCTGTCCTTGTGATAGAAATTGCTGGTCTGCAATCATATGTGATGTATTGTTTTGAACTTTTTCTGCAATGCTCTGTATTTTGCTTAATAGATTTCCAAGTGTTATGGTTAGTTTAGCCACGTCTTTTCCATTTTCTTTTGCAAGTTTCTCTGCAGCTCTAGTAATTCCGTCTTTGACAATGTTTTGATCTTCGCCTAACAATGGTAATAGTTCCTTGTTTGCAGCATCCACTTGAACTGGTGTCAAGTCCTCAAAACCACTAACTCTCAAAAATTCTGCTGCAGCTTTTGGATAAACTGTCTTGTAAATTCTGTCTGAATGAACTGGACCTGGGTTTGTTCCAATCGATATGATTTTTTTATCAGTCAATTCCCAAGACATTGCCTCTACAAGTCTGTTCTTTGCACCTTGTGATGCAGTGTATGGACTTCTGAATCTATACGGTCTTTGCTCAAGTGGTCTTTCTTCTGTGAAAAATGTAGATATTGTAACAATCTTTCCGTTTTCTTTCATTACTTTTAGTGCTTGAACTGAACCCCAAAATGTTCCAGTTAAGTGAATATCTACTGCACTCTTAAATTCATCCAGTGGTGAATTTGCAAAACATGTGACAGGTCCTGAAACACCTGCATTATTAATTACGTAATCAATTATCATGTTTTCTTTTTTTAGCATATCAAACATGTCGTTAATTCCTGTTTCATCACTTACATCAACACCGGAGAAAATTCTTACATGTGCACCGCTGTTTACTTTGGAAATTATTTCTTTTAGCATTACTGCTGTTTCTTCTAATGGCTCTTTTCTTCTACCCAAAATAATTACGCTGGCACCGTTTTCAATAAATTTTTTAGCGATAGCTTGTCCTATTCCAGTTCCACTACCTGTTACTAGAGCAACTTTGCCCTGAAATTTCAGCATAGACATACTTACGATAATTTTGTATTATTTAATTGGATTGATCTCTGAGGGCAAATAATTTCTTGATATCTTTATTTGTGGGTATGGTTTTTTCTATTCATGCACGATTCAGAGCCAGATACATTTGTCTTGCAATCATGGCCTGAGAAATTTTCTGACATGCTAAAAAAGATCGGAGTTGATTCTAAATCCAAACAAATTGGAACCGATGATGTTGAAAAAGGCGATTATTATAGTAGATATTTTTCTCAAACCCCTAGAATGGTATCAAACAAGGGTTGTATCGATATTCAAAATTCTAACATTGACGTGATTCAAATTATTCAAAAGGGATAATCATGCAAGATCCAAATCCAATGCCATGGGGCGCACTAGACAGATATCAAGCACACTTTATTGTCAGAAAGCAAGTTGATCAAAACGTCATAAATTTTGTAGCCAAAACCAAACTTACCACCAAAGGACATTTTTCATCAAAAACAATTCTTAAGGTAGAATGGGACGGCAGTGGCAGTCTTGCAAGAAGACTAAATGAAGACACCACACTAAATGACATGATTGCAAAACAATCACTCCGAGATGCTACTATCTATGTAGAACCAACTGAGGGAGCTATTAGAATTCGAAACAAGTGGAAGAATCATCTTGACTTTGGAATTACAAAAGAACTCTTTGAGATTTATGATCGAATTGCCGGACACATAAAAAAAGTCTAGGCCTTCCACCAATCTAACGCAAGAAAATCAACTTTATCTTTTCCTCTTGGTATTGCCAAGATGAATTGTTTTCTTACTGTGGTTGCAAGTCTTCCTGCCAAAACAATTCCAGTTGATGTTATTGTATCGCTTCTGTTGTACACCTGAATCAAAAATGGTGCATGATCAATACCTGGTCCTTTCTCATAGACTGCAAAATCACATCCAAACTTTATGCCCGGATTAATCACGTATCCTTTGTCTCTGAAATTTTTGTACACCAGATATTTTTTATCAAAATCATGATATTCTTTTTTACACAACTCTGTCATCTCTTCAACTGTTATCTTTTGATTTGATTTGTAAATGCCGATTTTTTTATTTTCAAGCAGGTAGAGTCCCTCTATGAGGTCCAAAATTAACGGAACATTGATCTCTTCAGGCTTTGGTTTTGGAATTCCAATTGGCTTACCGTAATATCCATGACTAAATAATTTACGTGAATCTTCAATGTTCCATACTATTATTCTATTTTCGATTAGTTCTGCTCTCATCTAGTTTTTTTAAATAATCTATGTATATGAATTCTCTACTCTTGTTCTGCGCATAATTTTTTTGTATGGCTCATGTTATTTTTGCAAGAGTCATCTACTTTCTGCTCTATTTTCGTCACTTGCCTTTTTGTGACGTTTTTCACATTCTAATTTCTATTTTTTATATCACAGTTGTGTTAATTTTGTAAAACAAGATAAAAATTAAAAGATGGGGTGATGTTTATAGACTCAATGCTAATAGTATGAAAGAATCTGAGACTCGTTGACACTTGTCTGACATTTCTTCGATTCCCTCAATTACGTCTTTTATCAGCAATAATTCTTTGGTGTTTGTGACTTCTGATAAAAGCTTGATTGTTGCTTGTCTGTATTTTACGTCTATTTCGCGTTCTATCTTTTGTGTTTCTTGTGCTAGTTCAATTGCATTAGCAGTGTTGGTGTTTAGACTACGTATGATTTCATTTAGTTTGTAAACTTCGTCTACTACCAACTCAATCAACTTTGTGATGTCGCCGTCCAGCTTTGCACTTTTCAATGTAGTAATCTTGATGTTAGAAAGTTTGAATGCTATTCCGGTGATGTAACCTGCAATCTCATCCATTGTGTATGCTGTGTTGAGAAGATTTTCTCTATTCATTATCAAACCTCCTACATCAGCTACTTCTCTAGTGATTTTTCTTCTAAGATTTTCTACTTCTTCTTCGATAGTTGATATTTGCTCCAGTGAATTTTTGATACCTGTCTTGTCTTTTTTCATCATCAGGTCTGGAAGTGTTGCAAGTTCTCTGGCTGCGTTTAAGATTCTGTTGATTTCGTCTTGTAAAACTGCTATAGCCTTTCTTTTTGCTTGAACTTCAAGCTCTCCGCTATACATTTCTAAATTTTAAAACATGCTCAGGTAATTTAAATCCTCTATGATTTGTTGGTATTTTTGCGCATAAATCACATTAAATTTTTGTCATGTGCTACTTTTTTCTGCCCTTTGAATAACGTCATTACTTCTTCATTAGTTGATGCATCTTCTGCATCTTTTTCAAGTCTTATCTTTCCTGTAAACTTTGGAAATCTCAATGCCAGTCCTGTGTCTTTTCTGATTTCATTTCTTGCTGCCTTGTGAATAGGACTAAGTGTTATCTCTGATGCAACCACTTCGACTACAAGTTCTGGCTCAAACCAGACATCAGCCTCCATCTCACTGTCTATTCTTGGATTTTTCTTTATTGTTACTTTGTTTGACAGAATTTGATATAGCTGATCCAAGTCTTCATCTGTAAATCCAGTTCCAACTTTGCATATGCTAGTAAATGTGTCTGTGTCATAATCATATGAAGCTAAAAGCAATGTTCCGTACTTTCCAGTTCTTCTGCCTTTTCCAAAAAATGCACCAATCACTACCAAGTCAAGACTATCACCAAGCTCATTCCTGTATTCTCGTTTTAGTTTTAGCCAATAACTTCCTCTAGACCCCGCTTGATACGGTTTGTCTAGCATCTTTAGCATTACTCCCTCACATCCAGAGTTTATGCTGTTTTCCAAAAATTCTTCAATGTCTTCTTGGTTGTTTATGATAGTCATCGGTATGTGTCTTGCATATTCGTCTTCTTTTACAATTTTTTCTAAAAGACTTCTTCTATCTTTGTACTCTAATTCCAAACAACTCTTTCCATCATGATACAGCACATCAAAAAAGTTTACAGTTATTGGATATTGTGACACTGCTTTCTCTACTTGATATTTTCTTCGTCGATGCATTAATTCTTGAAATGGTAAAAACTCCCCAGTGTTTTCATTTATTGCAACTGCCTCTGCTTCTAAAATTACTTTTTGTGCTTGAATTGCTTTTGGAATCTTATCCACGATATCTGGATAATAGCTTGTAATGTTTTCCAAGCTTCTTGAAAATAATATTACCTTCTCTCCTTCTATGTGCAATTGTACTCGCTCCCCGTCTAGCTTGTATTCTGCAGCAAATTTTTCTCCTAGTTTTTCTATTGCCTCTTCTTCACTTTTTACTCTGTCTGCTAACATAGGTCGTATTGGATTAAACAAGCTAATTCCAAATCCTTCCACTCCACCAAGTCCTTTGTTTGCAATGGCTTCTGCAACTTTTCCTAAATCACTTGATACATTGTATGCATGTTCTAACGCTTTTCTGTTTTCTTTATTACCTGTAAATGCAATTGCAAGTGCATCCATTACGGTATTTTCTGCAATTCCCAATCGTAATGTTCCAAGTAAAATCTTTAGTATGAATTTAGCTTCCGATGGGCTTGCGTCGTTGAGCAAACCTGATATGTATTTCATCTTTCTGTCCTGCGTCTTTGTTCCTTCTAGTTTTGCAATTGTAAGCAAGTTCTCATAGACTCGCTCAACTGTGATGTCTTGAACCAAAAATGTAGTCTGCTCTTTTTGCTCTAAGATCTTGGATGCGGCATGTCCCAAATCTCCACTTTTTCTGTATTCGTCTTCTATTTTTTTTTCGGCATTGTCTGAACCTGCAGATTTTGCTATTGCTCGTATTGCCAACTTTTCTGCAACTCCCAACTCAACTCCCTCAAAATCAGGTCTTAACTTTCCTTGCAATAGATAAACAATTCTTGAAATGACATCTTGCGGAGTTTTTTCAAATAATTCCACCAAGTACTGTGTCAGCTCTAGTCTCTTTGTAGTTGATTCCATTTTACTGAATGCATCAGCTAGAATAGAGAACTCCACTCAGTTGTATTGTATTGTCCTGAATAAAAGTCTGAATCTTGTTTATCTAATAGATTCTTACTGCGAATTACAATCATTGAATTCATCTACAAACTTGTTGATATCTCCGTCTGATTTCTCAGTTGCATATTTGACACACATGTCATTTCCTGATGCCATTATCTCGCTATATCTCAAGTACTCTGTGGGTTTTGTTTGATCATTTTCTATATCTGTCGTAGGCGTTGCCTCTAGATCATCTGGCGATGTTGCGGTATCCCCATTTTCTAAATTCTTGGTTGGTGGATGCTTACCGTATAGTATCTTTTCACCAATCTCGGGATACACAACAAATGACACTATCAATAATATTGCAAAAGCAACTGCTATGAATAAAACAAATACCTTTCCCCAAATCGTTCTCATGTGATTTCTTTTCAAATCACTCTGAAATAGACCTTCGTTTAGACGGGTTTTCAAAATTTAACGTACATGATTTTATAAAATCTCTGTCTCAAATGTATCTGAAAATTGTTGGCTTGTCTGATTTTGAGAGTTTGGATACCATAGCAAAATTATGCAACGGATATGATTTTTTGTAATGTTTCATAAAGCTCCAAGCTACATCATGAGTCTTAAATTCAGTCCGGATATCTCTTATCTTACTTTCTTTCCCATATACGTCAAAAACTATGATTGAATAGCTCTTTGGACGATTGTGCGGTCTTGCCTTTAAAAGCCATAGTAATGCAAACAAAAACACTGCACCTAAAATTATTGTCTCTCCTGCATATCTAAAAAATGTTACAAATATTCCCGGTATGGTTTGGCCAAAAAGCACTGCCATAAAATTTGAAAATGAGATTACTGCGACTGCTGTGAAAATGTATGTCTTCCAATCAAAAACCTTCAAGATTCGCCGCAAGGGTGATTTTGGTATGATGTAATTTCTTTTAACTATTTCTTATCTGTGATTTTAATCTGGATCTTCATAGTTTTCTTTCTTTTGTGACTTTGCAGCTGATTCCTCTATTGGCACCATCTTGGTTTCAAGTATCTCCATCCTAGATCTATATCCTTCAGCATATTCTAATTCTGATGGAACAAGTGTTGCTGGATGAATGAATCCTTGGCTTCTCATTGCAAGTGCTTTTTTTGTTGCAATCTCTCTGATGTAATCCCAATCAGGAGTTGAAAATCCATCAAATGGTCCTGTGAACTTTCCATTATGCATGCTGAAGACTAGTGCTTCTACAATTGGAATGCAAAAATTGATCGATGCTGCAGAGTTTAGTTTTACTGGCATTAGGGGCATGTTGTGGCTTCCTCGTGTGTTTCCTGCAACATAGTGCGGATTGTTAAACACACTGCCAACTTCCTCTGTTGCTGGAAAATTCTTTTGTGTTCTGATTAGACATATTGGATCATCTTTTCCGACATATGTTCCTGCAATGTTATGTAGTCTATCTGTTGATGCTGCAAGAATTGGCTCTCCTTGTTTTGTTGTAACTGTCGAAACCACATATCTTCCTGGATACATTAAAGCAGCTTCAATTGTTGGTTTGTCTTCCCACAATGAAAGTTTTGCAATCTTTCCTTCTTCAACATCCATGACATTAATTATCACACCACTTGCAAGTGACTTGTTTACAATTAATCCAGTGTTGCTTAAACTGTCTACAAACATTCTGTAAATTGGATAGTTAAATGCACCTGGCTCTGTTTTATCGGCTGCAAATACTGTAAATGCTTCATTTTGTCTTTCTTCAAATTCCATCTCTGCAACACCAGGACCCATTCCTTTCACATTTCCTGAAAAAGAATCCTTTAGAAGATCTTGACCTGCTCCGTAAAGTCCCTCTTGTTTTGCAACTTGTGTTCCTGCCATAAATGCGTCCCATGCTAATTTGTGAATTTTATCATTGTCCATTCCATGTGTATGTGACATGACAATGTGGACATCGTCTCCACAATATCCGATATAATGATCAATCAATAAATCTCCCGAACTTTTTACAGTCTTTCTCACAGCTTCTATTAGTGCATCACTTGGTCTTGTATGTCCGCCAATTCCTCCCACATCTGCTTTAATTACTGAAACTGTAATTTTCATGACTTCTCTGATTTCCCCTTTGATTTATGTGTAATTTTTCAAATTTTTTTGATCTAAAAATTCTTGAAAAAATTTTAGATTTTTTTCAAAAATTCATAACAGTAATAAATCCCCTCGAATACCGATTTGATATGGCAGTTAAACCACACTTGAACCTGATTGTTACAGGTCATATTGATAATGGAAAATCAACAACTATGGGTCATTTCTTAATGGATCTGGGTGTTGTAGATGAAAGAACTATTGCAGCACACGGAGCCGAATCCGAGAAGACCGGAAAAGGTGACACTTTCAAGTATGCGTGGGTTATGGATAATATTAAAGATGAAAGAGAAAGAGGTATTACAATCGATCTTGCTTTTCAAAAGTTTGAGACACCAAAATACTTCTTCACATTAATTGATGCCCCAGGTCACAGGGACTTCATCAAAAACATGATTACTGGCGCTTCTGAAGCAGATGCAGCCATTTTGGTACTTTCAGCAAAAGAAGGTGAAACTGATACTGCAATTGCAGCAGGTGGTCAAGCAAGAGAACATGCATTTTTACTAAAAACACTAGGTGTTGGCCAACTCATTGTTGCCATTAACAAAATGGATGCAGTTGAATACAAAGAGGCAGCATTCAAAGCAGCAAAAGAAAAAGGCGAAAAACTAGTAAGATCTGTCGGTTACAAATTAGAAAACGTACCATTCATTCCACTATCTGGATGGAAAGGCGATAACTTGGTTAAAAAATCAGAGAACATGCCATGGTACACTGGTAAGACACTTTTACAAGCATTTGATGACTTTACAATAGCTGAAAAACCAATTGGTAAACCACTACGTGTTCCAATTCAAGATGTTTACACCATTACTGGTGTAGGTACTGTACCTGTAGGTAGAGTTGAAACCGGAGTAATGAAAGCAGGACAAAAAATTATTGTGATGCCTTCAGGAGCACTAGGTGAAATCAAATCAATTGAAACTCACCACACAGAAATGCCAACTGCAGAAGCAGGTGACAACATTGGATTCAACCTTAGAGGTATTGAAAAGAAAGATATCAAAAGAGGCGATGTACTTGGAACTCCAGATGCACCACCAAAGGTTGCTAAAGAATTTAAAGCACAAATCATAGTAATTCATCATCCAACAGCTATTGCACCTGGTTATACTCCAGTCATGCACTGTCATACTGCACAAGTTGCAGCAACTGTAACTGAATTCCTACAAAGAATTAATCCTGCTACTGGTGCAGTGGAAGAAGAGAATCCAAAGTTCCTCAAAGTCGGCGATGCAGCAATTGTAAAAATTAGACCTGTAAGACCAACTTGTGTAGAAACTTTCCAAGAATTCCCTGAAATGGGTAGATTTGCACTCAGAGACATGGGTGCAACTATTGCAGCAGGAATCATTAAGGAAATCACTGAAGAGTTCAAACCATAGGTTGAGTTGAGATGACTCAAACTGCTCGTGTCAAACTAACTAGCACAAGTCTTCCTAAATTAGATGGTGTATGTGGTGAGATTATGGGCATTGGTAAAAAAACTGGTGTTAAAGTTAAAGGACCAACCCCACTACCTGTTAAGAAATTGCATGTTGCAACAAGAAAATCGCCATGTGGTAACGGGACTGAAACATATGAAAAATGGGAGATGAAGATGCACCGAAGAATAATCAATATCAGTGCAGATGATAAAGCAATCAGACAATTAATGAGACTAAAGATTCCTGATGATGTCTACATTGAATTATCTCTCACATAATCTGGTATCCTTAAATTATAGAAATTTTGATGATAAACATGGCTGAAGAAAATTTTGAAACTGAAAGTGTTGCAGAAACAACTGAGACATTTGATGTAATTTACTCTTGTTTGAGATGTGGAACAAATGTTTCAAATACTGAATTGTCTCGATTGCCTGAAATCAAATGTATTTGTGGTTTCCGAGTTTTTACCAAAGCAAGACCTCCTGTAGTTAAAACAGTCAAGGCAATCTAGTCATCTGTCTTTTTTGTAACTGTGTTCTCTTTGTAAGTGTGTCCTCATATCTTCCATATTTGAAAAATATTTCTTGCACTCTTTGCAGTCATACTTCAAATCTTTTCCATGTACTATTTGCTTGTGATTCATCAAATCTTCTTGATGTGAAAATTTACTGGTGCACACATCGCAAGTAAATTTCTTAAAAAATCCGATCATTACCCCAATTCAGCCTTTTTTGCATCCCAACACTTTCTGCAAAGTTGACCCTCTATCTTCCATTTGCTTTTTGGATTGTGTCTGATGAATCCCATCTCTGTTCCACATAACGCACAAAATTTTTTCTTTACATCAAATGATTCTTCTTTTTTATCAAAACATTCTTTGCAAAGCAATCCTTCCATGTCCCATTGCCATCTTGGTTCCCACAACTCTGAGATGATCTTTATGGTTCCACATGATACACATGCCTGTCTTACTTTTCCCTCATAGTACTCCTTTGATTTCTCAAAATGGCAATCTCCACAAAGCATTCCTTTTACATTCCATTCTTTTTTGGCCTTGTGTTTGTGTGTTAATTCTTTGTTACAAATAGTGCAATATGTTGGTTTTTTGTTAAATAATCCCATATGTCTGGTTGTAATTGAAATAATTTAAGTCAATACAAAATTAGAAAAAACAAATTTTTCTATACGATATGTTGTATTTGGATACTGACTATGATCTACTTGATTGCTTTATGTGATTTTCGTTTATTTGTTTTTTTAGGAAGTTCTGGTTGTTTATGAATTCCCTTTGTAGGCGGAAACTCTTTATCTGTTTTCTTTTCTTTTCTCACTGTTTTTAATTCATCGCTAAATGTTTTTTTGTTGGCAGTTTTCATGATTATATTTACTATTAAAGTCATAAATAAACAAAACGATGAAGACTGATTTGCATATCTCTATAAATTACATCAAGACTAATTGAATTTAGTCACGTTATGCAAAAAGGAAAAAACACAATAAATCAAAAAATTAAACTATTGTTTTTTGTAACACCTGTGATTATGTTTGTGACCATACTTCTTGTGCACTTGATTATTCATGCTCCGCTTACATTGGATGATGATTCTACAAATTGGATTACATCTGTTATTGAAACTGGAATAGGAACATCTATCACCATTGCTATCTTGATTTATTCAAACAATCAACAACGTAGATCTGAGGAACAGCAAGAAAAAATTGCTGAATTAGTTTTGAATATACAAAACATTGAGCAACGACATGATGAAAGAGAAAGAAAAAGATTGACCGTATTTAGTCATAGGATCATATCTAATTTGGAGACAATACTGCAGAATCACTATGACTTAAGAGAAGGATTGGCTGATCATCTAAAAGAGACTACTGAAGAAAACAAACAGAACATAATCATATCTTCTAAAAAAATTTAGAATCTATCATGTATTTCATAATTCCAAACATAAAAAGTGACATTGGATATATTGGTGATCTTTTTGAGGATCCATTACTAAGTAAAACCATCATAACTCAATGCAATGAATATGGAACACTGTTAAAAAATATTGAAGAAATATCTGATTGGAACAAAGATCCTCTTTTGATGAAAATATCATTAATTGACAATCAAATTAAAATTTTGACCAATACCATTGACAAGATAAAACAAGAGATCTCTGAAAAATTATAGTTTCTAATAATCTGTATCTGTTATTTAGAAAATAAAAACAAAAAATATCAAAAAGCGCCTATTTGTTTAAGATCTTTTCAAGAGCTTGGCTTGCATTTAGCATTCCATTTCTCTTGGCAAATTCTTCGATCATTTTGTATTGTTTTTCTGTAAAACATACTGGCATTGAACGTTTTTCCATAATGATGTATTTTTTTATTATCTAATATCCTTTGCGTTAGGAAAGATATTAGATGGCAGATTTCTATCTATGTTATTGACAAAGAAAGTTCAGATTTTGCTAATTGGACATAATGATAATGGTTGTACTCCAGAGCATGAAAAAATTGCATATGAGATCGGTTACGAAGTAGCCAAGTCTGAATGTGTTCTTATGACTGGTGGACTGGGAGGCGTCATGAAGGCGGCATCTCATGGAGCACATGATGCAAATGGATTAACTGTGGGAATTATTCCTCAAGATGATTCATCATTTGCAAACGAGTTTTGCGACATTGTAATTCCAAGTGGAATGGGACTAACAAGGGATTTTTTAAATGCACTATCTGCTGATGGCATCATAATAGTTGGTGGGGGATCTGGAACTCTGTCTGAAATTTGTGCTGCATATATGTACAAAAAACCAATGGTTGCCATCCGAAATACTGGTGGGGCAGCAGACAGATTCATCGATGGATACGTTGATCACAGAAAAAATGTCAAAATTATTGGAGTTGATTCTCCAAAAGATGCTGTAAAGAAAATTCTAGAGTTAATTACTGCATAGAGACTAGCAATGAGTCTGGCTCATAAAATTTTCCATGTTTTGATGCTAATTGGTTTAACTCGTTTACTATATTTTTAATTCCTATCTCTTTTGCCGTTTGAAATAATGGTTTTTTTAATCCAAGCCCTAACTGAGCAGCTTTTTCAATCTCCTCTATGTCACTGGCTTTATTTGTGACAAGCCAAGATGCATTGTTTAAAATATTTGCCACAATCTGGATTGGGTCACACTTACTTGCCAATTCTTCTGATAATGGAACACGTTCATATTTTTCATCTGAATATTTGTAAAATCCTTCGCCTGATTTTTGACCTAGTTTTTTTGCATCAAACATCTTTTCAATTGTAGGATGTGGTAAAATTACTTTTTTATCTCGCGAATGCATCTCTGTTGTTGCTTTGTGTATTACATCCATTCCAGTAAAATCCGCCAATTCAAAAATTCCCATTGGAAAACCCAGTTTGAATTTTACTGCGGAATCAATCTCAGTCATTGTTGCACCAGTTCTATCCATCATATAACATGCTTCATGGACCATGGGGATGAATAATCTATTGATGATAAATCCTGGAACATCCTTTCTACATAGAACTGATTCTTTTTTTACAGATTTTACATATTCTTGAGTCAAATCTATTACATCTTTAGATGTTTTTTCTCCTGGAATGATCTCTACTAATTTCATTAATTGTGGTGGATTGAAAAAATGAATCCCTATGAATTTTTCTGGACGTGATAATGTATTTGCAATTTCTGTGATTGGTAGAGTGCTTGTATTTGATGCAAAAATAACATTCTTTCCTGCAACTGAATCTAACTCTGCATATACTTTTTTCTTTAACTCCATAATTTCTGGAACTACTTCAATTACAAGATGTGCATCTTTTACTGCTTCTGCAAGATTCACTACTGGTTTAATTCTTGAATAAATTGCATTTGCTTCTTGCTGTGAAATTTTTTCTTTAGTTACTAATTTATCTAAACTCCATTTTATTTTTTCCATTGCTTTATCTAAAAATCCTTGCTCGATATCTCTGAGAACTACATTATACCCTGCTGTGGCTGAAACTTGTGCAATTCCATGTCCCATTATTCCAGAACCTAACACTGTGATATTTTTTAGATTCATCAGATTTTCAGAAACCAAGATCCTTTATAATGTATTTCAAGTACAAGTGAATTCTACAATTTGTACCTGATGTGAGACACAAATATTAAATATCTATCAGCAAAGTTCCAGTATGCAAAAATCCATCGTGGGAATACTCCTATTGGTATTTATGGTCATTATGGCACCTACGACTTCACTTGTACATGCAGAAGAAAATCAACAGTCATCTGATACAAGTACAGGTTCAAATTCAACTGAGACTAATGTTGGAACAAATTCAACTGTGTCTGATAATGCAGGACAGATTGATGCAAAGTTAGCTGAAAAAGAAGCAAAGATGAAA
>SYJQ01000058.1 GCA_005798405.1 Nitrosopumilaceae archaeon
CAATTTTGGTTATTGTTTTAAGAAAATTTTTCTTATTATACATGAACCAGTCATCATAATTCTCTTTTCTGTCTATTTTTTTGATTAATTTATGGATTTTAAACTAATCTAAATAAATGGGGATCTTTTAGAAAAAACATGAAAAAAGTTTTTGTTAATGGTTATGGCTCTATTGGAAGCAGAATCACATCATTTCTAAGAGATGATCCTGAAATTACTGTAGTTGGTGTTGGAAAATACTCGCCAGACAATGACGTGAATGTAGCAATTTCTCGTGGATTGAATGTTTATGTCCCAGAAAGAAAACTAAATGATTTTAAGAATTTTAAAATATCTGGCACAATAGAATCTGCTCTTGATTACTGTGATTTAGTTATTGATGCTGCTCCTGGTGGACATGGATATAAAAACAAGAAGAATCTCTATGAGCCAAAAGATCTAATGGCAATCTATCAGGGCGGTGAAACCACAATGGGTAATGAGGCTGTATCTGATTTGTTGTTTAATTCCAGAGCGAATTATGATTTAGCCATTGGCAAAAAACATGCCATGCAAGGTAGCTGCAATGTAACTGGTATGGGGCGCATTTTAGAACCGTTAAGAGATAGATTTGCTAAAAGATTGATTAGATTCGATGTAACACTTGTACGTCGATGGGCAGACATTGAACAAACAGAAAAACATGTGCCAGATACTATTGAAATGACTGAATCCCCACACCACGGAGATGATGTAAAGATGTATTTTGGAAAAGATGCACCACTTTTTGTTCGTGCAATTAAAGTTCCAACAAGACAGATGCACCTGCACATAATGGATATTCGTTTTAATGATAAAGCCCCAACTCCTTCTGAAATACACGATGTTTTCAAAAATGAATTCGGTGTGGCAACTTTATGGACTGCCAAAGGAACAAAAGACATCCGAGACTATGCTAGAACCATGGGGTTTAATTTTACAGATACTAACATGATCCATATTCATGCAAACATGACTGTTTCAATTGGAGATATGGTACAAATGATGTATTCTGATGATCAAACTGGAATTGTCATTCCTGAAAATCATATGTTGATGCAGGCAATGTTGTTTGGAAAATCATATGCCGATGCATTTTCTCACACTGAATCTATATTCAACATGAAAGAAAAAAAGCAAAAACTAGAAGAACATTTTGCAAGAAAAAACTGATTTTATTTTTTTATTCTCTCTATTCTGATTCTCTCTGGTGTATTTTTTGTTACCTTTTCAACAATGATTCGTATATTGTCAATTTCCAGCTTATCTCCTTCTCTTGGTATGTCTTGTAATTTTTCATGTAATAATCCATTGAGTGAAGCATAGTCATCTCCTTCAGGTAACTCTGACTTGAAAATTTCATTAATGCTCTCAATCTTGATATCTCCATTTGTGATTATGGTATCTTTGTCAACTGACTCAAACTCTTTTGGCGGCGTATCGTCTGTTTCATCTTCTATGTCTCCAACTATCTCTTCAATTAGATCTTCTAATGTAACTAGTCCTTCTACTCCACCATGTTCATCAATTACAATGGCCATGTGTGTTTTTCTTCCTTTCATTTCTTTGAGTAATGAGCTTACCATCTTTTCTTGAGATGCAAATACTGGTTTTCTTGATACTTGTTCCAGTGTGATCATCTTGTTGTCTTTTTCTAAATGTGTTAGGATGTCTCTTACGTGAACAAATCCAACAATATCGTCATGAGTTTTTCCAAAAATAGGTATTCTTGAATGTAAATTTTCACTAATCAAAGGAAGAGCATCAAAGAGAAGCATCTTTGCAGGTAGTGTGAACATTTTTGTTCGTGGTGTCATTACTGTTCTAATTACCGTGTCATCAAATTCCAAAGCACTGTGAACAAGCTCACTTTCATCTTTCTCAAGTATGTTATCTGCTAATCCTTGAGCCACTATTCCTTTGATCTCTTCTTCTGTAATTGGTGGTGGTTGGTAACTACTTCCAGTAATTTTGATTATTGTTTTTGTAATGATCTCAAACAGTTTTACAACTGGCCATAATACATAGCTGAAAATCAATAGTATTGGTGCACCTCTGAGTGCAATTTTAGTAGAATTGGCATTGGAGTATATTTTAGGAGTAATTTCACCAAACACCAGTATTAGAAATGTCATAACCCCCACTGTAATTCCAAGGCCCTCATCTCCAAAGACTTCTGTTGCAATCTTTGTTGCCAACACAGACGCTGCTACATTAACTAGATTATTTCCAAGATTTACACTTGACATCATCCAACTTGGATTTGATGTAAACTTGTGTAGTGCTTTTGCGCCCTTTACTTTCTTTTTTAACAATTGAGTTACAGTGGATTTTCTTATTCCAACCATGGCTACTTCCACACCGCTAAAAAATGCTGAAAATCCTATGAGGACAACTAATGCAGCATATTCCCAAATTTCTACCATTTTATCCTCCAAAAAAGTTTGTCAGAACAACATATGTTCAACATTTTATTTTTTATGCACCATCTCTTGGTTGGTAATGTTTTGTAAAACCCACTTTTAAGGCTTAAGACACAAAAATGATAATTAATAAAATAAATTACTTAATTGAGGCTAATTTTTAGGTGGAATTGCAAATTTATTTTTAGGATTATTATGATACTCTACTGGCAGCATTGCGTCTTTTTGCCTGCCTGTAAGAATTCCTACTACCACATCATCTTTTTTGATTATCTCTTCATTAATTAATTTTTTAATTCCAACAACTGATGCTCCTGATGCCATCTCACAATCAAATCCGTTCAAACCCACAACGGACATGCCATCTAACATCTCTGAATCCGACACTGTGGTTACCACACCATTAGTGAATTCTAATGCACGCAGTCCTTTCAGTATGTTTGCCGGTCTCCCAATTTGAATTGCAGTAGCTTTTGTTTTTGGTCTGATCCCTTCTTTGTCTAAATGATCATAATATCTTGTAATTAATTCCGTATTTGTATTGCCCTTATTCCATCGTAGTTCTTCCCCTTCAAATTTACCATTGTATAAATCAGATAATGTACTGGCACCTTCAGAGTTAATCACAGCAATTCGAGGTATTTTTTTTATCCATCCCCATTGGTGTAGCTCCATCAATGCCTTTCCGCAACTAGATGTATTTCCTAATGCCCCTCCAGGGTATACAATCCAATCTGGAGACTCCCATTTCAAATATTCCAGTGCTCTGTATGGAATTGTTTTTTGTCCTTCAATTCTAAACGGATTTACAGAATTTACCGTATATCCACTATGATTTTTTGCATCATCAAGGGACTGTTTTAATGCATCATCAAAGTTTCCATCCACTTCAACTATCTGAGCTCCAAATTGATATGCCTGACTTAATTTTCCAGGTGCAATTTGGCCGGATGGGATGTACACATCGCAACGTATTCCTTCGTTTGCTGCAAACATGCCTGCAGATGCCGATGTATTTCCAGTAGATGCACAAACTATTTTTTTTGCGCCAACCATTTTAGCATGTGTTACAGCAGTTGCCATACCGTTATCCTTGAAGGAGCCACTTGGATTGTATCCTTCAGGTTGTAACCATAATTTATCATTAGAAATTCCTATGAACTCAGCTGCTTTTGACATTTGATATGGTTTTGACTGTCTACCTTCTGCACCATCTAATGAAACTAAATATTTTGAACACTCTTCGATATTTTCTGTATCTATTTGACAAAAATTAAGTAATTCTCTAAATCTCCACACTCCACTTTCATTGAAGATGTTTCCTTGTGGATTTCTTCTCTGATAAAATATCTCTTTTAGACTATCTGATGGCTTGTTTTTGTATTTTACATCTAATAGGTGACCTTTTTCACATTCAACATTGGTGCTTTTTATTGGATATTCTAATCCACAGTGAGGATCAATACACTTGAGATAAGCGTCACCTTGCATTGTGAGTTAGCGGAACCAG
>SYJQ01000059.1 GCA_005798405.1 Nitrosopumilaceae archaeon
ACTATCTCTTTTACTTGTTACTGACAAATCTGATTATTATCCAGGCGACTTGGTAACAGTATCTGGTAAACCAAACAAGCTGATTTATCTTGAAAAATTTGATGTTAGTGTAATTCAGAAAAAAGATGGTGAACTGACATGCGGCTCATTTTATTGTGGTAAGCATTTAGGTCCAATCACTACTATTAGACCTAGTTCTTCTGGTTCATTTTCACACCAAATTCAATTGCCTGATTCTACTTCCAGCCTTGGTTCATATGAAATTACTGTAGATGCTGGTTTTGAAACCAAATCTTTGATGTTTAACGTTGTAGAAAAACCTGTTATTCCAGAATCCGAAAAATCCCCCTTGACTGTTATTGAAAAAGTCAATAGAATATTAGATAATAAAATATCTATTACTACAAACGAAAAAACATTGGATGACAATACTGTATTGCCACGTGTAGTTTCTGGGTCATTACTAACTACAAAAATTGATCAATCTAATGTTAATCTCAGGGTTACTTCTGAATCTGGAGTTTGTATTATTGGTCCTGAGGATGACTGTCTTGTAAAAGACTCTACTAGAAAACCAGGGCAAATATATGCAGTTGTTACAGTAGATGGAATTGATCTTAAAGTCAGATACAGTGGACCTGATGCATATCTTGAGAAATTTGACATCTTGCCAGATGCCTCTGATGAATTCTTGCCTAATGTAAATTGGAATGTAGATGTGATAAAGGATGAGCAAGCATCTAGATTTTACTATAAAATTAACTACAAGATACTAGAGTAAGTTCAAAATACTATTCATTTCATATACAATCAGATGAATCTTCAAGTTTTGATGTTTTATCAAGATGATCCAAAAAAATGCACGGCAGCAAAAATGGTTAAATTTGGAATTGCAAAAAACGTCAAAAAAATAGGCAATAAAGGACTTGTCTTGGATCCCTTTTCTGAAAAAACTCTTTTACCTAAAGACAAATCTCTGATAAATTCAATAGTTGGAATTGATTGTTCGTGGACTCTTGCTGATCAGGCGTTTTCCAAAAAATTCAGTGGAATTAAAAGAAAATTGCCTCCATTGCTGGCTGGTAATCCTGTTAATTATGCAAAACTAAACAAACTTACTACTGCTGAGGCACTATCTGCATCATTATTTATTTTAGGTTTCAGAGATGAAGCGCTTGCAATTCTTGACAAGTTCAAGTGGGGACATACTTTTTACGAATTAAATCAAAATCTTTTGGATGAATATTCAAAAATAGATTCTGAAGAACAAATTGATATGATTCTAAAAGAATATGGTTTATCTGATTAGAAATTAACTCTGTTTTCTTTTCTTTATGTATATTGCTAATATTACTATGATTGTTATGGGTATGATTACCCATATCCATTCAAGTGAATTTTTTTCATTAATTTCTATATTGTTTTGGCCAATTTTGGGCAACACTGCATTATTTTCAACTACTAGGAAACTTGTAGAATAATGATCTGGTTTTAATACTGAATTGGAAATGGCAAATATTTTTAGATCTTTTGCACCTGTGCTTAATTTTTCTGTTTTCTCTCCTGATATCTTAATTGTGGTGAAATTTTTATCAGCATTGATTAATTCTGATAATGTTGAATTTCCATCAATATTTGTCAGAAAATAAAGAATCGAATCCGCATGTGATGTTTCTATGCTTATCTCCAACTCTGTTCCTCTCTGAACTATGTCTGGCGACTTTACATTTGTTATTTTTGGAAATTCTGTCTTTTCAAATTCTGACCAATGTCCTAACTTGAAAGGATAAGTTTCATCATCAAAAGCATTGACAATGATTGTTCTTGATTCTGGTGAATACGCACTAAGGTAAAATGGACCATTGCTAATCACTGCATGATTATATGCTTTAACCCATTCTGATGATGTAGAATATCTGCTACCAAAATAATCAAAATTTGTTTCAAATGACTCTAGTGATTTTGGAACATATCTATTTTCACTAAACTCATTCAAATAACTTTGAATCATTTGAGCATCATTTGAAATTATCAGGGAAATCCAGCTGACATTTTTATTGGTTGCACCAGATCTAGAAAACGATGCTTTCCCGTCTATTACAGATTGCTCCATCGCGGCTGAAATTTCCCATGGCATTGAACTCCATAATGCTGCCCAATCTGCAATTTCACCTTCATCAAAGTGCCAATAATTCACATAAACATCAATTGTGTCTTCATCAATAAGTTTGATTCCAATTATTGTTTGAATTGATTGCGAGGCTATCGGTGTGAATTCAACATCAAATGTCTTGTCGTTTTCATCCGTTTGTGTTCCCCACTCCATTGTAAAATACAATGAATGTAGAATATCATTCATATCCATTTTTTGACCATTATGCCAATTGCCAAATTTAAAATCGAATCTGACTTTGCTTGTTGCTTGAATTCCGTGTGGAGTATCTTTCCATTGTTGTTCTTTAGGATCCCACATTATTGCATCATCTGGCAAATCTAATTTTCCATTAGGACCTGCAGTCTCTACAGCCCAATCTGCTCTGACTGGAAATGTTTTTCCTGTAAATGGATGTTTGAATGTTATTGGATCTGAAATTATTCCCCAAATTTGTCTACTGTATGAGTCACTCAATCCCATTACTGGGTTCCATGCTCCTTGGTAGATTTGCTTGACCCCAATTACTAGTTCTTTGTCGTCACTTCTAGAATTGATTGGTGTGAATCTACTTGGAACACCTGCCCCTAGATCGTTTACTATTCCGTCCATGCTCTCATTTGTTACATATTGATCAATTTTACTTGCAAGAAAAATTCTAACAGATTGATCAATTCCTTCTGCAATGGCATCTTGAATCAAATCTGCTCTTTGTTCCTCTGATTGAAAATCACCGGTATAGATTTTTTGGGTTATGACATCCAAGTGCTCGTTTTTGTAGTTCCAATATGAGGGATCGTTAAATCCTGGCATATTTGAAAACCATGGAGCATACATCTGAGATAATCCAACTGAATCATATTTTACAAATGCAGATCTTGCCCATCCCTCCGTATACAAACTCCATTTCATTTCTGCTGGGTCTGAACCATATACTACAACAAAAGCCTTGTTCAAATCACCATAGTCTTTTTTTACTGTGAATCCAATCTTTTCTAATTCTGATGATAATATCTCCCCGATGGATTTTCTTACAGGATCGTCACTTCTTATAAAAATTATAATTTCAATTGGCTTGTGATTAATTTCCCATTTACCATCTGATTTTATTGCCCCTTTTTCTTTTAGTGCGCTTGAAATCATCTCTTCTGCCAATATTGGGTTATATCTGAAATTGAATGTCTCTAACTGCTCTATTATGGTGGTATATTCTGGGTCTGAAGAACTATAGTAGGAGATCATGGGTGATCCATAACCTCCCAATAATTCATTAACAATCAATTTTCTATCTATTAGGTAGTTTAACGCAAATCTTACATCTTTGATTGAAAATGGATTGAACTCATTTGATTCGGCTGGATTTACTAGTATGCTGTAAGATCCACCTGTTGAATCAAATACTTCCAATCCCTCACGTGATCTTTGATTTTCTAATCTATCTGAGGAAATTCTATAATAATAAATATCTAAATTCCCATTTCTCACTTCTTCAAGTGCTGTGTTTTCATCTAAATATTGAATAAATTTAACCGAATCAAAAAAAGTACTCTTTTCTGCAAATGAATCATTATGAATTAAAGATACAACTGCAAGAGCTAGTATGAATACTAGCAATAATTTCATAACCGTTATTTAGTTTAGTTGTAATAAAACCTATTTCACAATAACCTTTGTTATATCTCCTAAAACCTATATCATCTTAATACTAAAAGAAAAATAATATGAAATTTAATCACAATATGTTATCTGGACTAAATGGGATCATTCCTGGTGGAATTTCTGTTGAAGATTTTACTATGATTACAAAAACAAATGTAATTGATTCACAAAAAATTCTGGATTGGTATGTAAAAACAGGAATTGGAACCAAACAAGAAAACCAGTATTATTTTGAAGTTGGTGATAAACTCAAAGCTGCACTTGAATTAATAAAAAATGGTGCCCCTTTAGATGAAATTTCAATTATGCTTAATTGGAAAGATTTTGAAGGATTGGTTGCTGAAATTTTATACTCAAAAAACTTTGCAATTATCAAAAATCTGATTCTTACCAAACCCCGAATGGAAATTGATGTAATCGGTATAAGGTTGGGAATTGCTATGTTAATTGATTGTAAACATTGGAAACGTTATAGCAATTCAACGTTATCTTCTGCAGTAAAAAAACAGATTGCAAGAACAAAACACTATATTTTAAAAACTCCCGGTGCTATGGCTGTGCCTGTAATTGTTACTTTATACCATGATAAGATAGATTTCATAGACAAAGTACCAATAGTTCCGATTTTTCAATTTTCATCATTTGTGGATGAATTTTATGGTAACCTAGATCAAATGAAATCTATATGAACAAAGTAATTATGAATAATATCACGCTTCCAATCATGAACCCTTTTGTTATTTTTAATGAATTATCGAGTGCTTTGGAATAGTCTTCGTATATTCCCTGACCCATAACTTTTACATCTGTCTCGTTTTCCAAAATTTCAAATTTTGCTGAGCTTATTTTTGATTCTGCATTCTTTGCAATTTCTAAAAACCACTTTGATAATTTTTCTGCACCTGTGATCAATCCTAATTGATAATACCCATTTCTGTTTCTAGCCTTGACTGGAGCATAATGTGTATCTGATGTACAAATCTCTAACAATTGATATCCCCTCTTTGCAAAATTTTCGACAATTTTCTCTCTTACTCCATTTTCCATATTGTTTGCATCTGCCCATCCGAGAAAAAACTTCTTGTCATTGATTTTCAGGCATACTATTCCTAAACCTCCCATTCCTAAATCTTCTGTCCATACATCCATGCTATCTGAATTTGCATAGCCAAATTCTATAGGATAACTATCCTTTGTAATTAAAGAATCAAGACAAGACTTTGCTGCTTTTAGCATATCTTCTCCGTCTTCTTTTGAAATTTCCTCACCCATCGCGTTATGACAATCTACAATCAAAATTCTAGTATAGTTTCTATTTTTGGCATACTGTTCTATTTCTTTTTTCATATAGTTTGGAATATCTTCCATTCCGTGTGGTGATAGCGAGAGAAACAATAACGGATTATTTCCAAAGAGTAACCCCGTTACTCTAGTTTTGTTAATTTGAACAGTTACTGGTTCAGTGCATACCAGTCCATCTTCTTTGACTATGCTTTTATCTAAATCCTTCAGATAGTTTTCAACTTCATTTTTTGATGGAAGATTTAACGAGTGATCTGAAATACTATGCATGATCATTGCTGAAGAGTCTAGGTTTTTGTAAATCAAATATGGGATATTGCTTCCACCTACAGGATGATATGGACCGGGATGAATCTCAGGTAATACCATCCTAAATTCAGAATCTCCATTTGATGAACGAAGTCTTATTTGAGATGTTGATACTTTAGTTTTATACGAGCGCTGCTCTATGATCTCTTCAGCTTCTGTAAAATCATTTCCTTGTGATGCCAAATATGCTTGAATTGTTTTATGTGTACTTTCCATTCCTGGTCTTCCTGCTCTATCTGTTAATACCGACCAGACACTTGCAATTATCAAAAATACTGCCCCAAATCCTATTGCCATCTGATTTGTTAGCATAGAACTCCACATGTCATAAGGAATCATTACTAAGAACATGGCAAGCGGCTGTATCATGCATATGGCCCATGCTTTTCTTATACTTGCACCTAAGGTTGTAGTAAAAATGCCAATTCTAAAACTAGCAAATAGAAACATTCCATATGTTACAAAAAACAATGATGCTTCTTTTACCAGCACTACACTTGCAAGTAATCCCATCAGTAATACTGCAATCCATAACATATTTCCAAAAAGAGATGCATGAAGTGATTTTGAATACTCTTTTTTTCTGGTAAACTGTGTGTCAATTAACTGAGTCAATGCTAATATCCCAACTACTATTGGGATTCTAAACCAAATTTCATCTGAACCCATGTAACCAAAATAAACTGTAGCAGTAATTACTGCTGCAATAATTAATGATCCTACTAGAGAAAAATAGTGTGATGCTGGATTGATTAATGTAAGGGAAAACCTATTGTGTATATTTGAAACATCATCTGAAGATTTTTCCATGTCCTATCGAGGCACTAAAAATATGTCTATTAACCATGAAACAACAATTAAGCTAATTGGCATTGAAACAACGATTTTTGGATCTATTTTGAATCCTTTTGTCTCATCCTCAAAGAATCTCATGAGACCTCCACTCGATGCTGGTAGTGGTGCCCCTTTCTTTTTACTGCTCATTGCTATTTTTCAAAGCTTGAATTTTGACATAAATACTTTATTGTTTGTTCTTCAACTTTTCCATTGTTTCTATGAGGGAATTAATTGATCTTAGGATCTCTTGTTGCTTTTCATGATTAGTTTCCTGTTCTAGTTCTTTGGATAGTTCAAATAATTTTTTTTCCAATACTATCTCTGTTCCTGTTTTTTCTCCAAATGGTTTCACTTCTATGGGGATCTCTTTTTTTTCAGGCTCTCTTCCGCAGCTAATACACAGTGCATGCCCTTCTTTCATTACTCTTACTCCTGAACAGTATGGACATGGCTCACTTAGTAAAGTTGCACCTTTCAATAACATTTCAGCTGCCTTTTTTGTAAGATCTTTTGACATGTGCTAAGTTAGATTTTCTCTCTAAAAAATACAATTATTTTGTAATATTGTTCATATTTCAAACAAGGCTTAATAGTGCGTAAAAGTGGAATAATTTAGAACGTATGGCGGTAATTTGTAATACATGTGGTCTTCCTGAAGATCTTTGCGCTTGTGGCGAACTTGCTAAAGACAGTACAAAAATTATAATTCGTTTGGAAACTAGACGATTCAAGAAAAAAGGAACTATGATTGAAGGATTGGATCCAAAATTAAATAATTTAGAAACCGTCGCCAAAGAATTAAAGAACAAATATGCTTGTGGCGGAACCGCAAAAGATGGTTACATATTTCTTCAAGGTGATCACAGAGACACAATCAAAGACACTCTGATTCATTTAGGATTTCCTGAATCCAGCATAGAACTCCATTAGATGGAATTGCAAGTATTAAATAAAATTCTTCAAATTATAGGTATTCCACATCTGGCACTTTTATCTGTCATATTTGGTATGATGTTGTTATCATTTCCATTTGGATTATTTGTCATATTCAATACCGATATAGGAGACGACATAAATTTTCAATATCCGTTAAGTGGTCTTGATATTTTCAAAGAAATTGACCATCTAATCCCATCTAGTATTGAAATTGGCGACGTCTTTATCGTTCTATGGTCTCTCTATGCGATTCTTTTTGCAATAGCCATGTTTGGCCCCGATAAAGGATTTTTAAAAACACTTTCTATCACTCTCAGCCATGGAAAATCTGAAACAAAATCAAACCATATGATTACAATCACAAAATGGTTTTCTATTCTAATTCTAATTTCCATCGCAATTGATCTCATTCAGCAGGGATTTGGTATCGTAACTGTTCCTCCACATGTCGATAATGACTTGGCACAATTTTTGTATGTAAGTATGTCCCCATTAGTTGAAGAATTTGGATTTCGAGTGCTTCTCATAGGATTGCCTCTTTTTGTATTTTATTCACACAAATTATCTGTGACCCATTTTTTTAAATCTCTATGGAATCCAAATAATAATTTACATATCTATGATTTTAGAAAAGCACTTTTTTTGATAGTTTTAGTTGGTATATTTTTTGGTCTTGCTCATATAATGACTGGTGAGCCATGGAGTGAGGGAAAATTTGCACAAGCCACGGCAAGTGGAATTGTTCTTGGTTGGCTCTATTTCAGGTTTGGTTTAATCCCTGCAATTCTCGTTCATTGGGGAACAAATTATTTTATATTTTCATATGCAAATTTTGTATCTCAAATTAACGAGACAACAATTGATGTTGCGTTTTCACATCCTCTAATCAATACAATGGAATTTCTGTTTTTAATATCTGGTATATTTTCCGCATCTGTTTTGTTGATTAATTATTTTATTTTAAAGAAAGAACAAAAATTAAAAATTGAATGACATGTTTTTTGAAATTTAATTAGTAATTTTAAATTCACTTAGAGATTCAATGCTAGTTTCAAGCCTTTGTATCTGTTTCTTATTGTGACTTCTGTTACTCCTGCAGCTTCAGCTACATCTCTTTGAGTTTTATTTTCACCATTTGTAACACACGCAACATAGAGTGCCGCCGCTGCTAATCCCATTGGATCTTTTCCAGCCGATATCTTTTGTTCTTCTGCAGTTTGAAGTATTTTTGTAGCTGCTCTTTTTGTCTTTTCAGACAAACCTGCCTTGCTTGCAATTCTTGATATGCATTTTACAGGATCTACTACTGGCATTTTCAAATTAAGCTCTCTTAATAATAGACGATAACATCTTGCAATGTCTTTTCGTTTTATGTTACTTGCTTGTCCAATGTCTTTTAGTGTTCTTGGTGTTTCTGTATCTCTACATGCAGCGTAAAGTGCAGATGCAATCAATGCTGAAATTGAACGCCCTCTTACGAGCCCCTTTTCTAGTGCTTTACGATAAATGTAGGCTGCTTTTTCAATAACAGCATCGCCCACAGCTAATTTGTCTTTTAATCTGTCTAATTCACTAAATGCCTGTCTAAAGTTTCTATCAACAGGTTCGTGAACTTGACTTCTGCTGTCCCATGTTCTCAGTCTTTCAATAGTACTTTTCATGGCAGAAGTAAGTGGCTTGCCTGTAGCATCTCTGTTTTGAGGATTGATTACCGTTGCTAACCCCATATCGTGCATTGCCAATGATGTTGGGACTCCTGCTCTGCTTTTGTTTTCACCCTCATTAGAAAATGATCTCCATTCTGGACCCGACTCATCAACTTTGTCAGTAATTACAAAGCCACACTTACCACAGAAATTCTCACCAGTGGTTGCGTCTGTGACTAGTGTACCTTGTCCACATCTTGGGCATCTGTCTTTTGGATTTACATTTTTAACCATTTTTCTTCAAAACTTTTTATGATGATATTTAACCATTGCTGATTCATTTCTTATAAATCTGATGGTGATCTTTGACTAAAATCATCAAATTTATCAAAAACGTAATGTGATCTTATTGTTTCAAGTCTAAAATATTTTTAATTTTTACTGCGATCTCTGGTTTCTCATTTTGTTCTAAGAGAAATTTAAGATCATCCATGTTATCTACATCTAACATTATCCTTTTTACAAAAACAAGTGCTACGTTTCTTGTATGTTTTTTTGCAGTATTCATATGGATTTTGTAACTGTCTTCATCATAGTGGGTTGTCATCAAATCTATTGGCATTCTCACAAGCGCATTTGTGCCATCAAATCTTCTGGACGGTACAACTATTGCAAAATTTGGCGGTATTTTGTAGTTTAACATAAAATCAATATCTTGAGTTTTGATAAATGGAATATCTTGTGGAAAAACAATTGATGCGTCAAATTTATTTTCTAAAAGGTATTTGTCAGCTAGAGCCACTGCACTGTTAACGCTTTTTTCTTCATTGTCTGGAATGATTATGACGTTGTATTTTTTGCCGATCTCAATTGCTTTTTCTTCTTTTGTCACAATCACTGTTTTTTCAATTTGAGGCGAAATTGATAATACGTGTAATATCTCCTCTAGCATGATTTTACACAACTCTTCTTTTTGTTGTGATGATAAATCCAAACGTGTTTTTGCTAGAGAGAAAGTCTTTACAGGAATTATTGCTGCAATTTTCAAATTATACGTGAATTTGTTTTAAGATAAAATTCGCTAATGCGTCTTCAGCTAGTTTGTTATTCATGGTGATTTTTGTTTCATATACTTTCATATCTAGACTTTGAATTTTTTTAACTAGTAATCTATCTTTTGCATCAACTACGATGTTTGAGCATACGTCTGAATACATTTTTGCAAGACCATATGCATTTGCTTCTATTCCTGCGGCTTCCATGTATTTTGCTGCTGGTCCGCTAATTGCCTTATCTCCAATAAGAGGACTAACTGCTACTACTTTCTTTTTAATTTTAGAAAGCTCTTTTCGAATTCCTTTGATTTGTAACATTGGACCGATTGATGTCAGTGGATTTCCTGGTGCTAAAATAACCATGTCTGCATCATGAATTGCATTTACTGCTTCAGGATTTGGACGAGCTTTATCTGCACCGATATATTGAATTCCTTCCACTGGATCTCTTCCACGATGTTTTACCCAGTATTCTTGAAGATGTAATTCTCCTTTGTCTGTGATTATTCTTGTTTCTATACTGTTATCTGTAACTGGAATGATGTTTGCGCTAACTGCAAATTTTTCACACATCCATTTTGTAATATCGCTCAAATTTTTACCGTTTTTTAACATGTTTGTTCTTATCAAATGAGTTGCTGCATCTCTGTCTCCCACTCTAAACCATGTTTCTTCTCCAAATACTTCCATCTGTCTTAGAAAATTGAACGTGTCTTTTTTGATTCCCCATCCTCTTTCCTGATCTAATAAATCTGCTAATCCGTAAACAATAGTATCAATATCCGGACACACGTATAATCCATAAAGCCAATAGTTGTCCCCCACATTACTTACTACATTGACTTTGGATTCCTGTGCTACTAATCCTCTGACTAATTTGACCGAACCTGTTCCTCCTGCTAGTACTGTAATCATTTCATTTTCTCCTAAAACTCTATAACCATTTGTTGTCACTCCATATTACTTTTTCAGAAATTCCCGATCTAATTATTGAGGATAAGTTTATTACTAATTAATTGACGATTTTATTCGTGTCTAGGACTGTATTTTTAGCAGTTTTGATTGCTGGCTTGTTTGTAATTGGCTCAAGTTCTTCTGTTTGGGCAGCACAAGTTGACGCTAAACTTAATCCTAATAGCAATACGTCTCCATTCTCTTACAATTATCAAAAAACCATTTTCATTGAATATCCAGACGGTGGAAAATTATTTGATGAACTGCATGAAAAAGAATGGGAAGTAAGTGGTACTGCAGATGCATCCAATCCAGGAGTTCAAAAACTAATTACGATTCTTAATCATAAAATTCAATCTGATGGAAGTCATGCAAAAATATCTGATCTAACTGTAACTTATGACTTTCATCTTAAAGGTAGAAATCTTAACACTTCTGTTGATTACAAAGTAATTCTAAAAGGAACTTTGAGTGATTATGTAATTACAAAAGATCAAGTTCGTACTCTAGTTGATATGGGTTGGAGAGGAATGAGTACTGATGAATCAGTTGTAATTGATGGTGTAGAAATCAATTTACCAATATCCTTGTTAAAAGATCAGGAACCTGCAGTATATGATATTCTTGCAGGAACTGAAGCAGATGCAATATTGTCTAAAGGTCTCATAAACGCAGATTATATTTTAGAACAACCAATGACTAACTGGCACTTTTTGTTTGATCCTACCGGAGTTACTTCTGACGCTGCTACATTTGGATTAGACGAGTCTATTTCTGGTTTTGTTATATCTAGCTGGACAATGGGAGAAAGTAGTCTCAGAGAAGGAAGACAAGTAGAAAGAGTTTTTGAAGCTGCAGTATCTGCTGATAAAAATTATGTAGTTAGAAGTGTTCAATCATCTGATCAAGGAAATATTGCCGCAATTGGATTTGGTGCATTAGATGTACTTGATGGTTTAGAAATTGCAGGAATTACACCAACTCCTCCAGCCGGTTTCCAAACAACTTCTACTGGAGACTTTCCAGTTACAATTGTTTATGGTATGGCCGGAATGGCTGCAATTGGTGGTATTGCGTTTTTCATCTTTAGTAACAGATCCTTGAAAAATCAAACAGTTGGTCAGCAAGGAATAGATCCTGGTAGATTGGTAAGTTATCAAACAAGCGCATCTGCCGGAGGTTATCAAACTAACAGAGGTGAAGCACAACTTGCCGATGCCTCTGATTATGAAAAAACTAGAAGCGTATATGAAGACCAAACATACAGTCCACCACCATCACTTCCTAGCAATAAAGAGGAAGCTGCATGTGGCTGTGCTGCATCTACCGAAATTGGTTCTGAATGTGATTGTGAAATGCATGGTTCATGTTTATGTGATGCAACATGCAGATGTAATGCCAGTATCTGTAAAGAACAAGTCAGCTCAATGAGTTAATCTATTAAAAATTAAAATATTTTAAAAATTTGTGTGTGCTGGGAGTAACCCTCCTTCTGTTTTCACGATATTACGCTTTGCAGCCTACCTGAACTTGGTACAGGATCCTAGAGTTCTGTTTGGCTTTGCTCCATGTGGGACGTCTTTTTCATTCCTTCTCTGGAAATCTCAGGTTTTGCCATCACTGTGCGCCAGGTTGGATTCTTTTCTGCTCCGTTGCCAATCATCTCTGATTATCCATCTCCGGATCACATTTCCTGTATGGAGGGAGGAGTTTCCTCTGCCGTAGCAGTGTTTCGTGCTCCAGCTCACACATCTTAACCATCTTTTTGATTTAATTTGAAGATTGTCTTTCTGGTTTTTTGCCTATTATAAACAACGTTCCAAACTCCCGTTTCCATTTTTTATTACTTTTCAAATCTTTTACATGTTTTGTCTTTGTTTCAAATCCTGCTTTTTCAAAAAGTTTTTTCCATTCTTGTTTTGAATGTAAATGCATTTGAATTTTCATCATATCTGCCCATTTTGTAGTTGCTGTGTTATCTGTGTAAAAATCAGTTCCACAAAAAAATTTCCCACCCGGTTTTAACAACAAATGTATTTTTTTAAGAGCAACATCTATTGAATCTGTATAATAAAGGGATTCCATTGAAAATATGAAATCAAATTTACTTTTAGATCTTAAAGATTCAATATTTTTATGAATATATTTTTCTTTGATTGTTTTTTTCTTTGCATTGGCTTGCAAGATCATGTTTTTGCTTTTATCTATGCCTATTGCTTTTTTACAATGTGACTCTTCCGCAATTTTTCTTACCACCCATCCATTACCACAACCAACATCTAAAAAAGAAAATGATTTATCAAAAGAAACTGATTTTAAAAACTGCATTACATTTTTTCCATGCTCTTTTTCCATTAATTCCGCTCTTCCATTTTTAGCCCATTTGTCAAAAGTTGCTCTTACAGGATCCATTATTTTTTGCATTTCTTTTTTTTAATTATACTCTTCGTTTCACTAATCATTGATATGAACGAGTTCTACGTTTTACTTATATCTAAATTCTTTAACTTTATTTTGTAAATAAATTGCCAGACGAATCATGTAGAAATTGTGGAGGTACTTTGATAGACTGCTCAAAATGCATTCAATGTAATAAAACAATTAAAATGATTTGCGTCTCCTGTGGTTCTGGAACCTTGGAACAATATCACAGTCTTTGTCTACCTCATAACTTTCTCCCCAATAATACGTCAATAAACAAACAACACGTTTCATTTTTGACCCTGATGGCTTGATCCTTTACAAATAAGACAAATTTCACGTATGATTTATTCCCAAGTTTTAAGTAACATGAGATTAGGAATTGATCTCTGTGAAACGAGAAACCATAGTTCTAGGCTTAATTTTATTGTTAATTATGCCTGTGTACGCAGATGCTCAGAGCCCTGAACGAATAAGTATTATTGATAATTTTGGCGATTTTGACAAAGGAGAACCTATTTTCATTTATGGACAAGTAGCAACTTTTCTTGACGATTCTTTTTTAATTATGCAAATCATAAACCCTGAGGGGGATTTATGTCAAATCCAACAACTTGTGCCATTACCTAATGGTGCTTTCATCACAGATGCAATTCCTCTAAAAGGGAGGATATGTGGATTAGTTGGAGAATATGATGTTAAGTTATTTTATGGCGATTATTCTACATCTGCTAATTTCAAGGTAATTGGTAAATCATTTTCCGAGCCAGATTCTGATGCACTGATTGAGTCTGCAAAAGATTTACTTTCTAAAAGCATGTCTATGATTGACAAAAAATCAGATGTTGATTCAACACTAGTTAATGAAATAAACGATGTACTCGCATCAAATAATTTATCTGAAATAGAAAAAACATATGTTGATTTATGGGATGAATTTTATTCTGATGAGTTTCTTTCTGAGATTACTCCTCTTCTCAGACCTGCCGTATCCTCCTCGTTAGATTCTGTTTCACAAATGTTAACTGATGGGGATATTTCATTTGAGATTGCAAAGTCTATTGAAAGATCAATTTTTTCATCCGTTTTCTATTATGAAATTGGAAATAAAGGTAAATCAATTGATCTACTCTCTGACGTGTTTGTTGATATCCGAAATACAAATCCGAAAAAAACTCCTGCAACAAAAACTCTTACTTTTGATGAACTAGAAGAGACTTTGTTAAATTTGATGAAAAAATCTGATACCGTGATGAGTAGACCTGTTAAAGAAGAAGTTGGATTTATTTTTGCTAGAGGTACGGCACCAGTTCATGCACAGGAGATTTCTGATTTGATTGATCTTTTATCAAAATCTCGATATCTTGATGTTGTATCAAGAAAACAAAGTGTTCTCTATCGATTAGTTCAAAATGATTGGGAGGGGGCTAGGATATCTCTTGAAAACAAGGAATCCCTTGAAGACTTGCTTGCTTCTGCTGAAAGAGTAAATCGGCTTCATCAGGCAGCAATACTGTTAAAAGAATTAGAGGATGTTGACCGCTTCATATCTTCAAATTCTGATGAAAACTCTGATCTTGCAAATCTTCTGATGCCTGACTGGGAAGAACTAAAATCTGATCTGGAATTTGCCTCTTCAGTTGATGACATTATTGAATCCGAAATTCAAATCAAACAAATGAAACAGATTATTGATATTTCCTCGAGAATTAGTAAGGCGGTAGAAATATCTCAAGCAAGTGGTGTCAATTCTAGCCTCGTCTCTGATTGGAAATCTCTCTTAGAAAAAGTAGAAAATGCTGATTCTGTTGACGAAATTCTGAATATTGTTTCAGAATTTGATAAAACCATGACTGAATTAAGAGAAAAGAGAAATCCATTGACTATTTTAAAATTCGAATATCAAACCATGAAACAAAAAGCAGAACTTCAAGCTGATTACAATAATTTGTTTCTCATTGATAGTGCACTTAAAATTCTCAATACTGCTGAACAAATGGAATCTGGCAATCCATCCATTATGAGAATTGACAGAATTGAAGTTTTGCTAACTTGGGTAAGTGAACAAGCTCCTAAAATAAAATCTGAATTAAATTCTTATGATGACGAGGCTTTAAAAATACGTGCAAGTGATATTTTACAGAGAGCAAAATCTATAGAAAATTTAGTAGAGTTGGGATTACGGACGCATAAATTTTTACCAGGATACATTGCTTTCACGGATTCATTTAGTGAAAAAATTGATCAAGTTAGAGATCTTGTTATAAAAAATGATCTTGATCAAGCAGATAAGTTAGTTCGAAATCTGTTTAGTGAATGGAATCAAGTTTCAAAAGCTTACACGGATGATCCATACGGTTCAAAAGTCGGTTACAGTGCAGATGAGATAAAACGCATCGAATATCGTGAAAGATTGGATGCTTATTCTAACATGGTGAATAATTTCTACAACAGTGAATTTTCTCAACATGCTAAAGAATACGATGCTATGATTTCTGATGCCTATGATCTTATTGAATATGGGAATTTCGTAGATGCTGAATCAAAAATCTTGGAAATTGGTCAATTTCTAAGTGATTATCTAGTTTTGAGTAACTCTAGAATAATTTATGATATCTCTTATGATCCTGAACAAAATATTTGGATAATTCAAGGCTCTGTTGAAAAATCAATTTTTGATAGGCGAGCACCTCTGTATGTTACTGTTTTTAACATGGATGGAAGTACTCACAGCAGCTTGGAATTTACTGATACAAAACATGGTGATTTTTACACTCAGTGGATAACGCCTGCAAATCCTGGTCTTTATGTTGTCATGCTGCAATATCAGGATTCCAAGGCAACACAAATCGTATATGTCAAAGAACGTTTTGACAACGTCTATACTCCATCAGATTTGAACATGGTAGAACTAGCACGTGATTTTGATGAATTAAAAACATTTATTGAAAAATTTGGTGGCGAGACTTACGATGATTCTAAATTCTCTTCTACCATAAATGACATCAAATTAGGTTTGAGCAAAAAAGATGCAAAAAATGTCGATGACAAATTAAATGACTTGAAACGATTAATTGAAAAACATCTTCCAATACGATCACGTTCTGCCGTAATTGAAGTTCAATATGAAGATGATCGCCTTATTGTTTCTGGTGCAGTACAAAAAACACTGTCCTTTAGAGAAGATCTGTTTGTAGATATCTTTGATCAAAGGGGTAATGTAGTAGAATCTATCGCACTAAAAGATAATTCCTCAGGCTTGTTTAATGAAGTTTTATCGCGTCCATTTGACTCTGGTGTTTATGTGGCTCAACTGCAATACCACGATGTAATTGTTACTGATTTTTTCACTGTAAGATAGTTACTTGCTTTTACTTTTTACTATATTGAATAATTGTCTAACAGCTAATTTTGGATGATGCGTTGCCAATTTTATCATGTTTGCTAGTCCAAAATCTGCTTTAATGAAATCTAAAAATTCTTCAGGTTTTAGTTCTTTTATTATGTCTAATTCTTTATCCCACTCTTTATCTGATAGTCCTATCCATCTGTCTTGAACTTTTGCAGCCGATTTGATTTTTGCCTGGATCTCTTTTTTCCAATTTTCTTCATACGGATACAGTGATGTTTCATCTGTTTTTCCTAATTTTATAGCATCAGCTGCAATTTTTCCTGCAACTCTTCCAAATTTTATTGCATATCTTATTCCCTCTAAAACTAATGGATTTGCTTGACCTGCGGAATCTCCTACGAGAATCAAATTATTGTATACTGTTTTTCTTGATAATCCATCGTTTGGAATCAATCCATAGTGAAATTCAATCGGTGTAATTTTTCCCAATTTACCAATTGGACCGATTTTTAAGTCCATTAATTCTTTTAATCTCTCAGTTGGGTCTATATTTGATTCAGGTTTTCCAACTCCAACTCCTATCCTTACAATGTTTTTTCCTACAGGAAAAATCCATGCATATCCTGCTGGAGAATATTTTTGACCCACCATAAGCCACCATGTTTCTTGATCAACATTTTCTGCCTCTACTTCGTATTCTGCACCTGCACCAAATCTTTCCCACTGTGTTACCAATCCCATAGCTTTTGAGACCGTTGAAGAAAAACCACTTGCATCAACAATAACTTTAGAATAAAACACTACGTCTCCTTCCTTGTTTGTTCCACTGACTCCAACAATATCACCATCTTCATTTTTTACCACATCTTTGATGTTGGTTCTAAGAAAAATATCAGCTCCTTCTTTCTTTGCCTGTTCTGCTAACCATCGATATGTTTTTCTCACATCTAAAACTGCTGCATGCGGAATTCTATCACTAATCGTAACTTCATTATTTGGTGAACAAAATGAATAATTTTTAATTGGATTATAACAGTCAGATGGAATGCCAAATTCTTTCATATTTTGTATCCAAGTGACTCCGCTAGTTCTAACTGACTGTGCAATTGTTTCCTCTTTCTCTAAAAGTGCAACCTTAATTCCGTTTCTTGATGCTTCATATGCAACTGAAGAACCTGCAGGTCCACCACCTACTATTACTAAATCATAATAGTGCTCTACTGCCAACTTCTTTACTCTGATGATCCTAGGATATAATTTTGAGGTATTGGAATGTGTATGTTGCTGTCAATTATTTTTTTAAGACTGGACTTCCAGCCCCATCGTTTTCTCTTTCTGAATCAAATGTGCTCATATGTGTAAGATCTCTGTGCATGAAGCTATGGGTCTCGCCCATTTTCTTTCTACAGAATTTATCATGTATTGTCTCTTGGATTTTTAACGTATCTTCATTTTCATGAAATAATCGCTTTCCGCAATCTGGACACGTTAATTCAGGCATGAATGTACTTTGTATCAAATCTATTTAGATGTTTTCCGAAATAACTATGGATATTAATTTTATTGTTTTTTAAACCGAAACTTTAGATGTTTAATTCTTTCATATTTTGTTATGGCAGAATCTGACATTGCTTATTTTATTATGTGGTCTGCAATAACTGCGATAATTATGGGGATTACAGGTTTTAGTTACAGGTCCTTCATCAGGAGAAGAAAAAATGAGAACCATCCATCTTGAAAAAAAGGGACTACGTTGTCTTGCAATCGCTGAGAGCTTTGTACAAAATTCCAAGCGATCCATTCTATCTGGATTGATAATGAGAAGAGATTTTGTAATTGACGGATTTGTTTTTGGAAGTGCTACTTTAGAGGGTGATGATGTCACTGATCAAATATTGTCAATGTATGAAAAACTACATCGTTCAGACATTAGCTACTTGATGATTTCTGGATTAGTTGTTTCAATGTATAACATAGTAGATATAAAAAAACTCCATCTGTCTTTGCAAATACCTGTTATTGGAATTACATTCAATGAATCGTTTGGCCTAGAAGATGCAATAAAACATCACTTTCCAAAATCTTTTGAATTAAAAATTAATGAATATAAAAAACTAGGTAAAAGAGAAAGGATTACACTGCATACATCTCATGATCTTTTTGTAAGATATGAAGGATGTACAATTTATGAAGTTAAACAACTTTTAAACGAGTTAACTCTTCAAGGTTCAATTCCAGAACCACTTAGAATATCCAAATTACTGGCTAACTCATTACTTCAAAAAGGATTATCCTTCTGAAGCTGTTTTTCCACCATCTACATTGAGTATGGTACCTGTGATCCAATTTGCTTCATCTGATGCTAAGAATAAAACTGCATTAGCAACATCTATCGGTTCTCCGACTCTTGCCAATGGTAATCTTTCTTCCAAAACTTTTCTTGCTTGCGGATCATCAAGATATGGCTTTATCATACCTGAATTGATGATTCCTGGATTCACACAATTACTTCTAATGTTTTTTCTTGCATATTCTACTGCAATTGATTTTGTGAACATTGTTATTGCTGCTTTTGTTGCAGAGTATGCTGCCAAATGAACTCTTGGTATTGCCCTTTCACTTGAAATTGAACCAATATTTACAATTGATCCTCTTTTAGCATCTGACATTTTGTTTAATACTGCTTTTGTAATGTGGAAAACTCCAAACAAATTGATATCTATTAATTTTTTAATTTCAGAATCTGGCATTTCATGAAAATGAACTGGATCGTTTATTGCCCCGGCATTATTTATCAAAATATCGATTCTTCCATATGTGTTCATAATTTGATTTACTGTCTGCAATACCTGAGACTCATTAGTTAAATCACACGACATTGATGCTGTAGATTTTTCATTTCCTATCTCTTTTCTGGCTTTTTCTAATCCTTCTAATTTTCTTGCAATAAGAATTACTGTGGCTCCTTCCTCAGCAAATCTTTTTGCGACACCTTTTCCGATATCACTAGATGCACCTGTGACTATTGCTACCTTGTCTTTTAATCGCATACTGTAATTTTATTGGTGTAGCTTATAGAATTTTTGGTAAATTTCAGTCATCATTAATATAATTGTGCTAAGAACTGTTTGTTTTTTTGATGTATGCCAAAATTCCTGTATAGTCAATATCTCCAAATCCGTTTTTTACTGCATCCGCGTATATTTTTTCTGCTTTTTTGATCATTGGCAGATTAACTCCAAATGATTTGGCAGTATCTGTTATAGTGCTTATGTCTTTTTTTAAATTTGCAAGAGTAAATGTTGCATCAAACTCGTTATGTATCATCTTGTATGCTTTATTTTCACTCATTCCCGTTTTAAAATAGGTTGAATTTAAAATATCTAGAAATATTTTTGGATCTACCTTTGCACTTCTTACTAATGTGATCCCTTCAGAGAGCGCAAGTGCAAGCATAGTGATTTGAAGATTCATTGAAAGTTTCACCAAATGGGCTGTTCCGTCTCCACCCAAAAAAAATATCTTGTTTGCTATTTTTTTAAAAACATTTTTGAATCTATCAAATGTTTTTTTATCTCCTGAACCCATCAATACAAGATCTCCTGTAATTGCTACATTTGGTCCTCCCATAACAGGCGTATCTAATTTAATTATTTTATATTTTAGAAATTTCTTTGAGATCTTTTTTGATTCTACTGGATTTATTGTGCTCATGTCGGCAACTGTCAGTCCAGCATGTCTTCCTTTTACAATTCCATTTTTTCCAAACGCAATTTTTTTTACGGCATCTGCATCTTTTACAACTATGATTATCAGTTCTGAATTTTCAGCTACACTTTTTGGTGAGTCTACAACTTTTGCACCACTGTTTTTTAATTCATTAGTTTTTTCTTTTGTTCTATTATACACTGTCAAATCAAAACCTGACTTTAACAAATGTAATCCTACTGCGTTTCCAAGCATTCCTGTCCCAATGATTCCAATCCTTACTTTCTTTTTTTTCTGAACAGTCAGTGTTTTTTTATCTGCGTTCTTCATTTCTTACCTCCCATTGCCCATTGCCAAATCTTGATGCCTCAAATTCTAACTGTCCTACTGTCTTTTCGTCCTTTCTTACCTTTGCATAATCAAATTTTTTCATTCGAAATAATTTTTCTTTTGGTTTGTACCCTCCCTCAATTACTTTGATCTTGAATCTCTTACTTGCTTTATTGATTAATTTTCTTGCAATCTGTACATCTCCCACCCATGAAAACATTTCAAAATCTCCAAAATTTTTTGTAGATACCGTATACCCGTACAATCTTGCCTCAAGTTTGGAACCTTGAGCCTTGGATTGTTCATTTAACCATGAAATCACTTCTTCACCATATCCTTTTTCTACTCCAAATGTCTCTGAATCTCTCATCTGTGAAAAATGATTATTTCAAACCATAATAATCATTTTCACATGGTTGTTAAACTAAAATATTGATCATTTTACCAAACTTTATGCTCACAATTGATTGCCGAGATGTCGCATCAATAAAGAGTGAATTGGTTGTTTATGTGTCAGATCAAGTTGCTGCAATACCTACTTTGAAGATTCATGAGTTTATGCTGTCTTCATTAGATGATGAAAAAATTGACAAAAATGTAGTCATTACTGCAATCAAAGAATTTCTAGAGTCTATAGGTGAAGGGCGAAATTTTGCTGTTATTTCTAATAATAATGTCATATCAATCAAATCCATTACAGGGAAATTAATTGAACGTGATCCGTCTAATGCCTCTGACTTGTTCTCATGTACTCATTGTGGATTCATTACCCAATATGAAATAGAACTTCAAAATCACATGAAGATACACTATCTCTGATTTTTAGCATATTTCCAAAATTCTGTTTTTAAATTCTGAAACGTTGTAATTTTTATCAGCAGTAATGATTTAGAACTAATTTCCTGTATTTTTTAGACGATGATTTTTAACAGGATCTTTATAAGTTCTAACTATAAAATAAATTGGCGATGAAATCATCTAAAAACAATATCTCAAAGGTTTATTGTACTAGATGTGATGTTGTATTTGATTCTAGAAAAACATTTGAGAAACATCTCGTTAAACATTCTTCAAATATGCTATGTGAGACATGCCCTATAGACATCGCCATTTCCAAATTTGTTAATCTTTTTAAGAGAAAATCCTCTCATAATTTGGAATAAGTTTTTTAAACAATTTTTCAATATCTTCATTGTGAACAAAAAAGGATCTTTGATTGGTATTATTCTGTCTGTTATAGCCGTAAGTGTAATTGTAGCATACTCTTCATCTTTTGTTGAAAATGAGAATTATGATATGAGAACACATGGGTCTATTTCTACTGTGATGGGTTCTTCAATTATGGGTAGTGCATCGGCACCGATCACAATAGTGGAATTCGGCGATTATCAGTGTCATCAATGTTATAATTGGTTTCATAATACAAAACCCACTATATTTCAAAATTATGTTGATACCGGAAAATCTAACTTCATTTTCATGGATCTTGCTTTTTTGGGAAATGATTCACCAAAAGCAGCTCAGGCATCTTACTGCGCGGAGGATCAAGAAAAATACTGGGAATATCATAATCAACTGTATAATGCTCAAGAATCTCAAATTGATAATGGATGGGCAAATCCTGAACGACTAAAAGCATTTGCTTTTAGTTTAGGTCTTGATATGGACTCATTTGAGAGTTGTCTTGATTCAGGAAAATATGCAAAAAGAGTTCAGTATAATATTGCTGAGGCAAAAAAATTAGGTGCTAGTGGTACTCCGACCTTTTTTATTATAGGTCCTGATGGACAACAACAAAAGATTGTTGGGGCGCAACCCTATTCTGTCTTTAAACAAATATTGGATTCGATGATTTAATATGTTACAAACTCTGAAACTTGTTTTCTCAAATCCTCTTTACCTTGTCTTGGCATCTGCTCTTTTTGCATTCATGCTAATTGGACTTTCAGTTATTTCAGAATATCTTTTTTTTGAGCCGTACCTCATTGGTCATATTGCACAAGGAACCGAATTTGGATTTGTGTTAATTGTGATTCTTTCTGTGTTATCGGCAGTGGTAATTCCTATGAACATATACCGAATTAATATTTTGAAAAAATCTAAGGGAAAGATAGGTGGTAGTGTTTTTAGTTCATTCATTGGTTCTGTTGCTGGTGCTTGCAGTTGTGGACCTGTGGGGTTTACTATTATCTCGACATTTGGTTCTATAGGCATAACCGCACTCACATTTTTAACAAATTTTGAACTTCCAATAAGAATTGGAGCAATCACATTATTGGCTTTTACATATTATACCACAGTAAAATCCCTCAAAACTGAATGCAAGATCACGCATTGACCTGAATCAAATATTTTTGATTACAATTAAATGATTAGGATGATCACGTTCTATCTAATATTGCGTTTACTTCCTTTCTGTGCTCCATACAGTAAGGAGGCGTTTTTTTACATTCTGGACAGTTGAGATATTTTCTAAAATCGATCATAGCATAACTTTGATTCTACCTTAAAAGATCTTTCGTATGAATTATCAGTGTCATTACAAACTGAACATAATGCATGACTGATTCTTCTGAATCGATCTGAAAAACCATGATTTGTATAAAACATACACTAAAAGGGCAAATTTTTAAAACCTTTGACTGTATCTTGGGGCAAAATCAATAGATTCCATGTCAATCATTTACATCCCAATTAGACCTGGCAGAAGAAATACAGAATATGATGAATTAGAAGATACTGAAGAATAATCTCTTATTTTATCTGTAAAAATGAATCTTTAGGTACATTCAATTTCAAAAAACTCTCTGACTGAATAATTTTTGCCAGTATCTCCAATCCTGTAATAGTTCTAATACTTGGTTTGCTGAAATACGAATTCGCATCTACTGCAAAAACTTTTTTGTTTTTGACAGCTCTTAACGTATTCCATGATTTGTCCTCTCTTAGTATTTTGCTATACTCTGATATTGTACGAAACGTATCAAAACCACATGGCATCATGATGATGATGTCTGGGTCTGAATCTATTATTTCTGAAATGGTTATTTTTCTAGATCTTTCTCCTTTCTTACTGATCATATTTTCTCCCCCTGCATTCATGATTATCTCCGGTATCCAATGCCCAGCTGTAAAAAATGGCTCAATCCATTCTATTGCAAGAACTTTTAGTTTTGTTTTTGGCGTGACATTTTTAACATATTTGATTCTTTTTTTAAGTGACTCTGTAATTCTTTTTGCATCTTCTTCTTTTTCAATAATTTTTCCAATTTTGTTTACTGATTCTATTATTTCATCAAAATTATGAGGATCCATCGAATGAATCATTGGTTTTTTTTGTAAAATTTGAATTGCTTTGTTGACCTGGTTGTTATGTGCTGCACAGACATCACATGTTTCTTGAGATATTATGAGATCTGGGTTTGCTTCTAAAATATTTTTTTCGTCTAACACAAAAATTTCTTTTCCTTCTTTTAATAACTGACAGGTTTTTGTATCTATTTCTTTACTAGATAATTCATCTGAATTAATTATTGAACTAATTACACGTGGTTTGGTCTTTGCATTTTCAGGATATTTACATTCATGTGTTACTCCATACAACATGTTTTCTACTCTAAATTCATACAGCAATTCTGTGGCACTTGGCAAAAATGAAACTATTCTCTTTATCGGCATGTTTTATGTTTGGACTGACTCTTTAAACATCCTACGTCAAGTAACAGTCAATTTAACTAATTAGGCAACTTAATAGGCAGATTTTAGGCACAAATTCTATTGTCTTCAAACTCGCAAGATATCCGAAGAGCAATATTGTCAAAATGGCATGAGAATCTTTCTAAATATGGAAACTTGTTTTCATCTGACTCGATTAGTGGGACTAGTCCACCATCTGTGTTTGTAGGTTCGTACAATTACCCAAAAGTGTTTGTTGGACCGATGGTTCCTCCTATACATGGAGATACCAGTTTACTTGATAATCCTGAAAGATGGGCTGGGAAATCTCTTGAAGAAATAGTTAATTTTCGGTTAAATCTCGTTCGTGGTATTCAGAAAGTCTCTATACATCAAACGGATGGTCGGTACATAGAAAATTTACAAGAAATAACAATGTCTTCAAAACCCACTGACTCTGATTTACAATTCACTAAAACAACATCTGCAAATGTTTCACTTGATGGAGAAAGTGCACCATTTGGACCAATTGGAGAAATTAAATCTGCAAAGTTTTACGGCACATCTGCAACAAAATCAATTGAAAAAACCTTCTATGATAAAGATCTAAATGCACATGATGCTGTTTTACATTTGTATAATTCTGGTATAGATATATCGAAAATTCAAAAATGTTTCAGCATCGGCATGCTTGGACAAAAAAGAAAACTGGTTCCTACAAAATGGAGCATTACTGCAACTGATGATATCATATCTAAATTCCTCACTGAAGAAATTTTGAATTTTCCTTTAATTGACTCATATAGGGTTTTTAGATATGATCATCTTGGAAACTTGTTTTCTGTAGTTTTGTTTCCCCATAGATGGATTTATGAAATGATTGAAGCATGGTATTCTAACGGTGTTTTAGGATTTGGTTCTGATTACGAGGATGCACGTGGAATCAATCATCCTCCTGAAATAGCTGGTGCATATTTTGCAGCTAAATTAGGAGTGACAGAATATCTTGTGAAAAACAAGATTCAATCCGGTGTGATAATCTTAAGGGAAATTCAACCTGAATACTCAATTCCAGTTGGGGTTTGGCAGGTAAGAGAAGGAATTCGTTCAGCAATGAAACAAACACCACTAATTACTGATACTTTTGATGGCGCAATCACTTTTGCCTCCAAGAAAATGAGTATTAGTAAATCTGAATGGCTTTCAAAGGGAAATATCATGAAATTAATCCGTCAGAAGACAATTGCAGACTTTTTCTAATCTGTAATATTTCAGTTCTCATTATGGCTAAATTTGTTATCGTATAGTTATTTTGGATCATTACATCCTGTTTCTCAAGTATAATTTGTTTCTAAAACTTTTCATGGATGTGCTCAGATGTAAAAAATGCAGTAAAATCATTCCAAAAACTGGAAACTATACAATAATTGTGTTTTTGGTTAAAGGTAAACTATCTGAGCCACAGTACGAACATCTTTGTTGTCCTGAAAAATTTTCTATTACTTGTTAGTGGCATCTTATCTATTTATTGATCGTTTTTTAATTCAAACATAATGCAAAATAAGAATCTGATGATTGGAATTGTTATTATTGCCAGCCCGATTCTTTTTGCACTGATTGCATTTCCTGACAGCTTCAGTTTAAGTTGGAATCAAGGAAGAGGTGGATTTCTTTTTGCACTTGTCTTTATTATTGCTGAATTGATTGGTCTTAAAATTATTATTTCTAAAAAAAGATTGATTGCTGTAATTCCATTATCTGCTATGGTGATTGTGTATCTTATTGCACTGGAAAATGGTTTGAGGGATTATCTTTTAACATCTTCTGAACAATTCAATGTTCAACTAATTCATTCTTGGATATGGATGTGGGATTTTATTGTGATGGGTATTTTTATTACTGTTGCCCTCAGTATATTTTTTGGTAAAAGATGGATAAGAATTGCACCTGCTGGACCAATATTTCTTGCTGGTAGCGCAATCATTCTTTCATTGGATGCGTTTTTTCCGTATGACTCTCTTGGTCCATTACAGTATGTCGTACCTTATTTGGTACAGACAAATGTATGGTTAGTAAATGTACTTGATCTTGGAACTGCTACTGCACGTGACAATATCATGTTCCTTAAAGGTGATTTTGGACCAATGGTACTTCAGGTATTTTGGCCATCTGCAGGTGTACACAGTGTAATCATCTATTCTTTAGTAATGGGTGCATTTCTATTAAAAATGAATATTCCAAGAAATAGAAAAATTGTTTACTTTGGATTAGGAATAGCTGGCACCATTGGCGTTAATATGATAAGGATATTTTCTTTATCTTGGTATGCACTAAAAGTTACAACTGACGCAAAACAATGGGAAGAATTTCATTCTGTTGCAGGTGAGATTATGTTTTTACCGTGGTTGTTTGTATTTTTACTGATTGTAATTCTGATAGAAACACGAAGATTAAAAAAATTAGAATCTGAAGGAAAATCCATTCCTAAAAATAACTAGTGATATTACTTTGACCTCTAATTTCTGATAATTCTGAAACTTTAACTCCTAATCTTCTTATTGTGTTTTTTTGATCTTCTAATGCCTCTTTTAATAACTGTGATGCATTTTTTTGTAATTCTTCTATGCTCGATGTGGGATTTTTTAGCATTCTTGATTTTGTTTTGTTTGTTAAATCTGACATGATAAACTGCACTCCTACTGATTTGAACATTCTGTTATTTTTTTGAATTACCTCGTGTAATTCCTTACATAATTCATTAATATTTTCTGCCAAAAAATCATATTCTTTTGAATCTTTTTTTAGAGTGACAATTTTACTATATTGCGTGCTTGCATCTCTTTCTTTTACTGGCTCATTATCAATTCCTCTAGATGCGTTGAATATGTAAGTGCCTTGCTTTCTCCCAAACTCTTTATTCAAAGTAAACACATCTAATTTTTTAAGATCTTTTATTGTTTCAAAATTCATTTGTGTGAACCTCTCGTCTGTTTTCTTTCCGATACCTGGTATTGCTCTGATTTTTAATTGTTCTAAAAATTCTTCTACTTTCTCTGATGACACAATAGTTAATCCGTCTGGTTTTCTAAAATCTGAAGCAATTTTTGCAATCAATTTATTCGTTGAAACTCCTACCGAACAACTAAGTTTCACCTTGTCTCTGATTGTATTTTTAATTTGTTGTGCTAAATGACCTGCTTTGTCAAAATCTCCTTTGACTCTATCTGTGACATCCAAATACGCTTCATCTTTTCCTACATATTCAAAAACATCTGCGTTTTCTTTAATAATGCTCATAGATTTCTCAGATATTTCCAAATAATAATCGAAATCGACTGGAAGAAATACTGCATCTTTTCTTTCCTCAAGTCTTTTTTTTGCAAAACTGATTGGTATTCCTGACTTTACACCAAATTTTCTGGCAATGTAATTGGCAGTTGCGATTGCTCCACTGTCTCCACCTCTGTCTGAAAAAACACAAACACACACTGGTTTTGATTTCAGATCTGGAGTACGAATTTCTTCACACTGAGCAAAGAAATAATCAAAATCTATGTGGAAAACTACTCTGGTCTCCAATGTCGCTGCTCCTCTTTTCTATTATTATCGTACTGCATATTCATCTAAATATTGAGCATTTTTAATAACGATAATGGTTTATCCTGTATCTTCTGACGATAACGGTATCCACATAAAGCCAGAATTGATGGAAAAAGAAAAACTATACCATCATGTCTTTAAGAACAAAGTTCTTTTGCTGTTCAAAGACTCACAAGATTTCCTAAATTGTTATGAAATTGAAGAAGTTGATCTAGTAAATCAAGTAAAGAACAGCAAAAATGATGATGAAATTGAAAAAATCTTTGAAGAATACATAAAACGAGAGGACCTCAAAAATTAAATAAAAGCCAAAGAAGCTTTTGTTGTTAAAGGAATAATAAATTGAGTGACCTAAAAAAATCTAAAGACGCGGAAGACATTTTATCTGAATTTCATGATACTCATATTTCACCTGAATCAGAACCACAATTGCCTTCACCTGAATCAGAACCACAATTGCCTTCACCTGAATCAGAACCACAATTGCCTTCACC
>SYJQ01000010.1 GCA_005798405.1 Nitrosopumilaceae archaeon
AATGCTTCAAGAATTGTAACTGTTCCAAGTATGACACCAGTAGCCCATAAAATTTCGTTTCTAATTTTGTATCTTCCACTAAAGTATTGATAGTACATGTGCAAGATTGCCAAAAGTACCATTGCGTTGGAACCATGATAGTGAATATTTCTTATGTGAAAACCAAATGGAACTTCATCATTGATAAATTTGACACTGTCCCATGCTCTATCCAACATTGGTTGATAGTAAAACATTAGCAGAGCTCCGGAGATTCCAAGTATTACAAATACAACAAAGGTAAGCATTCCCAAAAATCCAAATGGACTTACAAATCTTGCAGGAAATGAAAATTTAATTGCAGTAAAGATTGTTCTGTCTAGTCCATCCCAAAGCCAGTAGAAAAAGGCAACTGCGCCAGTACGTCTATGAAGCGAAACGGCCATATCCTATTACTCCATTATCATTCACACCCCAAGTTGGTGGTAAAACCCATAAAAAGCCATCTGCATCCATTTCAAAATTTAGTTGTGCTAGTGTGTTAGATGGTGCAGCTTGCAATGATGCAGGTCCAGCAAATGCTGTTCCAGTTGTAGGATCATACATAGTTCCATGACAAGGACATTCTCCTCTCTTTCGTCCTTCTTCTGGCCAGTATTTCCATAAACACCAGAGATGAAGACACACCATACTGTATGCTCTAAATGATGAAACATCTTGTTTGTCTCCACCAAGTTCTTGCGGTAATCTAATGAATTGCCACTTTCGAAATGCTTCTGCATCAAGTGCAGGATCTCCAGTACTAGGATATGTAATTACTTCAGAATGATTATCAGGAAATGTTTTAACATTAGCTTGAGTGCCGTCAGGCAAAATAACTTTAACTTTTTCAAGAGTGGCCTGCGAAGGATTTGGCATGAAATTTCCAAATGGAACAAAAGGAGCAAATGCCAGGCCAGTGCCTGCAGCCCCCATTAGTTTTAGAAAATCTCTTCTAGATAATCCGCCAGACTTTTTTGTCCCTTGCTCAGACATTCAAGCTGTCGTACTCGCCAAATTGCTTATAAACCTTATTAGATTATTTGTTTGGTTTTTGTCTAAGAATTAAAAATAGAACAATTCCGATCGCAATTCCAACTCCAATACCAACAGTCAATCCAATGTTAAAAGATGAATCATTTGTGTTATCCTGAATTGTAATTTGAGAATCATCAATATCATCTTGTATTGTAATTTGAGAATCATTGTTAATTGTTTTATTAGAAAATTCAGATGTAGTTACATTTTCTATAGAACGGGGTATGATTTTGGTTTTAGAATCGATTTGTATTTGTTGAATTTCTGAAGAGATGTTAGAGAATTTAGCTGCAAGCATAATTGGTTCAGTAGTTGAATTTCCACCAAACAGTGTAGAGTGAGCTAGTAGAGTATATGTTCCTGTTTGATTAATTGGAACATAAAGTACAGTAGAAGTGTTATCTTTGTTTTTTACAGGGAAGAATCCACCACCTTGACTGAAGACAGAATTACCTAACCAGTCAAGTGAAGGCCAACCAAGAAAATGACCAAATACTCCAGATGGCATGTTAGTTTGAATTATCCTTCCTTTAGGATCCATAACAAACACAGACAAGTTTGTGTCATCAGTTTTCCAAGACAATTCTATGGCTGCAGAATTTACTGAATCATCTTTGATGTCAAAATAATACTGTCTCCAATCACCTGCCATGTATCTATTTACCATATCAAATGCGCCTTTGACATAGCCATTACCAAAAAGTACATCATTGCTTTGTTTTCCTTGAATTAAAACAAGCGAATCTTTTTGATCAATTTCTTTTTTCACAACAAAAGATACCGGTGTATTTACAGTATGTTTTTCTCCCTCAAATGTTATGAAGCCTTGATAATTACCAGTCTGCAAATCATTTGGCACAACCAAAGAAATATCCACCTTGGCAATATCATTTGCAGGTATAGTAATTGTTTCAGACTCTTGCCAGATAACAGACCATTTGTCTTTTTGGTAATAACTTGCAGATAAAGTGTATTCCATTGAAGTTGAATTTTGTTTTGTATCACCTAGATAGTAAGAATATCTAGTAGGAGTAGGATATACACCAACTAGAGGGACTCCTTTGAATTGTTCATTTGGCTCAGTAATTCGAAGTTCTTGAACAGTTCCCCATGATCCAGCCCTGTTAATCATAGATAGTTCATCACTAGATACAGCAGTGTTGTTGTTTTTATCAATCCAATCATAAAGGTATAATGAAGAGATTTTCATGTCGTTTGCATAACGAATATCTGTTTTGTTCATAAAATCATCAAATGGAAAATTCAGATTCAATACCATTAAAGAAGAATCAGTTGGAATTGGATTTTCATCAAAAAATTCACCCAACTCTTTGTGTTTTTTGATATCAGATAGTTTGATATAATTTGGAATGAATGCATCTGATTTGTTCAGCATTGAATCTTGTTGTCGTACTTTGGTAGTACCATCAAACTGAGTATTTTTGATTAGAGATATTGTTGTAGGTTTTATAGAGATTTGAATTGCTTTATCAGTTGGATTTTCAATTGTGAATGTTGCTTTACTGTGTTCTCCAGGAAGCAAATGTCCTGCAAACCAGCTTGTCATTGGCATTATTTTTGTAGGAAATTCAAATTTCTCAAATTGTATAGATGTGGAATTAATAGAATCAAGTGCAGGTTTTAGAATTTTTTTGATATTATTGTATGAAGCATTATTATGGACTAGAAACATTCCTTCTTCAGAATTTACAAAACTTAGTGCCTTATCTACATCTACTAATCCAGATCCTTGAGTGAATGGATCATTTTGAAGATCTTTTGCAGTGGACATTAGAATATTTTTGATTGTAAATGGATCATACTCTTTTGATTGTTTGTTTAGTCCTTCCATCAGTATTGCCGCACTTCCAGAAACCAGAGGTGCTGCCATACTAGTTCCTCCAAATAATGAAAAAGATTCCTCCTTTGAATCTTTTTTAGTTTTAAGGACATTGGATGGTGTAAAACCATGTGCGCCAATACTCATCAGGTCAGGTTTTGGATCTCCAACAATTCCAGGACCTCTGCTTGAAAAATCCACCACATCATTAAAGTGTGAAGTTGTATTGCCAAATCTTGGTTGATCTTTAAATGGACCATATCCGACAAAGACATTGTTTGTAGTAGCACCAACTGTGATACCAAATGGGGTGGCATTTGGCATTCCAATTGTTCCATAACCGTGTCCGGAATTACCTGCGCTTGAAACAATTGTCACGCCAGGGTAATTATCATCAAGAGAACGCGGAGTTGCAAGTATTCCAAGTATCACAGATAGAATATCCATTCCGGGTGCAGCATTAAATGACGGAAAATTTGAAACACCCCAGCTATTTGAAATAATATCTACTCTGGGTTTTCCAGTAAAATTCCAATCATGATCATTATTGTCAAATCCAGATAACCACAGCCATGCATAAACAGTGTCTCCAGCCCATAATGCCTTTACTGGAACAATTTTTGCACCAGGTGCCACCCCATTGATTGTAAATTTTTTTGTGTTGTTGTAAATGTCATATGTTTGCTCGCCTTTTGATGTAATTGAGGAAGTACTTGAAGTTCCATGTCCCATAAAATCAGTCATCACTCCAAAAAATTCTCCTTTAGGATCAAATGCAGGCAACAAAGTTCCATTAATTGCTTTTAGAGTTTTATCAACATCGACAGTTTTACTTTGAATCGCACCATAAACATCTAGTACTTGAGCCCCTATTGTTCCTGCACTGTAGTCTGCTTTACCGTCATTATTAGAATCATAAACAAGAAATTCTTTTCCACTTCCCAAGACAATTGGTTTTTCATCAGTAAAATCAAAATCATATTTTGGCTTGTCTCCTGATTTTAAATCATATCTGGTATAATCTTCCCAAGAAGTACTCAGATCAGGAATTACAGTATCATAGATTCCTGCAACATTGGAATCCACTACAAGTACAGGTACAACTTGAATTCTAGCTAACGGTCCTTCCAGACCTCCCTGGTACATTATACCAAGATGATAAATTCCGCTTTTTGATTTGATGTAATCTCTGTTGTCTTTACCTATTTTTATATCAGTATCTAGTGTTCCATTAAATATTGGAGAAGTTCCAAACTGTGGAAAAAATGAATTATAAATTGGAATTTGTGTTCCTTTACCATTTTGACGTATATCAAGAAAAATACCATTTTTTGTCTTGTACACTGATGATGTGATCCCTTCTGGAGTTGGTTTTGTATTATTTCGTATAATTTCATCTTTGTCAATGAATGCAAAAAAAGTTGCATTTGTAAGTATTATTCCCTGCCCATCTGCATCAAGCATTACAGGATGATTGTTTTTGTCTCTGGCTAAAGAGTGCTGAATATCTAGATTTGAAAAATCTACACCAGTATCTACTACTGCTATTTTAATACCATTTCCAGTAACATTGTATTTTGTTTGAGCCAATGTAGAGCCTGTGATTTGTCCTATTCTAGATGCGTCAGTTACATTGGAAATATCAGAATGAAAATCTAATTGAAAATCCTCTACAACATAGTATCCCTGTGAAACTAGATTTGAAATTGAGTTTTCTGAAAGTACTGCAACATAAAAAAATCCCCCATTAGATTGAACTCCATATATTGAATTTTTTTTTAAAAAATCTGAATCAGAGCCTTCTCCAAAAACCATGTATCTTTTAAAATTATTTGATTTAAAAAAATTAGAATCAATTTCTAAAATACCTGAATCAAACAAATCACCAGATTCATTTTGAGCATTACTTTCAAGATGCAAATCTCCATCTACAACTGCATAAGAGTTTACAAACATTCCAGATACAAGAAGAATACTAAAAAAGATAGCCGCTTTGGGCATTACGATTAATTTTGCTGTCGTGTATTATTATAACTATCTTCTTCTAGCAAGTATTGCAATTTGCAGTGCAACAATTATTCCAATTGATGCGACAATTGGAAAGAATAAGGAATTTAGCTGCGATGACGCATCTTCAATGTTTGTGACAGATTTTGATATTGAAGTCACACTTGTGTCGATGTTACTGCTGGCACTCTCCAAAGTAGAGCCAAATCCTTCTATTTCTGATTTTAATGTGTCTAATTCAGTAGATGTCTCTTCCAAGACAGAATTTAGTTTTATTATTTGATTTGATATTCCTGCCAAATCCTGACTAAGAACATTGGTTGCAACCGAACCATGAGATATCGTTCCTTGACTAAAAGAGACTACATGAAAGACATAGGTTCCTTCTTCTTTTGGAATGTAATCTAGATAGTACAATCCCTGATGAAGTGTTGAAAAGGCATTTGATAGTGTCTCTACTTTTCCAGAAGGCAGATGCACATGAGTTGTTTGAAGTAGATCTTTTGGATCATCTCCGATTAGCAAACCATCACTAGTTGTCTGCACAAATACCCTAAATGGTGTGTTTATCGCTGCAGTCTCTGGAGCAAAGACAGAAGTACTGAGATGTCTTTCAACAGGCACAGTAATCAGATCTGTAGTTGATGTAAACTTGACATCAATTTTTTGAGAGATGCCGCTTTGTTCAGTGCTGATTACTTCAACTACATATGTGCCAAATGGAAAACTGGGGGATGATGGAGGCCATGTTAATAATACATGATCAAAGGAACCGTCACTAGCAGTAGTGATTTGATCAAAACTTGCAATTGTTTCATCTGGAGCAAATAATCTAATTATCAGAGTTTCATTTGGTTGTCCTTTTCCATATACAAAGAGTGGTTGTCCTTCAGAGTAGACTTGATTGTTTGTGAGCAGTTCCAATTCTGAAAATGCATCATTTACTGGAATGATTAATAATAAAATAAAAAACAATAAAATTTTTAATTTCAATTTAGAATAATTCAATATTATCTCCTAGATATTGCTTCTGGAAATTATCTACAACTATCGTTAAGTGTTGATTCAAAAAAAAGAAAAAAAGGGAAATGTGAACTAGTTATCTTACTGTACGGTTATAGTTGTACTGACTGGTGGTGATAATGCCGTTGGA
>SYJQ01000060.1 GCA_005798405.1 Nitrosopumilaceae archaeon
ATGGAAGAAAATTCTTTAATTTTTTTGTCAAACCAGTCTTTTTTCATTGTATTCTACCTCTTACTGCCTCAAAGTGATTTGGGAATCCTTCTGCTTCTGTAAATACTTCCATGTGCTTTGAAATTTTTGACATGACAGACTTTGATGCAGATATCTGAGTGTTTATCTTGATAAAGTCCAAAACTGAAAGGGATCCCCTTGTTTTACCAAATCCATTTGTTGGTAAAATGTGATTTGAGCCTAAAAGATAGTCACTGGCAGATGACGGAGTGTCATTTCCTAGCAGAATTAATCCAGAAGATGTTATTTTGGATGCAAAAGTAGATGGGTTTTTTGTCATGATTTGAAGGTGTTCAGGGGCCAATTCGTTTGCAAGTTTTATCATATCTGAATTGTTTTTGCAGATTGCAATAAATCCATTTTCCTTAAGACTAGTTTTTACAAAATCATTTCTCTTTATTTTATTGGATAATTCTGCAATAATTTTATCTACAGATTTTGCTAGTTTTTCTGAATTTGTTATCAAATAACAAAAAGTATCATTGCTGTGTTCTGATTGAGATATGAGATCAAGTGCAATATATCGAGGGTTTGCAGTTTCATCTGCAATGACTCCTAATTCTGTAGGACCTGCAATCATATCAATAGATGTCCTATTGCTAACCATTGACTTGGCAATTGTTACAAATGCACCACCTGGTCCAACAATTTTATCTACTTTGGATATTGATTTTGTGCCAAATGATAATGCAGCAATTGCCTGAGCGCCTCCAACTTTGTAAATTTCATTTGCACCACATAGATTCGCAGCTACAATAGTCAATGGATCAATTTCTCCATCAGAGTTAGGAGGGGATACAACCACGATTCTTTTGACTCCTGCAATTTTTGCAGGAACTACAGACATTATTACAGAGCTTGGATATTTTGCCAAACCTCCTGGAATATAGCAGCCTACACTTTGTATTGGTGTAAATTTTTTTGAGATTTTGATTCCATCTGTGCTAATAGATTTATTTTTTAAGATGGATTTTACAGCAGATTCAGTTTTCTCTAGTCTTGATTTAGAAAATCGTATTGCATCTATTTTATTTTTAGATACTTTAGAGAATGCATCTTTAATTTCGTTTTGTGATAAATGTAATGAAGTTATTTTAGCACCACTGAATTTTTTCTCGTATTTTTTTATAGCAGAATCTCCATTTTTTTGTACATTTTTTATAATGGATTCCACTATGGATCTGTTTTTTTGTGGCTGTTTTGGTAATGCTTGAGCTACAAATTTTTCAACATTGGTTACATGAATTATTTTCATCAATTTTCTTCATCACGCTTTATCTCCTCTAGCTCTAGAATTTGTCGTGGCTCATGAACTACTAGTCCCTGTGCAATTTTCCTTAATTTGGGAATTAATTTATGAAAGTCTTCTTTTTGAATAACTGTATTTATTCCGTACCATCCTTCTTCGCTAAGTGGACTAATTGTTGGTTTTTTAAGAGAAGGTATCTGCTCTAGGAGTTTTTTGAGATTCTTTTCTTCAACGTTAAGGTAAATGTGGAGATATTTTCTTCCATGTACAGCACCTCGCATTAAAGTTACAATATCAAATATTTTTTCACGCTTTTGTGGATCCCGTAAAGATTTTTTGTTAACAATCAAGTGTGCAGTAGATGTAAGTATTTCATCGACAATTTTTAATTTATTTTGTTTTAGTGTTGTTCCGGTTTCAGTTACATCCATAATTGCATCAACATCTTCAGGTGGTTTTGCCTCCGTAGCTCCAAACGATAAATGGATTTGAACACTCTTGTTTGAGCCAAGTCTGACCCAAGGAGTTACAATTAATGGATCTTTTGTACCATAATATTTTTTATAAGATTTGCATTGTTTTAGAAATTTTGATGCCGTGGTAAGATATTCAGATGATATACGAAGTGTTTTTTTCTTTTTAGCATAATCTGCTATCATTTCATCTAGGTTTTTGTAATGATATTTGTCAGGAAAGGCTACAACTAGTCTAATTTTTCCATATTCTAAATCCAATATTGCTTCAACGTCCGCGTTGGTTTCCCCAACCCAGTCCTTACCAGTAATGCCAACATCATACAATCCCTCAGATACTAGTGTTGGAATTTCTTGCGGTCTGAGCATTTTTACAATAATATTTGGATCATCTAGGTATACTCTATATGTTCTGCTTTCTCTGTTGACTTTGGTCCAAGATCTTTCAAGAATTTTAAAAGTTGCCTCTTCAAGACTGCCTTTTGGAATTGCAAAGCGAACTTGAGACATTTCTTCTTATATGTTTCTAAACTCAGTATATAATAACTTCATTTATTTTTAAAATTATAATATAATGAAATCATTTAAAAAAATTATTCTAGGTTCAGCAGTATTATTAGCTATTATAATAATCGCTTATTTTGCGTACTTTAATCCAACTCAGGATATAGTAAGTCCAAAAGTTATCGAAAATACAAATACAGAATTAATTGAATGGAATACCAGAGAATTATTTGCAGTTTTTGTAGATCCAAAAGACATAGCAGTAATCAATGGACAAAAGATACCCATGAAAGGCACTTTTAGATTAAAATCCGAGTTAACTGATACGTATGCGGAAATTGGAGTTTATGATAAAAAAAATAAACCGCTTTTCATAATACCGCTTTTTACTGCAAGTGCGTATTCAAAAAATGGATTTTATGATTTTTACAATGGACAATGTGATACTTGTCTAACAACAAAAATTGTATCAATTGATGAATTAGCAGAGCAATCTAGTGCAAATGCAGTTAAAATTTTAGAATTATTAGGATATGATTCCATTACAGATATCGAATTAGATAAAAATCCAGATATTTTGTCCAAATATGAAAAAGTGATTGTTCTACATAATGAGTATGTTACAAAAAATATCTTTGATGCAATTACATCTCATCACAATGTGATTTACCTATATCCTAATGCACTACATGCAGAAATATCTGTCAATTATGAAGACAGTACAATCTCATTAATCAGAGGACATGGATATCCAGAATCAGAAATTGATAACGGGTTTAACTGGGAATTTGACAACACTAGACCATATGAATTTGATAAAAAATGTGACACTTGGGAATTTTATAATATTTCAAATGGTAAAATGCTAAATTGCTATCCGGAACAAAAAATTTGGAAAGATAAAGAATTTCTCAAAGCACTGAAAGAATTATAATTTATCAAAATCAAGCAAAATTTCTTTGGCTCTATCAAGGGAGATTTTCTTTTCCTCAATCATTTTTTGTACAATTCTATCCACTTGATCAGGTTGAGCACCTGCTGCTGCAGCCAAGTTTCTTGCATGCAACCTCATGTGTCCTTTTTGAATTCCTTCGGTAGATAGAGCACGAATTGCACTGTAATTTTGAGCCAATCCTGTTGCAGTCATTACACATGCAAGCTCTTGAGCAGAAGAGACTCCAAGTATTTTCATACAGACTTTGGCAATTGGATGAACATTGGCAATTCCTCCAATAATTCCAACAGATAGAGGTAATTCCAAAGTTCCAACAAGATTTCCCTCATTGTCTTTAGTCCAATTGCTAAGAGAGCGATATCGCCCTGATCTTGCGGCATATGCATTTGCAGCAGCCTCAATTGCTCTGCTATCCTGACCCGTTGCATTTGCAACAGCTATCACACCATTCATGATTCCTTTGTTATGAGTTACTGCTCTGTAAACATCATTGTCTGCAAACTGATATGCTAAAATA
>SYJQ01000061.1 GCA_005798405.1 Nitrosopumilaceae archaeon
ATTGCTCATACCAGAACTAATTTTGCAGAGCTTAAAACCCAAGTGATGATTTCTAAAAATGAGATTTAATGTTTAATTGAAATATCAGACAAATATGTTTTAAAAACATCAGAAATTAGCCTCAATAAAACTGAAATATTTGAAATTTTCAAATTTGCAAGAACCAATGTTTGAAATTTAGAAAAAAAGTCATAGAATTCATATACAGATTATGTCATTTTAGGATCTAGATGAGCAAGAATTTTTGGCATGACATAGAGACAGGATCAGATATCCCAGAGATAATTAATGTAATAGTAGAGATTCCAAAAGGCTCCATGAACAAATACGAATATGATAAAAAACACAACATGATAAAACTAGATAGAGTACTGTTTTCGCCATTTCATTATCCGGGAGACTATGGTCTCATTCCACAGACACTATCTGAAGACGGAGACCCACTTGATGCACTAGTACTTGTGACAAATCCCACATATCCGGGAATACTAATTGAGGCAAGGCCAATAGGATTACTGCAAATGAAAGACGATGGAAGTCCAGATGACAAAATTATTTGTGTCTCAACAAATGATCCTAGATATCTTCATACTACAGACATTACAAATATAGAAGATCATTATCGTTCAGAGATTGCACATTTTTTCCAAGTTTACAAAGATTTGGAAGGAAAAAAAGTAGAAATCTTAGGATGGAAAGGATCCAAAGAAGCAAAAGGAATCATCGTAGAATCCATCAAAAGATACAAAGATACTTTGAAAAAATACTGATCCGATACAGGATTGAGATACTGTAACTAATCCTCATCAAGAATTATCCAAGATAATCCCAGTATAGATTCCCAAGCAGGTGTAGTTTCGTTGTTTGACATACATAGTAAATACAAAATTTACTTAAAACATTCACGTAGGAATGATTCATAGTATTCATCAGCATTCCCTAAATACCATTTTGTAAAATCATATCATAATTGGAACTCTCACCAAGTACCTGATTCGGTTATGGTCTCAAGTTCCAGTTAGAAATTTCAAATTTTCTGCTCAATAACTAAAATCAATCAGAGTTTAATTTTGAGCCTAACGCCATCATTTTTTAATAGTTACAAAATAAGGAAAACGATGTCAGTGTACAAGCTTGACAAATGGGATCTATCAGAGCTAGCAAAAGACCCAAAGAGTCCTGCATTTCAAAAACAAATTAAAGATTTAGAAGAACTTGCAAAAAAATTTGAAAAGATAAAATTAAAACTAGACCCTAAAATGCCGTCAAAAAAATTCATGGATATTTTACACGAAGTCGAGGAGATTTCAGAAAAAATGAGTAGGATTGGAGGATATGCATCATTATCATATTCTGCAGACACGCAATCAGATGAGGCAACATCGCTTATGACAAGGATGTCAAAGCTTGGATCAGAGATTTCCAATAAAATTTTGTTTTTTGATTTATGGTGGAAGACCCAGGTAGATGACAAAAATGCAAATAGATTGATCAAAGATTCTGGAGAACTGGCAGAATATCTTAGTCACAAAAGACTGTTTGCCAAATATGCCCTATCAGAGCCTGAAGAAAAGATCATCAATACTTTGGATGTCACAGGAATTTCTGCACTGGTGAAACTATACGACAAGATGACTAGTGCGTATGAGTACAAAATGAATGTAGGTGGCAAAATAAAAAAGATGACTCGTGAAGAAATTACAAACTACATAAGAAGCACAAATCCAAAAATCAGAGAAACCGCGTACAAAACAATCCTAACAAAATATACGGAAAACAAGGGAGTCATAGGTGAGATTTACCAAAACATTGTTTTGAATTGGAAAGATGAGGGAATTGAAATTCGAGGTTACAAATCGCCTATTTCAATGAGAAACATTGGAAATGACGTAGATGACAAAACAATAGAATCTCTTCTTACAGTATGTAGGAAAAATTCCCCAGTGTTTCAAAAATTCTTTTTACAAAAAGCAAAAATGCTGAAAATGAAAAAATTACGAAGGTATGATCTGTATGCTCCAGCAGCAGCCAACATAAAAGAGAGAAATTACCAATACGATAAATCAGTCAGACTTGTTTTTGAATCACTAAGAAGATTTAGTCCAAAGCTAGAAGAGTTTGCCAAAAAAGTATTCAATGAAAATCATGTAGATTCATCTGTCAGAGCAGGAAAGAGAGACGGAGCTTTTTGCAGCACACTGACACCAAAGATAACACCATATGTGTTAGTCAACTTTACTGGAAAAACAAGAGATGTCTTTACACTGGCCCATGAATTGGGTCACGCAGTTCACAGTCAATCTGCACAAAATAGATCAATTCTGGTTCAAGATGCACCATTGCCATTGGCTGAGACGGCTTCTACTTTTTCAGAGCTGTTGCTGTATGACAATTTATCAGACAAAATAACAGATGATGAGAAAAAAATCATGCTTTCTGAAAAAATAGATGACCTGTATGCAACAATTATGCGTCAAGCATTTTTTACTATTTTTGAAGTTGCAGCACATCAACAAATTGGAAAGGGTACAACCATTGACGAGATTTCAAAGACATACATTCAAAATCTCAAAGAACAGTTTGGCAACTCTGTTGCAGTTTCAGAAGATTTTGCAATAGAGTGGAGCTGTATTCCTCATTTTTACCACACACCGTTTTACTGCTACGCATACTCGTTTGGAAATTTACTTGCATTGTCGTTATTTCAAAGATACAAAAAAGAAGGAAGTGGTTTTGTTCCTTCATATATCGACATTCTTGCTGCAGGCGGATCTAAAAAGCCAGAAAAATTACTAGCAGAGCATGGATTTGATATCAGTTCCCAAAAGTTTTGGCAAGAGGGACTAGATTACGTAAGCAGTCAAGTCAAGACTCTTGCAGTATTAAACTAGAATTTTTAATAATATGGGGCTGGCAGTCCAACGCAAGGACTGCCAGCTTGTTCCCCGAACGGTTTGAATTCGATGTCAATTACAAGTTTAAAATTATCTGATTTAAATGTTTGAAACTATCCCCAGTCCAGTTTTTTTGATTTGATTTTTCTTGCAGACCCAGCCAGAATTCCAATCGTGATTCCAAGATGATATAGAAAATACAAAAAAACCTCAAAAGTACTAGGAGTCAGATCTGTGAATCTACTAAGACCCGTCAATAATAATATGAGCAGACTAAAAAACAAAACAAAAATTTTTACAGCCCCATGAATACGAGTAAATTTTAGCAATACAAATGTCATAACGGTTACAGAAATTGCAAGTACTGCCAAAAATCCAGCATTCATTCCAAACACAAGAAAAAGCAAGGAAGTTACTTCTCCGGGATCATTAGCTTGTAAGACGCTGGAAAGATCAATTTTGTCAGGAGATGCAAAGCGAGGTACGCTTAAAATTGCATTTACAAGAAACAAGAAAAACAAAGATATTGAAACAGTTTTTACATGATTTTGCAGACGTGGAAATCGCAACAGTATTGCTCTACCCAAAACAATTCCTTGAAAAATTCCAATTCCAAATGCACTTAAAATTGCAATTACTGAAAATATGGGGTTTTGAAAGACTTCAACTAGAAATTGTATTAATGCCATATTTGAAAAATTATCCAAATCACAATATTAGTTGCCAGATACATGATTTTGGTAAAATTAGCAAAATAATTTCATCAAAGACAAAAATCTAAAAACAAAGGAACAAACCAAGAGTAAATTTAATAATTTCATTGCTAGAAAGGCAACCTATGCAGAAGATCTTGATTTTGTTGGGGCTAATTGGAATGGTAATTTTTACAACAAACTATTCATACTCGCAAGAAATGAGTCTTGCCACATTTCAAGAAACAGCTCAGGTAGTAATTGATAAAAGCATATCCCAGAATGTGACAGCGTCAATTGCTCTGCAAAGTACCAGCATACAAGAAATGAAAATACCTTCGGAGTTGGAACAAAAAATCAGGGAAAATAACAGAATAACTGCCATAGTTTTGACAAACCAGAATCAGTGTATTTTGGGGGTATACGACGAATCATGTATAATCATTAATGTTGCAAGAGACCAAGCAGACACAAATTTTCCAGCAATTCAAAACTCAACAAGAAAGATTGCAGACCTGTTCATTGATGATCTAAATGAAACATTTGATACTAATGCAAAATTTCATTCTACATTTATTCAGAGCAATGACGAGATAGGAAGAGCCCTTGAAACATCAGGAACTATTTCAGGCAGGGGCACAATATCTGCAGTCTATACAATGCCTATGGAAGATACGAATTCTATGTATGAGAAAATATCTGCAATGTTACTTCCAAAAGTCATCAGGGAGTCTGGTGGGTTTTATGACATAGCAAAGAACCTATCCAAAGAAGAAAAATCAAAGATGACATTTTCAATCATACCATTGGAAAATAAATCATTATTACAATTGAAATTATCTGTAGATTATCCAAATACTGCCTCATCAGTTAATGAAGTTAATCCGCTGGAATTTTTGAAAGCAGATGAATTGAAAAGATCAGATTACTTTTCAACTGGATTTTATCCATTAAATTCAATATTGCAAGTTGTAATATTATCCCAAGAAACGACTAATGTGTCAGATGTTAGAGGAAGCATAATTCCCACACAAGTAATAGACGGTGAAAAAATTCCAAAAGAAATTACAAAGGAGGGATGGATTTTTGATCCAGACCAAGGAAAAAGAATTCAAGGAAAATATATTTTCGGAGAGCGGGATTCAATTAACAAAAATGAGTTGATTTTTTCATTGGGTGGCAGCGAACTAGTAGCACCAAAAAAAATAGAGACATCTTTTGATGAATCAATCATCATAGTAATAATCATTACAGGAGTTGCAATTGCAGCAGCTATATTTTATCTCAAAGGATACAAAAAGTAAAACTATACAAGCAAAACAGCGGCCGCAAAGACAGTAGTCCACTTGCCGTCTTTATCGCCTTTTGCAGATTGAGTAACATTTTGTGTTTTGTAAATCTGTCCGGAGATGGTCCATTGTTGTCTTTTTTCATCCCAGCTTTTATCAATATCAAATGGAATGCCAAGGGACGATGCCAACATTTGTGCTGCAATGTCTTCAGCGTAATCACCTGATTGTTGTTCATTTTGTCCATAGGACTCGTATTCTGAAAGATACCCATATCGGTTAGTATCCTTTGGTCTTGCAATGCCAACTGATGCGGCACATAATCTATGAGCCTCATTTGTTTGGTTCTTGGAATAAATTGTAAATAAAATCTGTCCCGGTTGAATTTGTTTGAGACCTTCATTTCTGGAAATTAACTTTGCATTTGGTGGAAATATGCTTGAAATTAAAACAAGATTAGTACCTGCAATTCCTGCATCTCTTAAAGCGTATTCAAAACTTGTTAATCGATCTTCATGAACGCCTCTGCCTTTTGTGAGGAATAATTTTTTGGCAACTAAATCTAGCAATTCTTTCTTGATGAAACGGTTTTATTATTTATACTTTGATTGAAAAACCGTAAAACGGATTTTTAAAAAAATATGCGATCACAGATAACCATATTTCAAAAATAATATTCAAAACGGACAAAAATCATGCATTAAAAAA
>SYJQ01000062.1 GCA_005798405.1 Nitrosopumilaceae archaeon
CCCCAAAAAGTTTCTTGAGATTTTGCAGTGGCAGCCACTATAACAGAAATTCCAGAAAATCCAAGAGAGAATAAAATCACGATTGCCATGATAGGAATAATCATAAACAGATTTGAAAAAGTAACACCGATTGCCAAAGCAATTCCTATAATCAAGCTAGACTGTAATGCAGAAATCAAAGAGATTGCAGACATTTTTCCTAGTGCAATAGAAGACCGTGAAATTGGAGATGTCAGTGCCTTGTTCATAAATCCGTATCTTCTGTCCCAAAGTGTATTTACACCTCCAAAAATGCTGGTAAAAATCGCAGTTAGTATTATCACACCAGGTGCCATAAACTCAATGTACTGTCCCTCAAATCCAACTGATTGAATTAACGGCTGCGTTCCTGAAAATGTATTTCCAATTACAATTATCCAAATTGCAGGCTGTATTAATCGAATTAAAACTCCACTGCGTGATTTTTTGTATCGTTTTAGTTCTCTCCAAAAAATAGTATAAGTATCATACATCAAAGTCATGCACGTAACCTCTTCATTTTTGCATGTTCTCGTCTTCGATTAAATCCAGCATCATCTCCTCTTATTTCACGACCAGTGTAAGAAATGAATACATCGTCTAAAGTGGGTTGAGTTAATGATATGGATACTATTTTAATTTGAAGTTCAGAAGAAATTTGAAATATTTTAGGAATCACTTCTGTTCCCTTGGATGCAAAAATAGTCAATTTGTTATTGTCGTTGTTTATCTTTTTTATCAAATCAATCTGGTGTAATTGAGATAAAAAGTCATCAGAGTTTCCATTTTTAAATGTCAATGATATGACTTCATTGCCCATCGCATTTTTCATATTCTCAGGCGAATCAATTACCTGAATTTTTCCATTATCAATAATTCCAATTCTATCACATAGTTGGTCTGCCTCTTCCATGTAGTGAGTCGTAAGAAAGATAGTCATTTCAAATTCTTTGTGTATTTTTTTTATATATTCCCAAATTTTTCTACGTGTTTGAATATCCAATCCAACTGTAGGTTCATCTAAAAACAAGACCTTGGGACGATGTAGCAACCCACCTGCAATGTCTAATCGTTTTCTCATTCCACCAGAATATGTAACAACTGGATCATTTTGCTTATCAGATAGTTCTATTAGTTCCAAGATGTCATCTATTCTTTTATTGATTTGATCCTTTGGAATATGATTGAGTCTTGCCTGTAAAAGCAAGTTTTCCCGTCCTGTAAGATATTCGTCAACTGTTGATTCTTGTTGTACATATCCAATGCTTTGACGGACTTGTTTTGGTTGAGTCACTACATCAAAACCGGAGACCAGAGCTTTGCCAGAAGTTGGCCTGAGCAATGTTGTGAGGATCATTATAGTAGTGCTTTTACCTGCACCATTTGGTCCAAGAAATCCAAAAATTTCACCTGATTCAACAGCAAAGGAAATATCATTTACGGCAGTTATAGTACCAAAAGATTTAGAGAGAGATCTAGTCTCTACGGAATACAACACTTTGATCGCTTATCTCAATTATAAATTGCTAAGCGTTAAGAGGAGACATCTCATAAAAAATTTAAAGACCTTTGAAAGCAAATGAAACATGAAAGGATTATGCCAAAAGTGCCACTCATCAAATGTAGAGATAACAGTTGAAAAAGGAATTCCTATTTGCCTAAAATGTGGAAAAAAGACAGAGTAAAAATCGTGATTTTAAAAAAACTATTCTAGTTTTTTGTATTCTTCTTTTGTCATTTTAAGAATGACTCTTTCTCCTACGCCCCAAATTTCAGATTTTGATACAATTTTGGAGTGGACTATTCCATCGTGGATCTCAACTGATTCAAGCTCGTTTGTATCAGGATTTCTGTGTAGTCTTTTTATTTTGCCAATTTTGTGACCATCAATGTCAACTACTGGAATTCCTGTTCTGACTGGAGGTCTACTAAGTAGCAAAGTTTCCTCAGTGAATTTGTCAATGTAGTCATTTGAGAGAAAATAGTCTTTGTTAAATCCCTGATGTATTGTAACTCCTGAAACGTTCAGAGTGTGTTGGTTAATGTGAATGTGTTTGACTTTACCATATTCTATGCCTTCTCTATCTATGACTTTTTTTCCAACAAAGTCATCAGCTGTAGCCATATTCTCAGGCATGTCTTCTAGTTTAACTGACATGTAGTATACTGTTCAGATTTGCTTATCTTACCAAATATCAGAAATTTCTAGCAATGAGGTTAAATTACTTGACAGAAATATCGGCTCATGGTAGTTGAAGAGAATGTATTTCGTGCAATTTTGAGCACAAAAGGCAGAAAGACGGGAAGGCGCCATTCTGTAATGCTACGCGCTGTAAAATATAACGAAAAAATTTACTTTTCAAGACACATGCCAGATGGAGACTGGTTCAAAAACGCCATGGCAAACCCTGATGTGATAATAGAATACAACAATTTGACATTTACAGGAAAGGCAAATTTAGTTAAAGACGAAAAACTGGAGCAAAAAATTTCTCAATTAAAATATCCTGGAGAAAAAAGAGCAGATGAGAAAAGAGTTGCAATAGAGATTACA
>SYJQ01000011.1 GCA_005798405.1 Nitrosopumilaceae archaeon
AAAAAAGGAATAATGGGTGAATACATGCGAACTGGAGTGCAATTTGCGATAAATGTAGCAGTATTCAAACTTCTGAAAATGAATTCAATCTATCCTGTGGCTGATGAGAAACACATGGCAGATAAGAAAGGGCGCGTATTGCCTGACGTAATCTTGCTTAAGGCTGGAGCCACAATAGCTGATCTTGCAAAGGAGATTCATACTGATCTTACCAAAGGGTTGCTTTATGGAAAAGACTTGAGATATAATTTGAGATTGCCTGTGGACTATCAACTAAGGGACAGAGATGTAGTGTCTTTGGTTAGTGCATCAAAAAAGTAGTAGCGTTTTAAAATTATATTTTTAAATTATTTTGTGCTCTGACGAATAATGTTATTTTCAGCATCTACGTAATTACCACAACTTTCACAAAGCCACTGGGTCTTGTTTTCTTCTTTTATCCATCTCGGCAGTCTTCTATTATTACATGTTTCACAAAATAATGACATGGTTTATTCTGTTTCTTCCTCTATTTGTACCGGCGTTATCTGATTTTGTTTTATGCTCCCTGTCATCTATGTATTTCTTCTTTTTTTAATTAATCTAAACATGATCATTCCAACATTGATAATTGAAGATTATTCCTTAATACAACATGACTGTATTTACATTCAACAATGAACCATAAGATACTTGCAAGTATTGCCGTTTTTGTATTATTGGCAGGTGCAGTTGGCACTCCTATAATGCAATCTGTGCATGCTGTTACATATAACGAAGCAGCCGAAAAGAAAGCAATGGCTGACGCAAAGAAGGCAGCTGACGCAAAGAAGGCAGCTGACGCAAAGAAGGCAGAGGAAAATAAAACATCAATCAAACCTATCATAACTCCAAAACAAACAGGTGATTTTACTCAAGCTTTGAATGGAAAATATCACGGAACTGCAAAATGGGATGCTAGTTTTGAATATTATTATAAAGACCGAGGATCTTACCACGAAGTTTGTCAATATTCTGGTAGTATTATAGTACAACTAGTACGGGATGGCAATCATGTCACTGGTAATGTAGATCTTACAAATTATCAATTAACTGGTGCTGTAGAACGAAGTGTTTGTGATACTGAAGCATTTGGTTTTGATGGGGTCGTAGATGTTACTATATTTGGTTCAGGATTTTCAGGTAAAGTAGGACTTTTAGATGTAGATGGACAATTTACATCAGACCTTCTAAGAGGTCGAGTATCTGGAGACTATGGAGATGTGGCAATAACAGGAGAATTTACAACAAACAGAGTAAACTAATTTGTAAAGTTATTCAAAGTCTGTTCAAGTATCAAATGAACACGAGATACATCATGCATTCTAATTTTTTTGTCTGATTTTATGAGTCTGCCTTTATCCTTTCTTTTCTCATCCAGATTGTTTTTCCCTTATGGTCAATTAACTCTATATTCATCTCGTTGAGATTATCGCGAATTTTATCTGCATCTTGAAATTTTTTTTCTTTTCTTAATTGCTCTCTTTCTATGATCCAATTGTCGATTTGTTGTTTTTGCTCCGACGTTATTTTTGGAATGACTAATCCTAAAATGTTCAGCATTCTTTCAAATTCCGGAATGATTATTTTGGCATCATTTGAGCCTAATTTTTCTTCAGCCGCCAAGTAGTTTACTTCCTTGACTAGTTTGAAAAATGCTAAAAGTGCAAGATGTGTATTAAAGTCAGACTTTAATGCATTATCAAAATCATCACTTGTTTCTTTAACTGATGATTTGATTTCATTATTGTGATTTTCATTATTTGCATGAATTAATTCATAATAACATGTCTCAGCTTGACGCCATTTTATGAGATTTTCTTTTAGTAATTCTTCAGAATAATCTATTGGTTTTGAATAATGTCCTGACAAACAAAATAATCTAATTATGTTTGGTCCCCAGTTATCCAAGACATGTTTTATTGTTCTGATGTTGCCAAGTGATTTTGACATTTTTTCACCATTGATTGTGACCATGCCCACATGCATCCAAATTTTTGCAAACTGCTTTGATGTAAATGATTCTGACTGCGCAATTTCGTTTTCATGATGTGGAAATATCAAATCCCTGCCTCCACCATGTATGTCAAAGTTTTCTCCAAGATATCGTATGCTCATTGCGGAGCATTCAATGTGCCATCCTGGTCTGCCTTTGCCCCATGGGCTATCCCAAACAGGTTCGACATCTGAAAACTTCCATAATGCAAAGTCCAGTGGATCCTTTTTTGCCTCATCTACTTCTATTCTTGCCCCTGATTGTAGTTCGTCTATCTTCTTTTTTGATAATTTTCCATAATCTGGAAATTTTGATACTGAAAAATACACACCATTTTTTGTCACATATACTATGTCTTTTTCAATTAGTCTTTTGATAAAATTTCTGATATCTTCTATGTGTTCAGTAGCTTTTGGGTAGTTTGTCGCACGTTTTACGTTTAATCTGTCAAAATCTGTAAAATAATTTTGAATGTACTTTGAACTAATTTGCTCTGCAGTGGTGCTTTCTAATTTTGCACGATTTATTATTTTATCATCGACATCTGTAAAATTTTGAATGAATTCTACCATGATTTCTTTGCTCTCCAGGTATTTTCTTAAAACGTCAAAAACAATTATCGTTCTTGCATGTCCTATATGTGATTCGTCATAAACTGTGACGCCGCATAGGTAAATTCGTACCTTTTTTGAAATGTCCAGTGTTTGTTCAGAATTACTAAGAGTGTCTTGCAGTTTCATTGTCTGTCATCAAATGGTTTTTGTTGCGTCTCTCTCTTGTGTGTACTATTAAGATACAATTTATGCACTTTATCTACAATTTGTTTTTCAATTTGTAATGTTTCGGTAGTTTTTTCAACTGAAAATTTCTTGTCAAAAATACAATAAAGTACAGAATCTATATCTTCATATGACATTCCTAATTCCTTTTCAGCTCCATGATCTTTCCATAAGTGAGGACTGCTCTTTTTTTCAATGACGTTTTGTGGCACGCCTAAAAATTTTGCAATCTCTCTTACTTGTAATTTGTAAAATGAGATTATTGGAACAATATCTGATGCACCGTCTCCATATTTTGTAAAATACCCAATCATGTACTCGCTTTTGTCACTTGATCCTAATACCAGATAGTTTTTTGCATTTGCGTAATAATACAAAATATTTGCCCTTATTCGTGCCCTGAGATTTCCTTTGGCCCATTCATTTGGTTCCAAATAATGCAGATATTCATTTACAATTGGTTTTATGTCAACTAGTTTGTATTCTAATCCTGTAAGTGCTATCATTTTCATCGCATCTTCTGTCTCAGTACTTGGTGTGATTTGTGTATCTGGCATTATGAGTGCCAATGTTTTTTCTTTGAGCACTCTCTTGCAAATATACGCCAATACTGCAGAGTCTATTCCACCACTTAGGCCAAGAATCACTCCTTTTGCATTGTTGTTTTCAACTTGCGCTACTAGAAATTTCTCAATGTTATTTGTAATGGCAGCATAATCTTGATGAATTATCTCATCTAAAATTTTCTGATTCAATATATTATTTTTAGAAATCGTTAGAATAAAAGTTGTGCCGAGTCTCAGATTTGAATTTACTCCCCGTCATTACGTAACACGTGAGTTGAATCTTTAGATCATTTACACTATACATTCAAGCGCTTTTTTAAATTTAGACGTCTACGTAAATTCCATCGCTTCTTGCTTCTACAGGGTATGTGGCCAATTTTACATCTTTGAGATAGTCTTTCAATTCACCTGTCTTGATGTTATAATGCCAGAAATGTAGTGGGCATTCTACGATGTATCCTTCTAGTTTTCCTGGCGCAATTGATCCATCCTGATGGACACAAAGATCATCCATTGCATGATACCCATCTTGATTAAATATTGCAATTTGTTTATTGTCAATTTTAAATGCCTTGCCTTTGCCTGCTGCTATCTCTCCTTTCTCAGCAATTTTTTTCCAAGCCATACTGTTGATTTGATGATTTTGTCATTTATTTAGATTCGCATGATAGAATTTTATACCCTTTATGAAGCCAATTTGTGTTGAGTAAGGTAAAGTCTAGTGCAAAATTGATCCAAGACGGTAAATTGTCTTACGAATGGGCTAGATCTCACATGCAAATTTTAGATAATACGATTAACAGATTAAAAAAATCGAAACCCCTCAAAGGAATCACACTGGGATTTTGTTTACACATTACAAAGGAGACATCTGTTCTTTTAATGGGTGCAAAGGAATTAGGAGCTACAGTAGCTTGCTGCGGTGGAAATCCACTTACTACCCAAGATGATATTGCAGCATTTCTGGTATCACAGGGAATCCATGTTTATGCATGGCATGGACAATCTGTGAAAGAATATGATTGGTGCATTGATCAAGTGCTAAACCACAAGCCAACTATTTTGACTGATGATGGGGCTGACATGAATGTAAAAGCTCATTTTGATGATAGATACAAAAACATGAAAATTCTTGGTGCAACTGAGGAGACAACTGCAGGTGTAACTAGAATCAGAGCAGTTGAAGATCAGGGAAAACTTCGATACCCTGTAATTTTGGTAAACGAGGCATACACAAAACACATGTTTGATAATCGATATGGCACAGGCCAAAGTACAGTTGACGGATATCTGCGTGCAATGAATTTACTTTTAGCGTCAAAGAGAGTAGTAGTTGTTGGATATGGTTGGGTAGGACGTGGCGTTGCAGCAAGATGTCATGGAATGGGCTCTAAAATCATAGTGACTGAAATTGACCCTGTAAAAGCACTTGAAGCTCACATGGATGGATTTGAAGTAATGCCAATGGAACAGGCCTGCAAAATCGGTGATATCTTTATCACTTGCACTGGAATGACTAGCGTAATTAGAAAAGAACACATTTTACAAATGAAAAATGGTGCCATCATGGGAAATGTTGGACACTTTGATGTTGAAATTGATAGCAAGTTTTTGCTCAAAGAATCAAAATCAGTAAAAAGAGTAAGAGCAAACCTCGATGAATGCACACTCAAAAATGGTAAACGCGTTTATCTTATTGGTGAAGGACGATTGGCAAATCTCGTTGCAGCAGAAGGCCATCCGCCAGAAGTAATGGCTCAATCATTTTCTAATCAAATTCTATCTGTCTTGTATATTCTCAAAAATCACGCAAAAATTGGTAATAAAATTATCAATGTTCCAGAGGAGATTGACAAGCAAGTTGCAGTTGACGCATTAAAGGCAATGGACGTAAAAATAGACAAACTCACACCAGCACAAGTCAAATATGCACATAGTTGGTAAAACTTCTTAACCCCAATTAGGTTCCAAACTGTAACTGATGAAAAATAAAGCAATTATTACTAGTGCATTGCCTTATGCAAATGGAGAAATCCATCTAGGACATGCTGCATCAACATATCTGCCTGCAGATGTCACTACAAGATTTTTGAAGTTGAAAGGAGTTGAAGCATATTATTTTTGTGCATCTGATGATTTTGGCACTCCTATTTTGATACAATCTGAAAAAGAAGGAAAGACACCCACTGAATATGTGGCACATTGGAATAAACGTGATTATGATGATTTTACTTCATTTGGTATTGATTTTGATTTTTTTTACAAAACAAGCTCATCTGAAAATATCGCATTTGTCCAAGACGTATTTAAAAAACTCAACAGTAAAGGTCACATCTACGAAAAAGAAATTATTCAATTTTACTGTAATAATGACAAAAAATTTTTACCTGATCGATATGTTAAGGGCATTTGTCCTTACTGCAATGCCTCTGATCAATACTCTGATCTTTGTGAGAGTTGTGGACGTGTCCCTGAAGAAATATCTGATCCAAGGTGCTCTATATGTGGACAAACTCCTACTAAAGAAAAGACAACTCATTTCTTTTTCAAGCTTAAAACTTTTGGTGATTCTCTATACAAATGGCTAGATGAAAATGAAAGTCTGCAAAAGGATGTCAAAAAATATGTTCAAAATTGGATAAAATCTGGCTTGATTGACTGGGATATCACGCGTGATATCTCTTGGGGTGTTCCAGTTCCTCTTGATAGTGCCAAAGACAAGGTATTCTATGGTTGGTTTGATAACCATTTGGCGTACATATCCACGGCATTGAAGTTTCTTAATGATAAGGGCATAGATGGAAAAGAGTTTTGGAATTCTGCAGACATTTATCATTTTATTGGCAAGGACATCGTTTATCATCACTATCTATTCTTACCTGCAATGCGTTTGGGACTTGACAGCGAATACAAGCTGCCTGATTTTATTCCGACCAGAGGACATCTTACATTACAGTCAAAGAAAATCTCAAAAAGCAGAAATTGGTACATTGGATTAAGACAATTCTTACAATATTATCCTGCAGATTATCTGAGATATTACCTGGTTGCAATTAATCCGTACTCTCAAGATGACTTGAATTTTGACTGGGATGAATTTACAAATAGAATCAATTCTGAGTTAATTGGTAATCTCGGAAATTTTGTTAATCGTGCATTGGGATTTACGAAAAAAACATTTGATGGAATAATTCCTGAAACTGAAAATTACGATGAAAAAGACATTGAAGCAGAAAGCAAGATTAAGAATCTCTCTGGTGAAATAGGATTATTGATGGAACAAAATCATTTAGATAGATCTTTAAAGAAAATCATGGAGTTTTCATCCTTTTTCAATCAGTATTTTCAACACAAAGAACCTTGGAAGAAGGGGCCTGGAACTGTAAACTGTGTATTTTTATCCGTAAACGCAGCTCGTAGCATTGCAATTGCACTATCTCCATTTCTCCCAGAATCTTCACAAAAAATTTGGGAGCAAATTGGGCTTTTTGGTAAAATTAATGAAAACAAATGGGATTCAATATCTAACATTGGCTTGAAATCTGGGCACACTTTAGGCAACGTATCTCCATTATTTGTTAAAGTGGAAGAGGAAGACATTTCAAAATACAAAAAACAACTAGGCCTGTCAGAATGATAAAAACAATACCGAGAATTTCTACTAGGGGATACTATGATTTGAAACATGGTAAAACAATCAAACGGGGTTCTTATTTTTTATACCCGAAAAAAGATTTTAAGAAATTTATCGGTTCTAAAGAACTTGTTATAATGATCCATGGATTGAGAAATGATAATTCTGGCGCTATTGCAAAAATCATCTTGGCAAAAAACAGACTATCTCAACTAGGATATTCTTTTCCAGTGACTGGATTTAGCTATGACTCCAATACTACGGGGGCACATCTGCTCAAACATGCTAAACGTGCACTTTCTGCAGGTCAAATAATTGCAAAGAAAAATGGTCGCAATCTTGCTATGTTTATTGAGGATTTCAAATCCAGCAGTCCTGAAACTAAGATTCGTCTCATGGGACACTCTTTAGGATCACAGGTGATTCTAAGTGCGGTAGAATATTTGGCAAAAAAAAGTCGAAACAATGAAATTATTGAAAGCATTCATTTTTTTGGTGCATCTATTACAAATGATATACCATCTTCAAAAAAATATGGAAAATTGCTTGATAAGATCATTAAAGGAAAAATTGTGAATTATTTTAGTCCTACTGATGAGGTGTTAAATTGGGCCAATAGCGAAAAATTTGTTAGATGCCCACTTGGACTAAACGGAGCGGTGGGAAAAACAATTTCAAAATATCATCAAAAGTCAGTCAAGCCAAAAAATCATCGATTTGCAAGTTATGCTGCCGTGTTGAACTCCTTTCCGTAATTAGACTTTTTAAAATCAATCATAGTGTAATTTATTCGTCATTCTTTTATATCTATGATTAAACTCATATGTTATTACCAAAACGGAGATGTTTTAATTTGTCTTATGGAAAAACAATTCTTTATCATTTACACATAATAGACGAAAAATTAGATGAATGTGAAGAATTATCTGAATATCCATGCTGATTAAAAGTATTGATTATTTTTGGTGTACTGTTTAGTATGGTTTTTACATCGTAATGCTGTTTCTGAATTATTGGTAAACTCCATAAATTTTGTAGTTTTAGGAAAGCAAGACATTGCAGCAGAATTTGGCAAAAAAGGGACCGTGACTGATCTCTCCCTTTATGACCGAAAAGAATCTGACGTTATCAAGACTTGGGTTGCCCCTAGCGGCTTTCCTGACAAGATTCAGCCCCTTTTGCAAGCAATCAATCTTGCAGAATATGTTATATTTTGCGTAGATAAACTGGACAAATTCACTGGCGAGCAAATCATAGCCCTTGATACTCTGAAAAAAGACAAAGGAATTCTTTCTCATACTTTTGATGTAGATGAATCAAAATTAAATTCCATGATAAAAGGAACAGTAGTTGAAAAATATCTCAAAGTAGAACAAGACAAACTCAAAGAGGAAATGGACAAAATTCAACCAATATCAAATAATGATCCGCCAAAAATGGTAGTTGATCACTGCTTTGATGTTAAAGGAGTTGGAACTGTGATTCTTGGCAAAGTGATTAGTGGAAAAATCAAGCAATACGACAATCTCAAACTATATCCTGCAGGAATTGATGTTATGATAAAATCAATTCAGATGCATGACGACCCTGTTGAGGAGTCTGTATGTCCTGCAAGAGTTGGCTTGGCAGTAAAGGGTGCAAAACCCGACGAAGTTGGAAGGGGCGATATCATTGCTCAAAATGGTACAGTTGATGTAAAATCTGAAATTGAGATTGATTTTACAAAGAATCCGTTTTATAAAACTGACATTGCACAAAACCAAGGCTGTCTAGTTAGTGTTGGCCTGCAAATAAAAGCAGCAAAATTCTCATCTATTACTCCCTTAAAATTGACATTTGAAAAACCAATTGTTTGCAATTCTGGTGATATTGCAGTAATTCTAAAACCTGAATCCCCCACAATTCGAATTCTTGGCAGCGGTCAAATTAAATGACTTATTTTCAAATTTTCATATCTGTGTATTAAATCCCCATTTCATACAAAATTAGAAAACCTTAAGTTTTTGCTAATCTTTTTTATGTAATGGGATTTTTGGGACTATCTGGCAAAGGACAAAACACATCAAATAATAATTCAGAAAAACCCCTGATTGGAATTCTGGTTAAAGATATCATGTCAAAACAGTTGATTACTGCATCTTCTTCCACAACTGTATATCAAATATCTAAAATGATGGAGCAAGGCATAGGTGCTGTTTTGGTAAAAAAAGACTCTGTCACCATAGGAATTATCACTGATAGGGATTTTGCAATTAAAGTTGCAGCAAACAAGTATCCACTGGATACACCAGTTGAAAAGATTGCATCTATTCCATTACAAACAATTGGCTCAAATGAATCTATATTGGATGCAGCAAAGCAGATGTCATCTAAAAAAATTCGCAAGCTTGCAGTAGTTCAAGATAATATAGTAGTTGGAATAATCACCTCAAGTGACCTAGTCCATCAACTCTCCAAAATTAAAAAATAGACTGATTTAATTAAATCAAAATTTATCATATTTTATGCGCGGATTGATGATGGGAAGGTTTCAACCCTTTCATTTGGGACATTTGGATTTGACAAAACAAATCCTTGAAGAATGCGATGAGATAATCATTGCAATAACTAGCTCTCAATTCAATTATTTGGAAAAAGATCCTTTTACAGCTGGAGAGCGAATTGAAATGATTCATAATTCATTAAAAGAATCCGATGTTGATTTGTCACGATGTTTTATTGTGGCAATTGAAAACCAATTCAATATAGCAACCTGGGCCTCTTATCTGAAAACTACATTGCCTCATTTTGATAAAGTGTACAGCGGAAATGATTATGTCAAAATGTTATTGGCAGACTCTGCAATTGATGTAGTTTCACCAAAATTTTTAGACCGAAAACAATACAATGCAACTCGTATTCGACTAATGATACTATCTGGCGATAACTGGCAAAACCTTGTTCCCATTTCAGTTGTTAAATTTTTAGATAAAATTAACGCCAAAAAAAGACTGGGCATAATATCAAAATCAGACACAAAACCTACTGAATACTAATGAAACCATTACGTGCTTGTCCTATTTGTCCAAATTGTGGCTCTAAGAGATTTGAGAGACTCTCAGGAGATGTTGTAACAGTAAAATGCCGCAGTTGTAAAAAAATAATCACGATCTGAATTCCATAGTTAATATTTGCAATATTTTCAGTAATATCATGGCAAAGACATGGAAAGATAAAGACATCAGTTTGGCTCCTTTAAAAGATCAAACAATAGCTGTAATTGGTTATGGAATTCAAGGCGATGCACAAGCCAATAACATGAAAGATTCAGGTCTGAACGTTATTGTAGGTCTAAAGAAAGGTGGACAGAGCTGGAAAAAGGCAGAATCTGATGGTCATACAGTAATGTCTGTATCTGATGCATGCAAAAAAGCCGACATAATTCACGTTTTACTTCCTGACATGATCCAGTCACAGGTATACAAAGATGAGATTGGACCAAATCTTTCCAAAGGAAAGGCATTATCGTTTTCACATGCAGCTGCAATTCATTGGAAATGGATTGACGCTCCAAACAATGTCGATATTATCATGGTTGCACCAAAGGGACCTGGCTCTAAAGTAAGAGAGACATATCTTGAAAACTTTGGAACTCCGTCAATTGTTGCAGTACATCAAGACTTTACAGGAAAAGCCTGGGATAGAACACTTGGAATTGCAAAAGCAATTGGCAGTGCACGAGCAGGATTAATTCAAACAACTTTCCAAGAAGAAGTTGAAACTGATTGGTTTGGAGAACAAGCAGATCTTTGTGGAGGTTCTGCATCCATGGTAAAGGCAGCATTTGAAACACTTGTCGAAGCTGGTTACCAGCCAGAAATTGCATACTTTGAGGTTTTACATGAACTAAAATTAATTGTAGATATGATTCAAAGATATGGAATCAATGGAATGTGGAGACGTGTAAGTGAAACTGCAAGATATGGTGGTCTTACTCGTGGTCCAATGGTAATGACTAGCGAAACCAAAGAAAACATGAAAAAAGTTCTAACCATGATACAAGATGGCACCTTTAACAAAGAATGGATTAGTGAATATCAGAAAAATGGTAAAGATGCATTTGACAAATACATGAAAGAAACTGATGCACACCAAATTGAAAAAGTCGGAAAGCAAATGCGTAAGATGATGTGGCCTGACTCTACGGAATAATTTTTTAGATTTTTCTTAATTTTGAAACGCCAGTTGTAATATGATCAATGATATCTTTTAGTGGAGTACCAGGACCGAACACTTCGTTAACTCCTGATTTTTTTAAGTCATTTTTATCTTCTTCAGGGATAACTCCTCCACCCACTACTAAAACATCTTTGATGCCTTTTTTGTTTAATGCTTGCACTACTCTGGGAAATAATGTTCCATGAGCACCATTTAGTAAACTCATTGCAATTGCATCAACGTCTTCATCTTCTGCAATTTGTGCAACTCTATCTGGAGTAGCAAAAAGACCCGAGTAAATTACCTCCATCCCTGCATCTCTAAATGCTCTGCATAACACTAGAGCGCCTCTGTCATGACCATCCAATCCCAATTTTGCCACTAGAATTTTGACACGTCTGGAATCTGTCTTTTGTTTCATGGTTTGTGCTTGTTAGTCATTATTTTAAAGCCTTTATTTGATTTTCGTCTACGTCAAACAGCAAAAAATCACAAATTATCAAATCTATACATGGAAGATTAATTGTATTCTTCTAATTCCTAGGGCTTTATGTCTGGAAGCATGGTAAATGAACTGTTTACTTTTTTTATTACTTCTTCTATATTTACATCTCTTTGAGCCGAAATTAAAACCAAGTATTCTTTAGTTGGGATGCTTATCATGGTGACCTTTCCCCTTCTTGAGGCAATATAATCAATTGATCCTAATTCTTTGTCAAAGTCTTTTCTCATCAAAAATTCCAAAGATAACTGAATGTACATTCTGCGATTGTCTGGATCTTGTAGATACGACACTAGCCCCTTTTTGAAACCTCCTGCTATTCTATTGCCCATTTTATCTAAAACCCCTACAAATCGGATAAGAGGCAACTCTAAAACTTTCTTGCAAGACTCATCAAGTGATTTAATCTTGTCTTGTTGTGACATAGATATTTTCAAAAACTCTCAGATAAAAACATAGATGACAAAAATCAAAAAATTTCTTAAACGCAAAATATGATTAAATCAAAGATAATTAGGATAAACAGAGATTATTTAAGGGATTTTGCAAGACAATCGCTGATTACCTTGGAAAAACTCACTGATTCTGTAGATTCTTTGATTTGTTTGGCTTGAAGTGTTCTTAATTTTTTAATAATATCTTCATCTAGCATTATTGTAATTCTTTGATTCATAAAATTGCTCATTTCAAATTAGATTTAAACCTAGTGGCAAATTTTTAATTTAGAAAATGTTATTTTTACTAATCACATACATCTTTTTAAAACGATTTTATCTCAAAAATTCTAAATTATTTTATAAATCTATTATCTAGTCATGTCTGATGATTCATTTTTTTATTTCTCAAAATATTTTACCTGACATTGATTCTTGTGCTCATTACAGTTAATCTCATTTTGCACTTCTATGTTGCACCAAATCCTTAAGTTTATACAAAATTTAAAAAATTATTGAAATTCCCCTTAGTCCTTATGTTAATTGTAACTGTTTTAGTTTTTCTCACGCCTGCATTTGCGCAAACCTATGAACCATTACATGTATGCACCAAAAAAATATCTGATACTTCGCCAATAATTAATGAAAATCAAAAGAAACGACTAATCAGTGAAACCCAATCTGCTATTGCCGAATGGGAACAGATGTTAAAAAACTCTGACCGTGTTAACCCAGAAATATGGAGTATTGATACAAGTATTTTTGAATCAGATGAATCATTTGCTGAAAATTGTCAAATCAAAATAATCTTTGCTCCAAATAGAGGCGATGCTAGAACATTAGGAATTGCTTTTAGAAATAGTACTGAAATTGTAGATATTGAGATTTATTACCAGCAAATTAATAATTGCCAAAAAACCTGGAAAGACGAAAAGTATCGCTACACTGAAAATTATGCTTGTTATTCGGATTCTTCATTTACAACTCAGGAAATTGGTGCAACAGTACGTCATGAATTTGGCCATGCACTAGGTCTAAATCATTATCCACTGAATGTGGAATTTGGTTCTATAAGCAGCTCTCCGTCAATCATGGTTGCGCATTCATGGGAAACAGTTCACATGTCAAGAATTACTCAATATGATATAGATTCGGTAAAAAAAATCCATCCAGAGGGAATAGCAAAATTAAAAATTTACAAATCATCTGAACCTAAACCATCGTTGGAGTCTTTGCCAGTCTCACTCTCAGAAAAACAATCTATTCCAAATTGGGTGAAAAACAATGCGCTGTGGTGGTCAGATGGTACTATTGACGATCAAACATTTGTTGGTGGTATTCAGTTTTTAATCAATGAAAAAATTATTCAAGTTGATTCTAAAGAAAAATCCACCTATGATCAACAAATTCCATTATGGATTAAAAACAATGCGCGGTGGTGGGCAGATGATCTTATCTCCGACGATGATTTTCTCAATGGAGTAGAATTTTTAGTTAATGATGGAATAATTGATGTACGTTAATTGATTTTTTTATCTACACAAAACAAGCAAAATTTAGATTATTCTTCGCTTTTTTCGTTATTAGAAATTTACATAAAGCGCTAGAAAAGTACCCTTCACTGTGAAGGTAATTCCTGTAAATTATACACTTGAATTTGAGCCTATTTTCAAAAATTTTACCTTTAATGGGAAAGAGACCATCACTGTTGAGTGCAAGGAGTCTGTAAATTCAATTACTTTGCACTGCGCTGAGATCAAGATAAGATCCTGTTATGTGAGACATGATGGTATATCTGAAAAGGCAGTAACAAAAACTGATGTAAAAAAAGAAGAACTGACAATTCTAATTAAAAACAAAATCAAAGGCGTGGTCCTTATTGAAATTGATTTTATTGGAGAGTTAAATGATCGCTTACTTGGATTCTATAGAAGTCAATACAAACAAAATGGCAAGACAAAATATCTTGCAACATCTCAATTTGAGGCATCTGATGCAAGAAGGGCATTTCCCTGCTGGGACGAACCGAAAGCCAAGGCAACATTTGACATCTCTATAATTGCAGAAAATAAATTTACTGCAATTTCCAACATGCCCGTAATATCAAAAAAGAAAATAAAAAATAAAACAATTTACAAATTTGCAAAAACCCCTGCCATGTCCACCTATCTAGTGTATCTTGCCGTAGGAGAATTCGAATATCTTACAGGCAAGATTGGTAAAATTCAAGTCCGTGTAATTACTACAAAGGGAAACAAATCAAAAGGCAAGTACTCCCTTGAACTTGGAAAGAAGTTACTTTTGTCATACGAGAAATATTTTGGAATAAAATACCCTCTACCAAAATTAGATCTGATAGCAATTCCAGATTTTGCAGCAGGTGCAATGGAGAACTGGGGAGCAATAACCTTTAGAGAAACTATCTTACTTTATGATCCAAAGACATCCTCAACTAGAACAAAACAATACATTGCAGAAGTCATATCTCACGAAATTGCACATCAGTGGTTTGGAAATCTTGTCACTATGAAATGGTGGAATGATCTGTGGTTAAATGAAAGCTTTGCAACATTTATGGCAACAAAGTTTGTTGACAAGTTTTATCCTGAATGGGATTTGTGGAATCAATTTGTTGAAGATGCGATGAACACTGCAATGGGACTGGATTCGTTGAAAAATACACATCCAATTGATGTAAAAGTAAACTCTACATCTGAAATTCGTGAAATATTTGACGCGATATCTTACGATAAAGGTGGATGTGTTTTAAGAATGTTGGAGCACTATGTGGGAGAATCAAATTTCCAGAAAGGATTAAAGCAATATCTTGCTGATTTCAAATACAAAAACGCTGAAGGCCAAGATCTTTGGGACGCAATAGGCAAAATTTCCAAAATGCCTGTACGTGCAATGGTGTTGACATGGTTAAAACAACCTGGATTTCCAGTAGTTGAAATAGAAAAACAAAATTCGACATTACATCTAAAGCAAAGGCGATATGTGCTTGAATCTGATAAAAAATCAAACAAGGGATTATGGACAATTCCTCTTTCTATTGGGTTAAAAGAGGAATCATCTCAAAAACTTTTCACAAAAAAATCAATGTCTGTGAAATTACCAAAAGACAGTATTGGATTTGTGGCAAATTTTGGAAGAAAAGGATTCTATCGCGTAAAATACGATGAAGGAATTCTACTTGATCTTAAAATGCTTGTGGATCAAAAACAAATCCCACCAATCGATAGATGGGCAATTCAAAATGATCTGTTTTCATTATGTATTTCTGGTGATCAAACTGTTCGTAATTATCTTGATTTTTCTGATGCATATTACGATGAGGATAGTTACTTGGCATCAGTGAATGTCGCACACAATCTGACTTCGTTGTATTTCAGAGTATTTGGTGAAGATTTTTCTGATGAAATTCGAAATTATGCTATAAACTATCTCAAGAAAATTTTGTATGATTTGGGATGGACTCCTAAAAAAACAGACAAACACACTGATGCTATGATGAGGGGATTTGCAATATTCACATTGGGTAAATTAGATGATGACGAAGTTATTATTGAATCCGAAAATCGATACCGAGAATTCTTGAAAAATCCAAGTTCGTTACCTCCTGACTTGATTGAACCTGTATGTTCCGTTGTGGCATGGAATGGAAATTCTAAAACTCATGAAGAATTAACTAAACTTTACAGAAATGCAAAAACAATGGAAGAGAAACTTCGATTCCTTGGAGCAATGTGCAGTTTCAAAGATGAAAAATTATTGCTAAAATCTTTGAATTTTTCTCAGACTTTTGAGGTTCGTTCCCAAAACATGCAGCTACCAATCATGAAAGTAGCCGCCAATCCATACGGTAAAAAAATTCTATGGCCATGGCTAAAGACTAACTGGACAAAACTTAGCAAGAAAGTTGGTCGTGGCAATCCTCTTTTTAACAGAATTGTTGCAAGTATCTCTTCTATCGCAGATGACTCTATGGAAAAAGAGATACGCCAATTTTTCAAAAAGAATCCCACACCAGGCACTGAAAGAACACAAGAGCAAACACTTGAACGAATTAGAATTAATTCCAAATTCTTACGTAGAATGAGAAAAGAGTTCACATCATAGTAATGGCAAAAAAAATAATACCTGTAATTTCTATTGTCATTATTACCGCATTTGGATTGTTTTTTCTTTCTGATTCCAGTTTAAACAAGGATGTCTTAAAATCGACATTTGAAATTGATGCAACGTATTATGATGAAGGATATGTCCAGATTTCATATCTTGATAAAACGGCAAAGACTAATCATGTAGTGTTGGAAATTTTGGGAATGGATGAATCTTTTCAAAAAACTTTGTCTGGTTCTAATTTTGTAGAAACTGTACCGTTTCCCATCACTCCAAAATATGGGTGGCAAGTGCATCCTGTGACATTTCTAATAGATCATGAAGACCTTGGTAAAGTTTCACTTAAAACTGAAATACATCCACATGGCAAACCCGCACCCCCAATTGTCTATGGTAATCCTTAGATCACACACAAGATTTTATTGCAGCTTCTAAAATTATTATGTGTTGGATATTTCTGATTTAAAAAAAGGAAAAAGAGGCTCTATTGCCAAAGCAATCACTATAGTTGAAAATGATCCTATCGAAGCAAGAAAACTATTAAAAAAAATATTCAAAGAAACTGGCAATGCCTCAATAATTGGAATCACGGGACCAGCAGGTGCTGGAAAAAGTTCACTTATCAATAAAACATCTGTAGCATTAAAAAAACTTCATACAAAACCTGCTGTTCTTGCAATTGATCCTTCAAGTCATGTGACAGGCGGTGCAATATTGGGCGATAGAGTCAGGATGACCGAATCTACTGATTCTGGAACTTATATTCGCAGTATTGCATCAAGAGGTGCAACCGGTGCAGTTTCTAGATCATTGAGAAATAGCATCAGAATTTTAGAATATGCTGGATTCAATCCGATAATTATTGAAAGTGTTGGTGCTGGTCAAACAGAAGTGGAAATTTCAAATATTGCAGATATTACAGTTGTTGTTTTTAATCCTAATACTGGCGATAGCATACAAACGATAAAGGCAGGGTTGACTGAGATTGGGGATATCTATCTTATTAACAAAAGTGATCTTGATGGGGCAAATCAACTCTTTGATGCAGTTCGTGAATACATCGGCTCCTCTGAGAAGAATCCTGTAATCCTAAAGACATCCGTCAAGAAAAACTCTGGCATAACTGAATTTGCCAAGACACTAAAAGAAATGATGGCTATAAAAAATAAGAGCAAGCAAGAAAAGGACATGCTTAGACTCGAAAATGAATTAAAAGATATTATTTTAAATAATATGAGTGAAAAGATCGAAACAATGCTAGAATCTGATAACACCTTTTCCAAGTATCTTAAAAAAATCCAATCAAAAGAAATGGACCCTTTTGAGGCTGCAGATAAAATTACAAAGTCTTTGATAAAGTGAAAAATATGGTCAAAAAACAAATTACAAAAAAGGAAACTGCAAAACAATACGTAACTGATTCTAATTTTCCAGTGAAGAGAATCTATCAAAGATCCTCCAAGAAATACATCAAAGAAGATTCTGGGGTATATCCATTCACACGTGGAATTCACCCTGAAATGTTCCGTGAACGATTCTGGACGATGAGACAGTATTCTGGTTTTGGCGATGCTAAACTAACAAATGAGCGATTCAAATTCATGTTAGAAAAAGGACAGACTGGTCTTAGCATGGCTTTTGATCTTCCCACCCAAATAGGGTATGATCCTGATTCTCCACAAGCCGAAGGCGAAGTGGGAAAAGTTGGAGTATCCATAGCATCACTTAAAGACATGATGATTGCATTTGATGGAATTCCTTTGGGCAAAGTTAGCTCTTCAATGACTATTAACTCAACTGCATCTACCTTACTTGCATACTATATCGTAGTAGGCGAAACACAAGGATTCAAAAGCACAGAATTAAGAGGTACGACACAAAATGACATCCTAAAAGAATACATTGCAAGAAATACCTACATCTATCCTCCAAAACCTTCAATGAGATTAATCGGAGACATGATTGGATACTGTGCTGAAAAAGTTCCACAATGGTATCCAGTTTCAATTTCTGGTTATCACATGAGAGAAGCTGGATGTACTGCTACACAAGAAATTGCATTTACAATTGCAAATGCCATTGCATATATTCAAACATGCATTGATAGGGGATTAAAAATTGATGATTTTGCACCAAGACTTTCGTTTTTCTTTTGTTGCACAATTGAATTCTTTGAAGAAGTTGCAAAGTTTAGAGTTGCAAGAAAAGTTTATGCTAAAATTCTAAAAGAAAAATTCCATGCAAAAGACCCTCGTTCATTACAATTAAAATTCCACACTCAAACAAGTGGAGAATCTCTAACTGCACAACAACCTGATAATAACATTGTACGCGTTGCCATACAAACAATGGCTGCAGTGATGGGTGGAACCCAGTCACTCCATACTAATTCAAGAGATGAGGCTCTTGCTTTACCTACTCAGGAATCTGCAAAAATTGCCCTTAGAACACAGCAAATTGTAGCACATGAAAGTGGAGTTACTAAAACAGCTGACCCGATGGCTGGTTCATACTATCTTGAGGAATTATGTGATCAGATTGAAGAGGATGTCTGGAAATATCTAAAACAGATTGAAAAAATGGGGGGATCAATTAAGGCAATTGAAAAAGGATTCTTCCAATCTGAAATTAGACAAAACGCATATCGCCTAAAAAAAGAGGCAGATGCTGGAGATAGGGTCATAGTTGGTGTAAACAAGTATTCTGAAGTAGAAGGAAAATCTCCTGAATTATTACGAATTGATGGACGAATTGAAATCCAACAAAAGAAAGCACTCAAAGAACTACGAGCATCAAGGGATAATAAAAAACTCGAAAAGGCATTATCTGCAATGAAGAGTGCAGCTGACACTGATGAGAATTTAATGCCGTACATCATTGCGTCTGCAAAGGCATATGCTACTACTGGTGAAATCAGTAATACATTCAGAGAAGTGTTTGGCGAATATCGACCAAAAGAGGTCTTTTAGTTGAAAATTGATCATATTGCAATTGCAGTAAATGATGTGGAGGAATCTGCCAAAGTTTACCAGCAAGCGCTTGGTGTTCATGAGGTTGAATTTGAAACAGTTGAATCAGAAGGTGTCAAAGTGGCAATTATTCATCTTGAAAATGGACGAATTGAACTGATGCAACCCACAAATGATTCAAGTCCAATCAAAAAATTTCTTGATAAAAAAGGACCAGGTCTTCATCACATGGCTCTGGAAACTGATAATATTGAAGGTGAAGTTTCAAGAATGGAAGGATGTGGAATACAATTTCTAGGAAAAATTAGACCAGGTTCCGCAGGTACAAAAGTTACATTCATTCATCCAAAATCACTTCATGGAGTTTTGGCAGAGCTTTGCTCTCATCCTGAATAATTCTTTTATTTTCTAATCTACTCCATCATCTTTAATGTGTCTGATGCCGTAATTATTCCAATGATCTTTGATTTTTTTGATACAAGAATGCACTTTGAATACCTAATTAATGGAACAAGAACATTTGCAGGTGTGTCATAATCAACAATTGGTGGTACTGGTTCCATGGTATCTTCTAGCTTAGCATTTTTTAATTCTGATTCTCCCACATCTGCAAGATGCTTGACAATTCCATCTTCCGATATAACTCCTACAAGGTCTTGACCGCTGAAAATAGGAATTTGACTAATTGATGATTCATGCATTTTTTTTATTGCGTCATGTAATGTGTTAGTTGGTTTTAGTTTTACTACATCTTTACTGCAGAAATCTCCTGCTTTATGAGATGATGACTTACCCTCAAGACTTGCAAGACTGTCGAAAATTTTTTTAGCAGTATCATAACTTGGTTGACTTCTACCTGACTCTATTTGGTTGATCATTGAAGTACTCACTCCTACCATAGTAGCAAGTTTTTTCTGTGTAATACCGATTTTCAGTCTAATTTGCTTGATAGAATCAATTCTCGGCAACAATTCGTATTATGGTGTATTGAACTAGTTTTAAAATGTGCTTTGTATGATTATCTTCTTTTGGATTTATTCTTTCTAGCTGCCTTCTTTACTGGTTTTCTAGCTGCCTTCTTTACTACGTGCCCTAATTTCTTTGGTTGTTCGATTGCCGCCTGTGCAGCTGCAATTATCGCAATTGGAATTCTATGTGGTGATGCACTAACATAACTTAGATTTGCATTATGACAGAATTTTATTGAATTAGGATCTCCTCCATGCTCTCCACAAATTCCAATCTCCATGTTTGGTTTTATGCCTCGTCCCCCAGCAATTCCTATCTTCATTAGGCTTCCAACTCCATTTACATCAATTGATTGGAATGGATTTCTCTCTAGAATTTCTTTATCCATATATTCTGGAAGGAATTTTCCTTCTACATCCTCACGACTAAAACTAAATGTTCCTTGTGTAAGATCATTTGTTCCAAAGCTAAAGAATTCTGCCGTATCTGCAAGTTCATTTGCAGTCAATGCGGCTCTTACTACTTCTATCATTGTTCCAAAGTTTATTTTTAATTTCATATTGTGTTTTAACTCCATTTCTTTTTTGATGGTGTCATAGATTTTTTTGATGTGGTTTAATTCCGCAATGCTGCTAATTTGTGGAATCATAATTTGTGGATGTGCATCTACTTTGTTTTTAGATAATTCAGCTGCTGCTTCAAAGACTGCTCTGATTTGCATTTCATAAATTTCCGGATATGTAATTCCTACTCTGACTCCTCTGTGTCCCATCATTGGATTGATTTCTGCTAGTTCTCTTGCTCTTTTTAGTAAAATTTTTGCTTTCTCTATCTCTCCAACTTCATTTCTTTGCTCTAATTTGTGAATCTTTTCAGCCAACTCTTCTGGATTTGGCAGAAACTCGTGTAATGGCGGGTCCAATAATCTTATGGTCACTGCATATCCTTCCATTGCTTTTAGAATTTCAATGAAGTCACTCTTTTGTAATTCGCCTAATTTAGTTAGAACTTTTTTTCGCTCTTCGATGTTTTCTGCCATGATCATTTCTACAAACAATCCTATTCTGTCACTTCCATTGAACATTCTTTCTGTTCTGCACAAACCAATTCCTTGTCCACCAAATTCTCTTGCTAGTTTTGCCCCTTCTGGAGTATCTGCATTTGCTCTGATTCCGATTTGTTTGACTTTTTGTGCCCATTCAAGAATCGTCTTGAAATCTTCGGTGATTTTTGGCTCTATTGTTGGAATTTCTCCGAGATAGACAGAGCCTGTACTGCCGTCAATTGTAATTGCGTCTCCTTCACGTACTATTTTTCCATCTACACTACATTGTTTATTGTCATAATCTATTCTCAAATCTGAGCATCCCACGATACACGGTTTACCCATTCCTCTTGCAACTACTGCTGCATGTGATGTTTTTCCACCTCTACTGGTAAGAATTCCTACTGACTCAAAGAATGCTGGAACGTCCTCTGGTTTTGTTTCTTCTCTGATTAAAATGACCTTGACTCCGTTTTCTCCCATGGCAGTTGCTCTTTTGACATCCAGTACTGCTATACCACTTGCTGCACCAGGCGATGCCGCAATTCCTTTTACTAGTAGGGTATAATTTTTGATAGATTTTGAATCGATTGTTCTATGAAGTAACTGTTCTAGTTGTTCTGCATGCAATCTTGTCAATGCTCTGTTTTTGTCAATTAATTTTTCATTAAACATATCAACTGACGTCTTTACCATTCCAACTGCGTTCATCTTTGCATTTCTTGTTTGTAGCAAGTAGAATTTTCCTTGTTCAATTGTAAATTCTATATCTTGAGGTTCTTTGTAGTGTTTTTCTAATCTTTCACATGTTTGTGCTAGCTGTTCATATGATTTTGGCATTTCTATTTTCATCTCATCTACTGGCTTTCCAGTTCTGACTCCTGCCACCACATCTTCTCCTTGTGCATTAACTAAATATTCTCCAAAAAGATGTCTTGTCCCATCTCCTGGATTTCTTGTAAATACTACTCCTGTAGCACTATCATTTCCCATGTTTCCAAATGCCATTGAAACTACATTTACTGCAGTACCGTCTGCAATGTCTTTTGTGATGTTGTTTCTTTCTCTGTATACTACTGCTCTTTCTCCCATCCAACTTCCAAATACAGCTTTGATTGCTAGCTCTAATTGCTCTGATGGATCAGAAGGAAATTTCAGACCTGTATGTTTTTCACAAATCTTTTTGTATTCTGAAACAACTGTTTTTAGAGATTTTTCATTTAATGCGCTATCTGCTTGAACTGCTTGATTCATCTTTGCATGTTCTAAAACCTCATCAAACTTCTTATCGTCAACACCGAATACAACTTTGCCAAATAATTGGACAAATCTCCTGTATGAGTCCCATGCAAATCTTGGGTTGTTGCTTTTCTTTGCAAGGCCTTCTACTGTTTCATCATTTAACCCCAAATTCAAAATGGTGTCCATCATTCCAGGCATGGATATTGCAGCACCTGATCTTACAGATACAAGCAATGGATTTTCTTTAGAATTCCATTTTTTTCCTGTTCTATTTTCAATTTTTGTAATATTCTTTTTTACTTCTGGAATCAATGTTTTTGGCAATTTTTTATTATTTGCATAATATTCTTTGCAGACTTCTGTAGTAATTGTAAATCCAGGAGGTACTGGCAATTTGAGTCTGGTCATCTCACAAAGACCCGCTCCTTTTCCTCCTAGGAGTTTCTTGTTTTTCCCGTCTCCTTCGTCATAAAAGTAAACTTGCTTCATTTTTTATCTAGATTATCAAATCAAAATCAGGGGTTTTTAAAGCATTGCCTTTGAAAACTCTTCAATTATTTTTGTCCAGTCTTTTGCTTTGATTATCCCACTTGCAACCAAAATTCCTTTGGAACCCAATTCCAGGGCTTTTGCAACATCTTGTCCTGAAATTATCCCTGCACCGCAAAGCAGATGTGTTTTGTTATTTGCACTGTTTACTGCATCTGCTGATTTTGTAATGAGTTCTGGCCTTTCTTTTGAAACTGCCTTTCCAGATCCAATAAGTTCTGGTGGCTCAATTGCAATATAGTCTGGGTTCAATTTTGCATATTTTTTAGCTTCTGCAACATCTTTTACACAAACAACTGACATCATCTTCAATTCTTTTAATCTTAAAACCAGCGCAATGATCTCTTTTTCTGAAATTCTGTGTTCACTGTGATTAATCAAAGAACCACTAATTTTAGATTTTTTTAACAACTCTGGAATCATGTATCCTGTTGTACTTCCGACACTGAAATTATCTACGTGCTGAGCCAAAATAGGGATTGAACTATTTGATACTAGTCCAATTAGATGCTGTGGCGGAGCAATCGCAATTTTTATTTTATGTTTTTTTGCAATCTTCTCTGCAATTTTTACAAATTCTATTATTTTATTTCCTGCAATCTCTTCATAGTTTTTACAATTAATTATGAACATTCTTTCTTTGAAAATTTCAACATTGTATTTAATCCTTGATTGATTATTTTATTGATTTATTTTTGATATATTTTCGTATCTTTTTTTCATAAATAATACTATCATCATAAGAAAAATCGCCGCAATATTTGTGCCTATAATGAAGACATCTGAAACAACAATTCCGTAAATTAACCAAAGAATAGATCCGCCTGAGATGAATACCATTAGATACTTTGAAACATCTTTGAGGCTCTTTGTTTTGTATCCTTTGATGATCTGCTCTACCCATCCTGATAAAATTAAAACTCCTGCAGCTATTCCAAGTATGGTCAGTAAAGTTCCGTCAATTTCCACAACTACTCACTAGCTCCAAAAAAATTCGTCTAATCCAGTTTGTTTTGGCTTGCCTAGCATAGTCTGAAAATCCAAATCCATCGACGATGTAATTTGATCCAATGTGGCTTCCATAAACTCCATGTATTTCTTTGAATCTATCTCTTCTTTTTTTGCCATCTCCACTGGTTTTACTCCAGGTTTGTTTAAAATTTTAACATATGATATCTTGTCTCCTTTCTTTACCTCTCTAATTGACTCAAGTAATTTTGCGGCTCGAATGTGCTGTGGAACTGTTTTGATGTATTCAGATGGTGCTTTACTGATCATCACATTAAATGTCAAGTCTTGCAACGGTATTTCTTTTGCTTCTACTTTTTTTGCACATGTTGCAATCTTATCTGTAATGTCTTTTTTTGCTCGCTCAAAATCTGCAACCGTCTGAACTTTGGACAGTACATCAAGTAGTTCGTAAAACAATTTTCTGATAAATGGTGGTGTATGGGATTTTTTTCCAGTTAAACCTTTTACGTCTACCGTTCCTGCCTTAGTTACACCAAGATAGTTTTTCTTTCTGTTGCTTAATACACAGTATCTGTAAACTTTGTCAATTTCTAAATCTACACCGTGATCTTTTTTTGCTTGCTCTATCACATTGTGAATTTGTTCATCTGTGGGTTTTTTGATAAATAATGAATCTGTATCACCATAAAGAACTTCAATTCCTATCGCTTCACATTTTTTAATTGTCTCTAGAATTGTAAATCTCCCAATAGCAGTTGTCGCTTCTGCTGCAGGAAGAAAATATAATGGAAAAATCTCAGCACCCATTACCCCATAACTGGCGTTTAAAATCACTTTGAGTGCTTGACTTACTACTGTGTATTGCTGTCTTTGGTCCTCTGTGAGTGTCTCTTTTTTTGAGAGACTCTTGTAGTAATTTACTCTCAAATCTCGTAGTGACCCGATAATTATCGCTGTAATCCCATTTCTTTTCGTACATGCCCAATGGTTTGTTTGAGGTATGGTGTTTTTCTTGCATTCCTCGTGAGAACATCTCACTGTTTCATATGATATGTTTCGAACCTTGATGATACTTGGGTATAGACTTGCAAAATCCATTACTACTACATCAAAATGGATTCCCTCTTTTGGATCTATGACTAATCCCCCTCGATATTTTTTATCTTTGATCACTGCATCTGATGATACTCCTTCTGATCTTCTCTCCAATTCTTCTCTTTTTGGAATCAATGCATTTCTTTGTCTGTGTTCATAATACAACAAACTCCTAATCCATTGTGATACTCCCATTCTAGCAATGTCATCTATTGGCATTCTTCCAATTCTAGAAATGATTACAAGCAAATCCATCAAAAGATCTTTGTTGAAACTTGTAAGCTCGTATGTTAGCAGTGCATCATTGTAACAATAGTTTGCAATTTGATACAGGCTTAGTTGATCAAATTCTAATCCGTAATCTATTTTTTCTTTGTTTAAGAGTGCCTTTGAGACACTGTTTAATGAAAAATCTGTATATTTTTGACTAAATGCATAAATTTGAAATGAGCGATTTGACAGTGTTCTATACAAATCAAGATGCACTCCGTGCTTTAGAGTTGCAGAATCTTTCATCATGTATAGTGGATTATTTTCATTTTTTATCCCCAATCTTTCTGCTCTGTTAAACAAATACGGTAAATCAAATTCGTCTCCGTTGTATGTTACAACAAAAGGAAATTCTTCAATTATTTTAAATGCGTCTAAGATCATCTCTTTTTCTTTACTCTGTTCATAAAATACAATCTTGATGTTCTGACCAAGTTCGTTTGTTCCTTGATCTGTCCCTTCTGTTCTTAGCACAAAAATCTGGTCAAACCCATCTGTCCCCTTTAGCCCTATGGCTGTAACTTTTTTTTCTGCAATCTTTGGGTCTGGAATTCTTCCAATTTCAGCCTCGACTTCTATATCTACGCTCAATCTTTTGATTCTGGGTATTGGTTGATTCAGTAAATCTGCCCAATCTGAAATTAATTCTTTGAATTCTTTTGGGTCTACCATGTTTTCACTATCTACCTTATCCCACAGCAGACTCTTTAGAGCGAGTTTGACCTCACTTGATATTTCTAAATCATGTGGTTTTATTTCTCCATTGATTACTTCATAATATTTTCCAACAATTAATGATCTATCATAAAGATAATTTTCATAATATTTGATATCTGATTCCCATGTCTCAATTATGTTTCTGATACTTTTGTCTCCAGTAGTGCCACCAATTGTAAGCGGATCTGCAACTGTGATTTTTGACATGGTTATCTCTTCATCTTTTATTAGATCATGACGTTTCACTGATTTTATTTCTAAAATATCATCTCTTTCTTGTAGAAAGTCTAATTCATCTGGAGATAATCTAGAATAGCAGTATGGCTTGTGTTCTGTTTCATCATGCCATAAAATTAATTTCTGTGATGTCGGCTCGTAGAATTTTAACACTGCCTTTCTTGTTATGTTGTCATATGTTGCAGAAACTAACATTGATGGTGGCATTGAATTAATTTTTTCTGTTTCTTTAACGTTAATCTGCATGTGATCACTTAGATGACGTTTTCGTATTTGCTAACTAATTCTTTTGCCCATTTTGTAATTCTGCTTTTATCCAGATGAACAACTTCGACTCCCGCTTCTTTTAATAATTCGAAATCTGTTTCTGGATAAGAATCAAGGCAGACAAATTTTTTAATCCCGATTGTAATTGCCATCTTTGTACATTCTAAACATGGAACAAATGTAGTGTATAAAACAGCCCCTGCAATTCCAGCTTCAATTCCTAGTATTGCACAATGCATTATGGCATTGGCCTCAGCATGATTGCAAAGACATCTGTCCAACGAAGCTCCTGACTCTATCTTTCCTTCCATTCTCAGTTGACATCGCTTGCATCCTCCATCAAAACAGTTTTTGATTCCCGGGGGTGTTCCATTATATCCTGTTGCTAATTGTCTGTTCTTGCGTACTATTACCGCACCTACTTGTCTTGTCATACAATTTGAGCGAAGCTTGGCCAGCTCTGCTTGAAGCATAAAATATTCATCCCAATTTGGTCTCTCAAAAGACTTGCTCACACAAACCATGCCTATTTGTTCAATATATTGATTCATGAAATTCCTTAACTATGCCTGGAATTGCCAAAATAACCTAAAACTATCTTTTTTGTGTAATATCTTAGACACCTCCAATTATGATCTTGTTTTATGACGTAAAAGAGAATTTAATGAATCAGAATTGGAATAACCCACAATCAAAAGGAATCTCTGAGCATCTCCATGGACTGAAAAAAGAAGCACCATTAAAACCAAGAATTCAAAATTCTCTTGTACAATTGAACAAAACCGTGTCCTCTCTTGATTACAAAGTAAAAAGTCTAGATGAAAAAGACGCAAAATTATTTAGCAGAATCGTATCTGCAAAAAAGAATCACGACTCTACAACTGGTAAAGTACTTGCAAACGAATTAGTGGAATTAAGAAAAAATAAAAAAATTCTAAACACATTGAAATTATCATTAGAACAAGTTAATCTAAGATTGTCAACAGTTTCAGATGTAGGTGATGTCATGGCCTCATTAGGTCCAATAATGGCAACAATGAATGCATTAAAGCCATCATTGGGAAGAATCATGCCTGAAGTAAGCCATGAATTTGAATCATTATTTGGAATTCTAAACGAATCCATATCTGGTTCATTTGAAGGAAGCTTTGAATCTGATGGAGTGTCTAATGAAGAAACTGAAAGTATCTTACGAGAAGCAGCAGTAGTAGCTGGAAATCGTGTCGGTGATAAATTCCCATCAACTCCAAGTGGAATCTCATCTTCAAGCTCAATTGGGCTAGAATAATTCATCTCTGTTTTAGAGTCAATTTTTAAATCTAAAAACATCAAAATACGATATGGTTGGTATAATTTCTTCTACTCTCTTATTAATGAGCAGCGAGATATCTTGGATGGTTAAGATATTCCAATGTCAAAATTAGCTCCACTTCCACCAGCCCCTGTACTGATGATCTGTTTTGGTCACTGCGGTATTGGATTAGGAGCTGAATCTTATCGTAGGCTATTGCTAGATGTTGGCGCAGATCCACTAAAACCAACACTTAATCCAAAAGATGAATCACGTGTTCTAAAAAGATACGGTAGCACAATTCTGAGATTCTCACCTTCTTATGGTGCTGGAAACATTCCACTTATTCCCAGAGCATTACTTGTTGACTTGGATCCAAGGGCAGCTAATCTCATTTTGCAATCATATCCTGATCTTTTTGCCCTACGTGATCAGCATGTAATTCATGGTGCGGGAGGGGCTGCAAGAAACTGGGCAGAAGGAAAGACTAGATTTTTAGAAGAAATGAGGACCAAAGTTGACATCAAAAAACAACTATCTGCGATTTCTCCAGAACCCGTAAGGGGATATGTTGTTCCATTTGCTATGGGTGGTGGAACTGGCAGCTCTTTTTCAAGTGCGTTTATTGAATACATAAAAAATGATACCAAAGAACATGCTACTATTGCAACTTTTGGCTTACTACCTGAATTTGGCTGGGATCCTGTAATTTTTGAAGCTGCTGCAATTAACATTGTGATGAATTTAGAATACCAAATAAAATACAGTGATTGTTCAATTTTAGTTTCAAATAAAGCCCTTAGACAACTTGCACATCAACACGAAAAGAAATTACAAAAAATTCCTTCCATCATAGATGATTTGCCAAAAGAACATGAAGTAGGTTGGAAAGATTACAAAGGAATGAACTTGATAGCTGCAAATACAATTTCCATGTTTATCTCATCATTTGCAAGGGAAACAGAATGGGACATGTCTAATTATCGTACATGGCTTGCAACAAAAAAACCAAAATTTGCAGTTCCTTGGATAATGCCAGTCAGTCCATCTGAAAGTCAATGGGGCAAAGACATGCTAACATCTACAAAAAACAATACAATGGAAGACGTTCTAAGTAAAATTGGCAAGAAAGAAGACGCACTGCTCTTTGACATTGATGAAAATGATATTCGAAACAATGGTGGCTCTCGTGACTCTTGTTGTATTTTAGTCAAAGTAAAAGGAGAATTTGATATCAAAGAACGTGAGGCAATTAAAAGAATCATCAAAGACAAATTTAACATCGAAGAATCCAGAATGATCTTTGTAAAAATTCCGATAATGGAAGGAGAGCAAGCAAGTATCGCCGCACTTGTAAACACAAAAGCAATAGGCCCAAAAATTTTAGAGATTGCAAAAGAGGCTGAAGAGGCATGGGATGGATATAAAGACGAATATGGTCGATGGGGACTTTCAACTGAAGAATTTAAACAGGGTTTGATGGACGTAATCCACCAATTTAGCTAGACATGTCTGATTTTGAGTTTCTTGAAAATCTTGCAATCCAAATCAAAGAAAACCGATCAAAACTCTACGATGTGGAGGATTCTTTATCAAATGTCAACATACAACTACGTGAAATTCCCCTAAAACGATCAACTGAATCAACCTTTGCAAAAATGATCGGAGTAAATTATGACGATAAACTATCTGAACTTGAAAAGGCAAAAGAGCAACTGGAAAGAACAAAAACAGATCTCAAAACTTCTATTGGGAAAGACACTGATAATTTTATCTCCGAAGTAAGCTCACCTAATTTGATTATTCCACTTGATGAAAATCCCAAAATAATTGACGGAAATACTGTTTACAAGTATAGAAACGGAGCGAAATTCAAAAATGTTTTTGATATTCTATGTGAAATCTTGGGTCTAAGCTCTCCGCTAGTTGTAAAAGATGTAATGTTATCTCCAACTGAGATCGTAATAGCTGTAAAAGATGAATTTGAAGCAAAACAAAAATTCATCAACAGTTTTCATGAAGTCCAAAACACACTCCTTCTTAAAAAAAAATAAACTCATTTTGTGCTTTGAGATCATAAAAAACCCAAAAATAAAGACGGAAATACTTTATCATACATGATCTGATATGGCAAATCAGATCTACTGTGAAATATGTCATAAACTCAAGTACACTAGATCTGATAAACAAAAAAAATGTGAATGCAAAGACACTGTTTAGATCATATTTTGAAGTAGCAAGGTATAATAATTCAATTAATAGTTTGAAAAAAGTAATGCAAAGTTCAAAAAATTATTTGTTTGCCGTTTTAGCATTTTCATTAATTGTAATTAATTTTAATTCTGCATTTGCACAAGAAGATTTTCTTGAAGGAATCTATGTTCCAACAGCTGATGCATTACAACAATTTGCAGTAAGTGTTGCTGAAAGTATTCCAAAGATTATTGCAGCTGCAATATTGCTCATAATTGGTTTCATTGCTGGTAAACTAGTAGGCAGAGCTGCAAAGAGAGCTGCAACTGCAATTCTCCAAAAAACTAGTCAACAAAATCAAGAATTACATGTTGCAGAGGGTGTATATGGTAAATTTGACTCTGTAAAGTTAATTTCAGCCACAATTCGTTGGTTTGTATATTTATTTTTCATAGTTGCAGCAGTAAACGCTTTACAGTTTGAGCAACTTTCATCCGGACTTACAAGTTTATGGCTTTGGGTTCCTAACCTCATTGCCTTTGTGTTAATCATTGTAGTTGGCTCTATCGTTGTTAGTTATGTTAGCAAATGGATTGAGCACCAACTATTAGATCGTCAGATTGCCAGCCCAAGAATTATCATCTCTATTATCAAGGCAGTTATTTATGGCATAATCTTTGCAATAGGCTTCACACAACTCGGTGTTGGGGAGAGTATAATTCCAATTCTAGTCTCTGCATTTGCATGGAGTATTGCAGTCGCTATTGGTGCATCAATTGCTGTGGGATTGGGATTTACCTTAAAAGACATACTACCAGGTTCAATCATGGGAGCATCAACTCAACGCTCTATTCTCAAGGTAGGACAAAAAGTCAAAATTGGTGAAGTCACAGGAACTATCACTGCATCACACTTACTACATGTAATTGTGACAAATGATAGAAATGAAAGCATTGTAATTCCAACCAAAACATTGATCAACCAATCAATCACAATTTATAACTAAATTTTCTCATCAAATAATTCCATAACTTATAACACATCTAATCATCAAAAACTCCATTAAGGTGATATCTAGCAACATATCTGTTGCACGATATATCTGAACCAAGACATCTTGAACCACATCTAAAGGAATCAAGTGCAATGAGAGATTTTGTTTTTGGATTTGGTGATGGAATAAACACATCGCTAGGTATTGCTGCCGGTGTCGGTGGGGCTGATGTGTCATCTAATATTATTATTCTTGCTGCTCTTGTTGGAATGTTTACTGGCGCAAAAGCAATGGCTGTTCAAAATTATCTTGCAGTAAAAACACAAAGACAGTTACTGACATCAGAAATTAAGCGTGAGAAATGGGAAATTGAACACAAGCCAGATGATGAAAGAAAAGAAATTGAAGACATCTACAAAGCTAAGGGTTTTTCTGGAAAGGAACTTGAAATGATTGTTGATAAAATAACTTCTGATAAGAAAGTATGGCTTGATACAATGCTTACAGAAGAACTAAATCTGAATTTAGATATTGCAGGAAGCCCTCTGAAAAGTGCTCTTCGAATGTTTGTATCTTTTCTAGTGGGTGGAATGTTGCCAATACTACCATTCTTTTTCTTTTCTGGATTGGATGCGCTATTTGTTGCAATTGGAATTAGTATCTCTACATCTTTTACAGTTGGCGTGATTAAATCAAAAATGGCAAACACCAGTAAAATAATCGGAGGCTTGGAAATGGCAGGGCTTGGTACCGGAGTAGCCTTGATTGGATATGGTATTGGTAGCGAATTATCTAATTTAGGAATAATTAGTATCTAATCGCTTAGATGGTATTTAGCACATACTGATCAATAATATGAATGACTCCTACGCAGTTGTTATATTCAAAAAACATGATGTCTAAATTATGAAATCATGGAAATGTTTTAGATGTGACCTTACATTCAAGCAAGAACTACATGCCCATATACACCAGGATATTACCAATCACCCATTTAATCAGATTGGAGTTTAGACTCTGGTATTTACAACTCCGCTCGTTTGTGTTGAGAATGTAGTTGCTACTGCAAACATTGATCAAAGTTTGGATTTAAATGAAATCAAAAGAAAGTTTCCTAAAATCAGTTATAATCCACAAGAGTTCCCTGGAGCTGTCTTTAAGCTAGATCTTCCAAAGACTACTACGTTGATTTTTAGAACTGGCAACATGGTGTGCACTGGTGCAAAATCTGAAAAACATGCGCATATTGCAATAAATAACGTAGTCAAACAACTGCGCTCTAAAAACATCAAAATCAAAAATGATGCAAATATTCTCATTCAAAACGTAGTGACAGCTGTAAATCTTGGTGGCAAAATTCTCATTGAGGATGCGGCAAGAACTCTGCCTAGAAGTATGTATGAACCAGATCAATTTCCTGGATTGATTCACAGACAACTTAATCCAAAAACAGTTATGTTGCTTTTTGCATCTGGTAAATTGATCTGCACTGGAGGTAAATCCTCTGAACAAGCATTCCAGGCAATTCACCAGATTCATTCTGCATTGGAAGAAAAAAAATTAATTTTATATAACTAATATTTATTTTTTCTAATTTGTGATTTGTTTCAAAATATCGATCAAAAGATCATCATCAATTTGTATAGGATAATTAATATACAAACAGTTTCTGATAAATAAAGTGCTCAAGATTGTATTGTTGGTTTTAATTGCAATATCTATTCCAATTTCCGCTTTTGCAGAACCAATGATAGAACTGAGTAGTTCTCAAACCGAAGTAAAATCTTTGGATTCTGTATTGGTTGTTGGCAAGATTACTGGCGTGTCTGTTTTCAAACCTGTAACCTTAACCGTTATAGCTCCTGACGGAGAAGTCGTCTATGCACCAAAAGTATCATTTGATAATGACGGTGTGTTTAAACGACTGATCCAGCCCACTCTCCCAAGTTTCAAGGAGGGGATGTACACCATAGTTGCAAGTCATGAAGATACCGAAAAAATTGCACAAATACAATTTACGGTAATCGGTTCAACTTTATCTCCAAAAGGTTCTCCAATCAAATTGCCGGAAACTGAAATAATTGAAAAACCTAGTGCTATTACACTATCCACTGAAACAACATTTGGCGATAACAAAATTGTTGTAACTGGAAGTACCTCTAGTTCTTCTACAGATATTACGTTTACCGTAACTTCACCCAATGGAAACCTGATTTCAATTGCACAAGTCACTCCAGGCACAAACGGTGAATTTTCAACAGAAATCATTACCGGTGGACCAATGTGGAAAGAAGATGGATTTTACACTATCACTGCAAATCAAGGTCTTTCATCAGAGCATAAACAGTCTGTGAAAGTTGAGATAAACAATGGTGTAGTTGTACCTGAATTTGGTTCATTAGCCGTAATGATTTTGGTCGTGGCAATAATATCTATAATTGCCATATCTTCAAAGTCCAGACTTAGTATTTCACCTAGATTATAATTAATTTTTTAATTTCATCTTTTGTTGTTTGATTATTTGTTATTTTTATTTAGAAAAATTATGGTTGTCAGATAACTCTGTGAGACAGTTTGTATTTCAAGTACATTCTAAACATTACTAGTGATGATAATATTATGCAAACTGCTATTGTAAATGCTGCTGAATAACTTATGGCATTTGAAACATACCCTGCAGTCAAAGCTCCTAAGAATATTCCCACACCTGTCATGAAACTATTCACACCAAGATATGTTCCTTCAAAACCTTTGGGAATTGATTTGAATATGATGATTGAATTTGAAACACTGAAAATAGAAAATGCCGAAACCATCAAACACGATGAAATCATTGCCATTAAAAGTGAATTAGTTCCTGTCATTATAGGGATCAATGATCCTGCTATAATGATTCCTAGAATTCTTGGTAAATACGATATTTGTATTGCACGCTCTTCAGTTAAAAGTGAAATCAAGCGTGGAACAAAGAAAAATATTGTAAGCAATACAATTGTCTGAACCATATACACCAGAAATACTTCGGAATTTGTAAAATCAAATTTTTTCAAAAACGGTATGAACGCTGTAAAGAAAATATTACTTCCAAAATAAAACAAAAAATTTGTAAGAAACAGTATGCCTATCTCATGAGACATCTTTCTTTGAAAAATCGATATGATTGGTTTAAAATCATGTGGATGAGGAATTTTAGTAAAGATAAATTGAAAGTTTAATCGAGTATGATCAAAAATATGCCTCACTCCGTGTATGGAATGTACTATGGTATGTCTTTCTATGGTGCTTTTGCTGCCCACTCCCAGGCTTAGAATAGTTGAAACTGCACTTACTATTGCACAAAAGAGAAAGTATGGTCTAAGATCAAAAAACGTATCCCATACAGAACCCACTAAAAATGCAGTAAGGCTTCCTAAGCTAGTTATGATTGAAATTTGTGTGAACAGTCTACTCCATTGATTGTTTGGAACTGATTCCATTACTAGAACTTGCGTCACTGGGTTTTTTCCGATAATGAAAAATCCTGCAACTGAAGAAATTATAAAAACCAAATTCAAATCATTTGTAAAAAACAACCCCATACTGCAAATTGTGATTGCTGAAAAACAAATAAACAATATTGCTCTTTTTATGTGAAATTTGTCAATAATTTTCCCCCAGAAAACTGCACCTATTGCTGACAGTGCATAATGGAGTCCTATCACAATACCGACGTCTACTACACTGCCTCCAAGAAAAAGAACGTATAACGGTATGACTATGTGCAATCCTTCTGCAGTAATGCTTGCAGGCAAGACAAAAAACATCCACTTTCTACTCTGTTTCAATCTTTTACTACCAACCTTCTTTGAATTATATTTGATATATTATATGAAGTCAATATTTTGATGTATGAACTTGAATTGAAAAAGACATTATGACTTGAAGATTTGACATGTTAACAAAAAGAATTGATTATTTCTATTTGTACTATATTAACAAATGAAAATTTATGCTTGATAGACTCTGCATATGTATAAAATTTTTATTAATCAGAAACAAGAAACTATACAATAGCTAATACTTTGCTACACGAAAGCATAAAATCAATAAAATTTCTTCATTAGTTCAGGGATACTGATTTTGGAATACATTGATAGGAAATACGTGAAAAAAAACTCAATTGAAAAAAGAGATTATCAGGTAAATCTGGCAAATCAGGCAATGCGGGAAAACTGTATTGTGGTATTACCAACTGGTCTGGGAAAGACTGCTATAGCATTGCAAGTCATTGCAGAGTATCTGTCAAAAGGAGTGGGGGGCGTTTTATTTTTGGCACCAACTAGAGTTCTAGTCAATCAACACTATGAATTCTTAAAACAGCATCTTACAATTGATGATATTTCCCTAATAACAGGAGAAGACCCAATACAGAAAAGGGCAAAACTTTGGGGTAGTAGCGTAATATGCGCAACACCTGAAATTGCAAAAAATGATCTAGATAGAGAGATTGTGTCTACCAATCAATTCAGTCTTGTGATATTTGACGAAGTACATAGAACTGTAGGTGATTACGCATATTCAGGAATCGCAGAGAGATTTGCAAATTCTAATTTAAGAATTCTTGGAATGACTGCAACACTTCCAAGTGAAAAAGACAAAGCAACTGAACTTCTCACCAAATTACGAATTTCAAGTGTAGCTGAAAGAACCGAAGACAGTCCTGATGTAAAGCCATACACGCAAGAGACAAACACCGAATGGATCAGCGTAGAACTTCCGCCTGAAATGAAAGCGATTCAAACATTACTAAAATTATCTTTGGATGAACGATATGACACACTGAGAAAAAATGGGATTAGACTTGCAGATCAGCAATCATTGTCTGCACTATTGAGGATTAGACAGTTTGTACTGAACCAAAACAGACGTTCTGCAAAACCTCTATTCACTGCAATTAGAATTCACTATGCCTTGAATATTTTGGAGGCTCATGGAATAACTTCTTTTTTAAAGTTCTGTGAACGTGCAAAAATAAAAAAAGGTGCAGGTGTAAAGGAACTTTTTGAGATTGATCCTAATTTTACAAGAGCGATACATCTTGCAAAAGATGCTCAATCAAAAGGAATAGAACACTCTAAAATTCCAAAACTAAAAGAAATAGTCGATTCTGTTCCTGGAAAAGCTTTGATATTTACAAGTTATCGTGATTCAGTAGATGTAATTTTTAACAAATTAACTGAAATGGGAATCTCTGCTGGAATACTAATTGGAAAATCCGGTGAGACTGGATTAAAGCAAAAAAAGCAAATCCAAACAGTACAAGATTTTCGTGACGGTCTCTTTAGAGTATTGATTGCAACACGTGTGGGGGAGGAAGGGCTGGATATTTCTGAAGTAAATCAAGTTGTTTTCTATGATAACGTCCCAAGCTCAATTCGTTATGTTCAAAGAAGAGGCAGAACTGGACGAAAAGATACTGGTAAATTAGTTGTGCTAATTGCAAAAGATACGATAGATGAGACCTATTATTGGATTGGAAAAAGAAAGATGACTGCTGCAAAATCAATGGGTGAGAAAATGACAAAAGTTTTGGAAAAAAATCAGGAAATCGAATCCGAAAAATCAGGATTGGATGCATTTCTCTAGACATGAAAAACATCTGTTTATAATTTTGATAATTTAGGCACCAAAAATTACCCTACACCCATAATTTCTGACCTGTCTTTGTATTGTATTGCCTTCAAAACATGACTCTGTAAAATTAAATGAAATGCCTGATTTACTCAAAAAAGAGAAAGCATTACACAAAGAGATTCGTAAAGATTACAAAAAAATCAGTGAAAAAATAAACCTTGATTTTACCAAAATACAAAAATCAAAAACTAACCAGTAAAATCTACACTGTTTTATCCAAATCTTTTGATTATATGATATCCAAATTCCGATTTAATTGGCTCTGACATCTCTCCAATTTCTAATTTGAATGCAGCCTCTTCAAAAGGCTTTACCATCATCCCCTTTGTGAAATATCCTAAATTTCCATCTTTTTTTGCACTACCTGTGTCTATTGATAGTTCTTTTGCTAACTTTCCAAATTTTTCTCCGTTTTTAAGTCGTTCATGAATTACTATGGCCTCACTTTGTTTTTGTACCAAAATATGAGAGCATTTTATTTTATTTGACATTCTGTATTTTAAAATTAATTTCGTCTTTT
>SYJQ01000012.1 GCA_005798405.1 Nitrosopumilaceae archaeon
AGTTACAATTACTGCAATAACTGAGCCTTTCAAAATAATATCCTTCAAGGTCAGATTACCAGTTTTATGATCACTAGTCAATTAGATAAATTTCAAAAAAAGGTAATAAAAACCAAAGATACTTTATATTTGGTCAAAGTAAAATCGAACTACTTGGCAAGTTATAAAGGAACATATTCAAATGAACAGTCATTAAATTTTGTAATTCCAATTATGGTGATTTTATTTCTTGGAATTATTTACATAATGACTCAAAGATCAGGTTCTGGGTTTGTTAGTTTCATTCTAATTGGAGCTGCTGCAATTTCAATGTTTTATTGGGTTCATGTTCTTAAGAAAATGACTAAAGAACAAAAACCAGTATACAATGCAAGAGAGCAAGAGACAAAAAATTGGGTTTATGATCTTATCAAAGGAGAAGGAGATTTAGTCTTTGTAGCTGAAGTTCCAGGACCAGAAGATAAGATATCAGTCAGATTAATTGATGGTATTTTGTATATTCGAGGTTCTGCAGGTTTTTCAAAAGAAGTTCCAATAGAAGGTTCAAATGAAATGCAAATTTTTGATTTCAAATATAGAAATGGTGTACTTACACTAAGAATAAAATAACTACAGACTTTTTGCTAGTTCCAACTTTTGTGGAAGATACTTATCAGTAATATTGGTCAAACCGTATTTTGAAAATGCTTCCAATTCAGCTTTTCTTTTTATTTTAAGAAATACATCTAATTCTTTTTTCCATATACCTTCTTGATATCGTGGATCACTTTGTAGATCATAACATCGTTTAATGTCAGATTCAGTCATAGGAATTGTTGGCAGTTTAAATTTTTCAATATCAGTTGCCCATACACCTACCCATTTTGCATCTGGAACTGTGAGTTCTCTCAGATGTGCAGCATTTGCAGAGCCAGATTTTATTACCATTGCAATATGTTCTCCATACACATCACCGTCAGTAAGAACAATCACTGGCAGTCCCATTTCATCATGCAATCTTTTTAAAAGAGTCCTAGTAGAACGTGGAGCTTGACCTCCAGTGTTAATTATAATAGATTTGAATTTTTTATCTACTTGTTCTTCGACAAATCGTGTAAATAAACCACCTTTCTCAATAGCAATTACAATTTCAGCACTTGTATCAACTAGTTCGGCAGTAGTTAAACTAGGACCGATGGCATACCCATCAGGATGATTTGAAAGATTCATCTTTTTACCTTCATATCCAGGAATGGTATACTCTATATTCAAATCTCCAAAAATCGAACTTCTCTCTTCTGGAAATATGTGAAAATCTTCACGTGGTTTTGTTAACACAGCTTCTAAATCTACAATGATATTATCAGATTCTGATTGGTCTTCAAATTCGATTTCGAATGCTTGAGAGGAATAATAGACATCTCTTAACGTAGATGATTTTTTTTCTTGTGTTAATCTGTTTGCAAAAAATGCTAACCACATTAATTGTGTGAATGATCTTAGTTGAGATGAATTTCTAGAACTTCGAAGTGCTGCAGCGTTTCCTAAAATATATTGTCGAATTTTTTTGTCATATACAATATTACTAACAGATCTGCTAGGAATGGAAAATTTTGGAAATTGACCATTTTCTAAATCTTCGTAGACTTTTGCACCATGATTTTTTAGAGCATCAACTATATTCTGCTGTTTTTCATTTGCTTTTTGTTTACGATCTTTAATCTTGTTTGTCGTCAACTGTTATCTCCTCTTCTAATAATTTCTTGTAATTTGGTTCTTTAGTCTTTCCGGCAAGTTCTGTAGAAAACTGCGCAATTAATGGAAGATACTTTGCATATAGGTTTGCTCTCTTCTTTGCCATCTCAGCTTGACCTCGTTTAGACATGTATGCTGCAAGTTTTCTGGACAAAAATTGCAGTCCTAATCTTAATTCACGTTCTATTTCTTGTCTATCTGCCACATTCTCTTTTCCAACTGTTTTGTAAGGTATTCTAGTAGAACAGATGTGAGTAACTATAACAAATGGGGGATCACCTTTGACTTTATATCTACTCCAATCTGTATCGTTTACTACTTTGAGAACTACATCACTTCCTTCATCATATAGTAATGGAATTCTATTGGCATATCGGTAAACATGTGGACCACCTGGACGTATTTCACCTCCATAAGCAATGCCCATTTCCACAATAAACGGAAATCCAGAATATGCTGAGGCAGGTCGTTGAATCACCTCACAGAAATCAGGTTTAAAGAATTTCTTCATTCCCTTTTCAAGCGGTTCTTCTCCCAAAGGTGCCAGACAGCTTGGATCTGGTGAAAGAAAATCTTCAAATTTTTGTAGAGAATCACTTAGTTTTACTAATTCTTCATTAGTCATAGTCCCCATTCGCTTTTCTGGTTTGAAACCTGCAAACTCTGCAAATTTAACAGCTGTAGAGGGCCCTATTCTCTGGAATCGTTTTGTCAAAAATGTTGTTAGTGTTTCTCCCTGAACAGTACCAGTTAATTGTTTATAGTGTGAACTTTCAGGATCCATATCTACAGATTTGGATTGTGAATCTCCAAAATCCCAATAATACAGTTTTTTATTTGGTACATCAATATCTTCAATTCTGATTTTATTTAGTTTATCAAAATCCATTTTCAGAAATGACATTAAAGAAATTACAACTCTTACAGGTCGAGAAAGAGTTTTCCAACGTTTTTTTGCTTTATCCATTATTCCAGTAAATGAGAGATTGTTTTTTGTTAATCCTAAATCTTTTCGAACTTTTTCAACCATTGCATCATCGATGTTTGGAATTTCAAATTGTGATTCAACCATCATACGTCTGATTGTTTCAACATCAATACCATGTGCATGAGGTCTAATGATTGTTGGTGCTGGAGGCATTTCATTTACAATTTTAGAATAATGGAATTTTTCTCCCTTAGGATCATCAAAAGTTATTGTTGCATATGGAGTAATAAGAGATGTTTCATAAACATAATCTTTGATTTTTGAACCTGCTTTTGCATAATCACCCTCCAGACAAATACTTACGGAGAGACCTCGTTTTGTTACTTCCTTTGTATTGTGTTTGAGAATTACAGGTTTATTTTTTTGAATGTCCAGTAGTAATTCAAATTCATCTTGAATTTTTCCGTCAGTTGAACTTTTAACAGTTACAGGTTTATTTGTTGTAATTTGACCATACAAAATTGCCATTGTTGCTCCAAGGCCAAACATACCTCGTGCCTGTTTTAATCCAAATTTAGAACCATAAAGGACAGTTCCAAATGCTAATGGGACGTGTTTTGACTCTATTCCAGGACCATTATCCTTTACGGTCAAAATGTATGGTTTTGGGTCAGGTTTTTCGGGATCAATTGCCTTTATGGACATATGAACATCTGGAAAGATCCCTTTCTGATCACATGCATCTAAAGCATTTTCTACAAATTCTCTTACTGCTGTGTATAGTGATCTAGTAGGATTACTAAAACCAGCCAAATCCCTATTTCTGTAGAAAAACTCACTTGGTGAGATTTGATTAAATTTTTCTTTAATCGAAGACATCTTGATTTTCCCATAATTGCATTTTTTCTTGTTTATTTTTTCTGTTTGCTGCTTCTAATTTGTTGTAAACTGCACCATGTATGCTACCATTTGATATTGAGGAGATTGCATCTACAACCAATCTTAGTTTACTAGTATCACCAATTATTGAAACAGTCTTTCCATAAACAGAGATATGAGTTCCAGTTAAATTTTCCATGTTTTTTCTTGCCTTACCACCTTCTCCTATAATTCTCCCTTTTATCCTTTCAATATTTGCGTTTGATTTTCCTGCAAATTCTCTCAAATCTATCACATGTAATGCATTTTCACCCTTTAGTAAACTCAATGCATTTTCAGGAGAAAATCCTCGACCTATCGCCGTAACAATCTCCATAGCTTTGAAGGGTTGAATATTTTCAACATCACCATTAGATTTAATAAAAACTTCACCAGTTTCACCGTCTATATCTAAAGTAACATAACAAAGTTGTTCAATCTTAGATTTTACACTTCCAGATTTTCCAATTAGAACAGCTATTCTTTCATTTGGAATTCTAAGTATTTTTTCAAAGCTCATTTTACAATATCCTCAAATAGTTTAGTTGGATCTTCAACAGAAATTCCTCTTTTAGAAAAGAATCGAGTTATATTATTAATGTCTCTTTTAAGAAATTCTTGAGCATTGGGGTGTCTTAGATCGACTGCCGATCCAAGATCAAAAAGAACCAATCCTTTTGGAGTTTTAAAAATATTATATTCAGAATAATCTCCATGAACCAATTTAGCCTTTTGATAGAGGCGTGTAATTATTGAGATTGCTTGGGCATAGTCATTTTCATCAACTTCTGATTCAAGCAAAATCTTTGCAGGAGAGCCATTTTCACCAACAAAGTCCAAGGCAAGCACATTATTTGTTAGATAAAGAGGTCTAGGTACTGGAATTCCACACTTGTAGCATTGTGATAAATTTTTGTATTCTTTTTTGGCCCATAGATAAATAAGATTTTTTGTCCCTTTTTTCAATTTTGAGAATCGTGGATCTCCAGTTATGTATTGTTCCCTTTTTTTAAAATTTGAAGTACTTATCAAATAAATTTTTAATGCAACATTATTGTTTTTTTCATCAACAGCCCAAAAAAGAACAGATTCTTTCCCTGCACTTACAGGTCCATTAACATATGCAATGATATGATCTGAAATCATCTTGTAAAGTGTCATTACAGTAGGTTTGTCTAAAACTTCATTGATCACCTTACCTTTTTTGAATCCATCTTCCAAACCACCTCTTTTAGATTTAGAAATTAATTTATTGTCTACTTTTGATTCTATTTTTCTACTTAAATCATCATACAATAAATCATCAGACATTATATCATCGGACAATGAATATTAATGCAGACACTAGATAAAAGAGATTTCCTTTGCTGTGTTTGCATTTAGAAAGCAACATTTTCACGTAAATGAAATGATTATGTCTTCATTTGTAATTAAAGACATTACATTTTAAAAACAATCAAAAAAGGAATTCCAGAAATTTTTTTTACACCATTTTCAGAGCCAATTCCAAGTTCTAATGAAAGAGATATAGTATTTTTTCCAACCATATTGATTATAGATGAATTTTGGAGTAATTTTTTAGCTTCGTCTTTTTCAATTATTTGATCACCGTAATAGCTCTTACTTATTGTCACAGTTAATTCATTTTGTGATACATTTTTCCCAAGAAGATCTGCATCACATATATTCAGCATTAAATTTTTTTGATATTCAGTAACTTTAACTGAGAATTGCATTATGCATATTTACCTTTTAAAGTGGATTTTGCACCGCAGGCTTCACAAATCAAAAAAGAGATTCTGTTTTCTTTCAGAATTTTAGTATCAGGACTTTTACAAGTATGGCACTCTAAATAGTCTTTAACATAAATTTGAAAAAGACGAGTAAAGTCATCAGGTGCTCTTCTTCCGACAAACATTGCTTTATCACCTAGGCGTTCAGCTGGAACTGCGAATTCTTTTGAGAGATATTGTAAAACTTTGTCTGGATCTCGACGAAGAACTTTAGGAAATTCTGAGAAATTACGCAGGAATGTTTTTTGTCCTTCCCACATTACATCGACCACTGGAAGTTCAAATCTGGTGGTAGAACCTTTTTTAGTATCACCTAATTTGTCTTGAATTCTCTTAAGAAGGTGCTCATAATCGGATTTGGTCACTGAAAAATTGTGTATACTGTACCCTATATTGGTTTTTGAAAAAGAGAAATCGTGTGGATTTTGTTGGTCTACATCTTTCCTATTCGGAAGACATTAGTTCCACATTTAGGACACGTGCCTTTTACAGCTGGACGTCCATTCTTTAGTTTAGTTTCTTTGGGATCTTTGACTTCCCTTTTAGCTCTGCATTTTACGCAATATGCTTCTACCATTCTAGAAAATGTCTTACTTGGTGGTATTTAGGAAGAGCCTGTGAAAATTATTTAACTATAGACTAGATGTGTGTAAATTTTTTAATAGGTCAAAAATGAAGTATTATAAAAAATTTCAATGAATATTGTGATTTTTTTAATATTTCTGATAAGATTTACATTACTATTGATTTTTTTTAATATTTATTCAATAAGAGACACAAATTTTCAAAGGTTTACCAGTTATAAACACCATAATTCTAATCTAACAAAATGGCATCAAAAAAGGGAATTGCAGTTACAGTAATCATTTTAGTGGCAATTACATCTGCAAGTTTTCTCTTTTGGGTGATACCACAAGAAAATTCGTCAACTTTGATAGTATCAGATTATAAGAATTATCTTGATGGGGTAAAGAAAATTCATGCTGTTTTACAAGAATCTATTGAAACAGAGTTTCAGAACATGTTAGATGGAAAAACGCCTCCCGAAGAATACATTGGAATAACTGAAGTTACATCATCACAGGTTACTGTTCAAATTAGTGAATTTGTCATGTCCAAACCACCAGAAGAATGGCAAGACAGTTACATTAGTTACATGGAGGCTCTGAAAAAATTCAACTCATATATTGTAGAAACTAAAGTTGCAGCAAATATGTTAAAAGAAGGTCAGATCGATGTTGAAATCATACAAAAAATAGAATCATTAAGATCAGAAATGCAAGAACTAATCAAAAAATCAGATGAATTAAGACCATAGTTAGGCTCAAAACCGAATTATAATATTTTTAAAAGTTGGAAATCATTAAAAAGCAATTAAACAGTTAGAAAAAAGAATGTCACAAAGCTCTGAAAAAGTGGAAAAAGATGTTAATGCATCTACAGCTAACAAATTACTAGTAATTTGTGTTGACAGAGATAACGACATAGGTGAAAAAGCAAGTATTGTTACTCCAGTTGTTGGAAGAAATCCATGCATTGATGCAGCACAAAGATTAGCATTAGAAGACCCAGAAGATGCAGACTCTAATTCAATGTTTGCTGCAATTAAAACATATGAAGATCTGATAAGTAAGGGATACCAAGTAGAAGTTGCAATTGTAGCAGGAATTAAAGAAAGGGGAGTACAGGCAGATGAAAAAATCTTAATAGAAATAAAGAAAATTTTAGAGGTGTTTTCTGCAAATGGGGCTGTAATTGTTTCAGATGGTGAAGACGATGAAAGTGTAATTCCAGTTATTCAAAATGTCTTACCAGTTGTTTCTGTGCAAAGAGTAATCATGAAAGTAAGTAGAAGTGTAGAGTATTCCTATGCGGTTTTTGGAAAATATCTAAAAATGCTAGCATATGATTCAAAATATTCTAAATTTTTCTTAGGGGTTCCAGGAATACTTTTGTTAATTGGAGGAATTGCTACAATTTTTGGATATACTGCAGAAATATTTGCAGTACTAGTAAGTATTTTAGGTGCAGCATTTTTGATTAGAGCTTTTGATATAGATAGAGCATGGGCAAATTTGACAAAACCTACACCTATGGGTTTCATTAGAATATTTACAATGGTTGCAGGCATTTTGTTAATTTTGTCATCAGTTCCAGCTGGAATTAACGTAGTTGATCAAAAATTAGTGGAAAAAGATTCAGATCTTCTTACAATAATTACAGATAAAATAATAATTGGTCAATTTGTCACAGGTGCATTACCAATCTTATGGATGGGGCTAGGTGCAATTTTTGCAGGAATATTGCTTAGTAATTGGATAGGAGGAGTTCCAAGACAAATCAGTGATATTCTAAGATTAGTAGTTCTTGGCGCACTTTATCCTATAACTTCTCAATTCATAATCATTATGATGAATGACAATGTTGATTCAATTACGCTGGTACCGCCTTTATTAGCAGGTCTTGCAGCTACTTTGATTTCAGCTACTATTCTCTTTAAAAAATATAGAAAACAGAAACGTCAAGAGATGGTTTCAGACTAGAATTAACAAAAATTCTTTAAAATAACTTTATTCCTGAAAAACACTGATATCATCTAATGTGTATTAATTATCAGTGGTGACTAGACATTAACAAGATAAAAGACACAGTATTTCAGTTATCTGGATTATACAAAATTTATTCGAAAAGGCTTGAAAACGAAATACGCGGAGGCGATATTCCAAATCATCTTGCATTGATTTTAGATGGAAATAGAAGATGGGCAAAAAGACATCTTACCATTCCAAAAACAGGTCACTGGAAAGGGGCTGATGCCGTAGAAAATCTTCTTGATTGGTGTGAAGAGTTTGATATTAAAATAATTACTTTGTATGCTCTGTCAGCAGAAAATCTAGACAGAGATGACGAGGAACTAGAACATCTTTATGAATTGATTCGTATGAGATTAGAAAAACTGTACAATGATCCCAGAATTCATAAAAATAAGATGAGAGTCAAGGGAATTGGCAGAATAGAATTACTACCAGATTCAATAAAAGAAATTCTAAAACGATTAGATGATGCAACAAAGAATTATGATAATCACTTTCTCAATATCGCATTAGCGTATGGAGGACAAAACGAATTGGTGGACGCTGTAAAAAAAATAGCTGAGAAAATCAAAGATGGTTCTCTTAATGTCAGTGACATAAGTAAAAAAGAAATTGAATCAAATTTGTATACATCATATTTACCGCAATCATCACCAGATATGATTTTAAGAACATCGGGTGAAAAAAGATTGAGTGGATTTCTTATGTGGCAAAGTGCATATAGTGAATTAATTTTTATGGACATATTTTGGCCAGAGTTTAGGAAAATTGATTTGATGAGGGCAATTAGAACATTCCAAGAAAGAAAAAGAAGATTAGGGAAGTAACTAGGATAGATACGGAAATGATAGAAGAGACATCAGCAGGAATAGTGTTGTTTAGAAAAGAGAATTCAGAAATTTTATTTCTTTTATTACATTATCCGTCAGGTCATTGGGATTTTGTTAAAGGTAAAATGGAAAAAGGTGAAACAACTCATCAAACAGCCATAAGAGAAACACGAGAAGAGACAGGAATAACAGACATTGTATTTTTAGAGAATTTTGAAGAATGGATAGAATATAATTTTCAATTTCAAGGAGAATTGGTTCATAAGAAAGTTGTTTTTTTCTTAGCAGAAACAAAAACTAAAGATGTTTTAATTTCACATGAACATCTTAATTATATGTGGATGAATTATCAAACAGCAATGGAAAAAACAACATTTGATAATGCAAAATCAATTTTGAGTAAATCAAAATCAATACTTGCAAAAACTTTGTAATTGTAATTCTTTTGAAACAATTACAGGATTTTTATCATTAAGAATTGTTCTACCCACAATTAGATAGTCAGTACCGGCAGAGATAACTTCTTTAGCACTTCCTCCTTGGGTACCAATGCCTGGTGAATAGATATCTAATTTTGTACCTGCTTTTTTGTTACAATACTGGATAATTTTTGGAAATGTCGCACCAACTACAATTCCATCAACTTTGGATATAATTGCCCAATCTAAGAACAATTGATAGAGTTGCTGCTTTTTACCCATTGTAATGTCCATGTCATATGATAATTTGGCTTCAGGTGCGCTCATATGACATAATGTAATAACCCCTTTGTTTTCCTTGTGAGAAGATTTCACTAATTGTTTTAGACTATCTAATCCCATAATCGGATTAGCAATTACTGCATCAAAACCTAAATTCCAAAGATGCTCTGTAGTAACTTTATTGGTATTACCAATATCATTTAATTTAATGTCAGCAATTGTTTGTAATCCATAATCGTGTGCAGTTTTATTGATTTTAGAAATTTCTTTTGAACCCAAAGGTAACAATAAATGAAAATTCAGTTTAATTGCACATAGATACGGATGTAAATTTTTGATGTTTTGAATTGTTTTTTTTTCTAAATTATCCACAGATGAATCATAGTCATTAGCAAGAATGATTTTGCCATTCTTTTTTGAAATTTGAGAAATTCTAGTTTTGAAGGTGGCCATAATCAACTAATGGATGCGTGTCTTTTAATTTTATAATTTTGATGTAGGAATAACCATGTTCTGACGGATTTTCTACAAATGAGGGCTCAGCATCGTTATTAGTCGTAAATTTTAAGAACGGTTTTTCTGGATCAGAGTCAAGAACGACATGACAAAAGTAAGATGTTCCTTCTTCACTAAAATTCATAAAAACGCCAACAAGCCATTTATCAGTATGTGGGAATAAAAATAATGGAAATGGTGTCTCTTCAAAACCCCAAGTAAGTTTTGCAAGACTAGATAGATCTTCAAGCTCAATAGGCAAATACCTATCAGCAGTTCCATTTCCAGGTTTCAATGCATCTGGAAGAGACTTTATTCTTACTATAGGAGAGTAGAGTTTACTTGCATCAGATGTAGAATTTACAATATCAGATTCTTCTTTTCCACCTTTTAATCCGTAACAAATGTAATGACCATTGTGTTCAAATGGTGTATAATACACAATTGGTTTTTCTTTCAGTATATCCATTTGTACTGATAAAACTTTCTGACCATTATGTTCATGAAGAAAAGATACTCGTGGTGCACGTTCAAGAGCACACACTAATCTAGAAAACTCAAGCGTGGAAGAGACTTGAATGTAACGAGGTAATTTATCCACAGTTATTTTTTGCGTGATACTAAATTAAACTTACCCAAAATTATCCAGCCTATTTTCTTCTATCAATGATTTCATTTATGGCTGGGCCTGTTCCAATTATTGTTACAGGCGTGTTTAATTTATTTTCAATATTATTTATGAATGATTGTGCGTCTTTAGAAAGTTCTTCAAAAGATGTTTTACCTGCACAGTCTGGAAATATCACATCTAGTTTCGTTATAGAAATTTGAGTTGCACTGTTGAGCATGATTGCACGCCTAGCTAGATCAAAATCAAAATCAGCTGCACGCCTCTGTCTTCCAGTTACAGTTCCAAATTCAGACCAACCCTTACTTTCAGCTTCTTCAAGTGTAAGTTCTTTTGCTAACGGTCCAGTACCAACACGTGTAACATATGATTTGAAGACAACAATGACTTCATCAACTTTTTTTGGTCCTAGACCAACGTCAGCACAGATTCCAGAAGCAGTGACATCTTTTGAAGTTACAAAAGGATACGTGCCATGCCATAAAGACAAAAATGTTCCCTGAGTTCCTTCAACCAATATATTTTGATTTAGAGAAAGTGCAGAATTTATTTCGGCTGGAACATCTACTATCAACGAAGATAGTGAATCAATATCTTTTGCCAATTTTAAAACCCTCATTGCTCTATCAGCATTTGCAGGGCCAGTGCCAGAACCAGTACTACCAATTTTTTCTTTCAATTCACCTTTTGAATCACGTATGAGATGACTTTCTTCAATAATCCCACAGTGTTTATCAATAAATGAACGTCCAGATGCATCAAAATCACGTATTTCTTTTAGTAAAACATCTGGATTAATGACGACTCCAGGTCCGATCATCACTTTTGCATTTTTATTTAAAAATCCGCTTGGCAGCATTCTGACTTTGTATATTTTATCACCATCTCTAATTGTATGACCTGCATTTGGACCGGCGCCACCACGAACAATAATTTTGGGGTTGTCTTTCATTGCCAGATACGAGATGATCTTTCCTTTACCTTCATCTCCAAAAAATCCACCAACAACAACAGTCGAAGTCATATTTTCGAACTTAAATTCCGTTTATTTAAGCTGAAGTGTTGTCAGTTGATTTAATATTCAATTAGAAATAGAAATGATCGTTGACAGGGCCAAATTATGCAGGAAATATCATAGTAATTTTGGCAAATCTTCCAGATTTTCTCAGAATACCTGTTTTGAAAAAAAGAATGATGGAATTTTTCTCAATGACAGAATCAGAGAAAAAAGAAATTATCAATAACGCTCTAGAAGCTGGTCCTACGATTCCTTTTCCAAATTTTGCAAAACTTTTCAAAACATGGTTAGAAATTTTAACTACATTATCAGAAGAGCAACGAAATGAATTATTTGCAGGTTACATCAATGAGATTTCTGTATCTCCACAAAAATTAATTGTGTTTAATTTAGACGGAATACTGGAAATTTTCTTAACATTGGATGAAGAAAAGAAAGAAATTCTTTCACAAACAATTAAAAAAATAATCAATCAGCTGGATACAGAGCGAAAAAGGAAATTAATGATAATTATACCAGATAATGCAAAAAAATACTTGAAGTTTTAGGCACCTGGAGGTTTATCTGGTTTTCTATTATCTTCATTGGTATAATCAATTATTTCTCCCTCAGGTGAAAGTACACCAGCGAAGATTTTTTCGTGTTTTTTTAAGAGTTTTCTATGATCTAACATAGACATATCAAGTCTCATTTCATTCATAACCATTACACGGTATTCTTTCCATTCAGCCCAACACTTGTTACAAACAGGATATTTCTCAGCAACAACATCAAGTTCTTCACTATCAAGTATTGCGTTTTTACATTTTGTACAAGTTCGACTCATAGATGATTACAAAAAAGAACTCCTTTTATCTTTTATTGAAT
>SYJQ01000013.1 GCA_005798405.1 Nitrosopumilaceae archaeon
AGTTGCAGAGACAGAAGGAGTAATCATAGTTCATGGTGGTGGAAAAGAAGTCACAAAAGTTTGTGAACAACTTGGAAAAGAACCAAAATTTGTAACATCTCCTAGTGGAATAAAGAGTAGATATACAGACAAAGAAACAGCGGAAATTTTTACAATGGTAATGTCAGGGAGAATTAACAAGACAATTGTCCAGATGCTTCAGAAGAACGGAATCAATGCAGTTGGAATTTCAGGTGTCGATGCCAGAGTAATTGAAGCTGAAAGGAAAAAAACATTATTAATCATAAATGAGAAAGGCCGAAAACAGGCAATCGATGGAGGATACACAGGCAAAATTACCAAAGTCAATTCGATTTTCATCAAATCGCTTCTAGACCAAGGCTTGACGCCTGTAATTTCACCTATTGCAATTAGTGAAGAATCAGAGTTTCTCAATGTCGATGGAGACAGGGCTGCGGCATATGTAGCAGGAAGTGTAGGATCAGACAAAGTTTTGTTCATAACAAATGTTAACGGACTTTTGATGGATGACAAACTAGTTACTAAACTAACTTTAGCAGAAGCCAAGGAGATTAGACCGAAGATAGGTCCAGGTATGGAAAAGAAAATTCTTGCATCTACTGAAGCATTAGATATGGGAGTAAAAGAGGCGCTCATTGCAAACGGTCAAAGAGAAAATCCTATATCAGCGGCCATAGCACACGATAACTGTACGGTGATTCAACATGACTGAAGATGACTTTATGGGAGGTCTGTATCAAAGATTTCCAGTTACAATTGAAAAAGGAGTGGGAGCTCATGTTTGGGATATCGATGGAAAAGAGTACATTGATTGTATGGGAGGATATGGCGTAGCAATTGTCGGACATCAAAATAAAAGAGTTGTAAAAGCAATCAAAGAACAAGTAGATAAAATAATTACCGTGCATAGTTCACTGTACAATAAAACCAGAGAAGAGTTTCTTAAAACATTAATCGGTCTTGCGCCAAAGGGACTGACTCAAGTTCATCTCAACAATAGTGGTGCAGAGGCAATAGAAGCTGCAATAAAATTTGCAAGAAAGTTTACAGGCAAAAAAGGAATGGTTGCAATGAAAGGATCATATCATGGAAAATCACTTGGTGCTCTCTCTTTAACATTTAATCCAAAATATAAAAAAGCATTTGAACCATTAGTTGAAAAAGTTTCTTTTGCATCATTTGGAGATATTGAATCTCTCCGTGCTACAATAGATGAAGATACAGCATTTGTCATTTTAGAACCAATTCAGGGTGAAAGTGGAATTAATGTTGCACCAGATGGATTTTTACAAGAAGTAAGAAAAGTTTGTGATGAGAAAGGAATCCTTTTGATTTTTGACGAAATACAAGCAGGATTAGGCAGAACAGGACGACTATGGGCGTGTGATCATTGGAATACTACACCAGACATACTATGTCTTGCAAAAGGAATTGCCGGTGGAGTTCCTATGGGTGCAACTTTAGTAAGACCAGACATTCTTGCTTCAATGAGCAAGGGAGAGCATTCTTCAACATTTGGAGGAAATCCACTTTCTTGTGCTGCAGGAATAGCCACATTGCAAGCACTGACGCAAGACGGTCTGATTGAAAATTCTGAGAAGATGGGAAATCTATTCAGAGAAGGTTTGGAAAAATTAAAAGAAAAACACACCATAATTAGAGAAATCAGGGGAAAGGGATTGATGATAGGCGTGGAATTGAAATTTGAGGTAAAAGATGTCCTAATGAATCTCATGAAAGAAGGAGTACTAATGCTGTACTCAGGCAGAAATATCCTAAGAATTCTACCACCACTAGTAATATCTAAAGAAGACATAACGAAAGTTTTAGAAACCCTAGACATTGTACTTACTAAAGAGGAACAGAAAAATAATGTATAAAGACAAAGTAGATGAAAAAATTATAAATTTTCTCAAAGAAGATTCCAGAGAGTCTTTTGTAGATATAGGTAAAAAACTAAAGCTGTCAGAATCAGCTGTTAGAAGAAGAGTAAAAAATCTTGTAGACAGTGGAACTATCAAAAGATTCACTGTTGAAATAGGAGAAGAAAACGCTACAAGTGCAATTGTTTTGATATCCGTAGATTCTGCAACAGACACATCAAAAGTTTCAGAAAAACTAGCAAAATTAGAAGGAGTTAAAACAGTTTATGAAATTACAGGCCAATACGATATAACTACAATAATCAGTGCAACAAATATCTCCGAAATAAACAGCAGCATAGATGCGTTAAGAAAAATTCCAGGTGTTATCGACACCAATACAGTAATCATTTTAAGAAAAGTAATATAAAACGACTTTCGGTTTATAATTTCCATACTAGCCTAAATTAGGATCACTGTAAGCAATATTCAGCGAAAATAGTACGAATATATTTATATTCTCAATTTATGTGAACGTTTTCTGTAATGAAAGATCCGAATCACTATGCAAACATATACAATGCATATGACAAAAATCCAAAGAAAATCAAAGTATTAGATAGCACCCTAAGAGAAGGAGAACAACACCCAGGTGTTTCTTTTACAAATAAACAGCGAATACAGATTGCATGGATGTTAGATTATTTTGGGGTGGATCAAATTGAAATTTCGCCAGTTGTTTCAAAAGATCATAAAGAAGCAACTAAAACAATTATCAAACAAGGGTTAAAAGCAGATATCGTATCTCATGGAAGAGCTCTCAAAGAAGACATAGATATTTCATTAAGCTGCGATGCAAAATGGTGTGCTGCATATCTTGGAATTTCAGATATTCATCTAAAAGACAAATTGCGAATTACAAGAGAAGAAGCAATGAACAGGGCAGTAGAAACAGTAGAATATGCAAAATCACATGGGCTGAAAATTAGATTCACGGTGGAGGATGGAAGTAGAGCAGAGCCAGAATTTCTGTTAAAAATATGCAAAGCAATTGAAGAAGCAGGAGTAGATAGAATAAGTTTGCCAGATACTGTTGGAATCATGCGCCCAATAGGAATGTACAATTTTGTCAAAACGGTTAGAGAGGTAATAGATGTTCCACTTGATGCACATGTTCACAACGACATAGGATTTGCAGTAGCTAATGCATTTTCTGCATGTGATGCAGGAGTAGATCAGATACATACTACAATTGATGGGATAGGAGAAAGAACAGGAATTCCACCTCTTGCAGAGGTTGCAGTAGCATTAACATATCTTTACAAATCACCAAATGATTTCAGATTAGATATGCTCTTAGATTTATCCAGACTAATCGAAAATTACACTTCGATTAAACCATATGATTCAAAACCAATTGTAGGTTCATCTGCATACAAACACAAAGCAGGAACACACCTTGCAGCAATATTACGAAATCCTGCTGCATACGAACCAATTCCACCTAGAGCCGTCGGAAATACAAGGCGAATTGTATTTGGAGAATTGGCAGGAAAAACAGGTGCTGCATATTTGATGTCAATTTTAGGTCTTGAAAAAGATGATGAAAGTGCCAAAGCAGTAGCTGCAGGTCTAAAAGAACTCAGAATGGGTGATTTAATTGAAATTCCACTTGAAGATAGGCTTGAAAAAAAGATAATTAACGATAAATAGAGAGGGAATGTGAGAAGAAAACATGTCAAAATGTGAAGAATGTGATGCAGATATTTCCATTCCAAAAGATGCTATGGAGGGAGAAATTGTAACATGTCCAGAATGTGGCGCAAGTTTTGAATTAGCAAAAGGCTCAAACGGTTTCCAATTAAAGCCTGCCCAATCGGTTGGCGAGGATTGGGGACAGTGAGTCCTGACGTTACAATTCTTTATGATACCATCCGTTGGGAAGAAAAAGCTCTATTAGAAGCGGGTAAAAAAAAGAACATCAACATACAGATGGTTGACTGTAAGAATTTAGCATTAGATTTAGAAAAAAAACCAGAAGACTACGGACCAGTTATTCAAAGGTGTGTAAGCTATTATAGAAATTTACACTCAACTGCAGCTCTTGAAGGAATGGGTGTAAATGTAATTAATTGCCTAAACACAGGAATTTTAGCAGGAAATAAATTATTCACACATATGTTATTAAAAAAATTCGGAGTTCCAACACCATATGCAGCTGTTGCGTTTTCAAAGGATGCAGCAATAGAACATTTGGAAACACATGGATATCCAAAAGTGATCAAACCAACTGTTGGTAGTTGGGGCAGATTAATTTCAAAATTAAATGATAAAGATTCAGCAGAAGGAATTATCGAAAGCAGAGAAAGTATGTATCCAATATACCAAGTTCATTATTTAGAAGAATTTGTAAATAGACCACCAAGAGACATTAGAGCAATAATGGTAGGCGATAAAATTGTTGCAGCGATATACAGAACTTCAGGAAAAGGAAATTGGAAAACAAACATGGCATTAGGAGGAACCGCAGAAGAATGTAAAGTAACACCAGAGATGGAAGAAATGTGCATCAAGGCAAAAAATGCAGTTCAGGGAGACATAGTGGGAGTAGATTTGATGGAAAGTAATGAACGTGGATTAGTAGTTCATGAGGTTAATAATACAACTGAATATAAAAATACTGTAAGAGTGTGCGGAGTGGACATACCTTCCTTAATGATTGACTACGTAATAAAAAAGAACAAGTGAGAATTGGAAACAACATTTACAGTCACACCAAGATTTGCAGTGAAGATGCTTGAAAAAGCACTTAGATTGTACACGCCTTCACTCAATGAAAAATCAATGGCAGAATTTCTTGCAGACAAATGTGATGATTTAGGATTTGAAGATATTCACATAGATGAAGTGGGTAACATCATTGCAAAAAAAGGCACGGGTTCTCCAAAAATATTACTTTGTGGACATATGGATGTCGTACCTGGAAAAGTCAAAGTTAGAAAAGAAGGAGATTCACTTTATGGTCGTGGTGCATCAGATGCAAAAGCTCCATTAATGGCAATGTTGTTTGCTGCAGCTTCAATTCAAAACAATAACGGTACTGTGATTTTTGTTGGCACAGTAGATGAAGAAGGAAATGCCACAGGAGTGAAAAACCTAGTTAAGAATCACATCGATGTAGATTATGCAGTATTTGGAGAGCCAAGTGGGATAAAGCAAGTAACAATTGCATACAAAGGGAGATTAGCAATTAATCTCAAAATAAGTGTAGACGATAGTGCTCATGCAAGTGCACCTTGGCTTTCAAAAAATGCTATTGAAGAAACAATGATCTTTTCAAAAGAACTCAAAGAAGGTTTGGAGTCAGGTCAGGAGAAAAAAAGTAAAGGGATGTTGCTAACTGCAACACTAACAGAGATTAATGGAGGAACAAGTCATAACGTTACACCAAAAGAGTGTGTTTCAACTTTTGACATAAGAATTCCCGTAGATACAAATTGCAAAATAACAGAACAGAAAATTTCAGGACTAGTAAATGAAATAGCCCAGAGAAGAAAAGTTGAGGCAAACTATGCAATTATTGATGAAACAGAGCCTTTTGAAGCGCCACATGATTCGGCCATTGTAAGAGCATTCACTTTAGGAATTATGGATGTGGAGCATACCAGACCAACTTTAATTAGAAAAACTGGAACTGGCGACATGAATGTGATAGGCAATCAATGGAACATTCCTGTAGTCACATATGGTCCTGGAGATCCACATGAAGCCCACACAAT
>SYJQ01000002.1 GCA_005798405.1 Nitrosopumilaceae archaeon
CATGTGATTGATGAGGCTCAAAATGAAGTAGAATCAAAACAATACAACATTGGTGTAAAGCCAATCTCCGTTGGTGATATTTCATTTGAGATGGATATTACATCTGTAAAAGAAAGTGGTTCATTAGTTAGACCAAAATTATTTGTAGATAACAAAGATCTACCATCATATGGTATAGTATCTCTAATTGTGAATGGAGAAACCATATCCAAAAAGTCACAGTTATTTGCAATTGGAGAAACAGTCGTTAATCTTGAATGGAAATCTCCTCATGTAGATGAGCATATTGTATATGATGTAATGGCAAGTGTTGATTTGTATGATAAATCAATTTCCACACAGTCTGCCAAATTACACATTTATCCAAAAACAATAACAATGTTGGCATCAGAAATAAAGCCACTTGAATCTATTACCGAAGATGATGTAGTTTTAGCAGATCCTGGAGTAATCTATGCATCAAACTCCGCTGATCAAAACTTGAGATTCCATGTGGTAGCTCCAAACGGTCAGTGTATAATTGGTGCCTCTGAAGAGTGTTCAATACATGACAGTACTACAAACCAACGTGGCGGATTGACAAGTATTGAATATGAAGATCAAATCATAAGAGTGAGATATAGTGGTCCAGATAGTTCACTAGAAAGATTCTCGATTACATCAATTGATCCACTAGCAAATTATTGGATTGTCTCCCTAGAAACATCTGATGGAATTGTTCCTCAAGCACAAGCAATGAAGGACATGTCTATCAAAGTAAAATATAGGACACATTCAGAAACAATTACTGTATCTTCAGAATGATCTGATTATGTTTTTTAAAACTATGGATAGGCAGTAAATTCAGAAAGAATAGAATTAATCTCTGAAATCTTAATCCTATTTTGTTCCATTGAATCTCTTTTACGTATGGTTACAGTTTGGTCCTGCAAAGTTTGGTGATCTACAGTGATAGCAAACGGCGCACCAATCTCATCTAATCTCCTATATCTCCTTCCTATTGCACCAGAATGATCCAAAAACGCATCATATTTTCTCTTAATCTGCAGATAAATCTCATCTGTTTTTTCCTTCAATCCATCTTTTTTAACTAGAGATAAAATTCCAACATGAACTGGTGATAGATATGGCCTTAATGACAAAACTATTCTCTCGTGTTCTTTGTCATCTTTTAGACTATACTCTAAGATAGTGTACAAGCTTCTGTCAATTCCCATTGAAATCTCAAAGACGTGAGGAAGTACTTTTTGCTCATCATCTACCACTTCAAATTTTTCCTTGCTTTTGTTTGCATGGCTGGATAAATCATAGTCTGATCTGTAATTGCACGCAACTAGCTCAAGCCAACCTATTGTAGTTTCAACTTCAAAATCAAATGCAACTTGCGCATAAAACGCCTTTTCCTTATCCCCTAGTTTTCTAAATCTACTTTTTGTTACATCTATTCCTGTTTTTTCATAAAATTCAATCAATATTCCAAGATAATATGCAACAAACTTGTTTGGAATTACTCCAGATTCAACTGCCTCTTTACATGTCATTGATACTAGTTCGGAATCATTTTGAATTCTAAGGACAGTATCTGCAATTTCAGAAAATTTTTCAACATTATCTAATTTTGCGGGATTACAAAAGACTTCAATCTCTGCCTGATAAAATTCTCTCAAACGTAGTAGGCTCTGTCTTGGTGATATCTCATTTCTAAAACTCTTACCAACCTGAGCAATTCCCATTGGAAGCTTTCCTCTCATGGTCTTAAACAGTCTTGGAAAATCAACAAAGATAGACTGACATGTCTCAGGTCTAAGGTATGCTGGTTCCTCCTCTGGGCCAATTCCTACTTTGAACATCATGTTGAATTTTCTAGTATTTTCAAAATCTCCCTTGCATTTTGGACATTTGATGTTATTTTGTAATATTGCATTATCAAATTCCTCCAAATCAGCACTTTCAGGAATTTCAATTTTTGAGATTTCAGAGATAGTTCTATCTGCTCTAAATGTTGACTTGCACTTTGTACATTTTATTATTGGATCTGCAAAATTTCCCAAGTGCCCTGATGCCTCAAATACAGATTTTGACATTATTTGTGAGCCATCAATCTCCATCATTCCATCTCTTCTGATTAATTCTCTGCGCCATAATTCCAGAAATTTATTTTTCAAGCTTACACCAGATGGCCCATACTCCCAAAAGCCTGCTTGGGCATCTGCATAAACCTCACAACTAGGAAAGTAGAATCCACGCTCAAGTGCTAATTTCATTACATCTTCATAATTCATTGTATTATTCCACCACTAACTGAATAAATTCCTACGCCAACTCCTTGACTTTTCTTATGTTTTCAAAGTCATCTCTAACATCATCAATTGGAGTTTCTAAAATTATTGGAATCTTTTTCTTGTTGGCAGTTTTTATCACTTCTGCTAATCCTTTCTCTCCAATGTTTCCCAATCCAACATGATAGTGTCTATCGAGATTGCAGCCGATCTCTCCTTTAGCATCATTAAGATGCAATATCTTCAAATTATCAAACCCTACAGTATCATCAAATTTTGCAAAAGTATCCTTAACTGATTTTTCTGTTCTTAGATCATATCCTGAAACAAATGCGTGACACGTATCAAGACACACACCAAATTTTTTTGTAGGCTTTAACTGATGAAAAATCTCTGCCAACTGATCAAAATTTGCTCCAACAGAATTTTTTTGCCCAGCAGTATTTTCTAATAAAATCATCACATCGTTTTTTGTTTGTCCTGCTTTGTTTAGTCCTTTTACTAGTTGTTTTATTCCTGCATCTTCACCTGTACCTAGATGGCTGCCAAGATGTGTAACCAAATATGGGATACCCAACTTTGCGCATCTCTGGACTTCATTAATCAGAGTACTTACTGATTTTTCAAATCCATCTTCTTTTGGAGTGGATAAATTTGGCAAATATGGCATATGGGCACATGTTGCAAATCTGTCTATCTTACTTGCTTTTAATTTCACTTTGAAATTTACTATATCATTATCTGAAAGATCTTTTGCATGCCATCCTCTTGGATTTCTAGTAAATATCTGAAAAGCCGAGCACTCTCTTTCTACGGCATTATCTACTGCTTTATCAATTGAACCTGAGATCGAAACATGGCAACCGATCTGCATATCTTTCAACTTTAACCAAACATAATTTAAATCAGCATCTGCTTAAAATTAAAACCAGATTTTTATGTAATTGTCATTAATTACTATTCATGTTATCCCTTGGACAGGATGAAATTGCAAAATACCCATTTTTGGCAGATGCCGGTCAATATCTAAAAGATAAGGGTTTCACGCTAGAGCAATTTGGAACTGATCCAGACTTGAAATCATTGATTGAAAAAGCATTTAATAGAATTGAAGTAGCAGCTGATGGAAAAATCTATCATTCTGAAATAACAGGAGATAAAGTGTCTAAAGAATCTGCACTTCCAAGAGAGGTTTTCTCTTTTCTCTTAGCTATAGTGTTGCTCAAATTAAGCGGTATGACTACATTGATCAAAAGATTTGCACTTGCCGAAGCAAGACGTGCAGAAAAATATCTGGAAAAAGACTTGGCAAATATCTCAGATGAATCAAAAAAACAACTAGCTATCAAAGTAATTGATGATTTATTTTCAGTCCAAATAAAAAAACACGATGATTTTTTTGTCATACCAGTATCTGATTATCTCAAGCATTCAATAAATTTCCATGAAAGAGAATGGAAATTAATAAACAGACATGTGGAAAATGGCTTGGTATTTCTCACTCCACATGAGACTGTAAGATTAATTCGAAAAGAACTTGGAAGTTATATCAGCTCTAAAATTATTAATGCAAAGACACCTCCAATGATCTCAGGTTTTGAAGAACCAGTCAACAAATTAATTTCAATGTCTAAAAAGTTTACAACTTTTACTGTGACTACTGGAGAATATCCACCGTGCATAAAACATGCAATTGAAATTCTTGAAAAAGGAGAAAACCTCCCACACTCTGGAAGATTCATGCTTGCAACATTTTTGTTATCGAAAGGTCAATCAGTAGAAGAAATTGCACCATTATTCAAAAATGCGCCGGACTATAACCAACGAGTTACTCTTTACCAACTAAATCACTTGGCAGGAACTTCAGGAAGTGGCACTCATTATTCATGTCCTTCATGTGAAAAACTCAAGACACAAAATTTGTGTTTTGCAATACCCGAATGTGATAATGTCATAAATCCCCTCCAATTTGGAAAAAAGAGAATCTAATGCAAGAAAATGATATAAAATTTCTGGAAGATTCTTTCAAGAAATACTATTTTGAGCATTTTGATCTTATACGTGTTCCAAATAGAACTTCTGAACGGGAATTTGGTTTCCAAAAATTCAATTCCGGCATGACACGACATATCTCAATTAAAGATGACAAAGAATTGCATCTTTTATTGATGAAAAATATTCCATCTGATGTCTATTGTTCAAATGCATGTTATTCTTTTCCAAATTTACCTATGAATGAAAAAGATTGGAAAGAAGCAGATCTTATTTTTGATATTGATGCAAAGGATCTAAATCTAGAATGCAGAAATAATCACACAATTTCCAAATGCAATAAATGCAATGAAATATCTACTGACAGTAATATTTGTAGTAAATGTAATTCCACAAAATTAGAAAAAAAATCACTACCATGTAAAAATTGCATAGATGCATCTAAAAATGAAGTATCAAAGCTATCAAATATTTTAATTGAAGACTTGAATGTTCAACAAAATGATATCCATGTATATTTTTCTGGCAATGAAGGATTTCACGTATATGTGTACAATTCACAATTTCAGCTGCTTGGATCTAGGGAAAGATCCGAATTAACAGATTACATCATGTTTAATGGAACAATTCCGGAAACTTTTGGAATGAAAAAATTCAAACCAAATCGATCATCATTTCCAGATTTTGAAGAAAAAGGATGGAGAGGAAGATTTTCAAAGGAAGTGTATGGATCTAAATCAAAACGCTCTAAAATAATATCTGAATTAATCACAAGTGGATATTCTTCTTTTCAAAAAACTTTAGAAGACATATCTAGTAAGATTGGAGCTAAAATTGATCCTAATGTAACAATGGATATCCATAGAATATTCAGACTTCCAGGATCATTAAACAGCAAAAGTGGTCTGACAAAGATTTTCTGTAGTAATCTTGAAAAGTTTGATCCGTATACCGAGGCTTCATTTCTTGATGAAAGTTCAGTAGAGATTATAGCTAATTGTCCCATTGAATTTAAGCTAAAAAACAGAAGATTTGGTCCATACTTTAATGATAAAGTGTCTATTCCAACATATGCTGCAGCATACATGATTTGCAAAAAACTGGCAAAAATCGCTTAATTTTAAACCCCCTAAACAAATCAAGATAATTTCAAAAATAATGCCTAATCCTGAAGTTTTGCTGGTAAGACATTAATTTACCAAGTCGCAAGAAACGTTGATTTTGTATAGCGCCTCCACTGACAAGCAAGCTCCGCCTCCTGACACAGGGAAATTTATCAGATTAATCATAGTTGCCATAATAGCTATAGCTATACTCACAGTCGCTGGAAATCAGGCAGTAGTTTTATCGATGAATTTTACCGAATTTGGGGAACAATTTACCAAACCACTGTACTATTCTCTAGTATCAACTATCATCCTTTCAGCAATTGCTCTGATAAGAGTCAATATCATTGGAAGGTCGTCAATCTTTTGGTATGGACTTCACACAGCTATCGGTTTTATCGGAAAGAGTGCTCAACAACCATTATCAAATAACATTCCAAGCTTTAAGGATTACAAGCTAAGCCCACTGCAATTTGTTATTTGGCAAATTACAAAGATCTTACTCTTTGGAGCATTTTTTGTAAATATTATGTTTGGATTTGCAGCAGTATCTTTTATTGATGGAAATAATCTAGGTATCGAAAATCTATCAAACATATTTTCTTTACCTTTTGTGACACCAAGTACTGATTCTAACTATGCAATTGAACAAGTCATTCCAATGATTCCAACACTAGTACTTCTTTTACCACCAGTACTTGCAGCGATTGGACTTCGTTTGGTTTTGTATGTAGGAATTCATAAAATTATCAACGTCATTACTTCTTATCTACAAGATTCAAAAAGTGGAAAGCCAAGATACCTCAACTATGTTTCATCTATTGAAACCATAATTGGTGTAGGTGTATTATGGCTAGGATTTAATCTATTTTTCACTGATCAAATTGATTACAATTCAAGATACATCATAGGTGGAACACTGATAATTGGATTTGCTCTTTTAACTTTTTCAATTGTAGATAGAATAAGAGCACGTGTTCTTACTCACATGTTTAAAAAAGATGTATACATTAGAATTTTAACAGTTCTTGCAATTGCAGTTATTGTTGGAGGACTGGTAACTGTCAATAACAGCATTGCAGATGCAAAAAAAATTGAATATCTTGGACCTTACACTGCTCAACAAATTGATGTCAATCGTTACATTGGCCAACTAGATGATATCAAAGAGAACACACATGATGTAAAATTACAATCAGTGTCCCCAAATAATATAAAAAATTATGTAAATAAAAACAGCGATGTACTTGATGTAGTTAGAGTATGGGATTGGGAGGCAGCATTTGCTAAATTAAAACCTGAAATTGGATTGATTCCAAACGTAGATTTTGAAGATAATGATATTCTCCGCTTTAACAATACATTATACTGGACTGCATCAATGAAACCAGTATTACCCTCTTCTGTCAGTCTTGAAAATAGATGGTATAACGAACATCTTGTATATACCCATGTTCCAAATGGATTCCTTACGTTAGAGGCTACAAATGGCCAAATTATGGACAGTGGTGAATTCTTCAAACAACGAGAAATCTATTATGGTGAAGGAGGACTCTTTGAGCAAACTTGGTCAGCATATCCAAATTCTAGAGGATCTACTAGTGCAGAACTAGGAGGAGTATCTTATAATGGTAAAGGAGGATTAGATGTATCTCCTCCACTTAGCTGGACTTTTGAGCCAAACTTCTTACTTTCATTTCCTACAGAATCAGTTCATGTAATGCGATACAAAGACGTCCATGACAGAATGAAAACTCTATACCCTTATTTTCTATATGATGTATTTGGAAAAGAGTTAGACTCTATTCCAGTAACTGATGGAGAAAATTCTTACTGGTTAATTCCTTTGATAGTTGGATTTGATACTCATGATGTACCATGGTCCTCTGGAAATCCATATCTGAGACTAGTAGGATTTGCTCTAATTGATAGTTATGATGGTAATATTCAATTATTGAAAACAGGTGATGATTTCTTTACTGAAATGTTTGTTAGTCAATACTCTGATCAGTTCAAACCAATACCATCTTGGCTTGAAGAACAAATACGATATCCAGTTGAATTGTTTAACTGGAAAACAGAAATGTATAACATTTACCATGTAAATGATGTTGAAACATTCATTCAAGCAAATGAATTTTATGAGATTCCACAAGGTTTGGAGGCTTATTATGTTGAAGCAAAACCACCAGGCTTTAATCAAACAGAATTCGTAGGTTTACTTTCCTTGGAGCTACGTGGTTCTCAAGGACGAAATCTCGCAGGATACATGATTGTTGAAAATGATCTTAAGAATTTAGGTGACATACAATTCTATGAAATTCCATTAAACTCTACTACTAAATTGATTGGTCCTACTGCAGTAAGAGAAGCATTGGATAAAGATCCCGAATTTGCTGAATTAAAGACACTTTTAAGAAATCCTAGGATCGGAGATAATATCCTATATCATGTAGGCGAACATGATGTCTACTTTATTCCCGTATATACTGCAGGGGCTGGAGGAGTTGTTGCACAACTAGGTACTATTGCAGCCGTAGGTGCGGCATTTACTGGAGAATATTATGTTGGTTTGGGAGATACTCAAGAAGAGGCATTTGAGGCATATTTGAAAAAGGTATCAGGCGTAGCTGGTTCCACAACTTCAGTTGATGTTGATTATATAGAATTAGGGAAATCAGATAGAATTGATATTATAAAATCTTCATTTAAAGAAAATGGAATAGAAATTGTCGAACCAACATCAATTCAAATCCCACTATCATTTAAAGAAGGAGAGATATTCTTCTTTACTGAAAATGATCGTGCTGACACAGAAGATTTCTTGAAAAAATTCACAGATAATTTTGTAAAGCCTAGAAGTGATAGAGTATTCATGTGGCAAGAAGGTACCAATCTCAATATTGGAACAATAGTTGTAAAAGATAGTATTCCTGAAATGCATTATATCTCAATTTCAGTAGGCAATTAGATGTTATTCTCATTGATTATTTCCAAAAACCTTAAGTTTAGATACAAAATTTAGAATAGATAATGACACAACAAAGTAAATGCCCATATTGTAATTCATTATTTAAAAATAATGAAGATTTATCCAAACATATAGACAGAATACATAACGGCTCAGGACTCTTAGAAGGCGACTCTAGAAAATTTTAAGAATCTAGTTTTTTTAAAAAATCACGCATGAAATATTTTAGAACGTTAAATTAGCTGTATTTTTTTCATGTACTAATTGCTACTAATACTTGATAATGGTTCTGTATACACAAAAAATTTAATTGATTTTTTAAGTAACAAAAAAATCTTATTTGAAAAACAGACACCTGAATTATTAGATTTAAAATCACTAGATAATTACACCTCATTTATTCTCTCAGGCAGAAGAAAAAATGAAAAAAAGACAAATCAAATCAATTCCAAAATAATTAATCATGCAATTCAAAGTGATAAGAAATTATTGGGAATTTGTTATGGTGCAGAGATACTAGCTCTTACTCTGGGGGGAACAATCAGAAAACTCACATTACCACAAAAAGGTAATGAACAAATCAACATTCAAAGAGAAAATCTTCTCTTAAATGAAGATTTGCAGGTATTTGAGAGTCATGAATTTGAGATTTCTAAATTACCAAATATTTTAGTTGTAATAGGCGAATCTAAAAACTGTAAATTTGAAATTATTCAATATGACAAAAAATTAATTTTTGGAACCCAGTTTCATCCTGAAATGAGTGATGATGGTCAAAACTTGATTCAAAAGTTTTGTTCCCTCTGATTGATTTTAATAACTCTCAAACTTTATTTAATTTTATGGATTCCTTGGAACATCAGCTTTTACTTCCTCTAGTAGAAGAAGAAAATATTTGCTTGCCTCTGCCAATTAATGTAGTTTCAAAATATTGGAATGTTGATCTTTCAATGTCTGAGGCTATTGAAACTGCAAAACTATATGCCAATTCAAATGGAAGTATCTTAATTGAAGGAATTGAATCTGCAGAAAGACACGGATTAAGATGTAAAATCATTCATTCTTCATTGTCTGAACTCAAAAAAATTATAGACATTGGAATTCCACCAATAGTAATTCTTCCAGGGATTCCTGAAATAACACAGCATGCTTCTGTAATATCTGGATATGATGAAAAAGAAAAAACTATTCTTCATTACATTCAAAAAGGAAATCAAGAGGGGGAGCAACAAGAAGGAGCAATACCACAAGCAATTTTTGATAAAGAATGGTCTGAAGATGGAAGATTACTAATACTTTTAGCTCCGTCAGATGTCTTGTCTTCTCTAAAACTAGAAAATGATTCAAGTGAAGCATCAAATAGACTGTGTTTTATTTCTGAAAGATTAAGCATACAAAAAAATATCTCAGAAGCATTGACATCTCTAAAAAACGCAATTGAGTTAGATAAAAGCAATTCAACTGCATTTTATTTATTGGCAAGTTTACTTAATGAACAAAATTCTAATCAATGTGTAGAGTATTATGAAAAATGTATCAAAATTAACAACAAGTTTTATCTTGCATATAATGGACTAGGTAACTATTATCTAAAATCAAATCAATTTGATAAAGCTGAATTCTGTTATAGCAAAGCTATCGAAATTAATTCCAAAAGATCCGCAAAAATTTACAAAAATCGTGCTTATCTAAGAGAAAAACAAAAAAAGAATTCTGAAGCAAAAAATGATCTTAAAAGTTATTTGAAACTTTTTCCAAAAGCTAAAGACAGAGGAATTATAGAACAAGCAATTAGAGAATTATAAATGCGGAGTGCGGGATTTGAACCCGCGGCCTTCAGCTTGGGAAGCTGACATCTTACCGAGCTAGACTAACTCCGCCTATCTAAAATTCATTAATTATGATTAAATATCTTGATTGGGAAACAATATCATGGATGCACGATGCCCTGAATGTGAGCAAGTAGCAATCTTAAACGATGACATCACTAATGTAAAATGTCCTCATTGTAATTTTGAAGCAGATTATGATACTTATCTTGAAATCATGAAAGATCAGGCAATCAATATGTCATATGATTACATCCCAAAAAGACCTGGTATTTAATTACCAAAAATTTCCTTTATCTGAGCAATCCAAATGCGCTCCACACTTGGGACAGAACATATGGCATGCTTGCATATCTACCATCTTATTGTTGCATCTTGGACATTTGATCTCATCTACCATACGCATCTCAAACAGTCTTGATTTAAAAATAATGTCCAAAGGTTAATTAGTCGTTCAACTTTTTTTTCTAATACTTGACAAATTTCAAGCTAACCGTATCAGATGTAAAAGGAAAATCTATCACTAAAGAGTTGAAAGACAGTGATGCAAATACATTGCTTGGTTTACAATTAGGTAATGAAGCCGATGCATCTCTTGTAGGATTGAAAGGAAAATTAAAACTCACTGGCGGCAGCGATAAATCTGGTGTACCAATGAGAAATGATATTCACGGTTCAGCAAGAAAATATGTTTTACTTTCAAAAGGAGTTGGATTACAAGCAGCCGAAATCGGACAAAGAGTAAGAAAACTTATGCGCGGAAATACTGTTTCAGAAGAAATATATCAAATAAATTGTAAATTTGATGGAGAGTTACCAGTAGAAGCTCCAGCTGAAGTAACAGAATCAGAAACTAAATAAAAAGAATAACTTAACATATACCGGCTCTACATTTTGATTGATGCATTGGAGAGAGACACTTCCTGATTGGTACATAAAAAAATATGGTCATCAACCATGTGTAAACATTGGAACTGCAGGTCACGTGGATCATGGAAAAACTACACTTATTCAAGCATTGACAGGTTCATGGACAAGTGTTCACAGTCAAGAACTAAAACGAGGAATTACAATTCGTGTAGGTTATTCAGATGCAGCATTTTACAAATGTAAAAGTTGTGAAGAACCTTTAGGATATTCAACAACTCCGAAATGTAATAACTGTGGAAAAGAAAGTGAACTTTCTAGAGTTGTCAGTTTTGTAGATAGTCCAGGACATGAAAGTCTAATGGCAAACATGCTTTCTGGTTCAGCCTTGATGGATGGAGCTTTATTATTAGTAGCTTCAAATGAACCGGTACCTAAACCACAAACTAAAGAACATCTTTTAGCACTTCAAACACTTGGAATACAACAAATTGTTATTGTACAAAATAAAGTAGATTTAATTTCATATGAAGAAGCAATCTCAAATCATCAAGATATTATAAAATTTGTTAAAGGAACATATGCTGCAAAGGCGCCAATAATTCCAATATCTGCACAATCTGGGCTTAACATAGATGCATTAATTGGTGCAATAGAATCCACAATTAAGACTCCAGAACGAGATGAATCTAAAGAACCAATCATGCATGTCTTAAGATCTTTTGACGTTAACAAGCCTGGTACAAAACTAAAAAATATCAAAGGTGGTGTAATTGGAGGAAGTTTAACACAGGGAACTTTTAATGTTGGTGATGAAATTGAAATTAAACCTGGCATAATGGATGAAAAAAAGAAAACATATGAGCCATTACTTACTGAAATTACTTCTCTTGGTACTGCTGCCGGAATTGTTGATTCTGTAAAGCCTGGTGGTTTGGTAGCAATTGGTACAAAACTAGATCCTGCAATGACTAGAAGTGATTCTTTTATAGGCTCTGTAATTGGAAAACCTGGAACACTACCTGGAAATTCAACTCAGATAAAGCTAGAAGTAAATCTATTTGATTCTGCTGTTGGTGCAGCTGAAGATACCAAAGTATTACCAATCCAAATAGGAGAACTATTACGATTAAACATCGGAACTGCTCCAATTTTAGGTAAAGTCTCTAAAATAAAATCAAATAGCATAGATATTGAACTTAGACGACCTGCTTGCATATTTGAAGGTGGTAATGTAGCTATTAGTAGAAAAATTACTGACAGATGGAGATTAATCGGTGCAGGAATACTTGGTTGAAGTAATTTGCGATACAAGTTTTCTAATTCATTTAGCTACTAGAAGAATCAAAAATATTGATAATATTGATGTTGAAATAGGTCAAGTTACATTTGTTGTACCACAAGTTGTTCAAAATGAACTTTCTGAATTAATCAAAAATCCAAAAAAAAATCAAACTGCGCTTACAACTAGAGATTTTATCAAAAATTTTAAAATTATACCAATTTCTGGAAATTTTGCAGACAAGGAATTAATTGATTATGTAAAAAAAAATAGAGTCATAATTGGTACAATGGATAAGGAATTAAAAAAACAAATTAAAGAATATGGTGGTTCTATAATGTCTTTTTCAAATGATAAAATTGTTCTAGAATCATAGTAAAATTTAACTTGTAGAATTTATCAATAATTGATATGACTAATTTAATTTTAGAAAGCAGTGCTTTTAAAAATGGTAAGGAAATTCCAAAAAAATATGGCTATAAAAATTCCAACATAAATCCACCATTAAAAATAAAAGAAATACCACAAAACACAAAATCTCTAGTCCTCATAATGGATGATCCTGATGCAATGGGTGCAGTAGGGAAAATTTGGGTTCATTGGGTAATATGGAATATTGAACCTAACACAACAGAAATAAAAGAAGATTCAATTCCAAGTGGTGCAATTGAAGGCAAAACTGATTTTGGAGAAATTGGTTATGGTGGACCAGCCCCACCTGATAAGGAACATACATACATTTTCAAATTATATGCGTTAGATAATAAATTGAATCTAAATGAAGGTGCATCAAAAATAGATGTAGAAAAATCTATGAAAAATCATATTATTGCAGAAGCAAAATTGACAGGAAAATATTCTCCTTAAATCAATCTTTCTAGATTTTAAATATTCATTTTTAAACACATGAATAATTTTAGATCTTTTTTATACAAAGAGTAATAAACAAAGTTCAGTGAGAAAATCTAATTGATTTCAAATATCACTCTGTTTTCATCAGGAAAATTTGATCTTAAATTACATCATCTCTTAATTGTGGGAATTCTTTCTTTATCATTTTCTATTTCATTTTTAGTTAGATCACAAGCGGCTGACTATGGTTGGGAGCTAAATGAATTTGATCCCTTTTTCAATTATAGAGCTACACAATACATCGTTGATAATGGAGTAAATGCATATTTTCAATGGAATGATGATCTTAGTTGGTATCCTAATGGTAGAGATGTTTCACAAACCTCTCAAGTAGTACTTCATTTGACTACTGCTTTTACATATTGGATCTTTGGTGGAGGAATAGAACTTTATGACTTTACAATTCTATTTCCTGTTATTTTTGGCTCTCTTAGTAGTATTGTAATTTTTGCGTTAGTCAGAGTAATAGGAGGAACAACTGCTGGATTGTTCTCTGCATTATTTTTCTCTGTATCATTACCTTTGATAATGAGAGGAACAATAGGTTGGTTCAAATCTGAACCACTTGGATTATTCTTTGGTCTTTTAGCAACCTATTTTTTGCTTAGTGGTATAAATTCTAAAAATAAAAAAATAGCAATTGCAAAATTAATAGCTGCAGGAATTACCATACCTTTATCAATATCATCATGGGGTGGAAGCCAGTTTTTTATAATTCCTATAGGTGTTTTCTTTCTTACACTACCTTTTGTAAGATCCGATCATAAATTTATTTTATGGGCAATTCCATTATTTACTTCAATTGTAGTTCTTGTATCTCTTGGTTTTGAAAGATTGAGTTCAAATTTCATCTTTGGTTTGGGAGGAGCTTCATTAATAATTCCCACAATTTTTGTAATATTTTGTATTTTTATTCAAAACAAAAGTAATGAAAATAAAAAAACTAGAAATGGTTTATTATTTTTAGCCTCTATTTTGATAATTGGTTCAAGTGTTTTAATAATTAATGCTAGTTCAGAATTTTTACCACTTCCTAGCTATAGATATTTAAATGCAATTAATCCATTTTTGACTACTTCTGTTCCTTTAATAGATTCAGTTGCAGAACATGCTAGCACAACAATTCAACAATCATTTTTATTTCATTCAATTCTAATGATCTTTGCTGGATTGGGAATTTGGTTAATTATGAAGAATCATAAAATAAAAAATTCTAATTTTATTAAAAATGATATGATTTTATTCTCATTAATTTTTGGATTAATCGGAATATATGTTAGCTCTGCATTTGTAAGGTTAGAAGTATTTGCATCGTTATCATTGATAATGTTGGCTTCAATAGGATTGTCTATGCTTATAAAAGATATTTTAAATAACACGGAAAGCAAAAAATTCAGAAATTTAATTATCAAATTTTCATTTATTTCAGGAATAATAATTCTTTTAGTCATTCCAGTTTCTTTTCCATCAAATGGAAATTGGGTAACTGCAGCAAAATCACCACCCACAATTCTTAATGGTGGTACTGCTTATCCGGTCAGTACCAATGATTGGTTAGAATCAATGGAATGGATAAAAAACAATACTCCTAAAGATGCCGTCATTGCATCTTGGTGGGATTATGGTTATTGGATCTCTACTTTGGGAGAAAGAGCATCAATAGCTGATAATTCAACATTATACACTAGTGTTATAGAAAAACTTGCTAAAATGCTTCTCAATTCCCCAGAAGAAGGTTGGCAAACATTAAGAGATATGCAAGCTGATTATGTTGTAATTTTTGTTTCAGGTCAAAGATTGGCAGTTGATAACGACGGTCAAGCTCTTTATGTATTACAAGGAGGCGGTGACGAATCAAAAAAACAATGGTTTATACGAATTGCAGAAAAGCCTACCTCCCAATACATAGAATCTGATGGTATTAGCGGTACTGATTCTTTTTGGAATGATACTCTACTAGGTAAAATGTTTCCATTTACTCCATTAGCATATGTTAATTTCGAAACTAACCAGCAATCTGCAACATATCAACCAGGTTTTACACCAATATATGTAAAAGATATCAAATATGCTTCTGATAGTAATGGCCCATTAAGACTTGTGCACGCATCTCCAAGTTTTAATGCAGAAAAAGGTCAACCAATGATAGGCGTATTCATTTATGAAGTAAACAAAGATTTTGTTCCAACCAAGTAATATTATATTTTAGTTATATCTTTCCGCGAGTCTATATCTCATGTATTTGTCATCAGGTGAAAACTTGGCTGGATGTGCAGAAATAGTTTCTTCATTACATAGTGGACACTTTTCCTTAAGTGTATAGTGATTACACTTTGAACATCTTCTTAATTGAAATCTCATCTTAATTCTCTCTTGTTTTTTTAGATTCTTCTCTAGTGAATTTGAATGATCCTTTCTTTTTTTCAATACTTTCTTGAATTTCTGCTATTATTGGTTTTAGTGTTTTTTCAGCAGATTTGAAATCTTCTGAAATAATAGACAGTCTGTATTTTGGTGCACCTAAATAAGTAATATCTATTGTAGGATCTTTTTTTGTTGCATCTAAAAGTGCTTTTTTAATAATTTCAACTCCATCTGATTTATTATTTGTAATCTCCATAATTCCTCTAATTTCAACTGAGGGAAGTTTGATTTTAGAACAAATTTCTTCAATAACTGATGCAGTTTTTTTAGGAATCTTTAATTCTTTTATTGATTCTATTCCATTTCTTCCAATTTCAATAAAAGCATCATAAACAGAATCAAATTTTGAATAAATACTGTCTTCTAATTTCTCAATATCTTCATCTGAAAGTTTTCCCTTTTCTTTAACATTTTCTAGTAATGTTTTCCCTTTTTCAAATTTCTTTACTTCTTTTAATTTCTGTTTTTTCTGATCTTTAGATACTTGCTTTAATGAAAGATCTATGTCTCCTCTATCTGGATTTACTTTTTTTACTAATAGTACCTTTTTTTCACCGTCTTTTACGAATTTACTAACAGATCTAATCCAGCCAGGTGCAATTTCTGAAATATGTAAAAATCCTTGAATCCCATCATATTCATCTAAAGTGACATAAGCGCCATGATCCATTACTTTGGTTATTGTAGCAAGAACAATTTCTCCCTGCTCTGGCATCTCTTGAATTTCAGTAGACATTTCTTCTAAATCCATCTTCTGTATAATTTAATGTTGCTAGAAATCAATTCCTTTTTTTGCTTTTATGCCATGTTGAAATGGATGCTTTATCTCTCTCATTTCTGTAACTAGATCTGCCAATTCAATGATTTCATCTTTAGCATAATTTCCAGTCAGTACAAGATCTAATTCTTTAGGTTTTGATTTAATCAAATTAAGAACATCTTCAATTTTTACTAGACCTAAGTTTATAGCATAATTTATCTCATCTAAAATTACGATATCGTACTTTCCTGATTGTATTTTTTCAGTACTGATTTTAATTGCCTCCTTTGCAATTCTTTCATGCTCTTCTTTAGGGCTCTTGTCATCTATTATTCCAACAAATCCTTTCCCGATCGCAACCACTTCAAATTCTGGTTCTAATCGCTTAGATGAATACATCTCACCATAATGCCATGATCCTTTGATAAACTGTATCATACATGTTTTTTTTGCATAACCTGTTGCTCTTAATGCAATGCCTAACGCAGCTGTAGTCTTTCCCTTACCTTTTCCAGTATATACAATAACTAATCCATCCTTTTCCATAGATAATTCATGAATTATCCAAGTAAAAACATTAAGCATTGTTTAGACTAATGTATCAATTTAAATAAAAAACGATTCTAATCATACGAATTGAAAATCCCAAGAATAACAATAGCAGGAGTGACTAGTGGAGTTGGAAAGACATCTATAACATGTGCAATTATCTATGCTCTACAAAAAAAGGGCTTTTCTGTGCAACCATTCAAAGTAGGACCTGATTATATCGATCCAAGTTATCTTTCAAGCATATCAAAACATGAAGCGTTTAACCTAGATGTATGGTTAATGGGGGAAAATCAACTTTTGGAGAGCTTTGTATCTAATTCACACTCTGACATATCTGTTATTGAAGGAGTGATGGGATACTATGATGGATTTGGTGGGAATTCAAACTATGCTAGCACTCAACATGTTGCATCTATAATAAAATCTCCTGTAATCTTGATATTAGATGCAAGTAAAACATCTAGATCAATTGCAGCAACAGCACTTGGATTTCAAAAATTTCACAAAAATTCTAGGATTTCTGGAATCATCCTAAATAAAATTAGTAGTAAAAAACATGAAATTTTATGTAGACAAGCACTTGAAAAAATAAAACTTCCAATTATAGGAGTAATTTATAAAAACTTGGAACTAAATTTTGAATCGAGACATCTTGGATTGATTCCAGCAAAAGAAAAAAATCTTAAATTAAAAATTGAAAAAACATCCAAAATTATTTCAGATTCGCTTGATATTGAAAAAATTATTCAAATTATGAAAAATCCTATGCCTCTTCCGCAAAAATCTAGTATTGAGATAAAAAAACCAAAAACTACAATCGCTATAGCGCTTGATAGTTCTTTTAATTTCTATTATCGTGATAATTTAAAAGCATTAAGACGTGAAGGTGCAAATCTAAAGTTTTTTAGCCCAATACATGATAAAAAACTTCCAAAATCTGATGGAATTTACATTGGAGGTGGTTTTCCAGAAATTCTTGGTGCTTTACTTGAAAAAAACCACGTTATAAGAAAAACAATAAAGGAATTATCAGAAGAAAATATTCCAATATATGCTGAATGTGGAGGATTGATGTATCTTACAAAATCTATTGACTATGGAAATAAAAAATTTAAAATGATTGGTCTTTTTGACGCGGAAACAAAAATGACCAAAAAAATGAAATTAAATTATACAAAAGGTAGGATGATCTCAAAAAATATTCTTTCAGATAAAATACATGATTTGCAAGGACACGAATTTCATTATTCTGAATTAGATTCTGTCTCTTCTGATTCAAAATTTGCATATAACTTGGATATTGGTGATGGAATTAAAAATCATAAAGATGGTATGATTCAATACAATACTCTTGCATCATACGGACATCTTTACTTTGATAGTTCTAATTATGCCAAAATTTTTGTAAAAAATTGTATTGATAATTCAAGAAGATGATTCTGCTCTTACAAGCTTGTATAATGCATTAATTATCGCAGATGCTGAAGAACTACCTCCCTTTCTTCCTTTATTAGTGATAAATGGTGTGCCTTCTAATTTACTTAGTTCTTCTTTTGACTCTGCAGCACAAATGAATCCAACTGGAATTCCAATGATTAATGCAGGCTTTACAATGCCTTCTTTTACCATCTGTATTACTTCCATAAGGGCAGTTGGAGCATTACCTATTGCAACTATTCCACCATCAATATCTGCCAGTGCTGTCCTCATTGATACCTGAGAGCGAGTTTTGTTTTCTTTCTTTGCCTTTTCCATTATTTCTGAATTTGAAATATTGCAAACAATCTTGTTTTGAAAATCTTTTGGATTTTGTTTATTCAAGCCACCAATCACACCATTTACATCAACTACAATACTACATCCATTTTTTAGAGCATTCATGCCACTCTCAATAGCTTTTTTATGAAAAATTATTCTATTATCTTTGGCAAAATCAAAATCAGCAGTTGAATGAATTACTCTTCTAACGATGGGCCATTCTTTATCATTATATTGATGGGTACCAATTTCATCATCGATCATTTGCATACTTGCATCTTCAATTGATTGACCCTTTCTAGTTTGCATTTTCTACTTCTTTTGCTCTTTCTATTATTAATTCAATCATTTTTTCATCAGCCCCTAAATGTTTTGTAATGTATGTCTTTTTAATATTTGAATTCTCAAGTGCAGGTAAAAGATCATTATTGATATCAGTTTTAACATGTGCACCTTCATGTAAGAAATAAAATACAATTACAAGAATCTGTGGGTTGTTTTTTTCACAAATCTTAATACCTTCTACAATATCTGGCTGTTCTATCTCCAACCAACATCTATTTACATTTCTGTAATTTTCTTTTAATCCATCTACAACATAATCCAATGACATTTGTGCATTGGGATCTTTACTACCATGTCCAATAATTAATACGTCTACGTCTTTTTTTGGAACTGTAACGTGATTTTCCTGTAATGTTGTAGCTATTCTATTCTCAACTAAATTAATCAAAGTTTTATGCATACTCATTGGTTTTGTAACTACAAATTTCACTTTGGTATCTTTCTGAAACTTCATAACATCTGTAACTGCATTTTTTACTTTTTTTCCAGGATACAAAAAATAAGGAACTATTGTTAAATGATCAATATCTTGTTTGAGACATTTTGCAATTCCGTCTTCAATGTATGGTGGTTCTACTTCAAGAAAACAGTATTCAGTAAAAACATAATCTGCCTTTGCTTTTATTGCATTACAAATAATATCCAATTCTTCAGAAGCTTCTCTTTCCCTACTACCTCTATCTATTAGTAATAATCCACGCTTCAATCTATTATCCTCGCTATGGCTATAGTTAGATTTGGTGGAAATTTCTGTTTTTCAACAATTAGTTCTCCACCAGAAACTTTTATTGCAGCAGCTTCTGATACGCTAGAAGTTCCTTCAAATGCTTTGACCATATCTGACGGATTTGGTGTAGAAATATCTGCTAAATCTTCTCTGTTTACATATTCCACAGTAATTCCCATCTCTTTTCCAATATCAACTAGTCCCTTGACATCTTCTGGTTTTTTTATTGAGACTAGTTTTGCAATAGATTTTTCACTGAGTTTGAATTTTTGCAAACAAAAATCTAAACCATCCTTTATGGTTTCCTTAGATGTATCCCAATGCAATCCAATTCCTATCACAAGACTAGGAGGTCTATAAATCACAGATTCTTTGAGAAAATTACCTTCTAAAATTTTATCAGAAATTATTAGATATCCCTTGGAATTTGAGTTTTTCATTTCTTCTAAACTGTGATAAATTTTTACATTTTTTGGTAATTCTTTCCACCAATTCATTTTACCTGCTTCTTGATAAATTCCTATATTTTCTTCATTTACCATATATGCACTAATTTTAGTCACTGTAGAATCATCATCTATTTTCCAACCAAATTCTCTTCCAACAAGATCAACTGCTATTGTTTTATTGACATCAGCTGCAGTGGTAATTATTGGCATGGCCTCTAGTTTTTGAGCAATAATTTGTGTTAATTCATTTGCTCCACCTAAATGTCCAGACAGAACACTGATTACAAAGCTAGTTTTATCATCAATCACAATCACTGCAGGATCTGTTTTTTTATCTTTCAGATATGGTGCAATTAATCTGATTGTTGCACCCAATGAAAATAAACAAATCAACGCATTATTGTTTTTAAAAAGTTCAATAATTTTTTCAGATGTAGACTCTGAATACCAAACTATTCTATTACTACCATCTGAAAATTTAGATGGTGCAAAAATCTCCCAGTTTGGGAAATATTCTTTTAGCCTTAATCCTATGTTTATTCCATTTTTAGTAATTGCAAGAACTGAAACTTTTTCCACAGTAAAAATCCCTCAAATTAAATAAAATACCTTACTACTAGAACTTTCTAGCCAAGATATTTCCTTCAAAATCAAATAAAATGACATCTAATGGAACTTTTTCTTCTGAATGTTTTCTCATGTGTTTGTATGTTTCATTGCATATTTCTTCAAAAAATCCTCTAACATTATTTTCTATAATTATTTCAGATACATGTCTTGCAGTATTTGCCTTTTTTATACTCTCTATTGTTTTTTCACTTGCATTACATTTTTTAGCCAACTCCGCCAAGAAATTCATATCTACCTTTGAGCCTTTGACATGAGTTTGTTTTACACCTGCAGCCATTTTAGCTAATTTACCAATAAACCCTACAACATATGCTTTTTTGATCTCTTTTCTTGCACATTGTTGAATTGTATATCCAGAAAAATCCCCCATTTGTACAAAACAATGTTCTGGTAAATCTACAATTTTTTTTGCAAAATCTTCACTTCTACCACCCGTAGTAAGAACAACAATATTATTTCCCATTGCAATTGCTACATCTAGATTCTGTCTAATTGAAGCAGCATATGATGCAGTTGAAAATGGTATTACAATTCCGCTTGTTCCTAAAATTGAAATTCCATTCAGGATACCTATTCTTGGATTATCTGTTTTAGGACCTAATTCTTTTCCTTTTGGAACAGAAATTACAACTTTAATTCCTTTTTTTAAAATATATTTGTCTATAATTTCTCTAAGATTCTCACTGATCATTTTTTTTGGGATTGGATTTATTGCAGCTTTGTTTAACTCAAGACCCAATCCTGGTTTAGTGACTATTCCAACTCCTTCTCCACCATCAATTTCTATTTCGTTAATCTTATCTGTAAATGATAATTCTACTACTATCTCTGCACCATGAGTGACATCTGGATCATCTCCGCCGTCTTTAATTACAGAACACTTTGCTCTATTTTGATCAAACTGACAAAAATTAATTGGAATTTTAATAAAATTACCTTTAGGTAATTTAACATCCACGTTTTCAATTTTCGTTTGATTAATTATGGATAATAATGCAGCTTTGGCAGCTGCTGTTGCTGAGGTACCTGTGGTATAACCTGTCCTTAACTTTTCTTTTTTTACCTCTTCCACACCAATCATGCCTATTTTGACGTATTAACTCTTCTTTGATTTCTTTTGAATGAGACTTTTTGAGACTAGAAAAATGTCTTAAAAATTTGAGTACGTTTGCATTATTTCTTTAGAATATATTTAAAATAAAAAACACATGATGATATGGCAAAGGATATACAAGTTGTTGTAACTGGCGCTAATGGATTTGTAGCACGAAATGTTAGAAAATATCTTTCTGATAATAATATTAAATTAATATCGATTTCAAGAAAAGATTTTAAAAAATTTAACAATGAGACTAAAATCATAACAAAAAACTATGATGAAAAAACTATTTTACCAAAACTCAAAAATTCGTATGCGTTGATTCATTTAATTGGAATTGGAAAACAAACTATTGATAATGATTATAATCTTATCAATGTGGAATTAACAAAGAAAATAATTAATTTATGTAAAAAAGCAAAAATAAAAAAAATTGTTTATACAAGTGGATTAGGGGTTTCAAAAAATAGTACTCTTGGATATTTCATTTCAAAATATAAAGCAGAAAGACAAATAATTGATTCTAAATTAAATTATACAATTTTTCGTCCGTCTTATATTGTAGGTAAAGATGATCTATTTACAAAATATCTTAAAAAGCAAATAAAAACCGGTCAAATTCAAATTCCCGGATCTGGTAATTATTCTATCCAACCTATCCACATAGATGATGTCTCAAAAATTATTTTCAATTCTATAACTCAAAATAAATTTAGTAAGATAATTTTGGATCTTGTAGGTTCAAAATCAATTACTTTTGAAAAATATGTTAAAGAATTTTCTAGTGGAACAAATACTAAAATCAAAAAAATTAGTCTTGAAACTGCTTATCATGAAGCTATCTCAAACCCTTATAGTAAATTCGGAGTGGATGATCTAAATCTCTTAATTGGTGATTTTAAGGGAGATCACAAAAAATTAAAGAATATTTCTAAAATGAAATTTTCTTCTATACAAAAACTTCTAAAGTCCGGCAGCCTTCTTTAAAATGTCAGCTTTATCTGTTTTTTCCCAAGTAAATTCAGGCTCATTTCTTCCAAAATGTCCATATGCAGCTGTTTTTCTGTAGATTGGTCTTTTCAAGTCAAGTTGTGAAATAATTCCTGATGGTTTCATATTGAAATTCTTTCTAACTAACTCTTCAATTTCTTTTTCTGGAATCTTACTAGAATCAAACGTGTTGACATAAAGTGACACCGGTTCAGCCACTCCTATAGCATATGCTAATTGGACTTCACATCTTTCAGCTAAACCTGCTGCAACAATATTTTTGGCAATATATCTGCACATGTAACATGCAGATCTATCCACCTTTGAAGGATCTTTTCCTGAGAAAGCTCCACCACCATGTCTTCCAAATCCACCATAACTATCTACAATTATTTTTCTTCCTTTAAGTACAGAGTCTCCATGTGGTCCTCCAATTACAAATTTTCCTGTAGGATTAATGTGCATTTTGATTTGATCATTCCAAAGATTTCCTAAAACTGGTTTGATTACTTTATCTATTATTTCTCTTGATATCTGTTCTTGTGAAATCTCAGGTGCGTGTTGAGTTGAAATAACTATTGTTTCAATTTTTGTTGGTTTGTTATTTTCATATCTGACAGAAACTTGTGATTTTCCATCAGGTCTTACCCAAGGCAAAACTTTGTTTTTTCTAACCTCTGCTAGTTTTTGTGTTAATTTATGTGCAAGCAATATCGGCATTGGCATAAGTTCTTTTGTTTCATTTGAAGCATAACCAAACATTAGTCCTTGATCTCCTGCACCTTGTTCTTTTTCTTTAGTTGCAGTTACTCCTTGACTGATATCTGGACTCTGAGAATGTAATCTTAGTGTAACTTGACAAGATTCTGTATCAAACATCAAATCTTTGTTATTATATCCAATTTCTCTGATTACTTTTCTAACTAATTCTTCTTGGGCTTTTTTGTCAAAATTAGCTTTTGATGTCACTTCTCCTGCAACTGCCACAAAATCTGTAGTTACCATTGTTTCCACGGCTACTCTGGAATCTGGATCTTGTCTGAGAAATTCATCTAAAAATGCGTCTGAAATTTGATCGCATATTTTATCAGGATGACCTTCAGTAACTGATTCTGAAGTAAACAGAAAATTATTAGTCATAGGAACCACTAGAGTTCGTTTTCTAATTTGATAAATAATACATTATTGCCTCTTACAATTACTCTACCGTAATTTGCAATTATTTTACCGTCGTGGAGTTCTTCTGCGTCAGTCATGATTAAATTCATGTATGAATCAACATTATCCATTTTTCCTTTGTATTCAACTTCGTTTTTCAGTCTAACTGTAACTTTCTTCTTTGTGCTTTTTTGAAGAGTTGTTAATGGTCTTTTTGCACTACTAGTTTGTGACACTAATTATTCACTTGTTTTGCTTACGTTGTTCTCTAGAATAAAAGCCTTGCCTCTTTTATGAATTATGAAATTCCTTAAATTTTTTCATCATTTTCAGATAATTAACCAAATGATCTCTACAGGATTACAAAAATTAGACGAATTTTTATCTGGTGGAATACCCAATGGCATAATTACTGATATTTTTGGAGGAAGTGGTACAGGTAAAACTCAACTATTATTTCAAATCTGTATTAATGCAATAAAAAATGGTGGCAATGTTCTATATCAAGATACAACAGGCAGTTTCAGACCTGAACGAATTCTTGAAATTCAAAAACAACAAAATTTGAAATTTGATGTTCTTGACAAAATAACTGTTTCACGAATTACTAATACTTCTGAACAAATAAAATCAATTGATATCATGAATGTATCAAATTTTTCTTTAATAGTAATTGATAATATTACAGACTTATTTTCATATGAATATTCAAAAGAAGATACAACATTTGAAAAAAATTCCTTATTTATCAAATATATTCATAATTTATCATTAGTTGCAATTAACAAAAAAATTCCTATTATCATAACTAATATGATTAGAAACATAGAAGGTACAGAAATGGAAAATATGCGAACTGCAATTGATCCATTTACACATATCAAAATTAAACTTATCAAAATTTCATCAAAATTCCATGGAGAGATAAGATGGCTTCTTCATCAAACCCATTTTTCTTATAAAATACATACCGCTGGATTATCTGATTATACTGAAGATATTTAACCTTCAATCATAAAGTTTAGCAATGGCAGGAATTTTTGATTCAATTCCAATAATTACTGTAGTTTTATTTGCACTTGGCCTAGTTGGCGTAATAGTTTATGAAAGATCACGATCAAATACAACAAAAGAATCAGCTTCCTGATTCAGTAATTGATTCACTTTTTACTCGTTTTGGATTTGCCAATCTTACTGAAATTCAAAAGAAAGCTTCACCTATAATTTTACAAAAAAAAGATTGTCTAGTAATAGCTCCAACAGGTTCAGGTAAAACGGAATGCTCTGTAATTCCAATTTTTTCACTAGTAAAGAAATCAAAAAAACTTGGAAAAATTAAGGTTCTTTACATTACTCCTCTACGAGCACTAAATCGAGATGTATTTCGAAGGATCACCAAATATGCTCAAAGTAATGAACTTTCAATTGAAATCAGACATGGTGATACAACTCAGATTGCAAGAAGGAAAATTACTGAAAACCCTCCAGATGTTCTAATAACAACCCCTGAAACTCTTGTTATTCTTCTTACACAGATAAAGATGTTAGATGCATTATCTGAACTTGAGTGGATTATCATTGATGAGGTACATGAATTACTTGCCAGTGAGAGAGGTTCTCAACTATCCCTAAGTATCGAGCGATTACAACTTAATTCAAAACACTATTTGACAAAAATTGGATTATCAGCTACAGTTGGAAATTTTGAAGAAGCTGGAAAATTTGTAGTAGGCACTAAAAGGAAATGTCAAATTATTCGTGATACATCTGTTAGAAAATATGATGTTGAAGTTAAATTTGTGGATGGAACCATTTCAGATGTTGCAGATAAAATAATTGAGCATGTTTTAGAACTAAATCTTGATTCTCCGATACTTCTTTTTACTAATACTAGGGGAGAAGCTGAATTTTTAGCTTCGATTCTAAAAGAAAAATCAAATATCAATATAGAATTACATCATGGATCATTATCAAAAGAGGTAAGAGAGGATACTGAGCTTACATTAAGAGAAGGGAAACGTGGAATTGTAGTTTGTACTTCATCACTTGAATTAGGATTAGATATAGGTTCAATAGAGTTGGTAATTCATTACGGTTCTCCTAGACAAGTATCAAAACTAATTCAAAGAATAGGACGTAGTAGACATAACAGAGATGCTTCAGCTAAAGGGCTAATAATTACAAACAATTCTGATGATGAATTTGAAGCTAGAGCAATACTGGATCGTATTAAAGAAGGTTCCATCGAAGAACAAAAAATCCATGATGGTTCTTTAGATGTACTTGCACACCATCTTGTAGGAATGACAATGCAACTAGGAGAAATTTCTGTAAATTTAGCATTAGAAACAATAAACAGTGCATATCCATTTAGAAATCTACATCTAGAAGATTTGTTAGGTGTATTAGATTTACTTGATTCTAATTATTTGATCTTCTTTGATAGAACAAAAATGACTTTCTGGAAAAAAGGTCGTTCCTTCAAATATTATTTTGAAAATCTTTCCACAATACCTGATATTCTTAAATTCAAAGTATTTGATAGTGTTGGAAAAAAAATCATTGGAACATTAGATCAAAGATTTGTAGGTGATTTTGGAGATTCTGGAAACATCTTTGTTCTAAAAGGTTCACAATGGAGAATACTTAATGTGGATGAAAAGTCATTTTCAGTAAATGTTGAGCCTTTTAGAGGCGGTGGCATAACTGTTCCTTATTGGGAGGGAGAAAGTATTCCTGTTGATTATAATACTGCAAGAAAAGTTGGAGCATTTCGAAGTAAAGTAAAAAATTGTTCATTGAAATTAATCAATAGAACCATTGAAGAACTAAGTTTCAGTGAAATTCCAGATGAAAAAAATATTGTTATAGAATCTAGTCGTTCACAGGGTTCCATAGTAATACATTCTTGTTTTGGAACCAAAATCAATTCAACACTATCCACTTTACTTTCCTCGATGATATCATCAATGCTAGGTTCTATGGTTGATTCACGTTCTGATGGTTATAGAATAGTTTTATCTTCTAGATCACGAATTTCTGAAAAACTTTTCCTTGAAATTATAAAAGATGATTATGATCTTTATTCTATTGTAACTGCATCATTAACAGGAACTCACAATGTAAATTGGAAAACATGGTGTGTTGCAAAAAAATTTGGAGTTGTTGGGAGAGGAGCAATTTATGAAAAAAAATCAGCACGATTTTTATATGAAAGATACGCAAAAACATCTCTTGTAAAAGAAGCATTACGTGAATTATTTCATGATAAATATGATCTTGAAAATACTGATAAAATCCTTAAAAAAATTAGAGATAATGAAATCATAATTAAATGGTTAGAAATAGATAAATTCTCAAAATTAGCTGAACCAATTTTAGATCACACTGTAAAATATTATTCATCTCCTGCTAATCTTGACAAGGGCATACTTGATCTTGTAAAAGCAAGATTGGCAAAGACGAAACATCGATTAATTTGTGCACGATGTGGCAAATGGGAACGAGTAATGGAGACAAACGAGGTCAAAACTATATTGATTTGTCCTTATTGTAAAGCCAGACAAATTACTGCCACTTTTTATTCTGATTATGATCTTCCAAAAATAATACGAAAAAAATATGAGGGGAAAAAACTCTCTTTAGATGAAAAACACAAGTTTGATCGAGCCTGGAAAGTCTCTTCTTTAATAGAAAATTTTGGAAAAATCGCTATTACTGTTATATCTGGATACGGAGTAGGCGCTGACACTGCTGCACGTATATTGCGAAATATGGTGGATGAAGAACATCTCTTCAAACAAATATACGAAGCAGAAAGGCAATATGTTGTAACTAGGGGTTTTTGGGATTCTTAATTCTTCTTTGTAATTTTAGAAAATGCTGTAAGTGATAATTCAATTCTTCCTTCCAACCCTGCTTTTGCATTTACCCCTGTAATTGAAATAATTTCTCCTAGTTCACATTTGTCTATTAATCTAGCTTGGTTTCTCCATCCCTTCACCCAAATTTGACCTGTATCATCCTCAACAAACATCTCAGATAATAAAATTGATTCACCAGATTTAGTCTGAATTTCTCGTCTTTCTGGAATTTTTAGTACTATGGATTCAATACAATAATTTCCATCTACTTTAACTTCATTTATCTTTGTTCTTATCTGTGACAACAACGGAATTGATTTGTCGTCTTCTAATTTTCTTACAAATGAATTATTATCCAATGTAACAGAGTTTCCATACACCTTTGATGGCATGCACTCAATAACATCACCTTCATTACAAATACTGGTAGAATTTGAATGATCAGTAATATTGTAAATGTTTTTTTTCTTATCCATACCCAAAATCATATTCTTTCCGTTTTCTGTTGTTACAATCGAAAGAATTCTTGCAATTACAGGTTCTGCTTCTTTACCACCTTCAATCTCAATTACTGTGGAATCATTTCCATGAATTTCTAATCCTTGATTACCATTTTTCATATTGACTCCAAGTAATCTTACTTTGGCACCTTGAGAAATCATATTTGGAATATCTGATTCATCTTTTCCCCATAGAACTGCCCTCATAACACTCCCTTCTTTTCCTTTTAGCCTCATTCTCAATGCTTTTCCAGGCTGACCTCGTGAATTTGTAAATTCCATGCTACTTACAACACCATCTATAATTCCTATAATTGCAAGATCTTTTTGCCCTTCTTGTAATTCACTGATATCTTTTGTAATCTTGTCTATAGTTGGAATTTCACTTTTGTTATCTGTTATTTCTATATTGGAACCTGAACCAATATTGATAGTTGGAGATCCATTAAGATCTGATTTCACATATGCTTTGATAATTTTAATCAAATCACCTGGTTTTAAATTATCAATTCCAGGCAGATTTGCTTTATCATCCCATAATTTTACACTGGCAGTTGAATTTGTATCATATACGGTCATGGTCCTAAGATAAAAAGGCGAACCGTCTTTGCGAGAAAATTGTTTTGCAGGAGATATGTTGAGAACCCTAGTTTCTAATGAAATTTCTTTTGCTCCTGAATAAAGATCTTTTAAACCCATTTCGACTTTTAATGGTCCTGATAAAGAAATTCCAAAATCAGATGCAATCAAAAACAGAGCTCCTTGATCTGTTAGATAACCTGCTCCTATTTTCTCTTTTTTATGTTTAATCTGTTCTTTAATGTCATCTCTAGTTAATTCTGGTTTTTGCTCAAGTAATTTATCTACAAGTATATCAAATTCAGACAATTCATTGTCTGTAAACTAGTTCTATTAATAAAAATTTCATTACTCTTTTGTAGTATGTAAGACTCATAACTGATCGCTAAATTATGGTTTTTTTGACAACTCAAATAATTTCTATCTTGAATATAGTGATTCATCTCATTAACTAAATTAATAAGAAGATCGCACTCTTTTTTATGTCATGCATTAATGTTGCACATCTATCAAAATTATACGGATCTGTAAAGGCAGTTGATGACATTGTTCTATCGGTAAAATCTGGTCAAGTTTTTGGATTTTTAGGTCCTAATGGAGCAGGAAAATCAACTACGATCAAACTTCTAACAACCCTGATCCCACCTTCAAGTGGTTCTCTAACGATTTTAGGAATAAACGCAATTGAAAATTCTCTACAAATACGTCATAAAATTGGCGTAGTCTTACAACAACCTAGCTACGAACCAACATTAACTGTTGAAAAATCTCTTGATAAATATGGCATGATGTGGAATGTCCCAAAAATTGAACGGAAAAAAAGAATGGAAGAACTTCTAAAGGATTTTGATTTAGTAGATATTCGTAAGAAACGAAATGAAGATCTATCAATTGGTCAGAGGAGAAGAGTACAGGTAGCACGTGAATTCATGCATGATATGGAACTATTATTTCTTGATGAACCAACTGTAGGATTAGATCCTAGTGCTCGAAGAAAACTGTTAGATTATTTAAAAAATAAAGTAAAAACAGGTTTAACAATATTTTACACTACACATATTCTAAGCGAAGCTGAATATCTTTGTGATGAAATAGCTATTATAGATAAAGGAAAAATTCTTACTGTAGATACACCTGATGCTTTAAAAAAGAGATTTGGGAAAGAAAAAACAATAAAAATTCATTTACTGGAAAAACAAACTAAAATAACCACTCTTCTGTCAGGTCTCACAGATTACAAAATAGATTTTGATAGTGGAACCAACATTGTAATTCGTTCAGAACAATCTGAATTGGTATTGTTACAAGTTTTACGAATTCTAAACGATAATCAAATTGAGATAGAAGATCTTTCTGCAGTTCCTACAAATCTTGAAGAGATCTTTTTAAAAATGGTGAGTGATAATGCATCCAATAATTAGACTTGTTAATAGAAATTTAACAATTTCCATTAATCCTGGATTTTTGATCTGGCAGGTAATATTTCCTTTAATCTATATTTTTGTTGCTGGTTATGCTTACACATCATTAATTGAGAATGTACCATTCGGTGACAAAAGTGTTGATTATCCTGCATTTTTGGCATCTGGTATGATTGGATTTAACATCATGAATAGTACTCTTATTTCAGGAATAATAATTTGGAATGACAGAAGACACGGAATGTTTGAGCAAATAATGTCAGGTCCGTTTACACGAACTCATTATATTTTGAGTAATATCTGCACCATTGGAATTGTGGGATTAGTGAGTGCATCTTTGATTGCACTTGTTGGATATCCTGTATTTTTTGAATCAGTGGAATTTACTATAATTACCATTCCTATGATTATTTTTGCTGCAATCATTGGTTCTATTTTGTTTGGTTCAATTGCATCGATAATTTCCACTAGATTGCGTTCTAGTGAAGGATTTAATGTAATAATTAACACCGTTTTTCTATTTCTTGCATTTGTTAGCACTGCATTTTATCCTGCATCTGGTTCACCAGAGCCTCTTAGATCAGCATTTTACCTAAACCCACTTACTTACTTGGTTGATGTAATACGTGCTGGCATTTTTGGTAATGTTACAGAATTTGTAATTATGGAGATGGGCATTTTAGTCGTTATAGCGTCAGTTCTTTTCATAATTGCAACAAAATTACTTACAAAATTAGACTTTTAATCATTAGAATTTTTAACATCGTTAAAATTCTTGTAAAGTTCATTTATTTTTTTAATGATGTCTAAATTATCATATTTTGCTAAACTTAGATTTGGTATGACACAATGGCCTCCTATTATTCCAGGATACATCTTTGGTCTATTTCCTAGATTTTCATGAATTTCATCTGCAAATTTCCACATTTCATCAAAATCTATTTTTTCTTTATCACAAATCATCTTTGTAATTTGAGCATAATTGATTAACCAACCATAATATGTTGTATCTACTAAAATTTTTGCCAATTCGGCAGTTTTTGTAGTAGACATCCATTGTATTTTTTGAAATCTTTTCTCTAACTGTGATTTGATTATAGAACTAATTTCCATTTTATCTGAAGAAATAAATTTCGTGTATTTTTTTACATCGTCTAAAAATCTTCGATGTACTCCACGTACCGGAGAAAATAAAACAGGCAAATCAAATTTATCTTGAAGATTTTTTGTAGTACCTGGTTTTACAGTGGAATGAATAATTACTACTTGCAAATTATTAATTTTGTTAATCCAATTACTGACAATTTCTATAAACTCATTTAATTCTCCTGGAAGACATACATGGAGATATTCTGGACTTTCTATGGGAGAATTTTCAGAATAGTTTCTACATTTTGATTTATCACTGTCTATTCCGACACAATTAAAACCTCGTTGAACAAGTAATTCAAATAAAGTAGAGCCTACTTCTCCCATTCCTAAAATGATATCTGTCATTTGTTACCATCTAAAAATTCATGGTATTATATTCGTGTTACAGTAGATGTCATTTTTTTAAATAAGGTAGCCCTGCCCAGACTCGAACTGGGGTTAAGGGCTTCAAAGGCCCCTGTGCTTGACCGCTACACTACAGGGCTAATGAAAAAGAGCAACATGATTCCCTTAATGAACTTTTTATTTACGTTTACTTTTGACCTAAAATCAATCGCAATTATTCTCTAATAACTTGAATTAATTTTTTAATAGGATCTTCCATACTGTTGGAAATTTTTCTTGCTCTATTTCTATAGTTATTGTCAGATGATTCAAGGAATTTTTTGATAATCTTATTAATTTTTTTGGGATTAGTTTCTCTTTTTACAAGATTATTTTTTACAAGATATTTTTCAATGATATTTGGTACTGCATTATAAGAAATAGTTGGAACTCCAAGTAAAGCTGATTCTGCTGTCATAGTACCTCCTGATCCTAAGAAAACATCTGTATTATTTAATAAATATTTTCCATCAAATGACATCTTTAAAATTTTTGCATTTTTACCAAATAATTTTTTGAGATTTCTGATCTGCTCTGTATATCTTCCAAGAATAACAATATTTTCATCATCAAATTCATTTATAATTTCTCTTATTATTGGAATTATTATTTTTGATTTTTGTGTATATGATGCTTGTTCTTCTTCTACTCTAATTAGAATATTTTTTTTATGGTTGTGTTTAAATGGCAATGGATTTTTTTGGTTTACATTTCTTTTTATTGTTACAGATGCATCGATTGCTCTGTACGAAATAATGTTTTTTATATCTATTCCATATTTTGAAAATTCTTTCTTGGGAATAATCCATGGTATTAATAATTTTTGAATTAAAGGTAATGTCAATTTCATTACTGCATTAGCATGTGGTGAATCACAAAATGCAATGTGTCTAATTCCCATACCAAATGACACTCTTGCTGCTTCAGGAGAGCAGAAACTAATTGCCAATTCTGGAGAAAATTTATCAATTAATACGGATAGTTCCTTTATACGGTTAATACTGGCTTCAAGTTTTCCAAATTTTTCATGTCCACCATGTTTTCCAACACAAACTAGGTCAAAGTTTCTAATTTTTGCAAGTTTTGAGACTTCATCATAAGATCGTGAGGTGCACAAAACATTATGCTTCTTCCTTAATTTTTCAATCATTGGTTCAGAAAACAATAATTGCTTAGGAGTTAGAATATCAATCCATATTTTCAAGTATTTTCCATTATTATGGTAAGTTCAATAAGTTTTTCTTAGTCTATTACTAGCCTTATGTGTAATGGGGGGAGCAAAAGTTGTTGTTTATGGACTAAGTACCGAAGGTTATGCCATTGCATGTCAGATGGCAATAAAGGGTGCAGATGTATACATTATTGATGAATCAACACCATCAGCAATCTCTCTAAAAGCAGAAATAGCTAAAACTTACCCAAATGTATCTTCTCTAAAAGAAGATGAACCGTTATTGGCAATGGAGCCAATTGATATAGCAATTTCAAAAGCTCAATATCTTTTCTTTACACCAAGAATTAGAAAAACAGGACAAGACATCAAAACTGAAATTCATTCAAAATTCAAAGATGCAACAACTTCTTTAAAAAAAAATAGTTCTGTGATTTACACTCTACCAACTGGCTTTGGTGGTAATAATGAAAATATTTCATTACTTGAACATGTGACAGGTCTTGAAGTAGGAAAACAAATTTCTTACTTTTACTATCCTTTGGAAGATCTTAATCAACAACCAAAATTCATAGGTTCTTTTAATGGAAAAGAAGATTTGACATTAGCTGATCTTTTAACAACTGGAAAAAAAGAAAAAAAATTTGTAGCAATTTCTTCGTCAGAACACTTTCATGCAATTAATGTATTATCTCGATTTTCTAGTCTTAGTAGTATTCTAGAAGTTTGTAGATATGTACAAGATGACGTTACAAAAAATGATCTTTCTTCAGATGATTTTCAAGAAATTTTCTTAGACAATATGGTTAGTGGACTATTTGACCTCAAGTCATTAGGCTCATCATTTGAAGGTGCAAATACGCTCATGTATCTAATCAATGGAAGTGTTAAGGGAATTGATGGTTATATTAAGAAACTAATAGATGAAATTCGCTCTACATTAAAGAAAAACGATCTAAAAGCCAGCAGAACAAAAATTGCATTATCATGGACACTTGATCAACATGAAATGCGTGGTGATAAAATTGAAATGTTACAGAATCTAACATCAAGATTACGTGATTACATTGGTGATGTTGAAGCTTATGAACATCCCAATTTCGATTTATTTCATAGTGACAAAACCACCATTATTGTTGCATGCTCAAAAATTGATTTTGAAAATATAGAAAAAAATAAACAAGATACCAATATTATTGTGATTAAAGCTAATCCGTTATGCGAAATCATTCAATAAGAGTATAAATTAGCTAATCGATCATTATGTTTGAATTGTTAGATGAAAATAATCCCGATGAAGTAGATGTCAAGGTAATTTCTAATAACCAAACTGATAATTTTCAAGATGATTTAACACAATCTATTTCTGAAGATCTAACAGTTGATCAATTACAAACCATTTTGGAAAAAGAAAAACAAAAAGTACAAGATTATGAGGCAAAAATTAAACATGTATTAGCAGATTATCAAAACCTAAATAGAAAAACCCAATCTGATATTGAAAAAGGTGTAAATACAAAAGTTGATGAATTCATGTTGGATTTTTTAAAAATTTATGATGATTTTATACGAGCTAAACAAGTATTCACAGAAAGTAAGATCAATATTGAAGGATTAGATTCTATTTTAAAAAATATGGATACTTTGTTAGTCAAATACAATGTGACTCCTATAGATGCATTGGGTGAAATATTTGATCCAAATTTTCATGAAGCAATATCAATCATTACTGATTCTAACTTAGATGATAATACAATTACAAAAGAACTTAGGAAAGGATATATTTCTCATAAGAGAGTTATTAGACCAACACTGGTAGAAATATCAAAAAAATAAGGATGAAATAAAATGGCTAAAATAATAGGAATAGATTTAGGAACAAGCAATTCTGCGGCTGCAGTAGTCATGGGTGGAAAACCAACTATTATTCCTGCAGCAGAGGGTGCTACAGTAGGAGGTAAGGCATTTCCTTCAGTCGTAGCATTTACCAAAACAGGTGATCTTTTGGTAGGAGAGCCTGCTAGAAGACAAGCTGTGACAAATCCTGATAGTACTATTGCTGCAGCAAAAAGAAAGATGGGTTCTGATTATATTTTTAAAATCCAAGATAAAAATTACAAACCTCAACAAATTTCAGCATTTATTCTTCAAAAAATAAAAAAAGATGCTGAAGCATTCATAGGCGAACCAGTTGAGAAAGCTGTAATTACTGTTCCAGCATATTTTGATGATAACCAACGTCAAGCAACTAAAGATGCAGGAACTATTGCTGGTCTTGATGTTGTCAGAATAATAAACGAACCAACAGCCGCATCTCTCGCATTTGGATTAGATAAAACCAAAGAGGATATGAAAATTCTTGTATTTGATTTTGGTGGAGGAACACTGGATGTCACAATTATGGAAATGGGTGGTGGTGTCTTTGAAGTAATGAGTACTTCTGGTGATACCCAACTAGGTGGTACAGATATGGATAAAGTTGTAATTGATTATGTTCTTGATGAATTTAAGAAAAAAGAAGGAGTTGATCTATCTAAAGATAGTACTGCAATGGCTAGAATTAGAGAAGCAGCAGAAAAAGCAAAGATTGAACTTTCAACCGTTATGGAAACTGACATTAATCTTCCTTTCATTTCTCATGATCCTTCATCTGGTGCAAAAAATCTTGAATTAAGAATAACAAGAGCAAAACTTGATGAATTAATTCGACCTATCATTCAACGATGCAAACCTTCCATAGAAAAAGCAATTGAGGATGCTAAACTATCAAAATCCGATATTAACAAAATTGTAATGGTTGGAGGACCAACAAGAATTCCATTAGTAAAAAAATTTGTTGGTGAAGTACTAGGAAAAGAGCCTGAATCCGGTATTGATCCAATGGAAGCAGTGGCAATGGGTGCAGCAATTCAGGCAGGAATTATTGCTGGTGACGTGACTAGCGACATTGTATTACTTGATGTGACTCCACTAACATTGGGAATTGAGACTTTGGGAGGAGTTAGAGAGCCATTAATTGAAAGAAATACAACAATACCTACATCAAAAAGTAAAGTTTTCACAACTGCAGCAGATAATCAAACAGCAGTAACTATCCATATTGTTCAGGGCGAAAGACCTATGGCAACTGATAATGTTTCTCTGGGAAGTTTCAATCTTACAGACTTACCACCTGCTCCAAGAGGTATTCCTCAAATTGAAGTTAAATTTGACATTGATGCAAATGGAATAATTAACGTAGCTGCAAAAGATCTTGGTACAAAAAGAGAAGCAAAAATTACTATTACATCTAATTCAAAATTATCAAAAGAAGAAATTGAAAAACTAAAAGAAGATGCTGAAAAATTCTCTGATGAAGATAAAAAGAAAAAAGAAAAAATAGATCTAAAAAATGAAGCTGAAAGTTTTATCTATACTGTAGAAAAACTTGTAAATCATGATCTTAAAGATAAAATTTCTCAAGAACAAGGAATTAAAATTACAGATGCTGTAAAAGAAGTCAAAGAATCACTTGATAAAGAAATTACTGAACTTAAACCTAAACTTGATACTTTAAAATCAATAGTGAATGAAATTACAACTGAACTTTACAAAAATGTAACATCTCAACCTGGTTCAGATCAACAAAATGCTGAAGCGGATAACCAACAAGAACAAAATAACACTCAACAAAATTCTGAGTCATCTTCATCTGATGAATCTAAAAACTAACCAATTCCACAATTTATACATCAATTATAATTAAAGGATGATTCATGGCTGCAAAACGTGATTATTATGAGGTTTTAGGGGTTTCAAAAACATCTCCCTCTGATGAAATCAAAGCACAATACAGAAAATTAGCGTTAAAATTTCATCCTGATCGTAACAAATCTGCTGAAGCCGGAGAACACTTTAAAGAAATTTCAGAAGCATATGCTGTTCTGTCGGATCCTGAAAAAAGAAAAGTTTACGATCAACATGGACATGCAGGTGTAGATGGAAGATATAGTAATGAAGATATTTTTCAAGGTGCACGTGGTGATTTTAGTGATCTATTTGGAAGAAGCAGTGGGTTTGATTCCATTTTTGAATCTCTTTTTGGTAGAGCAGGAGGTTCAAGCTATAGACAACAAAGAGGTTCTGATATTCTCTATGAAACTTCAGTGACTCTTGAAGATGTTCTTCACGGTAAAAAAATGGAAATCAATTTACAAAAAGAAATAGAATGTGAAATTTGTAATGGCTCTGGATGTAAACCAGGTACAAACAAAAACACTTGTTCAACATGTAATGGTCAGGGTCAAGTCCGTAAAAGCAGAAGCATGGGATTTGCATCATTTGTTACAGTAGAGCCATGTTCAACATGTAAAGGACAAGGTTCAATCATACAAACACCATGTAGTGAATGTAGGGGAAACGGAAAGAAGAAAGGCACCAAAAAAATATCCTTCGAGATTCCTCCTGGTGTGGACACTGGTGATTACACTGTTCCAGAAGAAGGTAATGAAATGCCTGGTGGAATAAATGGTGATTTGATTGTTAGAATTAGAGTTCAACCTCACCAAAAATTCAAGAGAGATAATATGGACATTTTTTATGATCAGGATATATCTATGATTGATGCTGCTTTAGGTCGTGAAATTACCGTTCCAACTTTAGATGGAACTGAAAAAATTAAGGTAGAATCTGGTAGTCAACCAAATACAATCATAAAATTAAAAGGTCGAGGTGTACCACACATGAATTCAAGAAGTAGGGGAGATCAATACATACGAATTGTTGTTAATATTCCAAAAAAACTCACTAAACATCAAAAAAATCTTTTAGATGAATTCCAAAAGTCTAATGAATAATAGGTAAAAAATTGAAAATTGCTTTAGATGTTGATGGTGTACTAGCTGATGTAATTGAATCATGGCTAATTTACAGTAATAAAATCAGACCTGTTATTTTTAAAGATGATATAACAAATTGGGATTTTTGGAAAAAATTCAAGATTAATAGATATGACTTTTACGAAGAATTAACTGCATGTTGGAAAAACTGGAATTCTATTCCTCCTACAGAAGATAATTTGTCAATAATTACCCAAAACCTATCAAATTTTGGACAAGTAGATATTGTTACAGCTAGAGAACTCTCAACTGATTCTTTTGTAAAAAATTGGCTTAAACTACATGATGTAACTTATCAAAATTATGTTTCAGTAATTGATGGTCCGATGAAGGCAGATTTAGATTATGATATTTTTATTGATGATTCTCCATTAAATGCAATTAAATTTTTAAAACATAAAAAAAATGTTCTTCTATATTCACAGCCATGGAATCAGCACATTTCTGATCCGAACATTCAAAGAATTTCAACTCTTTCTGAAGCTGTTGAAAAATTAAAATTATTTAGTATTCTTGACTAATTTTCTTATTGTCACTTGATGGCCATTTCGTATATGGGATATGTGATTAGTATTCAATATGTCTCCAATTTTATCATCACTATAGAATTTTATGTTATAGCGTCCTAGAATCTTTTTACAGTTACTGCAATAAATCTCTCTGAATTCCATTTTTCACACAATTAGTTAATCTGATATATTTTAATTAAAACAGTATAATAAAGAAACTTATTCTAGATTTCAAGAATTTAGATTGCGGGAGTCGCCCAGCCTGGTCAAAGGCGTAAGGTTCAGATCCTTATCTTCTAGGAGTTCGTGGGTTCAAATCCCACTTCCCGCATCAATTATGATTAATTATTTTCCAAAAATTTATTTATTTTTTCTAAAAGAAGACTGTTTACCATTTCACCTGATACTTTTCCCCTGAGTTCTTTCATGGCAATTCCCATTAAAGGACCAACCGAACGCTCTTTTTGATTTTGAATAATTTCCTTATTGTTATTAATGATTTTCTCTATAATTTTTTCAAATTCTTCTTTGCTGACAGTTTCAATTGATGTATTTTTTATCGCATCTTCAATTGTTTTTGATTTTCCAGACATGATATTTTCAAATATAATTTCAATTGACTCTTTAGTAATTTTTCCTTTTTCTAAAAATTCAAAAGTTTTCACGATTTCTTCATTTCTTAATAATTGAGAATTCAAACCATTTCTTTCTAGATTGGTAATGGTGGAACAAAGAATTGAGGCTATGAAAGTTGGCACTGTTGAAATTTCTCGACAAATTTTTTCAAAAATTTCAAAATGCATAGAATCAAAAATCTGTTCTGCTAACTGTAAATTCAAATCATATTTTTTTTGTAGCTCATTAAGTGACTCATTCCATGATTTTGGAATGTTTTTCTTTGCATCTTCTAACTCTTTTTTTGATATGATTATCGGAGGAATGTCTGTTTCAGGATACATCCTTGATGCACCAGGTCTGGGTCTGAGGAATATCGTTTCACCAATTTGAGTAGCTAATCTGGTTTCTGCAGGAACACCTTTCTTTGCTTGACTTATTCTTTTAATTATAGAATCAATTGCAAAATCAATTTTTACTACAGGTGCAGAAATTATTAAAAATGCGTCATCCTCGTTGATTTCTAATATTTTTTTCACGACAGACACATCCTTTTCTTCTATTCCATAATTCGGTAATTCATCTGAATGAAAAACTCCTCCAATTCCATAAAATTTTACAAGTTGACCAATTTCTTTTCCTAATCTTATTCCTTCATACGGTGAATAACCAAACATGCCTGCAAAATTTCTGATTCTAATTGCTTTGATAATCGAGTTATCTCTTAAGGATTTTTGAATGATTTTTGATTCACAATTCTTAAAGTCATTTGTTATGTCAAAAATATCACTATTTTTTGAAATTTCTACAAACTCTAAATTCTGCAATCTTTCAGCTATTTTGACAAGACCGTGTTGTCTTTTGGCCTCAAATTCTACTACTTTTTCTAATTGGTCTAATTGCTGTACTCCTTTAACTTCAACCACTCCTCCTCCATCCTTAACAGAGACATTGACGTCTTGTCGTATTGAACCAATTCCGCGAGTAACTTTTTTTGTACTTCGTAATAATCTGCCAAGAGATAATGCAATTTTTTTTATTTTTTTGGAATCCCCTTCAACAGGTTCCAATGCAATTTCGATTAAAGGAACACCAAGACGATCTAAACTGTACTCTCTTAGGTCTCCCTTATCACCAAGTAATTTTGCAGCATCTTCTTCTAAACAAATTGATTGAACACCAATTTTTTCACCATCTACATCAATATGTCCTCCTTGAGAAACTAACATTGTTCTTTGAAAACCAGTAGTGTTTGAACCATCAATTACAGTCTTTCTCATAGGATAAACTTCACTAAAAATATTTGATTCAAGTGCAGATGAAATTATCAGTGCAAGAGTTTTTGCATCGTTATCTAAGTTATGAGGAGGTTCTTCATCCTGTTCTACCAAACAGCTACTTTCCGGATTAGCATAATACACTATTGTTTTAGATTTTGAACTCTCAAAAAGAGCTGCTGGATCATATTCACCCAATTCACTTTTCACTGCTCTTAATTTTCTTTGAAACTTTATGGTATATTCATCTGATTCAAGTGGTATGCAATTACAAAATAATTTTTTGTTAGTAGATAACTGCTGATGTATCTCAAGACCAACTTTTAATCCAATATTTTCAATGGTAAATTCAGACATTCATGTAACCCATTAGTCAGATATTTCAGAAGCAATATTTTGAAGCATTATCTGTTTAACATCTTCAAGAGTTTTTGAATTTCCAAGAGCCCACATAGCTTTTACTAGTGCAACTTCTGGAATAATATTCTCCAAAGGAATTATTCCTAAATTAAGTAAATCTCGACCGCTTTCGTATACTGTCATTCTTACTCTACCGTCAATACATTGTGAAGTCATGCCTAAAAAAATGCCTTTTTCATTTGCTTTTTTTACATTATCATACATTGTTTTTCCAATATGTCCTAAACCAGTTCCCTCAAAAATTATTCCACTGTAATTCATTTTGATAATTTCCCCCAAAAGACTTGGATCATATCCAGGATGATATTTTACTAATGCTACTTTTGTATTAAGATTGATTCTTGGCTGAAATTCTTTAATTCTGAAAAAATCATCTTTCATGTTTCTCTGAATTTGATCATTTACAATTATGAATGCTGGATTATCTCCAATAGTTTGGAATGCCCCTCTCTTGCTAGTATGGTTCTTTCTAACTCTTGTTCCAACATGACATGCAACTGTTTCATCATTTTCATCTTGATGCATTACGATATAGACACCGTTTGTTTTACAGCCAAGAAGAAATTTTATTGCACCTACCAAATTCAGTGCTGCATCTGATGAAGCACGATCGGAAGATCTTTGTGACCCTACAAGTGCAATTGGTATTGGAAATCCTGCAAGTGCAAATGAAAGAAATGATGACGTGTAATGCATTGTATCTGTCCCATGTGCAATAATTATTCCTGAATAATTTGAATTTGAGTATTCTTTTAATTTCTCAGCAATTTTTAACCAATGTTCTGGCATTATGTTTTCTGAATATTCTGAAAACAATACCTCTGCATCCACATTGGCAATTTTAGCAAGTTCGGGAACTGATGAATTTAGTTCTTCAGCAGTCAAAACTGGAGTAACTGCACCCGTTCTATAATCTACTTTGCTTGCAATTGTTCCACCTGTTGATAACAGGAGAATTTTTGGCAGAGCTGGATTTTTTTCTAATCTTTCTTTTTTCTCAATATTTTTTTCAGGGCTAGGTATTTTCTCTATTTTCTCAATCTTTTCTATTTCTAATCCAATATTGTATCCACTCTTTAATTTGAGAACTAGATGTTTATCGTCACTGTGTTCGTATCTTGGCATGATTATTCCCAAATATGTCAAATCTGCAAGGATTTTGACTGAATCCCCTACACCAATATTGTTAGTTTTTAAAAACTCTAGTGATTTTCCAGTATAGCCTCTAAATTCAGACATTTACGAGAGTTGGTTTGTCTATTTAATAAAAACTACCTGTAATAGGATGCTACTAGTTTTTCGCCTATTTTGAGATTCTTTTGCTCTCTTACTTTCTTTACTGCTGCCTCAAAGTGTTTCATTGTTACTTTGGCATCAGCAGAGCTTTTTTCAATATCTTTGACATCTGGATGTGTATCTAAAAATTCATGAATAACTAGAGATACTGCGGTATTTGCAATTGCAGCAGTATCTGCGCCACTTAATCCATCTGTTAGTTCTGCAATCTTATCTATATCTACACGTTGTGGATCATTTGGATCATTGTTTATTGGTATTTTTTCAGCATTAATTTTTAAAATCATTTTTCTGCTTTCTTTGTCTGGTAATGGTATCTGAATAATTTTATCAAATCTTCCTGGTCTTAACAGTGCTGGATCAATCATATCTGGTCTGTTAGTAGCTGCTAAAACAACAACACCGTGCATATTTTCCATGCCATCTAATTCTGTAAGTAATTGACTGACTACTCTTTCTGTAACAGCTGTTTCTCCACCCGCTCCTCTAATTGGTGCAATAGAATCAATTTCATCAAAGAACACTACACATGGAGAGGCTTGTCTTGCTCTTCTGAAAATCTCTCTTATTCCTCTTTCTGATTCTCCAACCCATTTTGATAATAATTCCGGACCTCTAACAGAAACAAAGTTTGCTTCACTTTGAGTTGCAACTGCTTTAGCTAATAGTGTTTTACCGGTACCACTTGGACCGTGTAATAAAATTCCTCTCGGCATTTTATGTCCTAGTTTATCATATAATCCAGGATATTTCATTGGCCATTCTACTGCTTCTTGAAGCTCACGTTTTACATCTTCTAAACCACCAACTTCTTCCCATTTTACATCTGGGTTTTCAATGAAAACTTCCCTCATTCCAGATGGTGTAACTTCGATCAATGCCTTTTGGAAATCCTCATTATTTACAATTAGTTTATCCAAAGTTTCTGGAGGGAGTTTTTCTTCCTCCATGTTAAGTTCAGGAAGTAATCTTCTCAAACACTTCATTGCCGCTTCTTTACAGAGATATTCTAAATCTGCTCCAACATATCCATGACTAACACTGGATATTTTTTCAACATTAACATCATCAGATAATGGCATATTTCTGCTATGAATTGCAAGAATGTCTTTTCTTCCTTTTTTATCTGGAACTTTGATCTCAATTTCTCTATCAAATCTTCCTGGTCTTCTTAGTGCAGGATCTATTGCGTTTGGTCTATTTGTAGCTGCAATAACGATAACTTTTCCTCTCGCTTCCAATCCATCCATTAATGATAACATTTGTGAGACCACTCTTCTTTCTACCTCTCCAGTTACTTCTTCTCTCTTTGGTGCAATTGAATCAATTTCATCTACAAAGATAATTGACGGTGCTTTTTCTCTGGCCTCTTTGAAAATTTCTCTTAGCCTAGCTTCACTTTCTCCATAAAACTTGCTCATAATTTCTGGACCAGAAATACTAATGAAATGAGCTTGACTTTCATTTGCAACTGCTTTTGCAAGTAGTGTCTTTCCTGTTCCAGGTGGACCATATAATAAAACCCCTTTTGGAGCTTCAATTCCTAACTTCTCAAAAATTTCTGGATGTCTTAATGGTAACTCGATCATTTCTCTTACCTTCTTTATTTCATCAGTTAAACCGCCAATATCCTCGTAAGTTACTTGAGGTACTCCTCGTAATGTCTCACCTTTTTCTGCAATATGGAAAACAGTTTTTTGAGTAACTAACACAGCATCTGCAGCTGGTGTTACTCCAATTACTTGAAATGTTAAACGACCTCCAAAGTATGGAACCATTACATTATCTCCTTTGATCAAAGGAACACTTTCTAGAGCATCTGCAAGATAGCGTTCATCAATTGGAGGAATTGCTTCAAGTGGTGCTACTACAACTTTTTCAGCTGCAACTGCTTTGATTTTTCTTACTGTTATGGTATCGCCTATTGCAATCCCCGAATTATTACGACCTAGTCCATCAATTCTAATAATTCCTTTTCCTTCATCTGATGGGTAAAGTGGAAGACATTTTGCAACGGTTCTTCTTTTACCCTTAATCTCAATTACATCGCCAGTAGAAGCATTTAGTGTATCCATAGAGTCATAATCAATTCTTGCAACTCCACGTCCAACATCTCGTGTATAAGCTTCAAGAACTTTTAGAGAAAGTGCATTCTGACTCATATAACAAACTCTTCTGTCTAATTTTTATATCTTTGTGGTAATTTTGTCAAATTACACAGGTAAAATCACAAGCTTAAAATCCTTAATGAACAGGACACGATCTACTTGGGTAAGAGACCATTAGTAAGAAGACGAGGCCGTGGA
>SYJQ01000014.1 GCA_005798405.1 Nitrosopumilaceae archaeon
ACTGTGAGAACTGTGAGAACTAGTACTATGAGAACTATGATTGGTACTAGTGCCTACCAAATAAGATGAAAAATGTTCTACTTTTTGTTCATATGCACATTGAGTTAAAGTGTGAAGTGACGGAGCTAGTATTGGAGGAGTGTTAGTTCCGTTTACTTGTACTGGATTCCATTGATTAGATTCAAGAACATACACAGTGATATCAGTTGGGCATGAATTGTCTCCATTTCTATCTAGGTAAAAAGTGATCACGGGGTTTGTTAAAAAAGAATTAGGATCACTCAAAGATATATCACCTGTATTAGTAACATCAATGAATAAAGATTGAAAACCAAGTGCTGGATCAAGATCTGGGATTGAACCTGGTGGACTATCATCTATTTGGAGGCTGACTCCAAAGTCATTACCAGATACAGCAAGTGGTAAGCTAATTCCGTGTACTGAAGAACCATGATTACCATGGTGACCGTCATATTGAATCGTAGAATCAAATCTCATGACAAAGTTTGTGTTAAAGTCAATACTAGTAAATTTTGGTGTGTTGATAAATTTACTACCGTCAGTATTACTTGCAACAAATATTGGTGAAATATATCCATTAGATGAGTTTAGTGATAGAGCATCATAAGTTGGAATACCTAAATTTGAAAAACGTTGTGAAGCATTCCAATTTTGTGCATCAGATGGAAGAATGTTCTCAAATAATACATGAGCAGGAGGTAATGTAGTAAAAATATCACTCTTTGATGTAATTAAAGATGGTGGAAGATGTGTTAAAGATCTACCATTAAGTTTTGGAGCATATGTCTCCATAACATTAAGATCAGATACGGACAATGCAGGAGGTAACATAGATTCTGAATTACTTGAAAATGTTAAAGGAAGATTTGTCACAGATACATGTGGATAATTTGATTCTACTACTTCGGCTGATGAATGTGGGGCATTGTTTTTAAGAAAACCAGGAGGACCTCTCAGTTCCAATACACTGTAAACACCAGGATTAACTTTGATTAATTCTATCACACCAGAAGTAGGATCATAATCTAGAGAATCATTGTCATTAATAATTAAATTTGGACCAAAAAATTGGGGATTTGTATTGTTATCGAAATTTGTAAATGCATATGGATTTGGAGAGATCAGAAACATTGTACCTCCTCTAAGATACGGCATGTCTCGTGTACCGTGTTTGAATATTGTAAGAACTTGATTATTGGTGTTGTTGTTGCAACCATAGCAGTTACCTATTTTAGATAATGGTATCAGTATGTTAGATTCATCAAGACCTACAAGAGATCCGGTGTTTCCAGATTCACTACCTGAAAAACCTATACCATGATTATGTTCATGTTCTGCAAAAACTAGATTTGAATAAGATGCTACAAAAATAACAATAACTAAAAAAGATAACAAACTAACGTTTGGAAAATTATGAGAGTGTTGTTTAAAGAAAAAAGAAAAAATCATGCAGTCACCTTTTAGCTAATGCCCTGCATGTGTACCATTATCAAAACTGATGTGGCCACGAGGTAAGTACGGATATACATCATGAGACGGGGTGGTACATGTATTGGTACTTGTACTTCCTGGACAACTGTAAGGAAGAGGCATGTTTCCACCTGGACCATAATTATTTGGTGGGTTGATGTTACCTACTACATTCAACAGAGTAAATGACATTGCATTACCTGTTCGAAATACTACATTGTTGGGACTAGTATTTAGCAAGCCAACGTCAGTAATTCGTGGTGCTCCAGGATGTCCCACTTGAGATACATCTACAGCTGGAATATGTGAGTGATAGACACATGTTTTGCCCTTGACTGATACATGCTCAATTAGATTAAGTTGAGCTTGATCAAGCCATGTTCTATTTGGTAACTCATCTACATGTCCAGCTACTGGTACAACTAGTGGTTCACCAGTACTATCACATGGAATTCTTGCAAGAAAATGACCAGCTACATAGTTAGGACTATAATCAGCTAAAGGCATGTAGTCATTTGGTTGCATTACCTGACCTGCCAAGATAACAGTGACAACTGAAGGCAATGTTCCTGTTGCTGCACCTTGCTCAAATGAATGAGATGCTGTTGCAAAGTTGTATGTGAAGATTCCTCCACTAACAGCTGCGACAAGCAATATCATCAGTAAGATGTTGTTTTTTTGATATTTCATTGAAGAATAATTTTGAGAATTATAGATAAAGATTCTAGTACAAACATAAAAGTTGTTTTATTATTGTACCAATTTTATTAAATAATGATCTAAGTTTTCTGATTTAATGAAAATAGAACATCTGACATTTGCATTGCTAGCTACAATTGCAATTCCGTTACTAACTCTAAGTGTACAAGAAGTTTCAGCTCATGGAAACTTTGAAGTTGTTTTTAACGCCAACGCAAATCAGACACTAAGAGTAGTGATTGGTGAGACAGGAGAGCCAGCATATGTTGATGGAATTCATGACGTAGAAGTAAAAATAACAGACAAACTTACAGGTCTTCCAAATACTGTAGCTGTAAAAGATAATGCAGGAACAACAAATATCTTAAGTCTAGACACATACTTTTATCCAGAAAGTGCACTAGTAAGTGGAAGTGCTCCTGCAATAATTGATGCAGACGGTGCTGGGGAAGGAGTGTGTAATACTGCAACATCATCAGGAGTACAAAGTGCTGCTGCAGGAGGCATATCAGGATGCGGACCTGCTCCAGGATACACAGATTCTGAAACCGGTGGAGGAAAGGTGAAAAGCGTGTATGGAAGTGTTGGTATGTATACTGGACCTACAAAACAATACTATACACAATTCGGACGAACACTGTATCATTTTTACGGACAACTGAATTATTTCCAAACTACTCCAGAAAGTCTAGTTCCAATTGATGTTTGGTATGATGGAAAAAATGTCAAAGTTGCATACATCAATAGTGCTGCAGGAACAATAAACAGTGGTTTTGGATTAAATGACGTGACACAGATTTACTGGCCAGGACCAGGTGGATCTAGTGCTGGTACATCAGGAGTCACAAATGCAACACATCCAGATAACATACGTAGTGCAATAGGAACAGACAGACAAAATGGAATAGATACTTGGAACTTCTTGGCAGATATTGCCACTGCATTAAATGGAATAACAAATGATATGATAGATATCATCATTCCAGCAGACAAAACAATTCCTGGTGTATAATCAGGAATTTTCTTATTTTTTATTATATTATTTTACTTAGTTTTTCATTATTGGACAGAGTTACATGCATTTTACATAATGGTGATGTACTAGTAATTCAATATTGTAATAATGTATGAATATAGTTGCAAAAAATCAGTAGATTATTTTTTTTATTGCTAAGATAATTGGTTGTTTATAAGATGTACCAGAATTATTAATATCTATTTGATATTGATGATTATAATGAATACAAAATTAGCTCTGCTAGTAGTATCTATTGCACTAGTTGCTGGCCTAACAAACAATGCTTTTGCCCACAAGTCACAAGTGGTAGGAGATTATGTAATAGAAGTTGGTTGGTTGGAAGAACCAGTAATAGTAGGAATAGATAATGCGATCACAGTTACAATTACACCCGCAACAGAAGACGACAAAGTAAATGCAGAAACTATGAACGATACAGCAAATGAGAGTAAAGATTCAAGTCATGATGAGATGAAAAGTACTGACACTGTAAATGTTGGTGAACACCATGAAGAAGAACACATAGAGAGTGGATTGGCAGGTCTTGAATCAATCCTTGAAGTTACAATGACATTAGATGGTGAAAAAACAATACTTGCCATGACTGAAGATCATGATAATCCTGGTACATATATTGGAAAATTCACTCCCAGTGTCACAGGTCATCCAATGGTTCACATTTTTACAACCATTAATGATAGTCCAGTAGAGGCAACGATTCATCCAGAAGAAATAGAAGACGGTGCAGTATTTGATCAAGTATCATCTGATGGTTCTGTAAATGTCCATGTAATCACTACAGCACCGGCCAAAGACAAAGCAATGACAGTAAAGCTTGCATTTACCGATGAGTGGGGAAATACAATTGAGCATGCAAACTATGATATTTCTGCAACACAAAACAATGAATCAGTACTATTAGAAACTGAGGTTCATACAGATACTGGAGAAAACCAACATTTGACATCATCTTTAGCATCAGATGAGCCAGTTGATGTCCAAGTCATAATATTGGGAATCGGACTAGAAAATGACAAAGTAAACTGGTCAGGACCACAAGAAGAGTTATTCCCGTTACATGTAACTCCAGAATTTGGTCCAATAGTCATGATAATACTTGGAGTTGCAATTGTTGCAACAGTAGGACTACGTTCAAAGATCAAGTTCTAGATTTTTCTAGTCTTATTTTTTTATATTTTTTGCATTTTTATCAAGTAGATTTACAAAATGGATTTACATATGTTTTCTGTAAATCATGAATAAATTCATGAAAGTAGAGATTTCATTTTTAGGAATAAATTTCTTTGAAAACAAATTAGTTTATTCATAGAATTTTCACATTATAGAAAAATTTACTTTTCATTCTGAAAAATTTAGATAAAAAAATAGATGAGAAACCGTAAACTTGTGGTGGTTCTAGATTTCTCATCCACTAATGAATAACTATGGCTAGTAATTTAGAACCATAACAGAGTTAAAATAAAATTGGTACATTCGAAATATCTACCAGTACAATCATGAAATGTACCAGTTACTTAAAATAAATTATTGGTGCAGATGATGCATGTCTGAAAAATCAACTCTTCCAAAAGAATCACATTCTAAAAAGAAATGGTGGTCTTTTCTTAGTAGAAAAAAGTACAATAAATGATAAGATAATGAACAACTCGATAGAGTATATTTACTGTTTATCGATTTGGTTCTAATTACGATGGGATTTTTGACTTTTGTTTTATGTTTAATGATATGGAAGATACCATGTAATTCAAAAACTTACACCGTAAGATACATTTTCCCAAATAAATCTGACAGTTGTAGTTTTTATTGATTACCGATAAAGCAGATTATTTGAATAAAGCTTTGAGATATCTACAAGTGCAAAATCATATCACAATAATTTTTCGCTTAACAAGATTTTCAATCATCTTTAGAAAATCATCATCTGAAATTTTATCTTCAGACCACCATAGTGATGTAGTTTTTACCCATGAGGGTATTTTCCAATTCGATTGAACAGTTATTTCCTTTGAAGATTTAAAAATAATTCCTTTTTCAAACAAGAAATCTATTCCTTCGAGAAATTCTGAATCAGTTATTTGATCTGTAGACCACCAATTTGCATTTGTTCTTACCCATTGTGGGATTTTCGAAGTTTCAGGAGGTAAGCCTTTTTCAAAACCAGTAATCTTTAGAATTCCTTGTGATGTTGGCTCTACAGTAAATACAACATGCCAAAATCCCATATTATCTACACTTTGAGTAAACTTTACAGGCTTGTCGTTTATAGTGACATTAAATTTTTCTTTACCTGAAATTTGTGGAAATTCAAAGTTGGCATAGGTCTCAAGTGGGTAACTATTGTATCCACGCATTGTAAGAGATGTTCCTTCTTCATTGAATTTAGCGGCAGAATACCATGCGCCTGAATCATATCTAAAATCAAAATTGCCTGTGTTTTTCTTTGCAGTTACTGGAACAACAGTACTATCAAGAGGAGCAAAGCAACTATAGTAAAATACATCGTCAGTTACTGAGTGATCAGGATACATCGAAAACTCTAGAATTTGACCAGGTTCTATTTTGTCAATATACTTAATGTTACTAACAACATCAAGTGTTTTGGATTGATTTCCATGAACTAGTGCAAGAATTTTTGGATTGAAAATAGTTTCATTTCCAATATTACGAATTCTTCCTGAAACATGACCATCATCATGTGTGATTAATGTTTTATCATAAAGAATCTGAATGGATATTGGATCTTTTTGAGTTTTTACAAATTTGAGTTCAGCTTCCAGTAATACAGGAGCATCTCCTGTAACTTCAGGAAATTTTGTCTTAAATGGAATATCTGTTCTTGGTGGAATTGGAACATGTGGTATTGTCTTGGTAAACATATTTTCTCCATCAATTACAGTAACAAAAATAGTTGGAATTACCGCAAAATCATTTTGATTTTTTATATTGCCACCAACTGTATATACGCCTTCATAATCAAAATATCCAATATATTCTTGCGGAGGTATGAAAACATCAGCGTATACAAATTGAGAAACAAGTAATGAAGTAAATAACAATCCAATTAGAAGGATTATTTTTGATTGTAATAAATTACAAAGAGTTGAATATATCTTCGAATCCAGATGTTGGTTTTTCAAGTGAACTTGGTCTATAGTTTTCAATTAATTGATCTACTACCTTTCTTGTTTTAATATAATATTTCTTTCTTAGATTTTCAAGTTTTATTTCTACTTGTTCATCTTGTACTAATTGTGATAAATATAGAGAAACTGTTGAAGGTGATTTTTCTACCTCATTGACTAGTTCGCTGAATTCCAGTCCATCTTGTTTTATAAGAGCTAACAATAGATCTCTTGGAGTTTGTCTACGTAATGCTTTGATAGTTTTTGATTCATCTTCGGAAATTCCTGGTGGATAAAATCTAGCTTGTCTTGGACCTCGCACTACTTTGATTATACCATGTTTTTCTAATTTGCCAAGATAGTGGCTAAGAACACCATTTTTTAACCCAGAAGAACGCATGATTTCTCTGAATTGAATTCCAGGGTTTTGATCTATGATTTGCTGTAATTGTATATTTCTATCAGTCATTTCTAAACACTCCTAAAGCTAACAACCCCAGTGTACTGAACGTCAATAAATGTCCTACTTCTAACAGAGATATATCACCTAAATCATAAAGTGTAGGCCATGTAGCATCAATTACCAATACTGATTCAGCTGCAATAAAAGTTGCAAAAGCAAATGTACTGAGTAATAGTCTCTTTGTTTTTAATTTAGAATATGCCAATGTTGCAAGAATTGTAATGAATACTGCAAGGGTAATTCCAGCAATATGCAAAAAGATGTGTACTAGATGAAAGCCATGTAAGATATGAGGCATTATTACTGGAACTGCCAGTATTGCTACTACACCTATAACTACAATAGAAAACAGTGTAGATTTCCGTTCAATAACATTTTGAGGCCTAAACAAATCACAGAAAATATTATTTTTAGAGATTTAAACAGACTGGTTCATACTTCGAACTAGATGCGATCAGATACGAATAATTCTATTTTCTATTAGATACTGTATTCCTTGAACAAATGAACTATCGTCAATGGAGCCGTCTGCCCACCAACCTGCATTGTTTTTAATCCAAGATGGGATTTGATTGCTTGTCGATGCTGTTCCCTGTGTAGTTTGTGGAATCTTCATTATTTCTTCTTTAATCAAATATTGTATTCCTTGAACAAAAGTTTCATCATCTATTTGCCCATCTGACCACCACTTTGCATTATTTCGAATCCATTCAGGTATTGAAACATCATTTTCATTGGTTATCTTATTAATTATAATTGGAATAGATGTTTTTGCCAGATTGTTATCTCCAAGATTTTGGAAATTAAGATATACAATTCCAGTTACATCGTAGGGTATTGTAAATTCTGCTGTGTTATGTTTTTCTTTAGAATCACTACTAAATCCACTTTGTTTAAAAATTATTTTATCATTTTGAGTGATTGAAAAATCATAATTTACTGCTACTGGTCTGTTTTTTAGAAAAATATCTGTAATATCAAAATAAATTGTTGCTTTGGAGTTTGATTGTAAATTTTGCGGTTTCCAAGATATAAGAATTTTAAATTGACCGTTTTCGGTTACTGAACTTAATTGAATACCATCAGAATTTGGTTTGATAAGAAAATTCATTCCATTTTGATTTGGGTCATTATTGTAAATATTCCATAATTCTTTTTTATTAATAATAAAATGAACTACTCTGCCATCAGAAAAAAAATCATCAATTGTTACAACATCATCAGATAATTTGATTCCATTTACATACATAGAAAATCCAGATATAAGTAGATCTCCAAATGTTTTTGGAATTACTAATTCTTCATGGATTACAGATGTCTGATTGATATTATTAATACTCCATTCAAAAGGCATTGAAAAAGTGATTTCTTTAGATTCAATATCATATTGAAAATTTTTTATTTCATCATAATACGTAATAACATTAATGGTTTGAGGGCCAAAAACAAGATGATTAATTTCATGATTGGATGTTTGTGCGATTGAAATTCCTGCATTGAAAGTTAATGGTACGTCTAATTTCTTTGAATAACCATTAGCTGTGAGAATAGTGATATCAAACTTGTATAGTCCTCCTTCACTTAGTTTTGGACCTTTTACATTTACCATTTTACTATCTAATCCAAGTAATGAACCAAAGAAATTTCCATTATTCGTTTCTTGAACCTGAATTGTTTCAGTATTTTCTGATATAAAATTAAAGACTATAAACCCATTATCGCTTTGAAATTCTTTTTCAAAAAGAAATTGTTCGCCACGACTAGATTTTATCAAAAATGTGACATCTCTAAGTGTAATTTTTGAATCAAAATCAATTAATGAAATGGATATTTGCTGATCATCGTTTTCATCTGGATTATTTGTAGATGATGAAACTTCCAGACTCACTTGTTTGCCATATAGATCAACTGGTGGAAATACTTCACTTCCCACACCATGACCGTAAACATTTACAGTTGTTAGAGCAATAATAGAGGTAAATAATAAAATCAACACATGTAAAAATTTTTCATTCAAGTCTTTCTTTATTTCTTGATTATCTATTTAAAAATCTAGATTAGGTTATTCTCAGATATGAATTCTTTTAATTAAAAAATAAATTAAGGATGCATCATCATTGTGCCATTCCAATTATTCATCATTTGTTTCATTTGTTCTAAATGTTGAGTATTATTGAACATCATTCCATGCATCTGTTGCATTGTTTGTGGGTCTGACATCATAAGTTGCATCATTTGTTGTGCATGTTGAGGATCGTTCATCATTGCTTTCATATGTTCTGGGTTCTTTGCCATTATTTCATGCATTTTCTTCATGTGTTGAGGATCGTTCATAATTTTGAGATGCTCTGGATCATTTATCATTATTTCATGCATCTGTTTCATAAGATCTGGATTAGACATCATGTTATTCATCCACTCTGTAATTATTTTTGGATCAGATTGCATCTGATTCATTATTTGTTGTCTTTGAGATGGATTTTGCATTATTTGTTGCATATTCATGGGCATTGTAGAAACACTAGACTGAACTATTGCATAACCAATTCCAATTCCTACAAGAAATACTCCTACAACTATGCCAATCCAAAGAGATTGTTTGATCATGAAGAAATTACAAATATTTTATGTATTAACATACACGTTGTTTCTCAATGTTGAGAGTAAACAATAATCAAGTCCATTTGTTTGGATCTTTTTTCCAAACTTGTTTTCCATCAATGGTTACTTGGTCTTTTTCTTCAAAGACAGTATGCCATTTTCCATTGTGTGGGAAAATTTTATTCATTTCCTCTACTTTTTCATTAGTTGGTGCTTTGTTCATTAAAGCTCCCCATCTCATATTAGGTACTTTTGGAAGAATATCGTTAATGTCTTTCATATTTTATCACTATATATTACAAAAATTATTGTTCAATTTTCATTATTCCCTCTTTGATCAAATATTGTATTCCTTGAACAAATGAACTATCATCAATGGAGCCGTCTGCCCACCAACCTGCATTGTTTTTAATCCAAGATGGAATTTGATTTGCTCCAGCACCTGTTCCTTGAGAGGTTGGCGGAATCTTCATTATTTTTTCTTTTATTAGATATTGTATTCCTTGAACAAATGAACTGTCATCAATGGAGCCGTCTGCCCACCAACCTGCATTGTTTTTAATCCAAGATGGGATTGATGTTGGTTTTTCAGTAGATGATTTTGGTAAATTTGGTCCAATCTCAATTATTCCAGAACCTATACCAGCATATTTTGCATTATAGTCAATTCCTGTTCCATAAACCAGAATATCAAGTCGATATTGCCCTTGAGATGGAACAAATATTTTTTGAATGTCTAATCCTTCAAAAGCAACAATTCCAGGATTTTGTGGATCATTACCAGAATTTCGTTCTATTTCTTTATCATTTTTATCAACTAGTGAATAGGCATATCGGATATCTCGAATAAGATTTCTCTTTTCATCAAAGAATGTTATCTCAAATGGAACTTCTTCACCTGCACCATAACTACCGTCCCATGAAATATTTACTGTTGTAGGAACTTGTTTGTAGTTTACCGTATCAACAAGATAAAATTCGGTAGAACTTTTTGAAACTTCACTCTGTGGGACTAGTTTTAATTTCATAATTCCACTATTGTGATTTTCTGGTCCTAGGGAATCATTGATTTTTTGTAATTCATTTTTAGTTACAAGAAAATGTACAATGTTTGTATCGTCATATGAATAAGGATCGTTTAACAATGCACGTTGATCAATTTCGATTCCATTAACATATCCTTTGAATTGTTTTCCTTCTGCATATGGTGCAAAGCTTTTTGGAACTCTAATTTCTTCATGTACCACTTGAACTAAATTGACATATCCAGGATGCCAGTTAAATGGCATATCAAAGTAGATTGAATTATCTGATGAATCAAATTTGAAGTTCTCTACTTCATCATAGTAAGTCTTTACTACTACAGGAATTTCTTGTGCATTTGCAGTTTTAATAAAAAAATCTTGTTCTTGTGCAACACTTACAAAAGTATCATAGCTGAGTCTATCAGCTACTAATGCTTTGGGACTGGTAGCACCTTCAATATCAACTCGGATATTGTACAGTCCGCCTTTATCAAATATAGGACCTTTGATTTGTGTTCTTCCCTCTCCTTCTGCAAACAAAGCTTCAGGAGCACTTACATGTTCAGAGCCATAATATTTTGTACATTTCCAAAGCTCAATCTCTTTGCACCCAAGTTCTGGTTTAATTTCAACATCTAATGTTCCATCCAAGTCATAAAACAAATTTCTAGCTAAAAGATCACCGCTTCTCCAAACTTCAACTCTGTACGTAACCTTGTCTAGATTCTTATCAGTAATAGTATCAAAGAAACGAATTTTCATGTTAGCAGAAGTTACTTCACCTACAGTAATATCTGCAGGATCCAATTGTGTACTGACAGTTACACTCATGCCACCAAAACTAATTGGTTCAGCCATATCGCCACCTAACCCATGTCCAAATGCATTTGGAACTAGAGTTGAAACTGTGAAAATGCCAATTAATGCAACAAATAATGTAAGTTTGTTATACAATAGTCATTTTTGTTGTAATTCCATATTTAAAGATGCCATAGAATTATCATGTATGTTAAGTTGATAATAGATGTAATTTTTATTTATGGCATTAAAAAGAAGAAAATATGAAATTTCTAATTGCAATGTTTCTAATTCCGTTATTAATTATACCAGCATTTGCTCAAACAAATTCGCAGATTCTACCAACGGAGAAAGGAACATTAGATGTTAAATTATCCTATGATGAAATCATTCCAGGACAGCAAACTAAACTAAATATTGATTTTATCAATCCTCAAACAAAAAAAATTCAAGAGCATATTGATTATAAAATAACAGTTTCAAAAGACAGTGAAACTATATTTGGACCAATACCACTCACTCATACTTCAGTAGGTTCAGTAAAAATTCCAGTAGAGTTTATTGATGAGGGAATTTATTCAGTAGAATTAGAAATTGAAGGAATACTATTCCAACCAATTCCTTTGGAAAAAGCTTCATTTGACGTTGCAGTTGGAGAATCTGTTGTACAACCTACGCCAATTCCTAAAAATAATGATGGTGGTTGTCTAATTGCTACTGCAGCATTTGGTTCAGAGTTATCTCCACAAGTGCAACAGCTCAGAGAATTAAGAGACAATACAATTCTAAATACAAAATCAGGAATGGCATTTATGACCGCATTTAATCAATTTTATTATTCATTTTCACCAACAGTTGCAGACTTTGAAAGAGAACAACCAATTTTCAAAGAATTTGTCAAGATTACACTAACGCCAATGCTGGCATCTCTATCTATGCTAAATCATGTCAATATTGACTCAGAGCAAGAAATGCTAGGTTATGGAATCTCTATAGTTTTACTAAATATTGGAATTTACATTGGAATTCCTGTCTTTGGAATTCTTAAAGTACATAAGATTAAAAGAAAATATGGTTCATAGTATTTCTAGTCAGGTTTTTATTTATGCAAATAATACACAAATCAATGAAGACTATAAGCTCGTTCTTCGTATTATTTGCCATTGTAGCAGGATTAGTTGCAACAACACCAGCTGCATTTGCAGATCATAGCGAAGTTACAATTGTTCCAGCACCAGGATCTGGTGCACCAGGATGTGAAGAGACTGCAGAAGGATGTTACATTCCAAAAGAAGCAACTGTAGATGTTGGTGGAAAAGTAATATTTTCTAACACAGATACTGCTGCACATACATTCACAGCAGGTAGCCCAGCTGAAGGCCCATCAGGTGAATTTGACACCAGTCTAGTAATTGCTGGAAGTTCATACGAATGGACACCAATAACTGTAGGTGAATTCCCATACTATTGCATGGTACATCCATGGATGGCAGGATTAATTGTAGTACAAGAAGCAGGACATGAAGAAGGTACTGATGAACATACCAGTGAAGAAGTGCACATAGAAGAAGGTGCAGCAACTGCAACTGGAATGTTATCTGATGGCACAAAAGTTTCAATTATGACTTCCACACCAACATCAGGTGAAAAAATGGAAATCGCTGTTGAATTTGCTGATTCAGAACATGTCAATCATGACATTATGGCAACACAAAATGGTGAAGTAGTACTAGACGATATTAATGCACATCATCATGATGGAAAAGGGGTACATGAAACAGCACCACTTGTCTCATCAGATCCAGTAGAGATCACAATTACCTTCCAAGGTTTTGGAGTAGATGATCCAAAAACAGGACCTATCGGTGAACAAGTAGTATTCTCAAACATTGTTCCAGAATTTGGAACAATTGCAATGATGATACTAGCTGTTTCAATCATAAGCATTGTTGCTGTCACTGCAAAATCTAAAGTAATTCCAAGATTTTAGGAATTAACTTTTTTCTATTTTCTTTTTATTAAAGCAATTATCGCCAAGATTATTGCGGCTGATGCAATAGACAAACCAAAAATTGCAAAGTCATAAGCTGCACCACCATTAACATTTTCTGAGCCATCTTTCATAGAGGAAACTTCTCTTTGTAGCGATGAAATTGCATTTTTGAGTGAAGTTACATCTTGATCCGATGATGAGCCACTAGTTTGTGGAAAATCCAATACTGCCGTACTTTCTACATTTTCAACTGGAATTTGTATATCAATTAAAACTCCGTTAATTTCTCCTTTCATATCCATGATATAGGTTCCAGTCTTTGTTGGAATTACAGGAGAAAAATAATACCCTACTTTTGGATCGGAGTGAATATCAATTTTCTTTGAGACTCCTCCAAACATTGCTGTAACTTCTACATTTTTGAATGCGTTTGTAACTCCTTTGTATGAGTTTGGAGTATCACCAGGTTCAGTTATTTTAAAAACAAAATCATTTCTTATACCTACAACTGGAGGTTCAAGTCCCCAACCGGCTTCAATTTTGTAAGGTTCTACCTCAACTGTTGTATGAGCAAAAGATTGAGATACAAATCCAACGGAAAACAATAATCCAATTAATCCCAAAGTAAGAACTTTCATGACTGTTACTTTATTGTAACATGTTATTATCTTTACGTGAATTGGTACAAACTTCGAAATAAATGAAAACTGTTTAAATTGTCAAAGATAACCTGAAAAGTAAATGAGGAAATTTCTAATTATTTCATTATTGATTTTATCAGTATCTATCCCATATGCTGCAGCTCATCCATTTACCATAGAAACTAATCCAAATTCATCATCAAATGCAGCTGAGGGAATAACACAAGTTGCAGTTTATTTTTCAGAGCCAGTTGATCTTAATTTTAGTTCTCTCAAAGTATTTGATAATAACGGAGATCAGATCGATAACAAAGATACAAAATATTTTGAAGATGAAAAATCTTTAGTTGTAACTACTCCTCCATTAGAGAGTGGAATTTATACAGTAACAAGTAGTGTTCTCTCCAAAGTTGATGGGCATCTTGTACCTAACGCATTTAATTTTGGAGTAGGAGATGTGATAGTTCCTGAACAGCAGTTACCAACAAGTGAACTTGTATTCTTACCTGAAGCAGGATCAAGATTTCCAGGACTTGTAGGTCAGACCATTGTGTTAGGTGGTGTAATTGCCTCAATACTAGTCTGGGGAACTCAAAGCAAACAATTAGTTAGAAAGGAATTAGATAAACTAGAATTTTTCCATCATGGAAAATTTATGACAATCACAGGTATTGGATTATTGCTGATTTTTGCCTCAAATATCTTGATGCTTGCAGTACAAACTATAAGACTAGAGACTTCAGTTTTTGAAGTAATTAAAACTGATTTTGGAAATACGTGGCTAATCAGAATGATAATCACAGTTATTCTTCTTGGTTTATGGTTTGGAATGGATAGAAAAAAGAATCTATCTATCAAAAACAAAATTCCAATGCTTGTAGTTACACTTGGATTAATTGGAACTTCAAGTATGATTGGACACGGTGCAGCAAGTGGAGAGACTCCCGCAATTATTTTAGATTACATTCATAATTTTGTTGCCGCAGTTTGGATTGGAGGCATAATTTACTTTGTATTTACATTATTGCCCACATTTTCACAATTAGAGGAAGCAAAACGAGAGAAGATGACACTTGTTTTAATTCCAAGATTTTCAATTATGTTTATTGTTGCAGTAGGAATTGTAATAATTACTGGACCAACACTCATGTGGTTTTTGGAAAGTGATGTAGGTTTGATTACAGGATCAGTGTATGGAAAATTAATTCTTGTAAAAATTTCAATTGCAGCAATCATGGTTGGATTGGGAGGATATTTCCAGTTTAAGATTCAAAAAAAGGCAGAAAAAGATTTGCAGTCAGGATCCATTACAGTGTACAAGAAACTAAAAAGATCACTGAAATTTGATGTAGTGTTAGGAATTGTTCTTTTGGGAGTTGTCGCATTACTTGCTAATGGAACTTTGCCTGCTGGAGAAATTAAGCAGGCTGATGCGCAAAAGGTTTCATATGATTTTAGTACAATTGAATTTTCAGAGAATACAAAATTTGATGTTAAAATAACGCCATTTTCTAGCGGTACAAACACAATCCTAGTAAAAATTAGTGATTTTGAAAACAAACCGTTGTATGATTCAGATCAAATCAAAGTAAAGATCTCAAATCCTCATAGAAACATCTCTCCAATAGAAATACCAATGAATATCATCAAACAAGAAGGCAAACCAATTGAATTTCAAGGAGAATTAACATTTGGATTTTCAGGCCAGTGGCAGGTGGAAATAGAGACTCAAAGAAAGCAGAATGCAAATGAATCAGTTTTTTTGAATTTGCTAGTTAAGCCAAAGTTGACAGATCTTAAAACAGAAATTATAGAATATGAATTGCCTGAATCCTCAAAACCTCTTTATCCTATGTATGACGGAAAGAGCTCAATTTGGGTAAGCGATCCATCTTCTCCAAGATTATGGCAATTCTCACTTGATACACAAGAATTCACTTCGTATTCATTTGATGGGTTAACTACCATGATACTTACACAAGACAATCAAGGAAAAATTTGGTTTACTGATTCACCAAGAAATCAGATAGGATATTTTGATCCAAGTGATCAACAGATCATCACAAAAACTTTACCAAAAATAGATCCAGTGATTTATGAGAATACAGCTACTTTCATACAAGCAGACTTTGATGGAAATATTTGGATTGCAATTACTAACAAAGATGTGATTTTGAAATATCAACCAGAATCAGATACATTTGAAGAAATTAAAATGCCTGCAAGAGAATCACTCCCATTTGCTTTGACAATTGATGATGTGGGAAAAATTTGGTTTACTGAATCTGCATCTGGCAAAATTGGATTTATCAATCCAAAAAATAATGATATAACAGAATTTACACCTGAGAAACCTCTTGCGTCACCTGAGGCCATAATCTTTGATGATGAAGGAAATTTGTGGATTGCAGAGCATACAGGCATGGCAATTACCAAATTTGATCCAATTCTTGAAACATTTGAGAGAATTTCAGTTCCAGATAAAGAGGCATTGCCTTATGGAATGTCATTTGACAGATATGGAAATATCTGGATTCCGCAACACACCATAGACAAGATTGCCGCATATGATCCATATAACAAAAATTTAATCGAGGTTCCAATTCCGACTGCAACATCATTTGCGCAATTTTCAACATCAGATGATAAAGATAATGTTTGGTTTGTTGAACAACAAGGAAACAAACTGGCAATGATAAAGATCACAGAAATTCCAGTAACTGTATCTCAAATACCAGATGCAGATGGTTTTCAATTAAAGTACACTGAGATTGCATCACCATTGATTGCAATGGGAGTAATTGCAACATCGTTATTTTTTGTCAAAAGTCTAAAAGATAAAAGAAGATTAAATGAGTTAGTGATGTCTGGATAACAATCCAGCAGATTTTATTCCTATTGTGCATCCAAATATTCCAATTGCAATTAACACAATTGTTCCTGCTGGTGTAATATCAAAAAGATATGAAACTAGTATTCCTGCAACTACAGAAAATATAGAAAAGCTCATTGAAATTATAGCAGTTTGTTTGAATCCTCTTCCATACATTATTGCAGTTACATTGGGAATTACAAAGAGAGCAGAAATTAATAAAACACCAACTAGCTGTATTGAGGTTACAACGGTAATTCCTGCCATAAACACAATAAGATAATTGATTTTTTCAACCGGAACACCACTAACTTTGGCTTGTTCTTCATTGAATGTAGAGTAAAGAAGTTGGCGATAGAGTAAAAGAATTACAATTAGGATAATTCCAGTTAATAATAAAATCAAAATTGTGTCATTAACACTAACAAGTAAGATACTTCCAAAAAGAAAGCTAAAGATATCAAGAGTAAATCCTCCAGATAGTCCAATAATTACGAGGCCAACGGCAATTCCTGACGATAAAAGAACCGCTATTGAGGCATCTCCAGATATGTTGAATCTATCTTTGATTCGAGTAATTATCAATGCACTGACTATTGAAACACCATATGCAGTCCAAAGTGGATATATTCCAGACATCAAACCTAATGCAATTCCACCAAATGATGAATGAGCTATTGCATCACCAAATAATGAATAACGTCTTAAAACTAAGAAGAGTCCCACTACTGAACATAAAATTGCAATTGCAATGCCTGAGATGATTGCTCTGTGCATAAAACTAAAAGTAAAAATTTCAAAAGCCATCTCTAATGATGATGCATATGTTCCTGCATAGAAGCTTCAGAATATTGTTTTACAAGATCATCGTTTTTGAAGAAATCATCAGATTCTCCATGGAAGAAAAGAGTTCTATTAAGACAAGCTACATGATTTGCTAATTTGTTTACCGCATCTAGATCATGTGAAGACCAAATTATTGTAATGTTTTGTTTGGAGTTTAGCTCTTTTAAAATACTATAAAAAAGATCTATACTTTGTTGATCAATACCAGTTACTGGTTCATCCAAAATCAAGACTTTTGGATTATTCACCAATGCTTTTGCAATAAAGACACGTTGTTGTTGTCCACCAGATAATTCACCTATTCTTCTTTCGCTTAGCTCATGTATCCAAAGTTGTTGTAATATTTCATCAATTTTATTTTCGTCTGATTCTTTTTGCAATCCCATTTTAACAACGTCATTAACTGTTGCAGGAAAATTTTTCTCAAAGATTGGTTTCTGTGGTACGTAACCAATTTCTTTAAGATGGTTTTTTGATTTTCTAATATCTGTGCCAAAAAATTTGATTGTACCTTTGTATTTTGTATTTAGACCAAGCATTGCAGCAAAAAGTGTGGATTTTCCTGCACCGTTAGGACCAATTATGCCTAAAAAATCACCTTGGTTAACTGTGAAACTGACATCATCTATGGCCTTTACGTCAGGATACTGAATTGTAAGATGCTCAATTTCAACTACTTTTAACATAATGCCTCCTTTAGATGATTCAGATTCTCAGTCATTTTAGAAATGTAAGTACCGTCATCGCCAATTTCCAATGGAGATAAAACCAGAATTTTTCCTCCTATTTCATTTGCAATTACTTGAGAGGTTTTAGGATCAGCTGTTTCTTCAGTGAAAATAACTTTAAGATTGAGCTGCTTGGCTTTATTGATTACATTTTCTAAAGTTTTGGCAGTAGGTTCTGCATGTGGCTCATATGAAGAAATTACAGTGTGTTGTGTAAGATCATACTCATCAGCAAAATATGAAAAAGCATCATGAAATGCTATAAAATCATGATTACATCCAGATAACTCATCACGAATTTTTGAATCAAGTAAATCTAATTCATCTATATAATTTGCAGCATTTTCTTGAAAATATTTTCTATTTTCAGGATCTGAGTTAGAGAATGCATCTGCAATATTTTGGACTTGAATTTTTGCAAAAACTGGGTTTAGCCAAATGTGGGGATCTCCAGATTCATCGTCATGTTCTTCATGTATTGGTGATTCTTTATCCATATTTTTTATAATTCCATTGCTGGTATCAACTACCACACCTTGGTAATTCATTTCGTATAATTTATCAACCCAGTTTTCAAATCCGATTCCATTAATTATGATAAGATCTGATTTTTGCATTTGTTGTACATCTTTTATTGTTGGTTCCCAATCATGTGGTTCAATCCCAACTGGAACCAGTAATTTTGTATCAATCTTTTCTTTACCAACACTTTGTGAAAATTCATGTAATGGATAAAATGATGATATTACTTGTAATTTTGATTCGTTTGTTTTCTCAAATTGTTTGGAATCACTTGAAAAAACAACAAATGAGATCAGTGGGATTGTAATGATAATTGAAATTATTACCAATTTTACTTGATTATTCACACGCAATTTTGATATGTGTTATTAATAAATCTATAAAATGTTAATAACTTTAATTGCTAAACTTATAAGATAATTAATAACAATTATCATTTATGCCAATAGTTTCAATTTCATTGAATCAGGAGATTTTATCAGAATTAGACAAGCTGCAAAAAACTATGGGATTTTCAGGTAGGTCTGAGGCAATAAGGGCAGGAATCAGAACTTTTGTGTCAGAAGAAAAACAAAAGTTGGACTTAACAGGAAATATCCACGCTATTCTTTTAGTTGTACATAATGATGAGTTTGATCATGTTGTATCTGGAATAAAACATAATTTCGAAGATCTGATAACAACTCATCTACATAGCAAGATTGAGGGGGAGAAGTGTATGGAATTATTTGTAATTGACGGTGATGCAGAAAGAGTATCAACTATTACAAAAGATTTCCAAGTAAACAAAAACATGGATACTGTAAAATTGGTAACGTTGTAGAATCAATTAGAAATTAAATTTTTTGAAAAGCAGTTTCTTGACGCCAAAACAACTACCAATAATGTAGAAAATAAAATCATCATTGCAATTACTCCAAATTCAGGAGCAACGACCATTCCAAACTCAGTTTCTTGACCTGTATTTCTGATATTTTCAAATCTAATAATTGTGGGACCAGTTTGATCCTCTGTAAATTCATATCGTTCAAATTCTCCACCAACTTGCGCCGTTCCAGTCACTCTATGAATTTCCTTGTCATTTTGTATGATTACAAAAGTATAATCTGAGTTACGTAATGGCTCTCCAGTTTTACCATCTCTGATTGTAAAGACAAAATTTGTATTTTGTCCAGGTGCAATCTCTATTGGATCCCATGAGAGATTCACTTGAAAGTCTTCACTTTTTGTAAATGAAGTTAATGGGAATCCAGAATCTTCAGATCTAGAAAGAACAAAAGTAATTTTATCAGGCAATGGTTCTCCAGATTTTTGCAGTTGATTCTTTACATATCTAAGATGATCCTGTAATAAAACAAAATGAACTATTCTTTCATCATCTTCAGTATAATCATCGATTGTAACTGATGCTTTAAACAAATCAATTCCATTTGCTTTGCCCGTATAGCTTGGAGACAAAAATTCAGCAAAATCCTTAGGAAAATGCACCTCTTCATGCACAACGGGAATGTGAGACATTTGTTTTTCGCTCCAATCAAAAGGCATCTCAAATGTTACTTGTTGGGCAATGGGATCGTACTCAAAATTAGAGATATTGTCAAAATATGACTTCACTTTAAACTGAACATCATTATTTTCAGCGTCTTTTTGTAAAAATTCAGTGCTATCTACAATAGTCAAATCTGCATTGTACACGCCGGAATTTTCAATTATGTTTGTTGGCTCATCGATTGTTCTTACCTCTATTTCAAAATTGTACAATCCACCTGAATTGAAAATAGGACCAGAAATCATTATTGGGTTAGACTCGGTTCCATGCCATGCACCTAACAAAGAATCCTGTTCTCCGTGAATTGTAATATCACCTTCTTGTGTAGAATTTACCTTGATTGGAAGAACTCCATCAGATGTAAAAAAATAGTTTCTAAATATCATTTTGTTTTCATGAGATAGACCGATTAGAAATGTAACATTTTTTGCATTTTCTTTTGTTTCATCTTCAGTTGCTGTAATTGTAATTTGTTTTTCACCAGTTTGCTCGAAAATCATTGGAAGCTCAACTGAAATTGAAATTTTCTTTCCTTGTACATCAACCGCTGAGATGGTATCAATTCCGAATCCATGTCCATAAACGCTTGATGCTGGAAATAGTAAAGATGTCGCTATTGCAAAGATTACAAACTTTGGCAATGACAATATTGTTCTGTGCATGTCAGACTATTTTACTGTAAGTAATTCCGTAACTTTTTGAATCAAATCATCCATGTTATTAGCTTCTAGTATTGGTTGTAATTCATTTGGATCTTTAGCTCCTAGTGCAGATAGAGAATAGACATAGTCAATTGTAGGTGTGTTTGTAATAAGATAGTATTTTTCCAAAACCTGATCTAATGCATGAGGTTCAACAATTTGTGGTAATGCTTGTCTGACAATTTTATTTTTCCACATATCTACCAGTTTTTCCCATTTATCTAATGGTATATTTTCATCAATTTCAGGAATAAATTCAACTTCAGCTCGTATGTACATTTTTTCTTTGGTTCCTAATTTTTCATGCAATTCTGAAATGCTTTGATGACCTTCTACAGTGTATGGATCATAGTTAGAAGGTTGTGCCAATGATGGTGGAATTATTTTGTTTATTTTGAATTTATTACGACCAACAGTTTCAATATGTAATTGCATCCCATCTATTTCAACGTCTTTGCATTTAGTTATCTTGGCAATTGTACCTATTGATTTTGGTGCAGTCCAACCACTAATCAAATTATTTGCATCAATAAGGCATACACCGAATTGACCATCTCCTAACATACAATCATCAACTAATTGCTTGTATCGTGGTTCAAAAATTCTGAGTGGCAATTCTTGTCTAGGAAACAATACTAAATCTAAAGGAAAAATAGGGAGAATTTTTGTTTGTGTCAAGATATTGGTATTTGATATGTCTCTAGATATATGGAATACGCAATCAATTTTAATTAAAATTAGATTCTAAAATTTAAAAACCATTTTC
>SYJQ01000063.1 GCA_005798405.1 Nitrosopumilaceae archaeon
GAAAGCTGACACAATTTCCTATTGTCAAATGTTGGCATCAGTTTGCTGGCCTTTGCATACTTGCAGGGCTACGCAAAGGTTGATCCGCAAAAGTCAGCTTCCAAATTCAAATCATTGATGAGGAATTTTTTAATAGTGAGTAAAGTCACAGAACAATCCAAGGTTGTGATAAAATTTACAGATTCAATTTTAGATACGGTAAATATTTTATTGAATCTTCAAGTCGGCGACACATCAAGATTAGAGCATGTAAAGAGAATGATTCTAGAAGACAAGCCACTATATTCTAGTGACAGACAGTATGTCAGCAATCTTGCAAATATTTACATCGACTATCAAACAAAGACAGAAGATGTAGCAGATAATGCAAAGACAGAACTTGCCAAATGCAATAATTGCGGCACAGGTATTCCACGATTGGCAAAGTATTGCAATTTATGCGGGGCAAGACAGAAAAGAGAATACAGTGACATCATAAAAATAGCAAAAAGATACAATCCGTTACAAGTCATATCCAGACCAAATTCGTATCAAACACTTGCGATAATTGGCGGATTGACTGCAATGATTCCAGTATTGTTTATTGTGGCAAGAATGGACCCGTTACTAGAGGCAATAAACTATGAGACAGAAATGGACCTATCAGAGATGGCAGGATTTTTTGTATTTTTAGGAATAATATCTAGTGTTTTAAGTGCCATGTCAATTGGAGTCACGTTTCTAGTAAAAAATCCAAGAAAGGTTGGAAGGATTTTGTTTTTTATGTCATTTGGGATACTAACAAGCTCCATTATGATTGGAGTTGTAGGTTTTTTCTTTATCTTGCTTGCAAGCAACATTGCCTACAAAAAAAGACACTATTAAAAAATCATCAAGGGTTTGGATAAAAACAAGATTCCACGTTTCCACTGCCAGTGGAATAGTGATATACTGTCCCATGGGATAATTTGGTTTGTCCGATGTATTTCATTAATCAGTATTGGAGAATTTTTACTTAACAAAATGTGTGTCCAAATATCACAACTTTCAGTGATGATAATGACGTGATATTTTTTATATCCAATAAAATGACTCGATACCATTGTATCCCGTAGAAGAGATAATGAAAGTGCCAGTAACGCTAAGCAAAGATGCTACAATATCAGATGTTATACGAATCATGTCAAACAAGAAGATAGGAAGAATATTACTATTAGATAATCAAAAGATAACAGACATAGTTACAGAAAAAGACATGGTGTTTTTCTTGCTAAATGATCAGTCAGAGAAAAAGCTAGAAGAGATACCAATTAGCAAAATAATGAAACCAGTTTTGTCTGTTTCAGAATCCACAGGCATCAAAAGCTGTGCAAAAAAGATGATTGAAAACGGAATTGGATCACTTGCAATAACACAGCAAGATAAGATTGTTGGAATAATAACAAAGACCGACCTGATAGAATATTTTGCAAAAACTCAGCCAGGTAAAAAGACAGTTGGAGAATACATGTCGCCATATTATGCATGGGCATATGCAGATTCACCTCTGTACAGCATCGTATCAAAGATGGTAAATGATAAGATTTCACGCCTGATTTTAAGAAACCATGAAGAGACACCTATAGGAATTTTATCATTTAGCGATTTGTTTAGATTGTCACTAACGGTAGGAAATCAAAAAGAAATAGTAGATGACAGCAATCCATCAATACCGGTTGTATTTCCTCGAAAAGGATTTGTCTCAAAGGAAGGATTTGGAGGTACAATCAAAGCAAGCCAAATTATGAAAGATGAAATTCTTACAGTAAACTATGATGATGATCTGACAAAGGCATGCAAAGTTCTTGTAGAAAATAAAATAAACGGTGTAGGAGTACTTTCATCAAATGGGACGTTAATTGGAATTCTAAGCAAGACAGACATTATCAAGGCAATTGCATTTCTAAACTAGTATTTCAAAGATCAACATCTTTTGTCTCTCTGCTAAGTAATGTTGGAATTATTAGAATTGCTGCACCTATCATAACATTGATTCCAAGTGCCACAGGAATCATTTGTTTTGAGACATTTGACATAAAGTATAATGCAATTAGTGGAGACCAAGAACCGAAGATCAGTCCCGCGTTATATGAAAATCCTGCAGCACTGTTTCTTATTTGTGTAGGAAATCTTTCTGAAAAATATGCAGGTATCGGTCCGGATGCAGTGGATATAACAAATGCAAATACCACAACATACAAAATCATCCCGTATGTATTATCTAAAATTGCACCTGCAAGAGGGATTGAAACAATGACGGATGAAAATACAAAGACAAGCATTGATTTTTTTCTGCCAATCTTTTGTGACAGCCAACCTGTAATTATCATTCCTATCCAAGACGAGGCAGTTGCATAAATCATGATTAGTGCTATTTGTGATTTCTCAAAATTGCCAAATTGCTCCAAGTAGGTTGGCAGTATACTAATCGAGCCATGATACATGTAGACAAGGCCAGTCATTATTGCAGCACATAACAAAAACTCTTTTCGGTATAGTTTTCCAAAAACAATACTTTTTAGGGAAATCTTTTCCAGTCCTTCCTTGCTCTTTTTTATCCAAAGGGGAGATTCATCCATGCCAAGCCTTACAAAAAGTGCCACAAATCCAGGAATTATTCCTGTAAAAAACAGTATTCTCCATCCAAACTCCTCAAAGAGTTCGCCGGGAAACGCAAGGGTTATGATTTGATATGAAATTGCAGCCAAAAGAAATCCAAAGGAAAATCCACTTTGCAAAAATCCAGACAATACGCCCCTTTTCTGTTTTGGAACACTTTCAATTGTCAACACTGCACCGCTGCCCCACTCTCCACCAGCAAAGATTCCTTGGATAAGTCTCACCATTATCAATAAAACTGGTGCCAATACTCCCACCATAGCATATGTTGGCAACAATCCTACTGCAAATGTTGCAACAGAGAATCCCATTATTGTTATGATCATGGATTTTTTTCGGCCGAACTTATCACCATAAATTCCAAAAATTACAGACCCGAGAGGTCTCATTATCAAGGTAACAGTATACGACGCAAATGTTGCAAGTATACTAAACACAGGATCCTGTGATGGAAAAAATAGTTGGCTGATTGAAGGAATAACTAAAAGCATCAACACAATGTCGTATCCATCCAAAGACCATCCAAGAAATGAGCCAATGGCGATTTTTTTCTGAGCTACAGTTAAACTCAACAGAATATTTCCAGTCTAGTTGTATATAGGCATAGATTCCAAGGCAAAAAAATATTCTCAAGATAATCTAAAAATCAAAATTTAAAATCAAAAGACTTTTCAGAAATGAACGATGTTTTATCAGTATGATAACTGATGATATGTTAAAGGAGATTTGTGACAAAGTTGAGAATTCGCTTGAGAATTATGTTTTAGAACACAGGGGACAACTGTTGGAAGACGGTAAAATTATTGAAGGTGGAATGGAAGGACAAATAAGAAATCAGTATGAGTTCAGATTATCAGGAATCATACTTGCAAAAGGGGAGGACATAAAATCGCTCTCAGAAAAACAAAATAAATACATCAGAAACAGAATAAACGACACATTAGAGTTATCTAAAAAACAATACGAGTCTTAGAAAAAAGAAGTTATTGCTTTGAGTTGATTTGCAGGCTATGCTGAAGAAGGCTTTTTTTGATCAGTATTGGGATGCTGTAAAATGTAGCAAGCACTATTGCATCTGATGCCCTGTGGTTTCTTAGAATCATTTCTTTTTTTCCAGTGAAATACAGATTGGCCCTTAGTGCTTCACCAGAGTCATAGATTCGAACTTTGACTAGAAACAGTCCAGATTCCTCACAGATCTGCTCTATCATGTTGTACATTGATGGAATTTCGCTGCGTTTACCCTCTTGAAAATCAGATATGTGTTTTGCAACATCGACTGAAAATGCAGAGATTGGAAATTCTTTTCCGTCACTTGTTTTGAGGATTACTGCGCCCATACCCAAATCAGTAATTCCAATATTAGATATCGTTAGAATTTCAGAGTCTTCATCCAGATCAGAGATTTGTATTTTAGATTTTGTAGAAATGATTTTTCTCCACAAAGAATCAATATTTCTTATAGATTGTATGTTCATAATTTGCACTAAATAGCAGATTCATTCTTTTAAACCCTCGGTGTTTGAGAAACAAGAATACATCATAGTAGAAATATAGAGACAACATAACAATTAGAATAAAGCATGACAGAAATCAATGTAAAAGATTATGAAAAAAGATGTCAAGAGTTGTTAGAAGATGATGAAGTACGATTTGCAGGACTGTTAGATGAGTTTGGAAAACTGCTAGCTGGTGGATACAATCAAGGCATAGACCCAAGATTGTCAGAAGAGCAACATGATGTAGTTTGCAAGGAATTGGCAGCAAGAGTTTCAAAAAGAAAAATATATGATACAGAGTTGGGACGTGTCAAATATTCTGCATCACGTAGGGAACATGTTGTGATAATGAGTTTTCCAATTTATGAAAAAGTGATAATGATTGTGGCAGAGCCTAATGTCAATATTGACAGGTTGGCATTTAGAATTATAGAGAAACTAGGAAGTCAATGGGGCGAGTTTTTTGGAAAGTAAGTTTTAATATTCACATTTAGAATTAGTTACATTACAGTATTTTTAAAATCATTCATAGTTGAAATTGTACGTTTTGTCTCATGACCTATATCATGAATGGTTGCACCATTGTATTTTTTATCAAGAAATCTTCCAGCCAAAATCATAGGGGCGCCTATTGCATTGCTAATGCCAGTAGGTTCCGGAATCCAGAATATAATAAATCCAATTTTTTGGAGCTTTCTGCCGGGGGCAGATGCTCTTTGCACACATCCCAATGACTGGGCAGTGGATTTACCTTCAAATTTTGACATGTCCGTGTATAGCGAGGCTCTTCGCTTGACGGAATCAGAAACCTTGCGTACTTTTTCTAATCGTGCCTTTAGATGGTCAACCATGACATCTAGGCATCAAGAAAAAATTAGTTAAGATTCAATGATCAATATAGGTTACTTCCAAGTCAATAAAGAGTAACAAAGGACATCCAATTATACTAGGTTCAAAATAGTTACAAAGATACATCGATGATAAAAAATTCCAAGAGACTAGAGTCAATCAAGGCAGCTCATGAATCACAAAGAGCAAGTTACAGTACGAGAATGGAAGACTATCTGGAAGTAATTTCTGAACTAGTCGAATTAAAGGGATATGCCACAACGCTTGACATTTCACGGTACATGAATGTGAGTGCACCAAGTGTTACAAAGATGCTACAAAGATTGGAGGAAAACAAGCTATTAGAATATGAAAAATATCATGGGATTAATTTAACAGAGAAAGGCATGCAGGTAGCTTACGAGATAAGACAAAACCATGGAATCTTGTTAGAATTTTTTGAGATTTTAGGAATAGGTCATGAAACTGCAAACAAGGATGCAGAAGGAATAGAGCATCACCTAAATCCCAAAACAATCAAGCAGTTAAGAAAATTCATTACATTTCTAAAATCAAATCCTAAAGTGATAGAGAGTTTTAAAAATCCTTGAGTTGTATTTGAATATCATTTTGAGACGATGCAAGTTTTGTGATAGTTCTTGAAGCATCAGAGCGTTTAGGAATTAGTATCTCACCTTTTTTGCCAATTCTTACAGATGTGACATATGTGTCATGTACATAGATGTCTGCATGCATTGAGGAAAATTCTCTGCCAACATTTAGCAATAACGCAGTTTTGGATTCTGAAAAAGTAAAAGGCAGTTCATTTGAGGTATTGGAAGAATGAGAGCGAGAATTTTTTTCAACAACATCAATGTGAATTTTAAGTAACTTTTCAATCTCGTTTATGTTAGAGCCACCTTTTCCAATAATTGATGCCATTGATTGCTTGTCAACTATGACCTTTGCTCTATTATCGGATAGTATTTCGACTTCCACTCGGGGATCAAATTTCCTAAAGATATCACGTATTTTGTCTTCTGCAAGTTTTTCAATTCCAACTTTTTGTGTCCTTTTTGAGACTGGAACTATAACGTTTTCTTCACCAAAAGTATAGATTTCATGTTCAAGTACATTGTCTGCAAAATTTCTAATCTCAATTACCGGCCTTGCCAAATCAGATTCAGTCATTCCGGTTGGAACTTTTACTACAAGTTCCAAGTCATAGATTTTACCAATATGTCCATCTTTGACAAAGACTACGGTATCTATCACATTTGGAATTATTCCAAGCTCAATTTTTCCAATAAAGCGTTGAATTGCATCAAGAGGTGAATTTGCATGGATGACGCCGACCATCCCAACGCCAGTAAGTCTTAGATCAGCAAACGTACGAAAGTCCTCTTTTCTTCTTACTTCATCAAAAATTGTATAATCAGGGCGAACTAATAATAAAATATCAGCGCTGTTATCAAAGCTGCCATCCAGTTTTGTATATTGTGTGATTCCAGGATCCACTTGCAAATCCCGTGGAGATTCAAATGTTTTTACAATTTTTCCTGTGTTGTGATAAAAATTTGCAAGACTTGATGCAAGAGTACTTTTTCCAGAACCTGGAGGGCCAGATATTATGATTCCCTCAGCCCTGTCAGAAAATCTCTTCATTAATTCATCAGATATTTCATAATCATCAAGTGTCAATTTTACAATAGGGTGAACTATTGTGATTTCAAATGCTTCAGAAAAAGGAGGATGTGTAATTGCGATTCGGTAATCATTGTACTGAATTACAGAAGCACCATTTTTTGAGATTTCCACAGTACTTGAATCAAAAATCGTGGTAGTCTCCAAAATTTGAGAGGATATGAATTGCAGATATTCTTTTGTTAGAATTTCATCATCTAATTTTGTAAGAATAAAAGAACCAGGTTTTCCTTTTTTTGCCATTGGTGGCATGTTTTCTTTGAGATGCACACTCATTGTTTCAGAATCAAAAAACTTTAAAAATTCCATGACAATGTTTTTAGAAACTGGTTTTACAAACACCGATTCCAGCCCCTCTGCTTGTGCCACTAGATGTTGAACATTATCAGAAGTGTAAAGAATCGCCTGATTTTGTTTTGCCATATCCTTAATTATTGCGTCAATTCTGCCAGTACCTGCCATACGAATGTCTTCAGATGTGGGATGAAGTCCCTTGATAGATATGACTAACCCAAAATTATTGGACATCTCTTTTAGTTTTTTTATTCCGTCTAGTCCAATAAACCCCTGTTCTTTTTTCTGGGACGCTTGAGATTGCAGTTCATCAAGAACTGCCTGAGGAATAATAATGTCAGAATTTTTTATATGCCCAGATTCAATTTGGGCAATTAGTTGTCCATTAATTATGATACTAGTATCAACTACAATCTTTGACAAATTTTCTATCAAGTTATAATCAGATCTAGACCCTAAATTACTTTGCCAAAATATCTGAAATTGATTTTAAGACGTTGTTAAAATCAAATGGTTTTGAGATATAAGATGTAGCACCTGAATCCAAACAAGCTTGGATGATTTTTTGATCATCGCTGGCAGTGATCAGGATAATCTTAGCAGTTGGGTGTTGCGCAATAATTTCTTTGATAACAGTAAGACCGTCTTTTTTTGGCATGGCTAGATCTAAAAGCAACAAGTCAGGGTTTAGTTGTGAAAATACTGTCACAGCTTCTGCGCCATCTATTACCTCTCCCAATACAGTGTGATCACCAATGGACAAAATATCTTTTAGAACTAGTCGGATTGCATCAGAATCATCTGCAATCATAATGTTTGCCATCAAATCATCTTAGATCCCACATAATTAAAAATATGGATCAAGAAAGATTAGAAGAGATTCGAAGAATCCTTTGTTTTATGGCATCTAAATTATAATCAGAGTAAATCATTGAATTTTTCATTTCATTGACTGAGTCTTTCATAGAGTCAAACAAGTCATCTACAATAGCACCATCTATGATCTTTTTTAGTACAGAATCAAGTAAAGAAGATAGATTCCCCAAATCATCTTTTCCCATCATTGGTGCCAATCCTTTGATTTTATGAGTGGATTTTTGGATTTTTTCGGCATTTGCAGAGACATCAAGAGCATCATGGCAAGAATTTAAGATATTTTGAATCTCTAAGATTTCATCATTGATTTCAGCAGTTGCAATTTTGAGAAATTCATCAGACATTAGAACTAGTTTGTTAAAATTAACCCATTATTTTTATACCCTCTGCTAGGTTTCAGATAATGTGAAGATTATAAGCAAGACATACCTGCTAGTATTAATTCTGATTATAGCTGCAATCATCAATTTGACTTTGCTTTACCAGTCAGAAGAGACAGACAACTCTGAATCATTTTCAATAATCAAAACAGGAGATCTTAAAGTACAGGTAGAATCTATTGCAGGGTTATCGATATCAGTTGCAAACGGTAATGCAGATGACAAGGACGAACTAAATAAAAAAATAAAAAACACGGATTCAGTTATCTCCATGTTAGAAAAAGGAGGGTCATTAGAAGGACAGACAATCAAAAAAGTCCCTTCTCAAGTATCATCAAATTATAATAAAGTATTAACATCATGGAATGTATATAAAGAAAAAATAGCAAATGTGGAAAAAACATCAGTTTTTGATAAAGAGGCAACAAATGCAATGAATTATGTGCTGCAAAAAAATAGTGATTTAATTTTATCAGCAAATGAATTATCAAAAGAATTTTCAGATTTGGGAAGAGATTACAACAGACATAAAGAAATTGCCAAGGATCTAGAAAACTCTGCAAAAGAGATAGGGCAACTAACTTTGTTGATTTCAATAGGAGAGGAGAAAAATGCACAAGATAGATTAAAAAAAGAGAAAACTAGTTTTGAAGTGGGACTACGGAAATTATTAGGAGTTTCAACAAAAGAACTTGATGTAGAAAGCATAGGAGAAAAACACGAAGATCTAATTCCAATCCCTAGAGAGAATTCAAATGAATTACGAAAACTCGACCCATTATGGGAATCACTGCAACCAAAAATCGGCATTCTTGAAGAAAGGGCATTACTGTCTCCAAATTTTAATTCAGTAAAAAATGAAATGAATACAGAAAAACTGATTTTATTTTCAGATATAGATAATTTGTTAAATTCATGGAACAGTGTCTTATCATCCCAAGGTAATCAAGAACAGCAAATAGTTCAAATTTTATTAATAATAGATATCGCGGTATTCTTTTTAGTACTTTATGTCATAAGACAGTCTCTATTACCTCTAAGACTAATCACAGATGCGCTTTCAGGGATAAAAGAAGGATCATATGGTGAAAAAATAAAATACGCCAAAGAAGACGAAGTAGGAAATTTAGTAAACACATTCAACTTAATGTCAAACACAATTAAAGAAAAAGAAGAACAAACCAAAAAAACCGAGATTGCAAAAGATGAATTTCTGGCAATGATAACTCATGAATTAAAAACTCCATTGGTTCCTATCCAAGGATATGCAGATATTTTGCTTAGCGAGCATTTAGGAAAATTAACAGATAAGCAAAAAGAAAGAATCAACATAATCAAAGCAAGTTCAGAGACATTATTAGCGTTAATATCAGATTTGCTTGATGCACAAAAACTAGAATGGGGGCAGCTGAAAATGAGAAAAGAAAATGCAAACATAAAAGAAACAATTACATCTGTAATAAACTCATTTTTGCCACAAGCACAAAAGAATAAAACAGAAATTATTTCAAACGTTCAGGATATATCAATTGAGCATGATCCAGATAGGATAAAACAAGTCATGTCAAATCTAATTAAGAACAGTCTAATTGCAGTAGGATCAGAAAAAGGAAGAATTGAGATAACCGTCGAGAACAAACCACATGAAATTCAAATTAATGTAAAAGACAACGGGGTTGGTATTCCAATAGAGAAACAAGGGGATCTGTTCAAGAAATTTTATCAAGTAGATGCAACATTAACAAGAGAAAAAGGAGGTAGTGGTTTAGGATTATCAATATGTAAAGGAATAATGGAGAATCATGGAGGAAGAATTTCAGTCAAGAGCATACCACATCAAGAAACAATATTTAGCATCACACTGCCAAAAAATACAGAATCAGAAAGATCTCCAATAGGACTTGCTTAAAGAAAACAAACTTTCTTAACTAAAATCACTCACTCTCTTGAAAAAATGGATTTATTGCAATAATAGTTAATGAGCCAAGAAGGTCATGAAAATGACAAAAATGTCGAGTTTTACGCAAATTGTGCGACATATTTTGAATTTTTGCGTAAAAAAGGAAGTAGTGACTATAATTTTGAGGATGAATACTATTTTACCATGCCTGCAATATCAAACCATTAATAAAAAACAGATGACACACCAGTAAGAGCAAATACTCGTAGAAGAGAGTAATTAAAACATGAGTTCAGAGTTAGAAAAAATAAAACAGACAGTAACAAAATGCACAAAGTGTGAATTATCCAAGACAAGGACAAACTCAGTGCCAGGGAAGGGAAATTTTCAATCAGATGTAATTTTTGTTGGAGAGGCACCAGGCAGAAATGAGGATAAAAACGGAGAGCCGTTTGTAGGAATTGCAGGACAGAGACTTAATCGTGCATTAGAAGATGCTGGAATATCAAGGGAATCAATATACATTACAAATGTTGTAAAGTGCAGACCACCAAATAACAGGGTTCCAACGATTTCTGAAAGAGACGCATGCCATGACTATCTTCAAAATGAAATATCAATAATAAATCCAAAAATCATATGCATTTTAGGAAATACTGCATTTAATTCGATTTTAGGTGGGTCTGAGATAACAAAATACAGAGGCAAGATTGTAAAAAAAGACAAGCAGTTTTATTTTTTGACAGTGCATCCTGCTGCTACAATATATAATCAAGAATTAATCGCAATTCTAAAGCAAGATATTATAAAATTATTTGATTTGATCAAAGAGTTAAAAAAAGGCAAAGAGATTTTAGCAGACATTGACTATTCTTCCTAGAACATTTTATTCTCGTGATACCATCACAGTTGCAAAAAGTCTTCTCGGTAAAAAAATTGTACGAAAGATAGGTAAGAAAGAAATTTCAGGAATAATAATAGAAACAGAGGCATACAGACATTCAGATGACCCAGCAAGTCACGCATTTAGAAAAATCACTGAGAGAAACAAAGTAATGTTTGATGAAGTAGGAAAGGCATATGTATATTTCACATATGGGATGCATTATTGTTTTAATGTAGTCGCAAGAAATTCAAAATTTCAAGCAGGTGCAGTTTTGATTCGTGCAATCATTCCTGAAAAAGGAATAGAAATTATGGAAGAAAACAGAGGCATCACGGATAGAAAAAAACTAGCTAACGGCCCTGCAAAATTAACACAAGCATTGGGAATCACAAAAGAACATTATGGGATAGACTTGACTACAGATTCAAAACTTTTCATCATGGATGGAGTAAAAAAACATGGAGAGATAATCGCCAGTCCAAGAATTGGAATAAAAAATGCTACAGACAGATTATGGAATTTTAAAATATCAGTAAAATAAAATCAAGAGTTATTTGTCGTTGTTTTCATCTAATGTCCATGGTGCAAATCTTCCCAAGATTCTTTGCCAATCCAATCTTAAAAGTAAAACAACAACTGCAGTCATCATTGCACCAAAGATTATGATTCCAACATACACAGTAGTTACATCATTTACATTCTCAAGAAATGGTTCTATCAAAGACATACCAAGATGGTGAGAAATAAGAACAATAGAATAACTAAGAACAATCTTACCAGCAAGTGTAGCAATGAAAAATCTTTTTGGGTTATATTTTGCCAAACCTAACGGCACATAGATCAAATCATCAGGGATTGGTGTTGCAGCAGCAAAAAATGCGGCAGCCGCACCATATCGTTTTACTAATCTCTCAAATGGGCGCATTCTCTTTCTTGTTTTTTCATTTAGCATATGACGACCCTCATAACTAACATAGAAGATAATTTGTTTTGCAGCAGTTGCAGTTAATGCAGAAAGTAATGCTAGAACATGTAAATTGAATTGATCACCCACAGACATCGAAGCAAGTAAAAGAAATCCAGGTAATGGAATAAACGGAATTAGAGAGCCAAAAAAATTTACTAGTCCTAAGCCAAGATATCCAACTTCCGGAGAAAATGGAAATAGGGCTGCAAAATCCACAAATCAATCAACTATCAGGCATTATTTAATAAAAGCGAAGAGTGAGTTGGGAACAAAGATTATCACATAATCATTAAAATATCATCTTTTTACAACTAAAACAAATGATCAAAAAAGAGTACCCAAAAATCTGTGATGAAATATCAGGGATTAGCCCATACATTAGATTTGTAGGCGTCGTTGGAAAAGGTGGCGAACTTTTGGCATACAAGAGAAGACCAGAATTAAAACCACTTTTAGATGCAAAAAATACACAGTATCAATTTTCACATATTGCCATAAAAACAGATCTTGAAGAATTCTTTGACAAAAACCTTGGAGAAATAGAATTTGTTTGGGAAGAAAGAAAAAAAGTTCAAACAATATCATTTGCAATTAAAAAAGTTCGTGTTTGGATATCAATAGATAAAAAAGTGATTCGTTCAGAAATGTTAAGAATAATTGATTCCTGCTTGCCAATTGTAAAAAAATACGCGCAAGCATAAACACATCAAACATAACTACAGCAAAATTAATTCAGTCAGAGTTAGAACTTGTAGAACAAACCATTGCATAGCAGAAAAATACTGTAGCAAACCTTAACTTTAGAATAATTAATTCAAGAAAATATGGAGGGGGTGGAAGAGATAAAGAATTTCATCAATATAATAAACACAAGAGATTTAGTTTTAAAAGAATACAAGGAAATGAAAATCGAGGAACTCAGTAATGAGATCAGAAACACCATAAAATTTCAACATGAATCATTTCAGAGAATAGAAGAATTTGAAATGAAAGGAGTTCAACAGGACTTGATAAAATATGCAAAAATGATTTGTAAAAATACCACAGAGAGAGAAATATCAAAAATTCAGGAAGTGTATCTTAAAAAAATTGAAAATGAGTATCTGAAATCAAAAAAGTAATCACAATTCATCATATATCCAACATCGGACATATCCAGTTTTTGTTTTAAATTTTGGTGGAATTGTTTTACATTTTTCCATAGCAAGCGGGCATCTTTCAATGAAACGACATTGTGTTGGAGATTCCAAAAGGCTAGGAGGAATTCCTTTGATGTATTTAGGAATATTTCCTTTTAATTTTGGGATTGATTCTAAGAGTCCCTGCGTATAAGGGTGCTTTGGGTTTTTGTAAATTTCATGTGAAGAGCCAAATTCAACCATATGTCCGCCATACATTATACCGATTTTATCAGCAATTTCAGATAAAACCGCTAGATCATGAGTAATCAGCATAAAAGACATGCCATCTTTTTTGAGTTTTTTTAAGAGATTGACAATTTGAGCCTGAATTAAAACATCAAGGGCAGTTGTAGGTTCATCTGCAATAACAAACTTTGGTCTAAGTAGCAATGCCATAGCAATTACCACTCTTTGTTTCATTCCACCACTGAGCTCGTGAGGATATTTCTTTAAAACAATATCATCTAAACTGACAGAACGAATTGCAGTTAAAATCACATCATCGAGATCACCGTTGAAATTATGTTGTTTTAAAATTTCAACAAATTGCTCTTTTACAGTAAAGACAGGGTCAAGGGAATTCATTGCTCCCTGAAATATCATTGAGATCTTTTTCCATCTAAATTTCTCAGTAAATTCAGATTCTGAAATATCCAGTATAGAACGATCATCAAATAGGATCTTACCGTTTGATTTACCTCCTAAAAGCATCCTGATTATGGAAAGACCTAAAGTACTTTTACCACACGCGCTTTCTCCGGCAATACCTATAGACTCACCATCATTCAAATCAAAGTCTACGTCATCTACTGCATATACAGGACCCTTTGATGTATGGTACTGAGCAGAAAGCCCGTTTACAATTAAGACCATGTATTTAGTAGATCCAAACTAGAATTTTTGTTTTGCACTAAGGGATATAAACAACTTTACAGAATGTAAAAAATCGATTCAAATGAAATTGCCAATATGTAATTTTGATGCAAAAAATGCTGTACTTTGCCCAAAATGCGAAAGTAAAGTAGAATCTGGAAGCATTACAAAGGCAGATGTTGATGCATCAATCAAACTTGCTCAGTTGGCAAAGTCAAATCAAATAATTGACAGATTTACACTTTATTCATGTAAGGAATTCAATGGAAACTATGTGTTGGCTTTGGCCAAAAACGACATCATGGCAATAAGACAGAGTCGTGTACTTTACAGATTACTTCAGGATCAATTTCAAGGAAAAATATGGCTAGTAGAAGCTGATGAAAACGACAAAAGATTCATAGAAGATCTGTTATTTCCAACAAAGATTTTGTCAATTAATTCAGTTTGGGCTCCAGGTGGAATACAAAAAACAAAAGCAGTGGTTTCTGGAAAATGGACCCCTAGATTTCCAATTGATACAAACAAAGTTATCCAAATTGTCAAGAATGCCCGAAACCTTGACATTGAGATAGAATTTGAAGAAAAAAGAGGGTGAAAGATAAGTGGTATTTGTTAAAACTCATGATATTTCAGAATTAAACGCAGGCATTATCGGAAAAGAAGTGGTATTGGGAGGATGGGTAGAAGATCTCCGAAAATTAGGAAAAATGACATTTATTACATTACGGGATGTTTCAGGAATTTCTCAAATAATAGTAAAAGGGGAATTAAATGATAATCTAGAAGAGATAAACCGACAAAGTGTAATTAGCGTAAGAGGAATCGTACAAGAAACAAAAGCACGTGATTTTGATTTTGAGATAAAAGCAGATGAAATAGAAGTACTTGCAAAGGCAGTACACCCGTTACCTGTGGATCCAATTGGAAGAGTTGAAAGCAATATCGACACCAGATTAAATCATCGTGCATTGGATATGAGAAACCAAAAAACAGCATCAATATTCAAATTACGACATTATGTATTGGAAACATTACGTAAAACATTAGCAGAAAAAAAATTCATTGAAATTACAACCCCAAAAATCATTGGCAGTGCAAGCGAAGGAGGTGCAAATTTATTTTCATTAGACTATTTTGGCAAAACAGCATATCTTGCTCAGAGTCCACAATTATACAAAGAGCAGATGACAATAGGACTAGAGAGAGTTTATGAAATTTCTAATTTTTACAGAGCAGAAAATTCACATACAGGTCGTCATCTTAGCGAATTTACAAGCATAGACATCGAAGCTGCATTTATGGATTATAACGATGTGATGAATATTTTAGAATCACTTGTAATTGAAGTGTACAAAGTTGCATCAGAAAAATGTAAAAAAGAACAAGAAAACATAGGACATACAATTCAAGTTCCAAAATACCCATTTGAAAGAGTAACATACACACAGGTAATTGACGAATTAAAAAAAGAGGGTGAAAAAGTAGAATTTGGAGATGACTTGCTTGATTCACATTTAAGAATAATTGGAAAAAATCATCCGGGATTTTATTTCCTCACTGACTGGCCAATGAAATTAAAACCATTTTACATAAGAGAGAAAGACGAAGATCCTAAATTATCACGCTCATTTGATCTTCAATTTGGATATCTGGAATTATCATCTGGCGGAACTAGACTTCATAATCCAGAGATGCTAAAAGCAAGACTCAAAGAACAGGGGTTGGATCCAACACAGTTTGCAGACCACCTTCAGACATTTGATTGGGGAATGCCTCCTCACTCTGGTTGGGGGATGGGTTTGGACAGATTAATGACTACTCTTATCGGAATAGATAATGTAAGAGAAGTTGTGCTTTATCCAAGAGATCCGGATAGATTAAGCCCATAAATCAATTCAGATTTTTATTATAAAAGAAATAATGAATTTGCATGATAGAACAAACAGACGCAAAAAAAGTAGTTGAAGTCATAGGGAATAATCTTATTGGGGTATCACATGATTCCAATAGCTTTCAAAAGTTACCAGATACTTTTTGGGGTTATTTTGCAAGAGGCCATGATAACAAAGGAACATTTGGGGTAATAGTCACATACTCTGAAAATGGAAAGGATGTAGATGAATTAATCAAAATGTATGAGGAGTGGGCAAATAAAAATAAAACCAAAGAACCCAATTAGATTATTTGGTTTCCTTTAAGAGCTTTCTATATTCATGACATTCCTTACAAATTGGCTTTCCTTTGTATTTTGGATTACCGTCTGTAATTTTTAATGTGCTTTGATTTATTTTACAAATGCAACAAACAACCATGTAATATGTTACAAGACACGATTAATAAAAATTGGGAATTTCTTCTAAAACAGATAAATCCAATGACATCAGATCAGATGATTGTCATAAAATCATCATTATTGAATAACGATACTGGAAAACATGCCTAAATCAAACAAATGTTTTTAAAAAAATGCCAACAACATGATCAAATTATTTACACATTTGAGAAGATAATCAAAAATAGAATTATTTTCTATGGATGAAAATTATCAGGCATTTTTGTGGATGATAAAAACTCAGAAAAGAATTCATGAAGAATACATTCAAAGAATTTCTTAATTTTTAGAGCATATTAGTAATTTCTTTTGTAAATTCTGATGTAGACTTGTCTCCACCAATATCTTTGGTTTTGGCACCACTTTTTACCAAATCAAAAATAGTAGATTCTAGTTTTTGACCTACAGTAATACATTTTTGATCATTATGTTTTGCTCCAAGCCAATCAAGCATCATTTTGATAGATAGTAGAAAAGAGGATGGATTTGCAATGTTTCGTCCAGCAATATCAAATGCTGCACCATGAACTGGTTCAAACAATGCAAAATTATCACCAATGTTAGCAGCCGGTGCCATACCCAACCCCCCTACAACTTGCGAGGACTCATCAGATAAAATATCACCAAACAAATTAGTAGTAACAATGACATCAAATTTTTCAGGTTGACGAATTAGATTCATAGCACATGCATCAACATACATTTGTTCAAATAAAATATCTGGATAGTTTTTTGCTACTTCACCACAAGATTTTGCAAATAATCCATCGGTAAGTCGCATCACATTTGATTTATGAACACATGTTACTTTTTTCATAGAGTTACGTTGCTTTGCAGTTTCAAATGCATATTTTGCAATTCTTTTTGAGGCATACTCTGAAATAATTCTCAATGCAACAGCTGAATCACCCAAGCTAAATTCTTTGCCAGTATAAAGATCCTCGGTATTCTCACGAACAATTACCATGTCAATATCATCCCTTAATGCAGGCATGTGGGGATATGATTTTGCAGGTCGAATATTTGCATAAAGATCAAGCATACGTCTCAATACAACAATCACATCAGCTGCACTCTCACCAACTGGTGCCTTTAAACAAGCATCAGATTTTTTAATTGTAGATATAGTTTCGTCAGGAAGCGCCTTTCCAGTTTCCTTTAATGCGGTATCCCCTGCCTGTAATTTCGTAATATCAAATTTCAAATCAAGTTTGTCATTAATAGCATTCAAAATAGATATTGCAGAATTTGAGAGTTCTGGTCCTATGCCGTCTCCTGTAATTAGAGAAATTCTATACATGCCTGAATTTTACAATAAGGGAATTTTAGGATTTAGCTTAATTGCTTCTGATTTAGCATTTTTTTGAGCATGATTCTATTAATGCCATCAATTACTGCTTGAACACTGGTAGTAACAATATCTTCACCTATAGATTTTGCAGATACACTGTTTCCTTGTGCATCCTCAACTCTAATTGTTACTTCACATAATGCAGTGGAACCACCAGATATTGATGCTAAGCCATAGTCTTTGATTCTAAGTTCAGATATTTGTCCAGTGATTTTTTGAATTGCGTTTAATGCTGCATCGACTGGACCTACACCGTAATCGGTTCCGATAAAGTCCTTACCATCTATGTTTAATTTGACAAATGCATAAGGCATTGTTCCAATTCCAGTAGATACTGAAAAACCAGTCAATTGAACAATTCGTTTAATTCCTTTTTCACCTAAAATATTACTTGCAATAGAAAGTAACTCAACATCGGTAATTTGTTTACCTTGATCACCTATAATTTTCACTTTATCAAGAATTTGTTTTGCCTGATCATCTGTTGGATGTATTCCATATTCAGAAAGCATTGCATTCATGCCATGAATTCCTGCATGTTTTCCAACTTGAAGCCATCTCTTTCTTCCAACTAACTCAGGACTAATTGGTTCATAGGTTAATGGATTACTCAATATTCCATGTGTGTGAATTCCAGATTCGTGGCCAAATGCATTATCACCTACAATTGCTTTGTTTGGTTGAACCTGAACACCTACAGTTTTTGATATGAATCTTGATGTTTCATAGAGTAATTCAGATTTAATTCCAGTTTCATATTTTTGATCATAAGGCAAGCATTTTAACGCCATGACAAATTCTTCCAATGAAGCATTGCCTGCTCTTTCACCAATTCCATTGACTGTAACGTGAGCACATTGAGCACCTGCCCTTATTCCAGATAATGCATTAGCTACGGCCAATCCAAAATCATTATGACAGTGAACACTGATTGGAAGTTTTGTAGCCTCAATTGCATCTTTAGTTATCTCGGCCATATATTCAGGGGTTGCATAACCAACGGTATCAGGGATATCTATTCTATCTGCACCAGCTTTTGCAACTTCACCAAATACATGTTTAAGAAAACTCCGGTCAGTTCTTGTTGCATCTTCTGCAGAAAATTCCACTTGTAATCCTCGAGATTTTCCATATTCGACTGCATCTATTGCTTTTGCAAGTGCTTGCTCCCTAGTCATTTTGAGTTTATACTCCAAATGAATATCAGAAGTTGCAATAAAGGTGTGAATGTAGTTTAATCCTGCATCAACTGCAGCGTCTATGTCTTTTTTATTAGTTCTAGCCAATCCACATATATCGGCAGACAAACCTTCACTTGAAATCATTTTTACAGCTTTGAATTCGCCGTCAGAAATTACTGGAAATCCAGCTTCAATTGCATCGACACCTAAAATATCAAGTTTTTTTGCAATAGCAAGTTTTTGATCTGGAGATAGTGAAATACCAGGTGTTTGTTCGCCATCCCTTAGCGTTGTATCAAAAATCCTAATTCTCATGCTCCGCTCCTTTGCAACGCAGCTACACCAGTCCTTGCAACTTCAATTATTCCAAACGGTTTTGCCAATTCTTCAAAAGCTCTGATTTGATCAGGAGTTGCAGTTAATTCTACCATTATCGAATCTTTTCGTACATCGTGTATTTTGCCACCATATGCATTAGCTAATTTGTTTACTTCCATGCTATCATTAGCATTACTTAGTTTAATCTTAAAAATACTTAGTTCGCGATACACTGTTTTGTGCTCATCTAAGTGCTTTACTTCTATAGTGTCAATCATTTTATCGAGTTGTTTTACTATTTGTTCGACTTGTTTTTCATCCCCATATGTGGTAATAGTCATTCTAGAGTATTCAGGGTTATCAGTTACGCCCACAGAAATACTATCAATATTGAAATTTCTGGATCTGAAAAGATGAGTGACCTTAAACAATATTCCTGGTTTATTTTCAACTAAAAGAGTAAGAATAGCCCACATGATAATCACTATGAAGGTAAAATCATATCCGCAAGAGAAGTTCCCGGAGCTACAAATGGCAATACATCTTCTTCAGGATCAATTGGAATATCAATCACGGTTGCAACATCGCTGTTTAATGCTGTTTTAATTGCTTTATCAAGTTCATCCATGGATTGTGCACGGATTCCCTGAGCTCCATAGGATTCTGCTAGTTTTACATAATCAGGACATTTTCCTTGATCAACTCCTATCATTCTTCGATTATAGAAAGTTCTTTGCCATTGTGCAACCATTCCCAACGTAAAATTATTTAAGAGAAATACAATTACAGGAATATCTTCCAACACTGCAGTTGCAAGAGAATTTTCGGTCATACTAAAACTGCCATCTCCTGCAATGTCCACTACGGGAACATCAGGTCTAGCTACTTTGGCACCGATTGCAGCTGGAAATCCCCATCCCATAGTTCCAAGTCCAGTAGAACTAAAGAAAGTACCAGGTTGGATTACATCGTAAAATAAAGATGCCCACATTTGGTGTTGACCTACTTCAGTAGTTACAATCGATTCATGAGGTAATACTTCTCTTAGTTTTCTCAAGATTTTTGCTGCACCCATTTCACCGGGATGTACTTTCAAATTTTCTTTCCAGTATTCTTTAGTTTCTTTTACATGTTTAATCCAAGTATTTTCTTCATTTCTTTTAATTGCTTTTTGTAAAAGCATCTTTACCATTATTCTAAGTGATGCACGTACATCTCCAACTACTGCAACAGATGTAGTTTGATTTTTACCAATTTCAGCCGGATCCACGTCCATATGGATAATTTTTAATCGCTTTTCAAATGCTTCAAATGTTCCAACAGATCTATCAGAGAATCGTGTACCTATTGCTAATACACAGTCAGCTTCAGTCATCATCTTATTTGCCTCAGCATGACCATGCATTCCAATTGGTCCCAATGATAATGGATGATTTTCTGGAAATGCACCTTTTCCTTTGAAAGTAGTAACAACTGGAATCATAAGCAATTCAGCTATAGATTGTAATTCTGCAAAGGCAGATGAAATAATTGTTCCACCTCCAGCTAAGATAATTGGTCTTTCTGA
>SYJQ01000064.1 GCA_005798405.1 Nitrosopumilaceae archaeon
CCCCAGGGATAACAGGCTCGTCGCGGGCGAGAGCTCCTATCGACCCCGCGGTTTGGTACCTCGATGTCGGCTTTTCCTATCCTGGTCCTGCAGCAGGGGCCAAGGGTGAGGCTGCTCGCCTATTAAAAGGGAACATGAGCTGGGTTTAGACCGTCGTGAGACAGGTCGGTCTCTGCCTGATGGAAGCGTGGATGTCTGAGGGGAAGTTACTCCGAGTACGAGAGGAACAGAGTAGCGTGGCCACTGGTTTACCGGTTGTCTGATAAGGCAGGCCGGGCAGCTAAGCCATTTGGGCTAAGTGCTGAAAGCATCTAAGCACGAATCCCATCCCGAGACAAGACATCCTTTCGTAAGATGAAGGTCGGCAGCAGAAGACTGCGTTGATAGGAAGGTGGTGTAGATCACAAGCTTCGGCGAGTGGTGAGCCAGCCTTTACTAACAGACCAACACACCGGTTCAGCCACTTACATAGAGACTATGCACGATGAATTCATTTTTGAATTCATTAAAACAAATACACGACGTGTACGATGATTTATTTTTAATCATACTTAGCGAATGCTATGCATTTGCTTTGATGATTTTATTTTTAATCACTCCTAGCGAATGCTATACACGACATTAAGAAAATAATTTTTAGCGTCTAATTTCTGAACTAATGACAAATGTTAAATTGTACTCTTTTTTCTATTATTCATGAGTAATTATTTTGGTTTATTTTTATTATTTTCTGTACTTGTTACAGGACTAATGATTACCACTGCATTTGCACAAGAAACACCTGTAAATGCAACTAATGGTAACTCTACATCTATTGAAATTGAAGAAAATTTAGAAGTATCTGACACTTCATCTGAAACTAATTCTACCTCAAGCGAAACAGATGAAACCGAAGATGATATGGCAGAAACCGAAGATGATATGGCAGAAACCGAAGATGATCTTTCTGATGTTGTTCCTTCACCACTTAAACAAATCAAAGAGGGCATTGCCCCTGAAAATATAGTTTGTAAAGAAGGACTAGAACTTGTTTTCAAACTAAACGGACAACCAGCATGCATTAAAACAACAAGTGTTCAAAAATTGATTGCTTGGGGTTGGACTCAGTAATCTTCTGTTTGTCTACGTAGATACCAAAATTTAATTAATAATTCTGTTACTGAATAAAATTTCAAATTTTGCATGTAATTTTATTCTTCAAATTCTATGTCTTTTTCCAATTCTTTTGGGAGTCCCATCCACCATTTTGTATTTTCAGACATTTCTAAAAATTAAGATTCAAAGTTGGTAATAGATCTAATGGTTAATTCTACAAAACAATTGTATAACAAAATATGACAAAACTTAGTCTTTTTTGTACTTGGTATTTTCCTTATTTTCTTCTGTAATTTTTATTTTAATTACTAGTGTATCTCCTATTTTATTGAAAATTCTTTGACGATTCTCATTTGTAAAAAACCATCCAAATACTACATCTATTGGCAATAGAAATGCTTTGCCAAAACTGCTGATCATAACTCCTTTCCAATCTGGTGATTTTCCATACTTGTCAGTTAATTTCAAATTTAGGATTTTTTTACCTACTGTCTGACCGGTTTTATATTCTAAAATAGTCCAATATGCAAAAAAGACAATACTAGTTGGAATAAACTGTGTAGTTTCTGCCCATATCCATTTTTCGCTTAATTCATAATCAATTGTTCCAAAAACTGAGAAGATAATCAGTAATGAAATTGTTGAAATAACACAAAAGTCAATCAACCACGCAAAAAATCTGTCACTCCATTTTGCAATCACTATCTCTGAGAACTCTGGCTCGCTCATATTGTCACTGTTTTGTTCAATCTAATAAAACATCTTCAATTGATGTGATATACAGCTGATCTTTAGTTAACACTTGTTCCAACATAGTTGATTTATTGTCTATCCATCATCTAATAATATGAAAGCAAAATTTGCATCCTCGTGTATATCCTGTGGAGACAAAATACAGTTAGGCAAAGAAATCGCTAAAAATAAAGATGACAAATGGGTTCACAAGCACTGTGTAGATGAATCTGAAGGGTTACCCTAGAAATTAATAAGATCTAATTTCAACTATATTTGAAAATCTTTTTGAACTTAATTAATCCACTTGATGTCTTTTTTTGGACTGTTAGAAAAAATGAAAAAGATGTCATAAATCTCTACAATTCTCTCTCCCCTATAATGCAAATTGCAACCGGTGGGTCGATGCTGAATTTTGGCTACTGGATGGAAAATACCTTTGAACCTGTGTCTGCACAAGAAAATCTTTGCTCGTATTTTGGTAAACTGGCAGAATTGGAACATGCAACAACTGCTGTCGATGTTGGAAGCGGGTTGTCTGCACCTGCAATTTTTTGGAGAAATAATTATGAAAAATTGAATTTGTTTTGTATAAACATCAATTATGACCAATTATCTTTTTCGGGACATCAAAAAAATCTCGAATTTTTAAATTCAACTTCTACAAAATTACCTTTTTCAGACAGATCTGTAGATCGAGTATTGGCATTAGAGTCTTCACAACACTTCAAACCATTACAAGATTTTATTTCAGAGTCAAAGAGAATTTTAAAATCAAACGGAATACTGACTTTGGCGTTACCTGTAACTCTTCCATCTGCATCTTTTGTAAAATTGGGTATTTTGAAATTTACTTGGTCCTCTGAGCATTATGGGTTGGAACATGTAAAGGAACTTGTGTCTTCTAGTGGCTTTAAAATTCACGATGAAAAATTAATAGGAGAAAATGTCTATGTTCCATTGGCAAATTATTATGTTGGACATAGGGAAGAATTAAAAAAATTAATTTTGAAAAAATATCCAAAATATGTGGAAAAAATACTCTATGAATCTATTCTTAAAATGAAAAAGGCTTCTGAACAAAAAATTATTGATTATGTTGTTCTAAAATGTAAGATCTAAATTAGACTCGTAGTATTCCGCGTTCCAACAAATTTTCTGTTGCTTTCAAATACTCTGATTCAGAAATCAACCCATCGCCTAACCACATTGTAATTGTTTTATACCATTTTGGTATGAACACTTCTTCTGATAGATATTTTTTCTCAAAAATATTAGTATCTTTCAATTCTGTAGTGTGCCACGTTATTGTAGCACCTGTTTCTTTATGATCATCTGAAAATACTATCCCTGTTTTTTTATCTACAATAACTGTATCTTGTTTTTCTGAATTTTGTGCAATCCATACCTGATGTGTATTGTTGTTGAATTCATATTGTGTATCTCCTATTATTTTTAAATCTGCAGTTATCATGTCTCCTAAATTAATTGGAGTTAAAAATATGAATTTGTCTAATATGCAACATTTTTTGTTTTCTGGAATGGTTCCATGACTGTCAATATTGATATTTGTGATTTCTTTTCCATCTCTTGAAATTTTTTCTGTTATTATAGAAACTCCATCATCATTAATCGAGTCTACCGTATATGTTTCAGTAATGTCATTTCCATATTTGTCTGAATATGAATACTCTATAAAATCTGATTTTGTAATACACAGTTTGTTGTCACTGCAATCTTTTCCTGTGTTAGCCAAAGATGGGTTTAGGATATCTCTTTCAAGCATTGTTCTAATACCAAATGCAAATGACATGTCGTTGATTTTTCCTTCAACCCACATCTTTGCATCACTTTTCATCCATTCTGGCATTATGTCTGAATTTTCTACATGTCTTTCTTTGATGTATCCTGCATCTCCAAGATATTTTTCAATTTCTGCAATTAACACAATGTCTCTTGCTGGGTGTGTACTCTTCCAAGCTATGTGATCGTACAAAATTACACATGCTCTGAGATTTGGATAACCCAGATGTGCTTTTGTCATTGATTCTAATCCCATGAACACATATTCGTCATAATAAAATTCACAAAATTTTAGAATGTCTTTTGGTGTTCTTATTTCAAAATCTGGGTCATGGGCAAATGCTACAGGTACATTAATTGTACCTGCAATCATTCCTGTTATTATCATTAGAATCAACACATGTGTTTTCATTAAGATCTGGGTGTGTTTTTTTGCTTATTAATTACTTGTAGAAATTCTCTTAACTTTGTGACCGATATGGAATTTTACTTCCAAAGCCGATTCCAATAATTTAATGACTGTAATTGGCTAAGTTTTTATTTTTGATATATTGACATCCTCCGATGTCCGCACAAAATAATACCACCCTCAAACTTTATAATGAAAAATGTTCCCAACTCCTCAAAGAACCTGAAATCCGATTTGCGGGAATCGTGGATAAAGATGGAAAACTGATTGCTGGAGGTTTTAAAGAAGGATTAATCCCTTATGAAGGCGATGAAACTAGATTGCATTCTTTTTTGGAATTTGTATCAAAAGCATCGATTCGAAAAGAATATGATGAAAGCTTGGGGCCAATTAATTACCTTGCAGCAAGGCGTGACAAGGCAGTCTTGGTAAGTTTTCCATTCCCAATCACCCAGATTCTTCTTTTGATTTCTGCAGAGCCTTCTGCAAACATTGAAAATTTGGCTCAGAAGGTAGTTGGAATTTTTACACACGTTAATTAGATTTTCTTTCTATCTTACAACTTTAATATCTGATAATTTTTGCTTACGTATTGATTAAGCCTTTTCTTATTTTATTTTTAATTTTATTTACATTTGGAAATTTTATTTCCATATTTGGATCAGTTCAAAATTTTTCTACAGATAAATCGACATATTATGATGGTGACACTCTTAAAATTTCAGGAACTGTAAACTATGATCCTGTAATTCCTTCTGTAATATTGCAAATAATTACTCCTGGAGGTACTGGTCTTGCTGGAATAGCAAACATATTGCCAAAATCTGATGGCTCTTTCACTGCTACATTTCATGTTGGTGGGCCCACATGGTCTGATGAAGGCACTTATACAATCAAGGCGTCATATGGAGGAAATCTTGAAAAAACATTTTTCTATCAAAAATCTTCTTTATCATCCGATGTTGATAATTCAATAGACCCCTCACTGAATCCTTCAAATGAATCATTTGTCGAAAACCCTAAATTGCAAATACCTGGTTTCCCTTCACTAGATCATTCTCCTCAATACTACATTGACCGATACAACAATGAACCAAATTACAAGTCTTGGTTTGACTCTCAATTTCCTGATTATTTGATACACGAGGTTGTTGGATACAAACAAACCCACATTCAAAATTTCCCTTCACTAGATCATTCTCCTCAATACTACATTGACCGATACAACAATGAACCAAATTACAAGTCTTGGTTTGACTCTCAATTTCCTGAAAAATCCATTTATGACATATTGGGTTTTTCAACCGTTATTCCTAACTGGATAAAGACATATGCTGAATTGTGGGCAACAGGTGACATTTCTGACTCTGAATTTATTTCCGGATTGGATTTTATGTTGGAACACAATATCATTGTAATCCCAAATCTGAATTATTCTGAACAAAATTTTGTATCTGATATTCCAAATTGGATACGACATAATGCTGATTGGTGGGCACATGATCTAATCTCGCAACAAGAGTTTGTAGATTCTTTGGAATATCTAATTAAAGAACAAATAATTGAAATTGAATAGTTTATTGAATTTCTGGATTATTTTGTATTGATCAAATAGTTTTAATCTGATAAAATTATTATAGAAATCATGAAAGCGACATTTGGTGCAGGATGTTTTTGGCATGTCGAAGACTTGCTTCGTAAAACTAAAGGTGTAAAATCAACACAAGTAGGTTACATTGGAGGCAAACTGACAAATCCTACTTATGAAGAAGTCTGTACTGATACAACTGGTCATGCCGAAGCAGTACAAGTAGAATATGATCCAAATGAGATCTCTTACAATGAATTACTTGATGTATTTTGGAGTAATCATGATCCTACATCATTAAACAGACAAGGACCTGATGTTGGAAATCAATATCGTTCTGCAATATTTTTTCATGATGAAGAACAAGCAAAGATTGCACAAAGATCCAAAGAAGAACTTGAAAAATCAGGGCGATTTCAGAAACATATTGTAACTGAAATTGTACCTGCTCCGGAATTTTACAAAGCTGAAGAATACCATCAAAAATATTTTCAGAAACACGGGCTCTCCTAAAGACATTTTGTAATGATTATTGGAATTTTTGATGAATAAATGACATGTTTTGAAACTTTCTAGGCGTGATTCTTCTAAATGTCATAATGGCCCAAATCTTGTATCTTGAAAGTCATATTTGTGATAAAACAGTAGTATATCTATTCACTTGATTTTATTGATTTTTTATTTAATGTAAACATGTTTTTTGTTCAGATCTTAAAAAATACCATCTCTCTTATCACACGCATAAAAATTTAGAAAAGCGATAAAAATAACTGATCGATAGTATTAACTAAATTTAACTAGCTAAATCATTGACGCTAAAATGGTGCAAGAAAATTTCGTTCAAGTGGATGGAAATAAGATTCGATATCTAGAGTCAGGAAATTCCAAAAATATCCTAGTTCTGGTTCATGGATTAGGAGCATCTGCTGAAAGATGGAATAATGTAATTCCAACATTTGCAAAACATTATCGTGTAATAGTACCTGATTTAATTGGATTTGGTTATAGCGATAAACCTATTGTCGATTATACTCCTGACTTTTTTTCAGCATTCCTTGGGAAATTTTTTGATGCATTGGGAATCAAACGTCCTAACGTAATTGGCTCTTCTTTAGGAGGTCAAATAGTTGCAGAATACGCATCTACGAATCCCGATACTATAGAAAAATTAATTCTTGTATCTCCTGCTGGAGCAATGAAACAATCAACTCCTGCATTGGATGCTTATATTATGGCGGCCTTGTATCCAAATCCACAAAGTGCCAAAAATGCATTTGAGCTGATGGAATCTTCTGGTAATCAAGTTGACGATGTAATTGTTAAGGGATTTATTGAAAGAATGCAATTGCCAAATGCAAAATTAGCATTCATGTCTACTGTTTTGGGACTAAAAAATTCAGAAATCATTACGCCTAAACTGCATATGATTAAATGTCCTACTTTGTTAATTTGGGGTTCTAAAGATCCAGTCATTCCAATTCAACATGCAGAATATTTTGCATCTTATATTGTAGATTGCAGATTTCATATCATGGATGGTTGTGGGCATACCCCATATGTCCAAGAACCTGAAACGTTTTCATCTACAGTTTTGAAATTTCTTTCATAGTTAGATCACTTTATATACCATTTAATTCCTACAATTACCAATGAGCGGTAATTATAACCAGTTTAACCCTTCAGAGATGTTTAAAGATTGGATTCAGAAAAATGGTCGTGCACAAGCTGAATTTATGAAAAATTTTGGCTCTTTAATGACAACTCAAAATACACAAACATTCAATCCTTTAGAAACTCTAAAAGAAGTATCTGATAATGCAAGAAACACTCAATCTGATTTAATGAAAAATGTGTCTTCTATGCAAAATAAAAGCATGGAGACTATGTTTCAGATTGGTCAAATGCTCCCGTCTTTTATGAATTGGGGTGCTTACAAAACAACTGTCAGCAGCAATGGCAGAATTTCAATTCCAGAGGCAGAACGTAATGCACTTGGATTAGGAGAAGGCGACTTGGTTCAAGTCATAGTCCTTCCAATCGCAAAAAAGTCAAAAAATAAGGAGGTGAAACAATGAGTAAAAACGAACAAACACCAGGAACAAAAGATATGTTTTCAGTTTATGAGGAAAACGTAGACAAATTATTCTCTGGTATTAGACATTCAGTACCACAGTATCATCAGTCAATTACTAATGTTCAGCAAGAATATCTGCAAGCATATGAAAATATTGTTGATTCTACAATCGCACTACAAAAAGAATATGCAAAGAAAGCAGGTATTGCAACTAACATTCCACAAGCAACACTAAAAGTAATTCATGATACTACAGAAGAATTTGTTAAAGCAGCTTCAATACAAAATCAAATGACACTTGCAACAATTGATGCAACACAACAAAACATCAAAACATTCAATGACAATGCAAAATCATTTGCTGACTTAAACAGAAACATTCTACAATCCTGGATAACAGCATTCACCACAAAGAACAACTAGTGGTAAATTTTTATTTTTTATCTTTTTTTTATTTTATGATCTTTCTGCAAGCCAATTTCCTAACTCTGGCAGTACCTTATTTTGAGACAATGAACTAGCAATCATACCTACATGGCCTGTTGGATACATCTTCAATGTTTTGTCTTCACTTCCAACTGCATAATGTAAAGGCATGCTGCACTCTGGTGATACCAAATGATCTCCCACTGCAACCTGTGTGAATATTGGCATGTCAATTTTCTTCAAATCTATATGACTACCACCCACATACATTTTATTTTGAATCAACAAGTTGTCTTGATAGATATCTTTTATCCATTGTCTAAAGAGCGCACCTGGTATTGGAGGTGTATCTCCTAGCCATTTTTCTACCCTTAGGAAATTATCCACGAATTTTTTATTCTCAATGTTTTTAAAGAAATTCACATATTTTTCAATCCCCTGTTCAAATGGTTTTAGTACTGAAAAGCAATAGTACATGAATTCGGGAGGCATGTTTCCTATGATCTCAACCATTTTGTCTACGTCCATATGTTTTGCCAAATTGCTGATTACTGTAGTGTCTCTCCATCCATCAATTACTGGTGCTGTCGCGATATAGTTTTTCACACTTTCTGGATGCAGTGTTGTGTATGCTGTTGCTATTGTAGCTCCCGTACAATATCCCTGCAATGATATTTTTTCCGTGGATGATTCATCTTTGATAAATTCTACACTACTGTCTAAATATCCATTAACGTAATCATCAAAATCCAAATACTTGTCCATACTTGTTGGAGATCCCCAGTCTAACATGTATACATCAAATCCTTGCAATAGTAGATTTCTGACCCAACTTTTTTCTGGTTGTATATCCAAAATATGATATCTGTTAATCAATGCATAGGAAATCAATAATGGTGTTTTGTGTTGTTTTTCTGTTAATGGTCTGTAATGCAGTAACCTTGTTTTGTCTATTTCTTGTACAATATCATGTGGAGTTACCTCTATGTTAATTTCATCTGGGGCTGAAACAAATTTAGGCGCATCAATGATGTTTTTGCCAAATTTTATCAACTCCTCTATGAGTTTAGGGTCAAATTTTGACTCACTTTTCATTTTTTATTGTATCTCCGTTTTTTGTATCTTTTTTCTTTTTTAATTCAATTTCTAATTTTGTCATTCTTTTTTTAAGAGAATGAATTTCTTTGTATACTTCATCAATTTCTTCTTTACTTGGCAAGTTTACTGATTGCAAAATCACATTTGAGATATTATTCCAGTGTTTTGTAAGTTCAAGCTCTTTTGAAACTAATTTTCCATAATTTTCTCCAAATTTTTCTGAATCAAATAATTCTGTAAAATCATTATCAAAAATATCTATCCATATTCTCTTAAATGACTCCATCTGTTCTACATCGTGTGGAACATCAGGTGCTTTTACATTGACTTTCTTTTGAGCCTCACTCCAAGTTTCAGATAATTGCTTATAATACTCTGTTACAAATTTATTAAATTCCATCAAACTCTCGTTAATTTGGATTAATTCTGTTGAAATTTTCTTAGAATTTGAAGCAAATGCACGCATAGGACCCATTGAAGTAAGGGCTTGTGGCTTGCTTGCCATAAGATGGATGATATCTGTCCAAAACAAGGACAGGTGCTTGTAATAATCTGTAACGTCTTTTGGTGATTGTGATTCCACGGCTTATTTTCAGCATAGATCTCAATAAATAGATCGCTTGTTTAATTAGACAATTGAGTAATTCTGAAGACCTTGAAAAGGTATGCCAAAAAATTACAAATCTAGACCCTCTTATGAGATCTGCTAGGATAATCAATAGCAGAGGACATCTTGTTGCAGGCGGTATGAAACAGGGTCTGCTTTCATTGGAATCACAAAAACAAGATGAGATGATGTTCATGGAACTCGCACTGAGAGTTCGGATGAGACATGAATTTGACAAGGAGTTTGGCGAAGTCCACTTTTCGATGTCTTACAGGGATAAGGTGATTGTGATGAGTTTTCCTTTGGCAAACGATGATGTTTTGTTAGTCTCTTCTGAAAAAGAAGCTGATTTTGGGAAAATCGCTTTTAAAATTCTCAAACTTGTTGCACCATACAAAAAATCCATTCTAGGAACTTTTTGATCCATGTTTCAATTATAGTAAGATAATGATACTTATGAAAACTGATTCTCAAAATGTGACATGGACTGAAATTGAAAGACTAACTGAATTACTTTCAAAGAAAATTTCTATGTTGTCCAAAGATTTTTCAAGTATTTCTACAATTAGTCGTGGTGGTCTAGTCCCAGCTAGACTCTTGGCTGATCATATGGGAATAGACATTATTCTTGTCGACAAAAATAAAATTCCACCTGACTCCCTCTTTGTTGATGATATTTACGATTCTGGTAATACATTTAAAAAAATAATTCCAAAAGTAACTGACCCTTCAAATTTTGTATATGCTACATTATTTGCAAGACAAGGCAAAAAATATCCTAAACAACTTGTATATGCTCAAAAAACTAGAGGCACTGAATATATTGTATATCCGTGGGATAAATTGGAATATCGTCGACTAAAAGATTTTGCTTTATAGTTTTTGAATCTATTCTGAAAATTAATTTTTTAATATATCTACATACATTGAGGGTGTCTTCCCTCATGTCTATCTTGATAATCTTTGATTAAATCATCTGTAATTTGTTCGTAAGATGAAGTTTGCATGTATCTTACTCTTGTCGCTTTTGAAATGCATGGATCTCCATCTTTGTCTTGAATGCTTGTTTTGATATTTTCAGAACCTCCGATGAATAAAATTTTCATAGATGCGTGCATCATATAGACACCTGCTGATTGTGGTATTTTTGAAATTGTTTCTTCGTTAAAATCTAGCCAATCTGACCATGCGTTTTCATTGTTGAGCATTTTTCTCACTAACTTTGAAGCATCTTTCTCAAGCCTGCACACCTGTTTCTTATTGTTACTTCTGTAACTCCTGATGCAATTGAGATTTCTTTCTGTGATTTTACTTCACCCGTGCTAATACATGCCAAATACAATGCAGCTGCTGCTATTCCCATTGGGTCTTTTCCAGCCACCATGCCTATTTTTTTCGCTTGCTCTAGTATTGCGACTGCCTTTCGTTTACTTTTTTCACTCAGTTCTGCAATACTTGCAATTCTGGAAACTCCTTTTACAGGATCTACTACTGGCATTTTTAATTCCAACTCTCTGAAAATCAACCTGTAACATCTTGCAACATCTTTTCTTCTAATGTTGATTCCTTTGGCAACATCATCTAGCGTTCTAGGCGTTTCCGTATTTCTGCATGAAGCATAAAGACATGCTGCAACAAGGCCTTGAATGGATCTGCCTCTTACAAGTTTTTTCTCCATGGCTTTTCTGTAAATGTATGCAGCTTTTTCAACCACTGCATCTGTTAGTGCAAGTTTGTCTTTTAATTTGTCCATTTCATTTAATGCCTGTCTTAGATTTCTATCTGCAGATGAATGTGCTTGTGTTCTGCTATCCCATGTTCTTAATCTCTCAATTGAGCTCTTCATTGATGATGTAAGCGGTTTTCCAGTAGAATCTTTGTTGGCAGCACCTATTACAGTTGATAATCCCATATCGTGCATTGTCAACGATGTTCCAGCTCCCACTCTTGTTCTGTTAGTGTCATCATTTGCAAAGGAACGCCATTCCGCACCTGTCTCTGAAATTTTATCTGAAACTACAAATCCACATTTTCCACAAAACAATTCACCTGTTGTTTCATCTGTTACCATTTTTTTATCCCCACATGAAGGGCATTTTGGTCCTGAGATCATTGGACTTTTAAGCATAATATCCATAAATTGCACAATTAGCTTATTATTCATTTTACATAACTTCTGCAGGTTAATTGTGTGTAGGTTAAGCTAATGCTTATTCTGATTTTATAGAATTAGAATGATATAAAATAATTAGGAGAAACTAATTATTTTTTAATTTAGGATCTATCCTAGTAAGCAATACGCATAATTTGGTTTTAATGAAGTGTACATTATGTTATCTGGATCTGATACATGTTCAAGTCCTATTGAATGACCCAATTCATGTGTCATTATTTTTTCAACCGTTTTTACATCATATAATTGAAATATTCCATCACAGTTGTAATCGCCTAATGTGACTTCCACTACTCCTTTTCCTAAATGTGCATGCCCAAGTACTCCCTGTCCTATGTCCCTTACTACCCATGTGACCCATACGTTTGCTTCTTGTTTCTGATTGGTGATTTCAAATACTATTTTGGCTTTTTGTCCGTTTGTACTCAATTCTTGATTTTCCCAAAACAAAAATGAATTTTGTAATGTACTTACATGATTTAATGGCAGCCCTGTTGGCTGTTCATTTACAAAAACTTTGTAACGAATAACATACACATTATCTATCAATTCGTATGTTGGATCCGGGAAGTTACTGGACGCAGTTTTTACCTCTTCTTCAAAATTCCATTTTATGTAATCTCTAAGGAATTTTTTTATTACTTCTTGACTTGGATTTGGATCTTCAATGTATCTTTTTTCATCTGAAACATTTTTTGAAATACTGCGTAGATATTTTTCAAACAAATAAAATTCATCATTTTTTTCTATCTGATCTTCTTCTTGCGATTTTTTGATATTTACAATTATGATTCCTTTTTCCATCATATATTGAATGCCTGAAACAAAATCCTTATCTGTTATCGTATTTTCTGCCCACCACGCAGCATTGTTTCGTATCCACTCTGGTATTTTTTCTCCTGTCTCTAATTTTGTTTGTACTGGTGGAACTTGGATTATTTTATTTTCTATCAAAAATAGCAAGGCTGAAACAAATTCAGAGTCTTCTATTTGTCCTTCTGACCACCACTTTGCAATTGGTTTTACCCACTCTGGTATTTTTATGATGTCTTTTTTTCCTAACCCTTCTGGTTTCTCTGTTGCAATGTATGGATATTTTGCAATCACCTTGTCTGTGAATTCTTTATAATTGTTGATCATAACACTGTCTGGTTTTTTCTTTATCGCTTCTGCAAAATAGTACTTAGCTTCTTGATATTCCCCCAAATTTCCAAAACCAACACCCATTCCAGCAAGTGCTGTAGTGTCATCTGGTCTGTATTGTAGTATCTTGAAAAATTCTTTTAATGATTTTTCATGATAACCTGAATTACTTAGTGCAATTGCCTTCATTTTTAATGTCGATATGTTATTTGGAGCAATTTCTAAAATATCGTCATAGATTACAATCGCTTGATTATAATCTCCTTTTACAAAATACTCGTTGGCTTCTTTAAACATTATTGGTGCATCATCTGGTGTTTGAGCAAATACTGGAACTGAAATAAAACTAGACAATAGTAACATCAAACCTAGAAAAACAAGCATCAACATATTTCCTGTTTTGATTTCAGATATATTTTATTTCCATTTTGTAAGATATGCCTGCTACTGACATTTATTGGCAATTTTAGTTCAGAATCTCGTTTAACTCATTTAGTAAATCTTTAATCTTTTAACAAATACTTGTTTTCTATATTGAGCAAGACCGGGATGGGGAAATCATCTATGAGATTCGTAAGGAAATTCAAGATATTCAATTAGAGTTGGATGCATTAGGAGGTCCAATTTCAGACATGCCTGAGCTTATTACTTCTGCTAATCTTTTACGCTCAAATGAATATCTTGCCAAAGTATCTAAAAAGCAATCTGATCTGCTATCTGCATATGATAACTATTCTAAGGCATTAGAAGAAATGCTTGACTCTGTTTTTGATATTCAAAAAGATCTCACGACTCTCTTAAAAGAACAATCCAAACTCATACCTGATAAAAAATCTAGAATCACCGTATCTAAAAACAAGAAAACAAAAAGAAAACCGTCTAAAAAATAACGTCTGCTGACCTTGTGCTATTTTGAAATATGTTTAATATCTCCTGAAGTAATTCTAATGTTTTTCTTATTTTCTGATATGACTAACGCTCCGTCATTATCTATTTTAATTGCCTTTCCTTTGATTTTTCCATCATCTGTACTCAATTCTATATTTTGACCTATCGTGGATGATTTTTTCGTCCAATCTTTTATGATTTTTTTAATATCTCCTGCATTTAATAACTCATAAATTTGTTCTAACTCGATCAAAAATGACTGCACTAGTAAAATTGGTTTTGTTGTTTTATTTTGTTCGCTTAGAGATGCCACTCCATAAAAATTTGGTGTATCTTTTAAGATCTTTTCAATTTGCTTGACATCTACATCAAAATTTATTCCAACTCCTAGTATCATAGTTTCTATTTTATTTGATTCCAATGATGCATCAACTAACATTCCTGCAACTTTTTTGCCTTTGATTGTTATGTCATTTGGCCATTTCAGTTCTGTTTTGATGTTTAATGTTTTTTCTATTGCATTTGATAATGCTAGTGCAGAAGCTATTGGAAATAATGTGATTACTGATATGTCAAATTTTGGATGTAAAATTAACGAGAGCCATATGCCTCCTTTAGGTGAAATCCATTTTCTACCTAATCTTCCTTTTCCACCAGTTTGTTTTTCTGCAATTATTATAGTTCCATTGTTTGCTTCATCTGAAGCCATTTTCATTGCTTGGTTTTGTGTGGAATCAATTGAATCAAAATAATACACATGTTTTCCAAATATTTTGGTCTTTAGCCCTGACGTGATTTCCCATGGGAGTAATGCATCTGTGCTGGATTCTAGTCTGTATCCAAGCTTTTGTTTTGATTCTATTTTATATCCTAGCTCTCTAATTTTTTTAATATTCTTCCAGACTGCAACCCTGCTGATCCTTAACACATCACTCAAATCCTGACCTGAAAGATATTCTGTATTGTGTGATTTTAGAAATGATAATACTTTGACTAATCCCGGATTGTCATAAGAACTGTAAATCAACTAGATTTGTTTTTTACTTCAGGTATAAAATATCAACTTTAACTCAGAATCCCACATCAAAGTCAAATCCGCCACCATCAGAACCGCCCCCATCAGACCCTCCATCTGATCCACTATCTGATGAACCATTACCAGTATCACTTGGAATACTTTCTGCAGGTACATAATCTGTCATCATCATACCCATCATACTAAACATCATTGAAAACATAATCATGTCCATTATCCCAAAGAACATCATTGTAGGGAGGATTGATTTGTTATCGTCCATGTACTGTTTTAGTTTTTGCTTGTCTCCACTTTTATACAATAATGACATTTGATCCCACTTACCTTGTAATTCGTGAATTCTCTCTTCTACTTCTTTTGATCCTTTTTCAGTAATTTTAATCTCTATTTTTTTACCAAACCAACTCTTTTTTTCTTCAACAGTGATCAGTTCTCTTTTCTCTAATTTTTCAAGAATGGTGTTTAATTCCTCAGCATCTATCTGAGCTGCGTTTTGTATTTTTTCAAATTTTTTGGCTCCTTTTTTAATTGCACCAAGAACAATTACATCCTTTGGCTCTTCAGAAGTTGGTTCCATGCAATCTTATTTTTATTATTATTAAAATACCCTACGATTTTGCTTTTTTATGTTGTTTTATTTAATAGTTTTTTGGCTTTTAATTCTGAAATAACATTTGGTATTCCTTGCTTATATGACGGGAATTTAAAATCACATATTTGTGATATTTTCTCATTTGATATCCTAATGGATGTTGTAAGTAGTGTAATCAAATCTGCACCAAGTATTGCTTTTGCGACAAATGTTGGTATTGGTCCTGGATGTTTTACTCCTAGACTGTCTGCAGTAAAATCTACAAATTCTTTGAATTTTACTATTGTGGGATCTGCAACAATGTATGTTTCATTTGGTGAGTTTTTTTCTAAAATTGATATCATACTTTCAACTGCATCATCAACATGCACAAACGCCTTGTAATAGTCTCCACTTTTTGGGAGCCTAAACGTATTTTTTAAAAGACGTTTGACTAATACATCGTAGAACCAACCATCTGAACCATATACGTCACCAAGATGTATTGCTGTGAAATTGATTCCAAGGTCTTTGCAATTTTTTTCAAGAAATTTCTGTGCATCTAATCTTATTTTTACAAATTCTGTATTTGGTCTGTATGGAAAAGTCTCATCGACTACCATACCTTGTGTTTCACCATATACTCCAAGTCCAGAAATGTAGGTGATTGCCTTTGTTTTGTCTTTGACCTGTTCAAATAGATTTTTTGTTCCTCCCAAATTCACTTTTTCTAAAATTTTTTTATTTCTTTCAAGTGGTGTATGTGATGCCAAATGAAATACGCAGTCAAATTTTGTGTCTGAAATGTTTAATCTTGAATCCGTCAAGTCACCTACTATGTTGTTTGATTTAGCATGTCCTGTTTTCCCTTTGCGAATAAGCGATGATGTGTCATGTCCTTTTTCTATAAGGGAATTGACTAGTCTGGATCCTATGAAACCTGTGGCCCCTGTCACTAGAATTGACTTTTCCAATACATGCTTTGGTTTTATGGTGTTATTACTGTATTTGTTATAGAATGTTGGTAATTCTTTGACGCCAATTAATTTTGTATTCAAAAATTATATTCCACCATACATTAGAATTTTCATGGAACGTGATTCTTACACTGATGATGAAATCCGAGATATTCTTTCTTTGAGATATGTTGCAGTAGTTGGAATGTCTAAAAATGACAACAAGGCAGCGCACTATGTACCAAAATATCTGTCTGAAAATGGGTTTGATATAATTCCTGTGAATCCTACAACTGATGAGATTTTAGGCAAGAAATGCTACCCTTCTATTTCTGATGTTGATGGTGATATTGACATCGTTGACGTGTTTAGGCCATCTGAACTTGTACTTCCTGTCGTGAAGGATGCAATAAAGAAAAATCCTAAGGTGATCTGGCTTCAAGAGGGAATTCATAATCCTGAAGCTGAGGAAATGGCAAGAAAAAAAGACATCAAAGTTGTATTCAATAGATGTATGTTGGCAGAACATCAGAGACTATTTTGAACATGGCCTCTTTTGATGATTTTTACAATGATCTGCTTGAATTAGTCAATAAACATGAAAAAAGCAATACTCCGCTAAAAATCGAAAAAGATCTAGAGACTGACATTGTAAAAATTTTTGGTGAAAATGTTACTGCATTAGCAAGAGCTAAAAATGGATTAAATGACATGACTGAACTTGCATATGCAACTGCAGAACATCATCCTTACTGGAATTTGCTTTACAACTGTTCAGAAATAGCAAACATTGTTTTGGAGAAATGGAAAAGTGAACTTTCAAAAAAAGATGCAAATGACATAGAATGGTCCATAAAAGAATTAAAACAATCTCTTCAAAAGATATCTGAGAAAATTAACGACTCTAATATCTAGGCAGAGATAAATATTCTTAGATTGCAATCAAATCATGCCAATTAAACTTGGATTGATAGGCAAAACAAATACCGGCAAAACCACTTTCTATAATGCCGCTACTTTGTCTTCTGAAGAAATATCTTCTTATCCATTTACAACAAAAAAACCTGTTTCTGGAACAGCACATGCAATCACCCTATGCGTTCATCCTGAATTCAAAATACAAGATAACCCAAATAATTCAAAATGTGTTGAAGGTTGGAGATACATGCCAGTGGAATTAATTGATTTACCTGGTCTTATCAAAGATGCATGGAAAGGCAAAGGTCTAGGAAACCAATTTCTTTCAATTGCGGCACAATCCGATGCGTTACTTCATGTAGTTGATGCATCTGGCGGTATTGATTCTTCTGGAAAAATCAGCGAGGTTGGAAGTGGCGATCCAATATCTGACTTTGCAGATATTGAAGAGGAATTGATCATGTGGTATCATAAAATTTTGGAAGGAAATAGAGACAAGGTTTCAAAGTTAATTCGAACTGGGTCTGGTATTGTTGATGCTATTACTGATCTGTATCGCGGCATAGGTGTCAATAAAATACATGTCAAAGATGCATTGGTTGCAGTTGGATTAGAAGAGAAAGAATTCGACGATTTTAATATGGTTGATAGCAAAAAATTAGCTGCATATATTAGAAAAATTTCAAAGCCAACATTGATTGTTGCAAACAAAATAGATGTTGAAGGTGCCGACAAAAATTTTGCTAGATTAAGAGAACGCTACAATGACTCTATTATCATTCCTGTCAGTGGTGACAGTGAATTTAGTCTGAGAAGGGCAGAGCAAAAAGGGCTGATCAAATATTCTCCTGGCTCAGAACAATTTGAAATAATAAAATCTGAAGAGCTTAATGAAAAACAAACCAACGCATTGAATTTCATAAAAAAAGGAATAATGGGCGAATACATGCGAACTGGTGTGCAATTTGCGATAAATGTGGCAGTATTCAAACTTCTGAAAATGAATTCAATCTATCCTGTGGCTGATGAGAAACACATGGCAGATAAGAAAGGGCGGGTATTGCCTGACGTAATCTTGCTTAAGGCTGGAGCCACAATATCTGATCTTGCAAAGGAGATTCATACTGATCTTACCAAAGGGCTGCTTTATGGAAAAGACTTGAGATATAATTTGAGATTGCCTGTGGACTATCAACTAAGGGATAGAGACGTAGTGTCTTTGGTTAGTGCATCAAAAAAGTAGTCAGTGTTTTAAAATTATTATTTTCAAATTATTTTGTGCTCTGACGAATAATGTTATTTTCAGCATCTACGTAATTACCACAACTTTCACAAAGCCACTGGGTCTTGTTTTCTTCTTTTATCCATCTTGGCAGTCTTCTATCATTGCATGTTTCACAAAATAATGACATGGTTTATTCTGTTTCTTCCTCTATTTGTACCGACGTTAATCTAATTTTGTTTTATACTACATGTAATCTGTCTATTTCTTCTTTTTTTAATTAAACTAAACATATCATTCCAACATTGATAATTGAAGATTATTCATTAATACAACTTGACTGTATTTTTATTTAACAATGAACCCTAAGATACTTGCAAGTATTGTCGTTTTTGTATTGTTGGCAGGTGCAATTGGCACTCCTATAATGCAATCTGTGTATGCTGTTACATATAACGAAGCAGCCGAAAAGAAAGCAATGGCTGATAAGAAGGCAGCTGACGCAAAGAAGGCAGCTGACGCAAAGAAGGCAGCTGACGCAAAGAATGCAGCTGACGCAAAGAAGGCAGCTGACGCAAAGAAGGCAGCTGAAGCAAAGAATGCAGCTGACGCAAAGAA
>SYJQ01000065.1 GCA_005798405.1 Nitrosopumilaceae archaeon
AGATTACACTATATGAACAATAGTGGTCAGACCCCTTCGTTCAAATTCAACATCATTTTCCATTTCACTTATAGTAACAGTAAATGATATCACATCGCGTTGTTTTGCGTTTTCTGCATGCAGTTTAAGATGAATATCCATCAAATCAAACTCTCCAGATGGCAAGTCATTTTCATCAAAGTATGCCCCACATGTAGATTCAATTCTAAATCTATCATCTTTAAAATGAAAACCAAGTTTTGTTTTTCGTCCTTGTCTGCCACCAGATTTTACATTGACATCAATGACTCCAGATTTTGCCATTGTGTAGCTTGATTTCCCATTTACAAAGACACCGATTTGGATTGGTTTTCCTGCGGTAGATTCTGCCATCTTTTGAATTCCGTCATTCATTACGACATCAACTGCTTTGATTGTCTGAGCAACTTTTGCAATCCAGTCATTTGTTCTTTCTATAGTTGCTCTAATTCCAGCGCGTCGTTTTTTGTCTTCATCCTCTGGAAGTTTATAGTAATCAACCCATGCTTCATAATCATGGGAAATGTCTTTGATAAAATCAATACATGTTACTTTGTAATCATTTACATTGTCTGTTCTTTCTGAGCTATCATCTATTCGTATACCATCATAGTCCATCGGCAATGCCAATAATGATAATTATTTTTACGTCTAAAAAAACTAATCAGATAAAGATTAATGATTATAACGGGATTCATACCAGAAACATCATGATATTTTCAGAATTGGTGTTAGATCTTCAGCAGGAATTAAAATCAAATCTGGCACAGATTCGCTTCATGCTAAAGAAAAATCCAGCCATGGGATATGCAAAAATCGTGGAAATTGGTAAGCATGTAGGCAAAAAATACAACATCAAACTAGTAGTCAATTTTCCAAAAGAAGGAAAAATAGAAGAATTTGACATGTATGGCAAAAGAGATCTTAGCCTGATTGTAGATTATGAGAGAAAAAGATTTCCAATCAATAGAGAGTTGATCAAAGAAAAGGCAAAAGAAATTTTGGGCGACATTCAAGTTCAAGATGCATACATGTATGAAGATAAAGAAGGAGTAAGAGTGTATTCAGACAATTGGAAGATAGACATACTTCCTCACTCAGTTCACATATGGACTGAGTTTGATGAAAAGGTTTCAAAGTTTTGTGATTGGTTAATGGAAAACGCATATGAGATGAAAAACAAAGCAAAATAATATCAAGGATTTAAACGGATTCTAATTTTTCAAGCAGACCGTGAGCTTCGTAGTTATCAGGATCTAGTTTTATAATTTTTCTACAACATTCTATTGATTCATCTTTTTGTTGTAATGAAAGATGGGCGTTTGTTTTTAGTGTCAATGTTTCAATGTCGTCATGTTTTAGTTCCAATGCCTTTTCAAAATACAAGATTGCTTTTTTTGAATCTTCTAAAATAAAATAAATGCTTCCCATCATGAACATGTAATCAGGATCTTTGGAAAATTTTTCTGCCAAACTTTTTCCAAATTCAAGTGCTTCTACATAATCTCCATTTTTAACTAATTTCTTGAGGTGTCGTTTAGGATAACTAAAAAGACCTGTCATGATTTATCTTATCATCACATCAAACTCTAATAATTTGAATGTAGAACATGAAAAAAGATATTATTTTTAACCAAACCAAGATTCAGGCTCATAACCGCCTGAACTAGAATCCTGAGCAGTTCGTGGAATCTTCATTATTCCTTCCTTGATTAAGAACTGAATTCCTTGAACAAATGAATTATCATCAATTGAGCCGTCTGCCCACCATCCTGCATTGTTTTTAACCCATGATGGAATTTGATTGCTTCCTGATCCTGAACCTTGCGCGGTCTGTGGAATCTTCATTATTCCTTCCTTGATTAAGAACTGAATTCCTTGAACAAATGAATTATCATCAATTGAGCCGTCTGCCCACCATCCTGCATTGTTTTTAATCCATGATGGAATATTTTGAGTCGAGCCAGATGATGGTTTACCGTCACTAGCACTGATTGGGATATCTATTTCTAAATAATCAGCAGCAGTTGAAGGAACAACATGTTCAGGAGCTAGACCATAAACCCAAATTACATAATGAGCAATTCCAGGTGGTTCTTCAATTATCATATTAATCTCAGCTTGCCCTGATGGAGAATAAAGAAAGTCTCGTCCTTCATCTTGTGCGATGGATCTTAATGGTTTCAAATTATTATCTACAACTAACAAATCAAATTTGACTTGGCTCAAAAATTCAGTGTCGTCATATTTACTTATAAATTTAATCAGCCATTGCATCTCACAGCCTTCAATTGGGTCTTCTGGACCATAGAAAACATGTACCTGATAATCAAAATTCTTTGTAGGTTTTTTAACACTCACAAGATCATAATTCTGTTGACATCCCATAGCAGATTGTATGTCTGATGTAGAACCAACATTTGTAAACGGACTTTGTTGTACGTTTTGTTTATACTCTAATAATGTAAACTTGTATTCCGGTGGAGGAATACCTTCTGAAACATGTGTGTATGTGTTAGCTTTGATTGGGAAAGGAAAATTATCAACTACCCAAACCTTACTTGTAGCACCGCCAGTCTTCCATGATACCAGAACAGTATCATATGTTCCAGCTGGGACGGTGATCTTTTCAATAGATGTTGGAATTATTTGTTCGCCACCAATATTTGCAATTTTACCCCAAGATTTTGCAGAGAATTTTTTTGGTCCATCTTGACCAGTTTTATCATATCCATTTGCAAAAGCAGACAACCATGCAAGAGAAGATTTGAATGCGCCTCGGTAAACACCTAAACTGTCACTACCGCCAGATGGTTCTGGTGCAAGTTTTCCTAACTCCATTTCACCTTTAACAATTTTATTGCCATCATAAACAACAACTTCTGTAAGCCATTTTTCCTCTGTTCCGGATTTAGTATCACCTTTAATCCAAATGTCCATTTCGAATTCTGCGCATTCTTTGTAATCTACATGACACATTGAATATGAAAAGAAATCACCTTTTTTGAGACCCTCTCCTGCAAACCAAGATGGATCACCAGGAAGACTAACACCGCCTGCTTGAAACTGTGCTGCAGCATATTGTAATGGAACGGTTCCAAAAATTAAGATTGCAATTAGAGATAGAGCTAAAAGTGTTGTCTTCAATTCACAAAAATTGTACGTTACGGATAGTTAAACGTTATTCATATAAGCAAATATAGAGGAAAATTTAAGAAATTTTATAATGTGTGAGTGCTCAAAAGTTCACTTGTACGAAGTAGAGTTTAAGCTTGATGGAATGACAGTTGTTCCAACTCACAAAAATTGCGGATTTGCATTAGATGAAAAACAATCCGACAAGTTCCAAAAAGAATTAGTAAAATCATGGGGCTTTGAAGAAGAAGAATAATTTAAAAAGAAAAAATAAAATTAAAACAACTACGGTTTACAGTTGTTTGACTGCTTCTTTGCAAACGTCAGTTTTACATTTGCAATCTGCGCTGCATATACAATGACCTTGCATATCACAATCACATGAGTAAGTTGGATCGCCGCTGTCTGCTTCGCATCCACATGCTTGATCTGTCATAGATACGCAATGATTTTACTTATTTTAAAATGTTAGTACATGGCTTTAGAAAATCACGCACTAGAAATGAGGCCAAGAATGTCATTGCATGATTTTTGAATGAGTTTTGCCTGATTATCAAGCAGATTATAGTCAGATTCAACATCAAAGGCAACTTTTAGGATATGAATAAGATCTGGCTGGTTGTCAATTTTGTCTTTGATATTTATGAAATTTTCTTTGTTTATGCATCCCAAGTAAAAATAGCAATCAGATAACATGGAGTTTTTTACAAATAAATCATATTTTTGTTGGATGATTTTTGAGTGGCCGTTATTTTCAATCATGTCCGAAAATCCAATTGTAGATTTTAGCTTTCTTTCCAACAGAGACAGTGTTGCCCTTTCAATTCCTACTGTTTGTGTAACTATGGAAATTTGTTCGTTGACTTGATTTTTCTCAAACTTTCGCATCATATCTAACATATGTGTGGAGTTTGGACGGTAGAGATTCAATAAACAAATGGCATCAGCCAAAAAATAAGACGCACATATTTGCCAACATGATGAAAAAATATTTGAAGTTTTGATTCCTTCTTTAGTTTTTTCACAGCAAAAAAGAGAGTCAAATAGACGGTTTTTTGCACAGTCTTTGTAAATGATCAAACGTTTTTCCTTAATTTTTGACAGAAACATTCGCAGTTCCCAAGATTCATCATGAATTATTTTCATTCCGTCATATTTTATAAGAATATCAGATTTTGTTTCTTTTAATGAACCATGATGAATTTTTATAAAATCGTCATCGTAAAAAATTATTTTTTCTGGTTCACATTTATCATCAAATACTGTTATATCATATTCACATGAATCAAAAAAAGAATTAGTTGCTCTGCATCCTCCTAAACCAACAGGAAAATTTGTAAGTGATTGTTCTTCTGCTAATTTTTTTAAATCCATGAGATTAATCACTTTAAATTTTGTATAAAGCAGCAAACTTACTAATTTTTACCAATGGATTCACTGTCAAAACATTTCCTTTAAATTGAGATTGAGATTGTTTTTGAACAAGCTCCTGTGGTGTAGTCCGGCTAAGCATACTGCCCTCTCAAGGCAGTGATCTCGGGTTCAAATCCCGACGGGAGCACTTTATCATTGGGATGCGGTGCATGAATTATCAAGTAATTGTTTGTTTAAATAAGAAAATAAAATTGAAGAATTATTGGGTTTAAGAGATATCAAGTTAGAAGAGGAATATCGTTCAGATAGAAATAATATCGTAACAGACTTTTTTTTTCCATGTCTGAATAACTGCACAGAGTATGACAGATGTGTGGATTTTTTGTCAATTCGAGGTTTGGCAGGTATAGTCATGGGCTTTGATAACTTTACTGCGGGTAAGGCAAAACTAAGAATGATCACAGGCAATAGATTCAAAATAGCAGATCTCAACATATTGACAAAACTTTTTTCAGAAAAATACACCAAACGCTTTGATGGAAAATTGATCAGAAATAATAAAATCCAAAAACTGCAAGATTTCATAAATAACGGCCAAATTGAATTAAAAGTTGCAATCACAAATTCCGAGGAGGTTTCAAATTTGTTCTCAGAAAGAATAGGAATATTCAAAGACGAAAAGGGGGAAGCAGTTGCATTTACCGGCACATCGTCATCTCTTTCCATTCAAACAAGGGACTTTGAATCAGTGGATGTATTTACGTCATGGAATGATAAATCAAGAGTCCAAAGAAAGATTAAAGATTTTGAAGATCTGTGGGAAAATAAGACAAAATATGTTCAGGTCTATGATTTTATGTATGCAGAAAAAAACAATCTTTTAAAATATTCATCAGAATGGGCATTCAGTGTTTAAAGTTGAGACAATTCTTCTAATCCAGTTTTATTTTCATAAAAATTCATTCTGTTAATTTTATAATAGATTACCTCACCACGTCTTTCAATCACTGCAATAATTGGCTCTTTTCCCATTTGTGTGATTTGTTCAATTTTTTTCTGAAGAGTGCCCATCTTCTCTTGTTGACCTTCGTTGAGACCAAAAATTAGAAATTTTGCTCCCTTTTCACCAAATTGTCCTCGTTCATACACTCTGAAATCAGATCCAAACCCAAATCCATCTTTGACTACATAGCCCCTAGTTTTCAAATCTCGGTAAATCAAAAATTTTGTGAGGGTTTCAGAGTCATTTTTTTGACATATGTTCATCAAGTCATCAAAATTAATTTGTTTTTTGCCCTTATGCAGAATTAGTTTATTGGCATATAGCAAATAGAGTGATTCAAAAGACTTTAAGAATAATTTTTCTTTTTCTATTTCACCGTATCCTTTGAGTTGAAGTTCATTGATCATTTCTTTATCTGAAATAGCGGTTTGATCTGAAACCAGATCACCTTTGACTAATGGAGTCTCTTCCATAATGAAGAGAAAAACAGGGTTTTCCATAT
>SYJQ01000003.1 GCA_005798405.1 Nitrosopumilaceae archaeon
GTTTGTTTTGTTGTGGTTTATTTTGATTAGGTTGGTTTGATTTGTTTTGTGGTTTGTTTTGTTGTGGTTTATTTTGATTAGGTTGGTTTGATTTGTTTTGTGGTTTGTTTTGTTGTGGTCTTTCATTACGTAGTGTTTGGTATAGCTTGAATGCCTGATCAACAGTTGCATTTCCATGAACAATATATCTAACAGCTCTTATCATTGCCACAGGGTTTTCAGATTGCCAAATATTTCTACCCATATCAACGCCTACTGCACCACCTTTGATTGAATTGTAGGTTAATTGTAGTGCGTCTCGCTCTGGAATTTTTTTCCCTCCGGCAACAATTATTGGGACAGGGCAGGATTGAACAACTTTCTCAAAATTATCACAGTAGTAGGTTTTAACGATATGAGCTCCTTGTTCAGCCGCTATTCTACATGCCAATGAAAGATAGCGTGCATCTTTTCCAAGTTCTTTACCAACTGCAGTTACAGCAAGTACTGGAATTCCAAATTCTTCAGCTTCATTAACTAATTTTCCTAGATTTACAATAGTTTGATGTTCATATTTTGAACCAACAAAAATAGACATTGCAAGTGCGCTAGCATTTAGTCTAATTGCATCTTTGATACTAACGGTGATTTCTTCTTGCGATAGATCTTCACCAATAATACTCGAACCTCCAGACACTCGTAAGACCATCGGCACATTAGTAGATGTAGGAACAGATGTTCTTTGTACACCTCTTGTAAGCATCAAAGAATCACAGTATTTCAATAATGGTGCAATTACTTTTTTAGGATTTTCTAATTTTTCAGTAGGGCCTAAAAAATATCCATGATCAACAGCCAACATTAATGCGCGGTTATTTTGTGGTTTGATAATTTGTGAAAGTCTATTTTGTAATCCCCAATCCATATCTCTTCGATTTTGAAAGAATAGAAATACCTTTCTTAAGCCTTTCCTATTTTGTAATAATTATTTTCATTGCATTATCTCCACTTCTAGCATGATCAAATGCTTTTTGAGAGTCTTTGATAGGATATGTGTGAGTTACTAATTGTTTAACATCTATTTGAGATGATTCAATTAATCTAAGAGCCTCTTTTGTGTCACGGTCAGATGCAGCATAACTTGTCACCAATGTGATTTCTTTAGAATATATTTTGCTCATATCCAAAATAATTTTTGCTCCCTTTGAAGGGACACCAAACATCATAACAGCTCCGCCTTTTCGTACCATATCAATTGCGTCTTCTAATGCTTTGAGGCTACTTGTTGCAACTATTGCCACATCTACTCCTTTTCCTTCAGTATAATCAAAAATTCTTTGTTTTCTATTTTCATCTAGAGAGTTAATAGAGTCAGTAATATTGAATTTTTTTGCAAATCCTAATCTAAAATCATTTATATCAAAGCAGAAAATTTTTGAGAATTTCTTGGATTGCGCAAGCATCACGTGCATCATGCCAGTTGGACCAACACCAAAAATTGCGACAGAGTCACCTTCTTGATAAGAATATTTTGTCCATGCTCTAACGCAACATGCAAGTGGTTCAATCATTGCAGCTTCTTCAAAACTCATAGAATCTGGAATCTTAAGCACACCACCATGATCTACATTCCATTTTGGTACAACGTATTCTTCAGATAGGCCGCATGGAGAAAGATTTGTTTCATAATATTTTGGACACATTGTTTCATTACCGTGATTACATAGATGACATGAATAGCATGGAACATGGTGATGAGTAAATACTCTGTCACCTTTTTTGAATGCAGTTACATCAGAGCTAACATCAATAATTACACCTGCGGGTTCATGACCTAGCCGCATTGAGGGTTGGCCATATTCACCAAACACTTTTTCCAGATCAGAGCCACATATGCCACATGCATGCATTTGTACCAAGATGTCCCCAGAATCCAATATTGGAGACTCAGTTTCATTAATTGAAATGACAGATGGTTCTTTGACAGATGCAGTCTTCATATCAAAACTTTAGATGATTGAATATAAGTAGATTAAATCATACACCGAGAATCTTTTTGAGCATCAATCTATAATCAACCTCAGATTTTTCGCTTCCAGCTGAAGGCAATGCAAAGACTAGTGTTGATTTTGCTGCCCGAAGTGCAGTTAGTTCATCGCTAATGGATTCGGTCATATCGTCACTTACCAAAACTAATCCGACGTCAGAATCATTAGTTAGTTTCTTAATTTCATCCAATGTTTTTTTAGGAGTATCTGAGATTATTCCAGGAACTCCTGCCAATTGAAAACTTGTAACGAATGATTTGCTTCCTACGGTGAATATTTTCACAGATCAAAATTTTGTTTATTCTAATTTAACCCTTTTTGGTAGGCATTAGATCAGGAAAGATTGATTTAGTTTAAAGATATCAAAGAAGGCATGACAAATATCGATACTCAGAAAAATGTCTATCTATTCACGCATGGAAGAATGGATCTACAAGAGAAAGCAGTTAGCGCTCTAGTCTCAAAAGGATTTTCAAAGGAGAAAATCATCATGGCATTACCAAGTAAAGTTGGAAATGTGGGCGATTACATGGCAATGCTTTGGATGCCACCTACCCCAGATCACATAAAAATTCAGCACATAACCAAAGTTGAAGAAGTAAAGCCGGAAGGCATGATCGGATTGTGGAAAGGTGTTTCAAAAGATGACATTGAAACTATTCCATTAGGATAGATTCAACTAAATCCAGCTCCAAACTCATCACCTTTTTGAAGAGGGTCACCAGAATCCAAATTTTTTAATTTTAGATAAAGCAATGATTCGTAAACTAGCTTCATTGCATCGTCATCATTTAGATTGGAATTAGAGTTTACATGCTCTTTGTATTTTTGTAGTTTCTGGGTATTTTGTTCATCAATAGACAATCCATCGTGTTCCATCATCGTTGCAATTTTTTCAATTAGTGAATTGTATTGATTTTCATCCATAATTATTTCGTATTATTTCTAGTTATTAACAAGTTCTAATAGCAGAATTTTCACAAATCAGAAATTAATCCTGAAAGAAAATCAGCATACTCATCATCAGAAAATCCAATTGTCTCTATTTTGTTTTCTTTTTTAGCCAAATATACAGATTCTAAATGATAGCAAGTAGATTTTCCATTTAATCTTCCAAAGTAATATCCAGGGCATGAACAATACTGAGCATCAGGATCTAACCAGTGTTCCTTACCTTTTCCTACCACAGTCCAAATTTTTCTTTGACTGGGCTCAAAAAGATGTAATTTAACTCGTTTTTCAGAAACTACAGATTCAATTCTTTCAGAATCTTTGTTCATAAGAATTTAATTCAAAGTCTAGCGTATATCTTTGATGCTTAAGACAAGAATAATTCCATCCAAACCCGTAATGGTTTTAGAAGGAAAAAAAAAGAACATCATAGTTACAGATATCCATATTGGATTTGAAAGTATTCTTGCATCAAATGAGATCTTTATTGGAAAAAATTCATCAATTAACGAAACAATAGAGGAGTTATCCAATGTGATTGATTCAGAAAAACCAGATTCCATTATTTTACTAGGGGATATAAAATCCAGTATCAAAAATATTTCAAAAAGTGAATGGGATGAGGTTCCATTATTTTTTAAGAAGATAAAACAGAAATGTGATATAGTGTTAATCCCAGGAAATCACGATGCAAACATTCAGAGACTAGTTCCAGAAAATATTTCATTGGTTAGTCCAATTGGAATGGTAGAAGAGAATATTCTACTCACACATGGGCATACAATGCCATCAGAAAATTTTTCCCATGTAGATAAGATAATCATGGGTCATGTGCATCCAGTATTTTTTCAAGAAGAGTCAGTACTAAATGGACAGAGAGTATGGGTTTCATTAAAAACAGAAAAACACAATATCTTTCCAAATAAATCAGGAGACATAGAAATAACAATTATTCCATCCTTTAACAAATATTTTTATGCAACACATAAAAAAAAATATAAAAAATCAATTTCCCCAATAATAGAAAAAATCAAACAAGTGTCATCTGCCAGGATAATTACATTAGATGGAACAATTATCGGCGATGAGTCAATTATTGAACAAGTATTGTAGTCAGATCAAGAATCAATTTTTGTTACAAATGTTGCTTTATTAGCACAGTTGTAACAGCGTTGTTCTTTTGCCCAATCCTTTACTTTCGTTGAATAATCAATACGAACTTCGTAAAATGAACCACAGTTTTGACACACTATGTTTACAGGATATGTATTTTTTTTCCATTCTTCATTGCTGTTTCGTTCAAATTTTGTAATCAGTTGTTGTCCTTTATTCGTAATTCTGTATAATGTCAAATCATCAAACCCAGATTTGTCTTCAAAAGGAATTCGTTGCACAAGACCATTTTCATCTAAAAAAACCAAAATATCTTTTAATTTAAAGTCGGCAATTTTTATTTTAATAAAATTTTTCTTCAAACTGTCTTTAAGATACATATAAAAAATTCCATCACTGCCAAATTTTTCAAGACGTGTTAATACCTCATCTATTTCGGCATCTGAAAATTTTTTAGCCATGATTCTTCATAAATTAGTTGGGTTTATGTTTTTTGAAAATGATAGGCATAATTACAAAACACAATAGATAGTTATTCTATTTTGTCATAGGGTTCAATAGGATCTTTTGTAGTTTTGTTATCTTTGAGCCATTCCAGTGTCTTTACAAATGAATCAGCTAACTCAATAGTTGTAAGAACTGGAATTCCCAATTCCAATGATTTTCTTCTGATCTGATATTCATCCTCAAGCATTCCAACATATTTTTCAAGTGTGGATGTACTAGGAATGTTTATGATAAAATCAATCTTTCTTTCATAAAGCAAATCTGCAATGTTAGGTTTTCTTGTAGGTTCTGAAATTTTATGAACCACCTCAATGTCACCGAGTTTTTCTTCAAAAAATTCTGCAGTGTGTTCAGTTGCGAGGATCTTAAACCCAAGACTTTTCAATCTAGCAATTGGTTGCAATAACTTTTCTTTATTTTGAGAACCACCAACTGTAACAAGGGCAGTACCTGTCTTTGGAAGAGTGTATCCTGCAGAAGTAAGCCCTTTGGCCAATGCATCATAAAAGCTTGTACCAAAGCATGCGACTTCACCAGTGGATTGCATTTCCACTCCTAGTCTAATATCAGCCCCTTCTAATTGCATAAATGAGAATTGAGGTACCTTGATTCCGAAATTATGAATCTTTTGCCATTTGTTTTCAGGTAATTTAGGCAGGGTTTTGCCCAAAATTGCCTTTGCCGCTAGTGAAATAAGATTTGTCTTTACAAGTTTTGATACAAAAGGCATGGACCTAGATGCTCGAATATTTAATTCAATTACATAGACATGATCATCATGTATTAGAAATTGTAGATTAAACGGTCCTTTGACATTAAACGTTTTTGCAATCTTTGTAGAATATTCTGTAATAGTTTCAATGGTTTTGTTATTTAGTCTCCATGGTGGAATGCACATCATGGCATCGCCTGAGTGAACACCGGCACTTTCAATGTGTTCAACTATTGCACCAATTATAACATCAGTTCCATCACTAACTCCATCAACATCAACTTCTAGTGAATTTAACATAAATTTTGAAATGACAACAGGATGATCAGGTGAGACATCTGTTGCTTCTTTAACATATTTTTTTAATTCATCTTGTGACCATACAACTTTCATTGCAGCACCAGAAAGCACATAAGAAGGTCTAACAATTACAGGAAAACCCACATCCTGTGCAAAACTTTTCGCGTCAGCAATACTTGAAAAAGCTTGCCAACGGGGTTGTTGAATATGCAATTTATCTAATTCGGCACTAAACTTTGAACGGTCTTCTGCCCTGTCAACATCATCTGCACTTGTACCCATAATAGTAATACCATTTTTAGCAAGACCTAACGTCAGATTATTTGCAGTTTGACCGCCTACACAAGTAACTATACCTTTTGGATTTTCAAATTCTGCAATATCCAAAATTCTTTCCAAAGTTAATTCTTCGAAATACAATCTGCTACAAATATCATAATCTGTGGAGACAGTTTCAGGATTGCAATTTACAACAGATATATTTTTTTCCCCATTTTCTTGCAAACCCCAAACCATGTTTACAGTACCCCAATCAAATTCGACACTGCTGCCAATACGATAAGGACCCGCACCAAGTACAATTACTCCCTTTTCATCAGATGCAATTTGTATATCATTTTGATTACCACCGTATGTCAGATAGAGGTAATTGGTAACTGCTGGCCATTCAGCGGCCAAAGTATCAATTTGTTTTACAGAGGGCAGTACTCCTGCTTTTTTACGTATTTCACGTATTTCTTCAGCGGGTTTATCCTTTGCACGAGCAATTTGCTTATCAGAGAATCCTATCTTTTTTGATTCCCAAAGCAAAGGAGTTGTCAATTGGTTTTGTTTTAATTTAGATTCAACATCTACAATGTTTTTGATCTTTTCAATAAACCAAGGATCAATTGCAGAGAGTCGATAAATTCTCTCAACTGAGATTCCCATTTTAAGGGCAGCTGCCACATAATACAAAATCAAATCATCTGGATGTGATAGGTGATCTTCTATTTGTTCTTCGTCATAAGATTCCATAGTAGTTCGATTTAAAACAAGACCGTCATTTCCAATATCGAGCATACGTATTGATTTTTGTAATGATTCCTCAAAACTTCTTCCGACTGCCATGACTTCACCGACTGATTTCATGGTAGGGCCCAGTTTTCGTTTTACAAGATCGAATTTTGCAAAATCCCATCTAGGATGCTTACATACAATGTAATCCAAAGAAGGTTCAAAACAAGCAGTTGTTGTTTTTGTAATTCTATTTTCTAGTTCAGGTAATGTGTACCCCAATCCAATTTTTGCAGACATGTATGCAAGTGGATAACCTGTTGCTTTGCTTGCAAGAGCTGAAGATCGTGATAGTCTAGGATTTATTTCAATTGCAACGTATCTGTCAGAATCAGGGTCTAATGCATATTGAATATTGCATTCGCCTACAATTCCAACGTGTTTTGTTGCACGTAAAGCAGCAGTACGAAGCATATGGTATTCATGATTATTAATTGTTTGAGAAGGTGCAACTACAATGTTATCACCAGTATGAACTTTCATTGAAAGAACATTTTCCATATTACAAACAATTACACTATTTTCTTCATAATCCCGCATTACTTCATATTCTATTTGTTTCCAATGTCCAATGTATTCTTCAACTAAAACTTGGCCTACAAGACTTGCTCTTAGTCCTCGCTCAACAATTTCATGTAATTCAATTTCATTGTAAGCAACACCACCACCTTTACCGCCAAGAGTGTACGCAACTCGAATAATTACAGGATATCCTAATTCTTGAGCAATATCTTTTGCATCTGTAAAATTTTTAACGGTTCTACTTTTCAGAACTGGAACATTACATTCATTCATAGAGTCTTTGAAGAGTTGGCGATCCTCAGTTCTTTGAATTCCAGGAATTTGTGTGCCTAAAACACGCACCCCATACTTTTCAAGTATACCTGCTTCTGCAAGATTAATACCACAATTCAAAGCAGTCTGACCTCCATATGCCAGCATTATCCCATCTGGTCTTTCTTTTTCGACAATAGATTCTACATACTCGACATTCACAGGTAACAGATACACTTTATTTGCAAATCGTGTATCTGTTTGAATCGTTGCAATGTTTGGATTGATTAAGATACTTTTCAGTCCATCTTCGTGTATTGCTTTGAGGCATTGGCTTCCGGAGTAGTCAAATTGACGGTCGTTTTAACGACTCTCGCCGGCTTCTCCGATTTTTATTGCCCCACTACCAAGTACAAGAATTTTTTTTATCGACTCATTCTTTGGCAGATTTGCCTTCCTCCATAAGGTGTTTGAGTTCTTCAAAGACGAATTTACAATCATAAGGTCCTGGTGCAGCTTCGGGATGAAACTGAACAGCTATGCAATTTTGTTTTTTGTGTTTTATTCCTTCGACTGTTTTATCGTCTGCGTTTGTAAACCATAAATCAAATTCAGATGCATTCAAAGATTCAGGAGTTATTCCATAACCATGATTCTGACTTGTAACATAAACTTGATTATTTTCTAAATTAACACATGGTTTGTTTTGTCCTCTATGACCATATTTTAATTTGTAAGTTTGAGTGTTGCCAGCAAGACCGATGATTTGTGCACCTAAACAAATTCCAAGTGTTGGAATATTATTTTCAATTAGTTTTCTTGCTGTGTCAATAGTGTCTGGGCATTTCTGAGGATCACCAGGACCATTACTAATTACAACTCCTTTTGGATGATACGACATAATTTTTTCAAACGATGTGTTCCAAGGCAATTTTATTACTTTGTAACCAATATCACGAATATTTCTCAGTATTGCATTTTTTGTACCAGTATCAATTACAACAACAGATTTTTCTTCAGAACCATATACCTCTTCGTGTTTAGTAGATACTGTATCCATAAATTGCTCAGAATTATAATTGGGCGCTAATGCAAGTTGCTGCTTTACTTTATCTACATTAATTTCAGTATCAGATACTACTAGAGCAGCCATCATCACTCCCCCATTACGAAGATTTTTTGTCAGCGCTCTTGTATCAATTCCAGAGATTCCAGGAATTTTTTCATTGTATAACCACTCATCAAGTGTCATAGATAGATTCCAATGACTTGCGGTTAAAGAGAGTTCATGTACAACTAATCCCCTTAGTTGGATTTTATTAGATTCAAAAAATTTGGAAATCCCGTCTTGATCCTTAATTGAAGGATCCGGTACTCCATAGTTTCCTACAAGAGGATATGTGAGTGTAAGAATTTGCCCACTGTATGATGGGTCAGTCAGGGTTTCAGTGTATCCTACCATTCCTGTATTAAAGACAATTTCGCCAAAAACAGTAGTAGAATATCCAAATCCCATCCCATCAAAGACGGTGCCATTATCAAGAATCAGCTTCCCAAACTTGTTTGCGTGGATTGATTTCTTTGTAGTAATTGTGACCCTCGACGAGTACTTTTGATTGTGGATTTAAGTTTTTTGAGGGTTGATCGCAGAAGAAGATTAAAATTTCTTATAGTGCTCGGAATTCTTCACTCCACTTGTGATATGCACGGATCATTTCAAGTGAAACGCTTGGTTTTCTTCTTTCCATAATTGCCTTAAAGTCAGATGTGGTGAGTTCACGAGGTTGTATAGGTGCCTCACCTGCTACTGGTTCATGATAATCAGGAGAGTTGAAAATTTCATGAACTGCCTTGATCTGTGCGGCTTGGCAAACGTCTTTGATGTCACTTGCACTATAACCGTCAAATAATTTTGCAAGTTCTGAGATGTTGACTTTAAGATCCTTTCTTAATGGAGCAGTGTATTGTTCAAATAATTTTTCTCTTGCTTCCTGAGTTGGGAGTGAAACGTAAATTCTTTTTTGGAATCTTCTAAGAAAAGGCCAATCAAGGCTCCATGGCTTGTTAGTAGCACCAATAACATAAAGCATCAAATCTTTACCTTTGCCATTAACACCATCCATTTCTGTTAAAAATTGATTTTTTGTTCTAACCTCTCCTCCGACTTCACTACTTCTAGAGCCTAAAAGAGAATCTACTTCATCAACAAAAAGAATAACAGGCTTTCCTTCTTTTTCAGCATATTTTCTTGCCATGGTAAATAATTTTGAAACATTTTTTTCTGCCTCGCCCAACCATTTACTCATCATAGATGCAGCATCCACATTAATGAAATATCCATCCATTTCATTTGCAGTTGCAGCTGCCAACATAGTTTTTCCAGTTCCTGGTGGACCGTAAAGCAACATGCCTTTTGGCCAGCCTAAAGGAAATAGGTCAGGTCTTTTTGTAGGATATACTATTGATTCACGCAGTGCATTTTTTGCATCATCTAATCCAATTACTTCATTCCAAGTAACATTAGGTTTTTCTTTCATCACAAGATCTTCAAAATCATTTTCATCTGTTTGTCTTTGTACAGAAGCCTTTTGCTCTTTAGGAGAAGCATTTGGATCCACAGCAGGTTCTACTCCGCGTGATTCTTGAAGTGCTGTTATTCTATTATGATAAGAATTGCATCTGTCTTTGTAAATAGGATTAAGTTTGCTTGTTGGATAAAGTTGTAATAGTTTTACAAGGGAGTCTATTGCATGTTGATAATGTGTAATTGCCATACCGCGTGCTCCTTGAGAGTCAAACTTGATTGCCTCTGAAGCATACTTGCTTGCATTGTTTTCTAATTCTTGTGGTGCTAAACTCATCTATATCACTTGTATAGCATTCCCTTGAGAATTTTGTTGGTATTCAGAGGTGTTAATCGCTGTAGCAAAATTGGTTAAATTAATTGAACCAGTTTCAGAGCCATTTCCAGAGCATCCATAAAGATAGGGTTTTTCAAGACTGGATTTTTCTGAAATTTTTGAATGCATGTTCTTAACTTTATTAATAGAATCTTCAGCCGATAAAATCAATTCAGATATTTCATCGTCAATACATTCTATGGATTGTGCGGATTCAGTAATTATTGAAACGAAATGCTGTAAAATCAAGCGTGTCTCTTTTTTATCCTCATATTTGAAGAGCATAAAATTGGCCAATCCCACAATTTTATTGATATCCTGTAATTCCTCTGGAGTTAATTTATCAATTTTAACATCGGGTGCATTAGTAGATAGTTTCTTCTCAATTTTTGCAGATAGTGATTGGATGTGGTCTATATCTTTTGTAAAATCACGCTTGGAGCTAAGAAAATTCAAGTATTGCATGCTTTAGAAAAATCAAGATTAGGATACTGCTTACTTATTTTAGAGTCTACAATCAATTTTACTTCATTTAGTACAGTTGAGGATTCAATATTAGATTGACTAAAATCAAATCTAGCCTCAGTAAGAATTGCAGAGTCCAAAACGATACTTCCCAAATGAACGGATAGTTCAGAAAGGTTTTGACTGCATGCAGGAAGCAAGGTAAAAAGTTGAGCGCTCACAGTCCTCATCATAGGGATTGTCAAGGGTAAAAGTTCAGGAATGCTGTTTATTCCAGAGATAGAGTTCATTCTCTTTTGAATTTGAGATAAAATTTCTAATGAAAAGGAAATAGTTCTTTCAAAATCAAGTGCTTTGACATAAGTATGATCATCATCGTCTAATTCTAAGAAATTACGGTTTAATTTTTTTAGTTCAGTTTTTTTTCTTTTTAAAGTATCCACAATACTAGATAGTAAATCATTTGAATATTCAAGTCTTGGAACAATAGTGACAGTTTGAGATACGTTTGCACATTCTACTTTGACTAGGTTTGAATTACACATCATACCAATTAATCAGTCAGGATTTGATATTTCAGTACAGTGTCACAATTTTATCAGTGACTGCAGTAACACCTCACTAGAGTTACAATTTTGAATTTTTTTTGAGTATTTGTGTAAAGGAATTTAGCTCTCAATGTTACGTAATCAAGTATAGAGTAAAATCATGGTAAATGAGCACGCATTAACGGTAAGTCTTGAAGAATTTGGCTTGAGTAAATATGAGGCTCAGGCATACGTTGCACTTATCTCAAAAGGTACTATATCAGCAGGTGAGCTTGCATATTATTCAGATCTTCCAAGAACCAAAATATATCCCACATTATTAAAACTGGAAAATAAAAAATTAGCAATAATTTCAAAAAGTAAGCCAATTATGTGTACTGCAATAGCACCTGAAGATGCATTTGATGCAATCATTCACGAACAGATTAACAAAGTAAATGCAATGAACACACTAGTTTCAAATCTAAAAAAAGCAAGTGAGGAAAGCAGAAAATCTAGAGGTTCAGAAGAAAAAAGATATTTCCATGTTGGTGCAAATAATGTTTTAGAACATCTAAGAATAATGATAGAGGGTTCAAAATCATCAATCAATATCATGGTAGATCAGTGGGGGTTGGGATTATTAGTAGAGTGTAAAGAGCAATTACTGTCAGTACTTCGTAGGAATTTAGAAGTTAAATTATTGCTCCCATCTGCACAGATTTGTTCAGAATCATACAGAGCAATTCCAAACGAAGTAAAAATCAGAGTCTCAGACATAATACAAAATTGCTTTGTTTTTGATGAAACAGAAGTATTGATTGTAGACAATGAGAACGGCAAGGGTGCGATATTCTCATCAACTCAAGTACTTGGAGTTAATCAAAACAGAGTATTTGCAGACATTTGGAGAAATTCAATTAAAACAGAATCGCTTGCAGATATGACAAAAAATGAAGCTCAGGAAGTTTACAAAATCATTCGCATCATCAATGAAAATGGATTAACCCATATTCTAAATTCAACAATGATTTCAAAAAAACCTGAATTTGACATGCTCAAATTACTTGAAAAAAATGGAATTAATTTAAAAAATAAATCACTTGATGAAATAATAGAGATTATGGATGCAACACTACAGATAATGTGTTCAGGTCATGTCAATTTTGATGCCAATACTAAAAACATAACAGTAGAATCAAAATTAAACAGTGGTCATTCACTACCATGGGTATCAATTTTGGATGGGTGCCTACAAAAACAAGGCTACAAGACAAGAACAATATATCAAAACAATTCAAGCAAAGGCGAAAAGGTTCTCATCAAAATAAGTAAAAGCTAAAATCAGATGACAGATATTTACAAATATCGTGATTGAAGAAAAAATAAAATCAATTGGAATTAAACTACCCATACCACCAAATCCTGCTGGATCTTATATCCCAGTAGTAAAATCAGGTAATTTGTTATTTGTTTCAGGTCAAGTCCCAATGGAGGACGGAAAAGTTACATTTACGGGAAAAGTCTCAGATGCAAATATTGAAACAGCACAGAAATCAGCGAGAATTTGTGCAATCAACATACTTGCTCAACTCAAAAAAGAATTGGGAGATTTAGAAAAGATTTCAAAAATTGTACGATTATCAGGATTCGTAAATTCAGTGCCAGAATTTACTCAGCAACCAAAAGTAATCAATGCAGCTTCGGATTTGTTTTATGAGATATTTGGAGAGAATGGGAAACATTCCAGA
>SYJQ01000066.1 GCA_005798405.1 Nitrosopumilaceae archaeon
TGAAAACAATTCCACCTGTGACTCCATCGGAAAATCAATAGAACATTATTCTAACACAACAATTTCCTACCTGAATTGACAGCATTTCAATGATTGAACTAATGTATTTTTTCTCATAAATGATATTTCGTATACTTTTTAATGTATTTCAAAAGTTTACTAAATCATGGGTTTGTTCAAACGAAATAAAGACAAAGATAATCAAACTAAATGTGATGTATGTGGTTTGGAATTACACGATCCAGAGCGTCTAAAAAGACACACAAAAAAGGCACATGGTAACATACCTGAAAAGAAGCTTGATCCAAATTCTGGTGCAGGCGGTACGTGGTAATTCTGGAGTTTACATATGGCCAGAAAATGGGCATGGTTTTTGGAGGTGCCTTTGCAGTTGCAGCCATTGTCTTATCCACGATGGTTTTTCCATTTTGGAATTTAATTCGAGAAGATGTATTTGAGGATGTAGTGATTTTGAATAACGATAAAGGTACATGCTATGTTGAAACAAAAGATTCAATTCCAAAAATAATTGAAAACTGTAATTTACAATCAGGTGACAAAACAACCATAAAGTTTGGCAGAGGACTTGCCTGGGCAACGATAATTGAACCGTAGCAGTTAATATTTTGATTATTTGTTGATTTAATATGGATTGTATTTTTTGTAAAATAGTTTCTGGTCAGATTCCAACAAAGATCATCAAAGAGACATTGCATTCTATGGCGTTTTTAGATGCATTTCCACTTACCAAAGGACATACTCTGGTAATTCCAAAAAAACATCATGTAAAAATTCAAGACATGAGTAATAATGAAAATTCTGACTTGTTCTCACTAGTTCATCAGATTCTTCCAAAAATAGATAATCTTACAGGTGCAACTCTTGTTGCAATTCATAACGGAAAACAAGCAGGACAGGAAATTCCACATGTGCATGTGCATCTAGTTCCTCGAACTGATGGTGATTCTGCAGGAGCAATTCACAGTATGTTTAATCCTGTAAAATTTTCTGATTCCGAGATTGAAGAAATTTATAATAAATTAAAATAAATTTCAATAAGGAAATAATCTCTCTTTTGTATCTATATTTTCCACAAGTATCGCTTTAGTTGGGCAAGTTTCAGCTGCGTTCATTATCTTGTTAATTCCTGCACCTTTTGGATTAATTACCGATGACTTTGGATTTGATTTTGAATTTTTGTTTACCAAAAAAACATCTGGTGCGATTATTTCACAACTGCAGCATCCTATGCACAAACTTTTGTCTACATCTACAAACAGATTGGGCTGCTTTTCAGGCTCCTTTGCTTTTTCATACTCCCCATTCTTCCCATCTGAGCGCACACGAGCATTGTATTCTTCCCAGAATCTTTTTTCATACTCTCTCCAAAAAGTGGGATCACCTTCTTCAAACTCACGAGTGTATTTGCTCCAGTCTTGCTCTGGAATTTTTTCTCCCGCAGGTGCACCCCACTGAGATTTCTTCTCAAAATTGGTTTTATTACTTGTCTCTGTGAATTTTTGTTTTAATTCGTCAGTATCTTGGTTGAAATTTTTCTTTAGATGATTGTATGCCTCTGTAATTTTTTTGAACTCATTTCCCTCTTTTTCGCTAGTATTTTTATCCGGATGAAACTCTAGGGCTAATTTTCTATATGCTATTTTAATTTCATCCCATGACGAATCTGATTTTACATTCAATGCTCTGAGGGCTTGATATGTATTCACTAATGCTTAGGGATCTCTCATATGTTAAAAACAATTACATAAGACTTGGCGTGGTTATTGGTTTATTCTAAAATAATTTCGTCTTCTGGTTTCCATGCCGGTTCTACTATGCATAAAAATCGCAGAGTTGAAGAACCCGTGTTTTTTATGTATTGTTCTGACATTGGTGGAACGTAAATTGAATCATCTTTTTTTAATTGATGTGATTCATCATTTATCATCATAATTGCATCCCCTTCCAAAACATAATAGATCTCCGATGATTTTATCTTGTGAAGCAAAGATTTTTTTCCTGGCTCTAACGTAAATTGTGCTAGACTGTAACTAATTCCATTTAGCGTGTTATGTGGGTGAAAATATTGTTTTATTTCAGTCCCTTCATTTCCTGAAATTGATTCTATATCTGAACTTTTTCTAACTGACATCTTGAAAAGTCATATTTTTTTTGTGACGCTTGTCTTAAAGTCTGATTCATACCATGTTGTTTTGTATTCTGAATTTTTAGACGGTAAAATGTTGATTGCAATATGTGAGAATGTCTTTTTATTTGATGAACCATGTGTGTGCAGCGTATTTGATGAAATGTATGCAATATCTCCTTCTTTGAGGCTAATTTTCTCTGTTCTCTTGATTTTGAAATTTGTCTTGTTTGTACCATATTTTCTAAATGTTTCAAGACTGCCAATGCCTTTGGTAACTATGAGAATTTGATTACCATTATGCAAATGCATTTTTGTTTTTGCACCTTTTTCAAAGTATACGTGGTAGATGTCTTGCTCTTTTGATTTTATCTTTGATGAAATATCTTTCATGTGTACCTTGTCGGTAAACCACTCTGGATTGATCTTTCTTTTATCTCCAGGTGCATAGATGTTTGATTTTTTCATTCTGACACTCAAAATCTTCTCTGTTGTATTATATTTTTGCAAATTTAATTGTAAATTGGGCTAGAGTTTTACTATTTTTCTAAATTGCTCGTTTCCGTGTAGTTTCTCAAATATTTTTTCTTCTTTGGCCCATGTTCTGATTGTTTTGGGGTTTAAACTTACAGCTTTTTTTAACAAATCAAGTGATTCTGAAAATTCTCCCAACGCTGACTTGCTTCTTGATTTTGCATATATGATATTGACATTGTCTTTGTGGTTTGCGAGTATTTTATCAAAAATTTCAATTGCTTTTTTGTGATTTTCCAACTCTGCTGACTCTATTCCTATGTGAAAAAGAGCATCTGTGTGACTAGGATGTTTTTTATGGACATTTTCAAAACAATTCAACGCCTCCTCGTGTCTCTTTAATTTTCCCAAAATAATTCCTTTGTAAAACTGGGCATTTGGTTTCCTAGGTTCTATGGCTATTGCTTTATCTAGATAGCTCAACGCCTCTTCGTGCTCTTGTAGTTTGTCAAGCAAGACACCTTTGTTAAAATACGAGGGTCCGTATTTTGGGTCTGCCTTTATTGCCATGTCGTAACATTCTGAAGCACCTTGAATGTTTCCAATTTCTGCCATTGCTATTCCTTTGTTGTTAATTGCAGCTGCATCCTTTGAGTTGATTTCCAATAACAAATCAAAGCATGTTATTGCATCGCTGTATTTTTTGATTTGATTCAACGCAAGTCCTTTGTTGTATAATGCTGATGCGTTTTTGGAATCCCGATTCAGTATTTTACTAAATAACGTAATTGCCCCCTTGGGTTGATTTTTTTCCATCAGGGACATTGCATGATACATCAAATCTTCAGAATCTTCTTTTGAACCAAACAAGCCCATGATTAGTTACAAAATGTCACGGGTAATGAAAGTTTAGTTATGTCTCTGATTTTTTAATGCTTTTTTAGTAAAATGGGAATTATTTTTGAAAATTTTCAGATGCCGTAATCATCTTCTTTATGTCTTCTTTAGTGTGTGCATTGGATATTGCACCTAGCTTTCCAGGCAAAAAGAATATTCCGTCTTGTGCAATCATCTTAAAGTGATATTTGTATAGTAATTTGGTATCACACTTTGCAGCTTGTGCAGAGTTTGTAATCTCTGTAATTCCACCATTTGCAAAATGTGTCATAAACAATGAACCTTGACCTGTAATGACTACATTATCTCCAAACACTTTACCTAATTCATCTCTTGCAAACTTTCCCAATGAATTGATCTTTGGATATATTACATTGTTTGATTTTTTTAACTCTGATAATGTTGCAAATCCAGATGTCATTGACATTGGATTTGCAGAAAATGTCCCTCCACCTATGTATGATCTTTCTGACTTTTTCTTTCCTGTTGTATCTGCATACTGCATTATCTCTTTTTTGCCACACATAACACCGATTGGCATTCCACCGCCAACAATTTTTCCCAATGTGATGATATCTGGATCAAGTTTCATTGTAGGATACAAACATCCAAATCTAAATCTGAATCCTGTTACAATTTCATCTAATATGAATAATGATTTATTTTTGTGAGCAAACTCTTGTATTCCTTTAAGGTACTCTGGTGTTGCTGGAATGCATCCACCTCCGCCCAATACTGGCTCGATGATTATTCCTGCCAAATCATTTGAAACTTTTTTGAGAATTTCAAGTGATCTTTCCAAGTCGTTAAATGGTATTGATATTATTTTTTCTTCATTTACAACACCACTGCTTTCTGATTCTGTAAATGGCCAGTTCACACTCTTTAGTAAATCCGATGTGTATCCATGCCATCCTCCGTCTATCTTTGCAATAATTTTTTTACCAGTTACAGAACGTGCCAGTCTTACTGCATACATTGTAGCTTCAGTACCTGATGTGACATAGCGAATCTTCTCAGCTACTGGGACTGCCTTTGAAATTAATTCAGATAATTTGATAGTCTGTTCATTTACTGTACCGTACATCCAACTTTTTTCAATCTGTTTTTTTAGTGACTCTTTGACTGGTTTTGGACCATGTCCTAAAATTAAACTCCAATGACCCATCCAATAATCTGTATACTTGTTATCATCAACGTCTACCAAATTTTTTCCAGATGATGACTTTACTACAAACGGGTATGGCTCAAAAAATCGTATATTATGACTAACACCATTTACATGAAATTTAGATGATGCTGAAAATAACTTGGCAGACTTTTTTGTCTTTTTTTTGTAATCGGAAATATCATTCATTTTTTTCTATTTACTGGAAAACTAGATGATTATTTAATCGATGATCGACGTTTTTAGCCATGGTTTATATGTATTTGAAAAGTTTGACCTTCTGCATACGTAAAGCAATAGGCGGCGCTTGTGATGAAAGTATGGTATTATACCATTTTGTGATTCATAGGCCTCCATTTACGCATACAAAATGAGGATCTGATCAACTGATCAAATCTGAAATGTGAAGATTATGTGCATCCGTCAATTCCAATTTAGTACAAATGTACTTCAATAATCAAGTAAAAACAGAATCCGGTTGATCCTGCCGGACCTGACTGCTATCGGATTGATACTAAGCCATGCGAGTCATTGTAGCAATACAAGGCAGACGGCTCAGTAACGCGTAGTCAATCTACCCTATGGACGGGAATAACCTCGGGAAACTGAGAATAATGCCCGATAGAACATTATGCCTGGAATGGTTTATGTTTCAAATGATTTATCGCCATAGGATGGGACTGCGGCCTATCAGTTTGTTGGTGAGGTAATGGCCCACCAAGACTATTACAGGTACGGGCTCTGAGAGGAGTAGCCCGGAGATGGGTACTGAGACACGGACCCAGGCCCTATGGGGCGCAGCAGGCGAGAA
>SYJQ01000015.1 GCA_005798405.1 Nitrosopumilaceae archaeon
CCATATAAGTATTGGAAAATACGAATATGTGTTGTCTAACCGTTAAAATATGGGCATTCTTGTTTGAATTTATCATGCATGGTGCCAATTATAGAGTGGGTAGAGGACAGCCATTTTGTAGAAAGGAATACATCAAAGGTAGCCCACAGATAAAAATTGCAAAATTCCAAGGAGGAAAAAGAGCAAGTTATGATTATTGTGTTCAATTACTTACAAATGAAAAATGCCAGATCAGACATGTGGCCATAGAGTCCTGCAGATTAGCAGCAAACAAAACACTTGAACAATCAACTGGAGAAACAGGATATTTCTCCAGACTCAGAATTTATCCTCATGTTCTTCTTAGAGAAAACAAAATGGTTGCAACTGCAGGTGCAGATAGAATTTCAGAGGGAATGAGAAGAGCGTGGGGGAAAGCTACCAGCCTAGGTGCCAGAGTACAGCTTGGACAGTGCATTATGGAGTTTTATGTTAATGCAGCACATTTAGAAAAAGCAAAAAAGGCACTCAAAAGCGCTTGTGTAAAACTGCCTGGCGGAGCAACAATCAAGGTGATTCCTTGGGAACAAAAAATGTCACCGTAAATTTTCTAGATCAGACTTCTTACTTTTAACAAATTCTAAAAACTCTGCAAATTCAGATTCAGTTGGCTCTCGATTTAGAATTCTTTTTGTTTGATAATAAAAGGCGTTATAGAGACGTCCGATAACAATTCCAAGTGCAAAAGATTTAGAGTTATCAATGTTTGAAAGCAATTTGATAATTTGTTGAATTTCTTCTTTGTTTGAAATGGTTTGATGAATTTTTTGCTTGATTTTCTCCATCAATTTTTCATCCATAGTTTATCTTAGATGCAATAGTTAAAAACAGTTTAATATCCAAATTCATCCCTTAGGATTGTTGCAGTTATAGTACAGTTTGGTTAATATTCGAGCTTGCCAAGTTCGTGACCCGGGTTCAAATCCCGGTAACTGCACCATTTATCTTTGATTATTTTGTTCTAATCCGTGTTCTATTATCTCCAATGCAGTTTCAGCTTTTTCAGGTCTAGGCAGCTGAATCATAAAGACATTATCTTTTCCATAATGAGATTTAGGTGATGAGAGTGCAAGCATTGAAGTTTTTGCAAGAGATTGAAAAAAGAACAAATCCTTGTTTGCGTTGATTAATAGTTTTTCAACAATTCCGCCTTGAGAAAATGTTAAAACAATTTCGACAAAAACATGACCCAATCCATCTTGCAATATGTTAAGATCAGTGTTAATTGCAAGAGATTTTCCAGCGACTTTAGATATTATTTCGTCATATTTCCTTTCATCTAAAATTATACATGGGATGTCTTTACCATCAAAATCAAATGTGGTAACGCCATCATGGACTTGTTCAGATAATTTTTTTAACTCGTCAGACATTTTTCTTTTCTAACATTGGAACCACTTTATCACTTGCTTTAATCATAAAGGGCGTAAGAAATGCAGTGATTATAGATATCACACCTACCAATGGGAACAAAAATGTGCTTACAGCACCAATATCAACTCCAGTTTTTATGATAACAATTGAGAATTCGCCTCTTGGTGCAGCTAATGTAAATGCAGAGCGAACGGCTTTGTCACGTTTTTGACGGAATAAAAAGCTGCCAAGTATGTTACCCCCAAATTTCATCCCTATTGCAACTGCAATTAGTGCAACAGCTATAAACAAATAATTTTGAAGTTGCGATACATCCATCAAGGCACCAACTGAGATAAAAAATATCGCCACAAACATATCTTTTATCGGGCTTGCCAAAAGTTTAGAGACTTCAGAGGATTTAGATTCTGCAACCAAAACTCCTGCAAGAAACGCTCCTATAGCAACTGACAACCCAACAATATTTGCCAATAGAGCATAGCCAAAACACACTCCAAGAACACTCAGTAATAAAATTTCATGATGCTCAGATGCAGCAACTCTGTCAATTAGCGGTGTGATGATTTTTGTTCCAATAGTGAATGTACCTACAATCAAACCGGTTGCAACAATAATTACAATCAAAATGGATTCCAAAGATACAGTTCCAACTAGGGCAATTGATTGCAAGGAAGAAATTAAAATTACTGCAATAACGTCTTCTACAATCAATATTCCCAATACAAGAATTGTCGATTCTCTTTTAATTCGTCCCATCTCTTCTAAAATTTTTACAATAACTGCAGTACTAGAAATTGAAAGTGCTGCAGCAATAAATAATGAATCCATAGAATTCAACCCAAGGGAAGTAGCGGCATAAAAAATTGCACCTAATGTTGTAAACAGACCAATAGTACCTATACCAATTGCCATTCTTCCAATACTTTTGATTTTTGCATAAGGAAATTCAATCCCAATTACAAAAAGAAGTAAGATGACTCCTATTTCAGAAAATAGATTCAATGCAGACATATCAGTTAAGATTCCTACCCCTTCCAACATGTCAGAAGGACGATTTCCAGGAGGGAGAGTCCAAGTCCAAAGGGGAGATAGAGGTCCCAACAACATACCTGCAAAAAGATATCCGATGATCAAAGGTTGTTTTATTTTAAAGAATGCAAGAGTTACAATTGCCCCGATAATCATGATAAAAGCTAAATCAGTGACAAACGAAGTGTGTGGTATGTGACTAATCTGATCAACAAGTCCAGTTACAATTTGATTCAAACCGTTAGAAATTCCAGAGGAGTCAATCTGAAGTGTGTAGTTGACCACGATACCATTTGATAAATTTGTTTAAAAACAGTTGCGTACATCCACAAACAAAAACGGATTTTTTAATGTAACATAACTTTTATGTAAATTTATTATGTTTTGAACCTCTTTATGCCTAGTTATCATAAATCTAATTGCAGAATGATGAGTAGGTCAGCTGAAAATAATGTAGAGAAATGACCTGGGGTATCTGACTGCATAATTGGTAACACCATAATTACCTAAATATTAATAGTACGGTACCATACCGTACTATATGATTCAATGTGAATATTGTCCAAGAGGGTTTATTGACACAGCAAATGGACTAGCTGAAAAGACATTTCATGAGTTACTCCATGAACCAGAAGTTGTCAACAAGTAACTCTTTACATTTTTTATTTTACACCTAACTTTTTTATCATCATATTTTATTCTTAATAGGTATGGTTTCCAAAGAAACGAAGAAAGCAGACAAAGTTTCAGATAAAACAAAAAAAATCATAAAACGTGAACCTACTCCTTCTGCAATACTAAAAAAGGTAGCATCAGTAACAGATTCCAGCAAAGCATTACAAAAAGAAATAAAGGTAATGTCAAAAATTTTTGGAGACAACCAAAAAGTACTTGTGTCTATGAAAGAAATGATCGATACTTTAACTTTAACGTTAGAGAATATACAAAAACAATCAAAGCAGATAAACATCCTAGAAGACGACACACAGAAACTGTATGCAGGATTAAATCATGTAAGAGCCCAATCAAATTTAGTTACAAAAATTAATGAACAAACTGTAAGACTACAAGAAGAAGTAAACAAAATAAACGAATTACAAAAATCATCTCCAAAGACACAGGAACTGTCACAGCAGGTAGAAGACAGCATGAATTCTATGAGAAATAACTCACAGATGATAATAAAAATAGCACAGAGAATTGATGAAGTAAGAGATGATCTTAGAAAAGTATCTGGAAAGACAGATTCATTTTTAGACATAGGTAAAGAGATTGACAATCTAAAAAACAGTGTTGAAGGAATAAGCAAAAAAACAGATAGTGTTGAAGTGAGCTCTCAGGTAATTTCTAGTCTAAATCAAGAACTTGGAAAAATCAAAGACGAGGTAAATTCAGCATCAAAATTGAAATTAGAACTTGATGCAATTAAAATTGCAATTGATGCAGTTGCTGGAAAGGCATCAAAAATAGATTCACTGGGAGGAGTCATCGAGGGGTTAAAGCAGCAGTTTACCACAGTTGTCTCAAACACAGATCCTGCAACAAATTTGAGCATGAATTCAATCAAAGTAATTTCTGGAAAAATTGATAAAATTGAAACTGAGATAAACTCATTAGCACATAGAGCAGATTCGACAGCATTTGTAGGAGAGGGGTTAAAATCAGTTCAAGAGGATTTTTCAAATTTCAAAAAGAATGTTTTTGAGAAGACAGACAACATAGAACAAAAAATTTCTTCGGTGTCAGATATTTTAAAACGACAGGATGCATCTACAGCAGAATTTCACAAAAAATCAGATAAAATATTTGAAGAGATGCAATCAGTCAAAAATGTCACAAGTAAAGTGTCAAAAGAATCATCAAAAGAAATGATGGCATTGTTAAAGCTGTCAGAATATCAATCAAACATCAGAATGCATGCAGAATCAAAGTATGGAGATGCAAAGGATCTAGAGAACATGGCATCACAGACAGCCGAGATTGTAAACTTGTTTGATAAGTTATCAATAGAAGCTGGAGAGAAAATCCCACTACCACATGAAGTCAGACAATGGGCAATCAGTAAAATTTTAGATTGTGCAGATAAATGGGAGATTAGATTTAGCGATATCTTTGCAATTTTGATAAATACAATTGGCAAAGAATTACTAAAAGAATCAGTCAGAATTCAACAAATTAGAGACATTTATGGAATTAGAGCTGTAGATGAAATACGTAATGAATTGAATATTTCCTAAACTCCAGTCGTTTCATCAAATGCAGTTAGTTGATCTTTCTTTCGTTTTAGAACTGCAAAGATTCCTAAAATTGCAGCTATCCACATTGTGCTAAATACAATATTAGATACACTGACAAACATGTAGGGAGTTGCATCCATGATATTTTGACGAAGTGCTAAAGAGCGTTCACCGATGTTAGTCATACCAGTTTGAAATGCAGCACTATCTTCAGATACTCCAGAAATTGTTTCAACGTTAATGAGCATGTTATCAACATCACGTTCTAGTCTAAGAAAGCTGGTAGATTCTGTAGGAAAAACCCAAACAGGATTTTTACTTTCAGGCAATTTTTCCATAACAATTGCCAAATCTTGTTTAATTGCAATCAAGTGAGTTTTAATTGCAACCGGATCTGCTGAGCCAAGTATTCCATCCAAATTGCCACGTATTCTATCAAGGGGGTAAACATCAGCATGATATCCAGTAATCGCCATAAATCCTCCAAAAATGATAATTGCAACAACTCCAATCATTGAAAGTTGGTATGTTCTTTTTTCCATTTTTTCTTTCTTGGTTAAAACAGGAATGTTACGTGATTTAATTCTTTTAAATCTTGTATGAGACAGACTCATGTAGGAAATATAAAAAAAACCGACTGTTTGCAGTCCAATAATAGGTGCAAAAACAGGGTTATTGGAAAATATCGAGATCAAAATTCCCATCAGCCCGTAAATACCAAAGAAGATCTCAAGCAAGGTAGTTTTTGTAAAAGGTAAGTTGTATGCCTTATCTCTCCAATTATCTTCTTTGTTAACAATTCCATATTTTGGAGTTCTTAGAAATTCATTTTTCTTTCCAAAAACTGCATCAAATACAGCTACGGTATTATTTACAGACATTCCTGCATTGTAAACAAGTAATGCAGGCAAAATCTTTACTTTTGATTTCCAGGATTTATGATACATACTTTGAATAATTACAATGTATGCCCCAGGACCCATTGCAAGATATGCAGCAATTGTGAGTGCTGGAATAAAACTAACCAGATACAGATTCATGTTTGAAGCTAAAAGAACAGGTAATGCAAGAAATTGGATTAGCATCAAAGGATAAACAATATGACGTGTTAGTTGGACAAATGCTTGAATTTTTGCTTCTACTGAAACTTTACGTTTGATTGCAATATCTAACAATAATTTAATTGCACATTGAATAGAACCTTTTGCCCAACGAAATTGTTGTCTTTTAGCAGCATTCATTTGAACAGGAAGTTCTGCATCAACTATAATATCAGGCAAGAAAACACATTTCCATCCTTTCATTTGAGCCCTATAGCTTAGATCAAGGTCTTCTACAAGAGTAGCAGTATGCCATCCACCAGCATCTTCTATACAAGCACATTTCCAGATTCCTGCAGTGCCATTAAAGTTCATAAATAAATTAGAATTGCTTTTAGCTTTTTGTTCAATCAAAAAATGAAAGTCAAGACTAAGTGCTTGTGCTTGAGTGATTGCAGAATAATTTTCATTTACATGTCCCCAACGACATTGAATCAATCCTATGTTAGGTTTAGAAAAGTGAGGGATGGCTCTTTTTAGAAACCAATTTGGTGGAATGAAATCAGCATCAAAAATTGCTACAAATTCAGTATCAGTAGTCTGCATTGCGTGTTTCAAAGCACCTGCTTTGTACCCTTTTCTGGTACCACGTCG